>NZ_JBVIWA010000020.1:0-156254 GCF_055595065.1 Streptomyces sp. NPDC040545
AGCGTCGTCACCCTGGTCACCCCGAACCAGCGCCGCGACATGACCCGCCTCATGGCCGCCGCCGGGATCACCCCGCAGACCACCCAGGTCCGCTCGGGTGAGGAGGCACTGAGCCGGATCACCGGCGCCCAGGCCCCCTCCGGCATCCCGGTCACCATCACCGCCCCGGCGGCGGAGCGGCGTGAGCGCGGCGGCCCCTCCGCGCGCAACCGGCGCCGCCCCGCCGCGGCTGCCGCCCGGCGCAGGCCGGCAGGGCGGTCCGCCGCCGACGCCGTAGCGTGAACCCCATTCTTCTTCCCCTTGTGAGGCAACATGCGCGTCGTCATCGCCAGATTCCCCTTCGACCTGACCAAGAGCGGGGTGCTGGAGTCGATGAAGGGCGTCAAGCCCGAGCCCGTCGACGGTGAGTCCGTGATCATCGGACGCCGGCACTACCCGGTCAAGCAGGTCGGCCAGGTCATCACCCGCCAGGACCGCCGCGACTTCAGCGCCGCGGAGGTCGTACGGGCGATGACCCTGCTCGGCTTCACGTGCCGCGGCCTGCCCCAGGCACCCGCCACGCCCGCGTCCACGCCCGGCCTCACCCCGTTCCAGCGGGCCTCGGCGCTGCTCGGCGAGCCCGAGCCCGTATCGGTCTCCGTCTGACCGCACAGCACCATCGGCACACCATGTGAGGGCCCGACCGGCACGTCCGGTCGGGCCCTCACGTGTTGTTCGAGGGAAGATCTCTCATCATCGAACAAAGAAAATCTATCTCCGTCACGGTAGACATCTGGTTCTGAGGTGCCTAAGGTTTTTCGCATACCGATGATCGAAGAAATGGAGGAGGCAGACGCCATCAGGATCGCCCGGGCAGCAGCACAGGGCCCGGGTACCGCACGACCCCCGAATGGCAGGTGGTCCCCGGTCAGGTATCCGCGATCCCCGCACTCCCGCCCGTCTCCCGGGCGCGACCGCGGAAACAGAGGTCGGCGCAGCGCTGAGGCCGACAGATGGTGTTGAATTCCCTTCAGGGCCTTGGTGCCGTACGGCACCAAGGCCCTTCGACGCGTTCTAAGAAGAGGTGCAGATGACAGCGGATGACTCGCTCGGCGGCCGGCTGGACGACGATGACTACCCCGCCTACACGATGGGCCGGGCCGCCGAACTCCTCGGCACGACCCCCGGCTTCCTGCGCGCCATCGGCGAGGCCCGTCTGATCACACCGTTGCGCTCCCCGGGCGGGCACCGCCGCTACTCCCGCTACCAGCTGCGGATCGCGGCCCGCGCCCGGGAGCTCGTCGACCAGGGCACCCCGGTCGAAGCGGCCTGCCGCATCGTCATCCTGGAGGACCAGCTCGAAGAAGCCCAGCGCATCAACGCCGAGTTCCGCCGCGCCGCGACCGCCGCGCCCGACGACTCCCGCTGAGCGCCGACCGCTCCTCGTCCCACCCCCCGGCACCTTTCCGGTCCGCGCCTGCGCGCAGCGGCTCTCGACACCCGCGGCCCGACCGCTCGCGCGCCGAACTGCGCCGGAGTCACAGGCGGGATATCAAGGAGCGTGAAGGCGAGCGCGAGGTCCGACGCACGCCGCCCCGCGGTGAGGAGAACGTCTCGTGGAGTTCGAGGTCAATGGCACCCGGCACGCGGTGGACGTGGACGACGACCCGGCCGCCGTGGACGTGGTGCGGGACCGGCTGGGTCTGACCGGCACCAAACTGGTCTGTGCGGGCGGGGTGTGCGGGGCCTGCACGATCCAGGTCGACGGCGAACCCCGGGTCTCCTGCCTGACCCCGGCGGTCGCGCTCGCCGGCCGGCAGGTGACGACCGTGGAGGGCCTGTCCGGCCACCCGGTCGGGCGAGCCTTCGCCGGCGAGGACGCCCTCCAGTGCGGCTACTGCACCCCGGGGTTCGTGGTCGGGGCGGCGGCGTTCTTCGAACGGTGGCGAGCCGCCCACGGCCGCACCCGGCCCGGCCGGGAACAGATCGCGGACGCGCTCGCGGGCCACCTGTGCCGGTGCGGGGCGTACGAGGGGATCTTCAGCGCGGTGGCCGCGGCCTGCGCCGGCGGCTACGACGCGGCCCCGCCCGGCGGGGAGGCGCCGTCGGTCCCGCGCGTCGAGGCTCCGCAGAAGACGGACGGATCGGCCCGGTACACCACGGACCTGCGCCCCGAAGGCCTGCTGGAAGGCGTGATCATCCGCTCGCCGCACGCGCATGCCCACGTACGCTCCCTCGAAGCCGGGGACCTGCCCCTGGTACCGCTGCTGCCCCCGGACGGCGTGGTGCGGTACGTCGGGCAGCCCGTGGCCGCGGTCGCGGCGCCGGACCGGGCCTCCGCACGGGCGGCTGCCGTGCGCGTCAGGGTGGACTACGAGGTGCTGCCGGCGGCCCTGGACGTACGCCAGGCCCGCACCGGCGAGGGCCCGCCGGTCTACGCGGACAAGGTGGCACGCAAGCGGGCACCGGGTTCCGGCGAGACCCCGCAGCTGGTGCCCGCCCGCTGGCGCGGCAACCTCCGGGGCCCGTCCGCCATGAGCAAACGCCCCGCCACGGCCGTGCGCCGTATCACCGAGGCCCGCAGCCGCAACCCCGAGCGAGTGGTGGAGGGCGTGTTCACGACCGCCGCGCAGACGCACACCCCGCTCGAACCGCACGCCTGCCTGGCCGAGTGGGTCGACGGCACCCTCCACCTGGAGGTGTCCACCCAGTCCGTGAGACGCACGGCAGAGCTCGCCGCCGAACGCTTCGGCGTGCCCGTCGAACGGGTGGTGGCCCGGGCCGTCCACGTAGGCGGCGGTTTCGGCTGCAAGATGGGACTGACCTCCGACGTCGTCGCCGCGGCCGAGCTGGCCCGGCTGCACGGCGCCCCGGTACGGGTGGTGCTCGACAGGGACGAGGAACTCACCGACGGCGGATACCGGCCCGGCACCCGGATCCGGCTGGCGATGGTCGCGGACGAGGCCGGCGAGCTGAGCGCGCTGGCCATGGACGCGGACAACGACGGCGGTGTCTCGGTCGGCGGCACCGTGGCGGCACTGGCCCGGTTCATGTACGGCAAGGCCCCCCGCCGGCTCCGCGACTTCGACACCGTCACCCACCGTCCGCCGGGCGCCCCGTTCCGCGGCCCCGGCGGACCCACCATGTGCTGGGCCCTGGAGCAGGCCGTCGACGAGATGGCCCACCGGCTCGGCCAGGACCCGATCGCCCTGCGCCGCCGCTGGGACGGCAACTCCAAGCGGCACGCCCTGTACGACCGGGCGGCCGCGCTCCCGGTCTGGTCGGGCTCCCGCGGCGGCACCGGCCGCTTCCGCCGGGGCGTCGGGGTCGCGGCCGCCAACTGGATGTACTTCCTCGATCCCGTCACCGAGGTCGAACTCACCGTCGAGGACGGGGTCGTCGTCGCCCGCTGCGCCGTGCAGGACATGGGCACGGGCTCACGCACCGTGCTGCGCCGGGCCGTCGCCGCGGGGCTCGGCCTGCCGGAGGACAGGGTGCGCGCCGAGGTCGGCCGGAGCGATGCCGTACACGGCCCCACCTCCGGCGGCAGCCGCACCACACCCTCGCTCGTGCCCGCCGCCGCGGACGCCGCCGCCCGGCTGCGCGACGCACTCGGCGGTGGCGGCGACGTCGCCGCCCGGCTTGCCATGGCGCACGGCGTACGGGTGACCGGCCGCCGCCCCCGCGACCGCCGCGGCTACGTGATCCCCTTCACCATGGGCGGTGTCGCGATCGGCCGCGGCTTCACCGGATCGGTGCAGGTCGCCGAGGTCGAGGTGGACACCCGGCTCGGCCGCGTACGCCCGCTGAGCGTGTGGAGCGGCATCACCGCAGGCCGGATCCACGAGGAGCGCCTCGCCCGCAGCCAGTGCCAGGGCGCTGTCGTCCAGGGCGTCGGCTACGCCCTGTACGAGGAGCGGCGCACCGACCCGGCCACCGGGCGGGTGCTGACCGAGAACCTGGAGGACTACCGCATCCCCGGCATCGGGGACACCCCCGAGATCACCGTCCACTTCCATCAGGAGGGCTTCGACCACGTGCCTGGTGGCGGGGTCGGCCTCGGCGAGATCGCGACCCTGCCCACCGCGGCCTGCCTGGCCAACGCGGTCCACGACGCCACCGGCTGGCGCCCGTACGACATGCCCATCCGACCCGACCGGCTCCTGGAAGGACTGCGTCCGTGAGCACCGAGACCGCCCTCACCGACCTCTCGGCCGCCGTCCAGGCCCGCGGTGGGGAGCTGCGCGCCGGTGGCACCGACACCACCGCCCGGCAGCGCAGCGGCGTCTCCCCGGGGCCGTTCACCGACCTCGGCGGCGCCGGCCGCCTGCGCGGCTGCACGCCGCTGCCCGGCGGCGGGCTGCGGATCGGCGCCCTGACCACCCTCGCCGAGCTGGCCGCCGATCCGCGCGTACGCGCCGGCTGGCCGGCCCTGGCCCTGTCGGCCGGGACCGCGGCCACACCGCAGATCCGCTCCGCCGGCACCGTGGGCGGTAATCTGCTGCAGCGCAACCGCTGTTGGTACTTCCGCAATCCTCACTTCAGCTGCCTCCAGAAGGGCGGCACCGGCTGCCCCGCGCGCGAGGGCGACCACCACTTCGGCGTGGTCAGCGGCAACGGACCGTGCGTCGCCCCGCACCCGTCCACCCTCGCGATGGCCCTGCTCACCTACGACGCCGAGGCCCACGTCCACGGCGAATCCCCGCGCCGTGTCGCCGACTTGTACGGGGACGGCGACCGGCTCTCGCACGCCGACCACCTGTTGCGGCCGGACCGTATCCTCACCGCGGTCGACCTGCCCGCGCCCCTGCCCGGCGAACGCGCCGCCTGCCACCGGGCCATCAGCCGGGCCCACGCCGAATGGCCCCTGGTCGAGGCCACCGCCCGGCTGGTGCTCGACGGCTCAACCGTCACGCACGCCGCTGTCGCGGCGGGCGGGGTGGCGCGCGTACCGCTGCGGCTCACGGAGGTGGAGGCCGCCCTGATCGGCCGCGAGGCCACCCCCGACGTCCTCGCCGCGGCCGCGGCGACGGTCCAGGGCCGCTGCCGGCCGCTGCCGCAGACCGGCTACAAGACCGAGTTGTTCGCCAACACCGTCCTGGAAGTCCTGGAACAGGCCCTCGACGGCCCGGACATGGCCAAGTAGGCCTGGAGCGCTCGGGATGCGGCAGGGCAAGATGGAGGCATGACGATCCGGCGCCCGCTCCGCCATCGGTTCCTCAGGCATCCTGCTGGTCAATTCGCCGTGGTCACCGTGCTGATGCTCATCCTCTTCGTGCTGGTCAGCCTGGGAGTGACCTTCGTCCTCGATGTCCTCTTCGGCGGCCCCTGGATGGTCTACTGACCTGAGCACCCTGGCGCTCGTCGTCATCGGCACTGCGCAGGTCCCGCTCGGACACCTCGCTCCACGTACTGGGCTTCGTGCCTTCAGCCGGTGCGGAGGATCCGGAAGCGATCAGGATCTGCCGGGTCACGATCGACGACCTGCGTCGGAGCCCAGGTCCACTGCCGAACGCCGATGCCGGGCGTGCGGGAGAACCGGATCTGCCCGCGGGTGCCTTCGACCGCCACGCGCGACCAGGGCTCGGCGGCGCCCGCCTCGTCCGCGACGTGAGCACGCAGCACCTCGGCGAGGACGAGGACCGTGTCGTAACCCTCGAAGGCGACGAAGGAGGGTGCCCGGCCCAGCCGCTCGCGGAGGGCCGTCCCGACGCGTGCACCGAGCGGGCCGAGGCGTTCCGGCAGGTAGCGCAGGAACGGGACCGCGGCGCCGTCGCCGCCCAGCAGCGCCGCCCATTCCGGGAACTCCGGTTGCCCGGCCGGAGCGCCGATCAGGGTCCCGGCGAGGCGCCGGTCACGGCGGACGGCCCGGACGATCGGCACCGCCGGGTCTGGGTGGCCGACCAGAAGGAGGAGGGCCGTCGCACGGTGACCGGCGAGCCCGTCGCACACCGCGGCGGGGTCGAGGTCGCGCACGTCGAGTTCGACGACGGCGCCGCCGCGCGGAGCGAGGTACTCCCGCAGGATGCGGACCCCGGAAGCCCAGTAGACACTCGGCTGGGTCACCACGGCGATACGGCTGTGGCCCGCGCCGAGGAGGAAGTCCGCGTAGATCTGCCAGCCGTGGGACTGTGCCGGGGCGAGGCGCGCGACCCATTCCGTCGGCCGCTCGGTGAGCGCGTCGAGAACCGCTGACGAGCAGAGGAACGGCAGGCCGAGGGCATCGGCCCGGGCGGCAGCGGCGCGGGCGACGACGCTGTGATACTCACCCGCCACGGCAGCCACGCCCAGTCGAGCCAGCTCGTCCACGGCCGCCGCGGCCCTCCTGGGATCGGCCGCGGTGTCCCGGACCACCAGCTCCAGCGGCCTTCCGCCGATCCCGCCGGCGTCGTTGACCTCACGCACGGCCAGCTCGAGGCCGGCGAGCAGGTGTTGGCCCGCCTCGACCCAGCCGGGCCGGGTCAGCGGAACGAGAGCGCCGATCCGGACGGACGATCCGTCAGTACGTTCCGCCCCAGGCAGCGATGGTGGCGTATGCATGCTTCGGCGTCTCCCGAGGGGCGGTCCGGACGCGGTGTGCCCGGACCGCGCAGTGATCGTCAGTGGCGCCGAGCGTAGCCGAGCCGGACCTGGCCGGCTCCGGCGCCCTGCGCCCCGTAGACGCCCTGGGCTCGCGGCCGGGTGGGTGCGCGGGCCATCCGGGCGGGGCACACGGTGCGTACGGCATGGCACCCGGGGCCGCGGCGTCCCGCCGCGCATGCTGAGTCACCCCGCCCCGCAGGAGAGGCCCGTGAGTGATCCCAGACCGCGAGTGACGACGAGGCCGGCCACCCCCGCGGCGGCCGATGGCAGTCCCGCTCCCGGGGTCATCGGCATCGGACTTGCCGCGGTGCTGACGTTCGCGCTCGCCCAGGGTTCCTGGCAGTGGTTCGCCACGTTCATCGGGGTGACGCTGCTCGCGGTGATGCTCGCCTTCCAGCGACGGGCGCAGTGGACCCCCGACCTCCGCTCGGCGTACATGCGGGGTCTGGTCGCGTACTCGCTGGTCGTCGGCCTGTGCGTGGCGATCGCACTGGCCCCCCTGCTGCAGCGCCGGGCCTGGCTGTTCCCGATGCCGGGCACGCGCAGCGACTGCGTGCTGGTGGGCAGGTACGCGGCCCTCCAGGCGGAGGCCGTGCTCGGGAACCTGGCCGCGGGTGACGGCCCGGCCGTGGCGTTCGCGCGGGAGGACCAGGCCCGTAAGGCCGTTGCCGAGTGCCTGGCGGCCACGACGACCCTGTGGCTGCCGGTGTACGGGGTCGGCGTGGCGGTGCTGGTGGGGGTGTGCGCATGGTTCCGCGACCGGGCCCGCGCCCGTTCGGGAAGTGTCGGCCGGACGGATGCCTCGGCCGCGAGCTGATCCCTACGGCTCATCGGGAGAGGGACGAGCCCGAGCCGGCGGACACCCCCTTCTGGCGGTCCGGCAGGGGTCGTCCGGCGGTGTCGAGGCGGCCGAATCCATTGACAGAAGTTGAACGCAGGCCGAGGCTGAGAGCGCTCTCGGCCGTCAACTCATAGGCATGGAGCGCCGCACCTCCCCCCATCGCCAGGTGCCCCCACAAGGAGGATCATCGTGTTCCGTTTATCGAAAGTGCTGGCATCAGGTCTCTCGGCCCTGGTGGTCGCCGCCGGTCTGATGGCTCTCGGTCCGCTGACATCGGCGGCAGAGGCCGTACCTGCGACCATCCCGCTCACGATCAAGAACAGCTCGGGACGCAGCGAGCCGGTCTATGTGTACAACCTGGGCACACAGCTGACGACCGGCCGGCAGGGCTGGGCCGACGCCAACGGCGGGTTCCACCCTTGGCCCGTGGGAGGCAATCCACCCACCCCCGCGCCCGACGCCTCGATCACGGGTCCGGCCGACGGGCAGACCAAGACGATCCGCATGCCCAAATTCTCCGGACGCGTCTACTTCTCCATAGGCCAGAAGATCGTCTTCAAGCTCAGCACCGGCGGCCTCGTACAGCCTGCCGTGCAGAACCCGTCCGACCCCAACCGCACCGTCCTGTTCAACTGGTCCGAGTACACGCTCAACGATGCCGGGCTGTGGATCAACAGCACCCAGGTCGACATGTTCTCGGCCCCGTACGCGGTGGGCGTGAAGGCGGCGGACGGCACAGTCACGAACACGGGCCGGCTCAAGCCGGGCGGCTACAACGCCGTCTTCGGCCAACTGCGTTCGGCCGGCTGGGGCGGACTGATCCAGACCCGCCCCGACGGCACGCCGCTGCGCGCGCTCTCGCCCGGTCACGGCATCGAGGCGGGCGGAATCCCCGCCGGCGTGATGAACGACTACATCAACCGGGTCTGGAGCAGGTACAGCTCCTCCACGCTCACCGTGACGCCCTTCGTGAACCAGCCGAACACCAAGTACTACGGCCGGGTCTCGGGCGACGTCATGAACTTCACCAACGGCTCGGGAGCGGTGGTCACCAGCTTCCAGAAGCCGGACTCCGACAGCGTCTTCGGCTGCTACAAACTCCTGGACGCCCCCAACGACCAGGTCCGCGGCCCGATCTCCCGCACCCTGTGCGCGGGCTTCAACCGGTCGACGCTGCTCACCAACCCGGCCCAGCCCGACCCGAACGCCGCCAACTTCTACCGTGACGCCGTCACCAACCACTACTCCCGCGTCATCCACGGACAGATGGCCGACGGCAAGGCGTACGGCTTCGCCTTCGACGACGTAGGCGCCCACGAGTCGCTGGTGCACGACGGCAACCCACAGGAGGCCTTCATGACGCTGGAACCGTTCAACTAGAGGGCGGTCCCGTGGGTGCTCCCTGAGCGGATGCGGGGGTGGCGCTCCGCTGCGCGGCCCGCGCGCCGATGGGGTGACCAGCAGCTCTGGCCAGTCCTTCAGCTGCCGCTCAGGGGCGATCCCCAAGCGGGATCGTGGCGCGATCTTCTCGTCAGGTGGGTGAGCAGACGCTCCGCCGTACTCCAGGCGGTGTCCT
The DNA here is from genome assembly GCF_055595065.1 of Streptomyces sp. NPDC040545. Classification (NCBI taxonomy): domain Bacteria; kingdom Bacillati; phylum Actinomycetota; class Actinomycetes; order Kitasatosporales; family Streptomycetaceae; genus Streptomyces; species Streptomyces sp. NPDC040545. Next base: position 8,979 of record NZ_JBVIWA010000020.1, read on the forward strand.
GTGGCGCTCCGGCCGAAATCAGGGCGGCGCTCAGCCTCGCCGGCGCCGACGCCGGCACGTCGGAGTCGGTGAGGAGGGGCAGGCCCAGCAGGAGGCGGACGGCCGTGTCCTCGACACCTTCGGCCGCGGGGGACGGGCTGTCGGCGATGCGGACCAGTTCATGCCAGGTCAGCCCGGTCCCCGACAGATCCCTTGTTTACTTGCCCGCGAAACTAAATTGACCGTCAGCCCCCGCTTGCGCAGGGCGAGTACGAGCGTTCGAATGGATTGTAGGTGGACCTCGCACGGGCTGAGAGCCGAAACGGCGAGGTGGCTCGGCGTTTCTTGGTACTCCTGGTACCGACCGCTCGCGGATGGGGGCAATGTCATGTTTTTCTACAACAGAAGCACTCAGGTTGCTGCTTCCGGAAAACTCGACGCAGCCGGTGATTACATCCATCTCAAGACGTTCCCCGCTGGGCAATTCAAAGGGTGGAGGCAGATCGTGCCGCTCGGCTGCGGCATGCTTTTCTTCTATGACGAAGAGACGGGGAGCGCGGCAACGGGAAGGCTCGACGCGGTCGGCCAGTACACCAATCTCAAGGATTTCCCGTCCACGCAATTCGGAAAATCATTCACGGTCATACCGGTCGACGGTGGTCGACTCTTTCTCTACAACGGGGTCACAGGCGCCGCGAAGACGGGTCGAATCGATGCGACCGGCAACTACACCAACCTGAAGGACTTCCCTGCCGGACAGTTCGGATCGTGGACGAGCGTCGTCTCCCTGGACGGCGGCTCGATGTTCTTCTACAACGCCGACTGGAACGATGAAACCGGAACCCTGGCCGCGTACGGACAGATCGATGCCGCCGGCAACTACGCCCACCTGAAGGACTTCACACCCGGGCAGTTCGGAAAATGGTCTCTCGTCACCTCCCTCGTCGGTCGCTGGCTCCTCTTCTACACCTTCGACGGGCTCTCGTTCTTCGCCGGGACCGGAAAACTCGGCGCCGACGGCAATTACACCCACGTGAAGGACGTCAACCCGGGTATGTCGTGGCAGAACATCGTTCCGGTCGACGGCCATCACCTCTTCTTCTACCGGGACGGCGCCGACAAGAAGGTGGCATCGGGCAGAATCGATGCCACCGGCGATGTGAAGCGCAGGGATCTGGGCACCTCATTCGCCAGCTGGTCCGTCATCGCGGGCTGACCATGGGGTGCTTGCCGAACGGTCAAGCACCTGAATCGGCCCCGCCGTGCACCTGCTGAGGAGACAGCACATGGGTACCTCCGGTCTGGATACCGACGGGTCGGTGCCGGTGGCCAACCGTGCCGAGACACTTGCCGGTCTTCACGCGTATGCGGAAAAGAGTGTGACCGCCGGAAGCACGGTCAACTTCCGGGTCAGCAGCACCGAACCGTACGAGCTTTCGATCGTGCGCCTGGGCTGGGACACCGACGGCCCTTCGAAGGATTGGGTGCTGCATACCTTTCCTGCCGTCCTGGACGCCGCACCCCAGGTGATACGACCGGGGTCCTGCGTGCACATCGCGGAAGGTCCCCCGTGGGAACAGGCTCTGCCTGCGCTCACTCTCGAGTGCTGGGTCCGCCCATTCCTTCGCGATGCGTGGCAGGGACTCGTCACCAAATACACCTACCCGGATCGCTGCGGTTTCGGCCTCTTCCTCGGTGACGACGGGCGGGTGAGCGTCTACTACGGCGACGGGGAGTCGTTCCGTGCAAGCTGGCTCAAGCCGGGAACCAGCGTGCTCGAATTGGAGCGATGGCACCATCTCGTAGCGGTCTTCGATCACGGCACCGCGCGACTGTGGGTCGATGGCGCGCTCGACCTCCAGGCCGAAGACCTGCCCGCGACCGTGGACGCAGGCTCGGCCCCCCTTCGCCTCGCGGCGTACGGAACCGAGCAGGAAACCGGCAGCTTCCTCGATGGCGATCTCGCCATGCCGGTGATCTACGGGCGGGCGCTGCAGGAGGACGAGATCCACGGGAGGCACGAAACGACCCCGCCGAGGCCGCCCCCCTCCGACGCATTGCTCGGCTGCTGGCCACTGACGGAAGAAGGGGGAACACGGGTCGCCGACATCGGCCCCGCAGGACGGCACGGAGTGATCGTAAACCGGGCCACGTGGATGATCGGCGGCCCTGGATTCGACGCGGACGCCGTTCCCCGCTTCACGCCCTATGAACCGGAGACAGACCCCGAACGGGGTCACGGGCTGCGGTTCTCATCGGAAGATCTCTACGACTGTGGCTGGCAGGTCACCCACCAGTACCCCGTTTCCCCCGACCTTCCACCGGGGATCTACGTCGGACGGTTCGTCCACGGGGAGGGCCATCGCTACGACGTGACGTTCGTCGTCGGACGGGCACCTGACCGGCCTCCCGCTCCGGTGCTCCTCCTGTGCAACACGAACACCTGGCTCGCCTACAACGGTGAGTTCACGTTCAGCGGGTTTCCCCGGAAATGTGCGTACACCGATGACAAGACCGGTCGGCCGGCCTTCCAGAACGGCATGGCGATGCCATGGCCCTCCGCCGCCCCCTACCTGCTGTACGCCGCCCCCGACTACAGCCATCTCGTCCGCGCCGAGCGCTTCATGCACGTGTGGCTCGAGCGGAACGGCTACGACTACGACGTATGCGCCGACAGCGATCTCGACGCGAACCCGAGCCTGCTCGGCGACCACCGCGTGCTCGTCATCGCCGGACACAGCGAATACTGGTCCGCGCCCGCCTACGAGGCGGTGCGCGCCTTCCTCTCCCAAGGCGGCAAAGTCGTCATGGCCTCCGGCAACACGATGTACTGGCGGGTGAGCCTGGACGGCGAAGTCCTCGAATGCCGCAAACTGCCGGTTTCCATAGGCGGTCGCCCGGGCACCAAGGTCGGAGAGCTCTACCACACGCACGATCACCGCCGTGGCGGGCTCATGCGGGAGGCGGGTTACCCCGCCTGGATGCTCACGGGCCTCGAATGCGTGGGCTACGACGGATCTTTCGTGCCGTTCACGGTGAAGGATCCGCAGCATCCGTTCTTCCGGAATCCGGAGCCGGTCCCCGTGAGCGCGGGAAGCCCGCTGGGCGAACCCTTCGGCATGGGCCATGAGTACGACGTCCGGCCCTCGCGGATCCCGGGGCCCTTCACCCCCGCTCCTCCGGCCGGCTTCGCGCCCTCGCTCCTGGCGGACGCGCGGATCAGCGACGGCAGATACTTCGACTACCGCGGCAATGTGATGCCGGCCCAGAATGCGGTCGTCAGTGAGATCGTGGACCACAAGGGGCCGGACGGCGGGCGGGTGTTCGCCGTCGGTTCGATCGCCGCAGCCGCCGCCCTGCACACCGATCCCCATCTCAGCACGCTGTTCCGTAACGCCCTGCACCACCTGGGTGTGGGCTTCTCCCTCGACGCGCTGGCGGTCGACGAGGCAGGAAAGCTTCTGGTCAAGCGGTTCGACGGGCAGGAATGGAACCCGTCGGCCACCGGGTGGGACGAGTTGGGCAGCGGTTTCCACGGCCCGGCCGTGGGCGTCCAGTCCGCACCGGACGAGCTCACGATCATGGCGGTCACCGAAGCGCGGACGCTGCGGTACCGGACGTGGTCGGGCTCGGCCTGGAGCGACTGGGGAGATCTCGGCGGCTCCGTCCCGGGCAGGCCGGCCCCGGTGGCATGGGGACGGAACCGGCTGGACGTCTTCGCCGCCGATGCCGGTGGCCGGCTGCAGCACAACGCGTGGACCGGGCAGGAATGGAGCGGCTGGCAGCCCGGCATCGAGGGAGTCACCAGCGATCCCGCCACGCTCGTACGGGAGGGGGAACAGCTCGGCGTCGCCGTACTGGGTGCGCACGGCAGCCTCCGGTACGCGAACTGGTCGGCAGGCAACGGATCGCTGCCCGACGGGCCGGGCTGGGTCGATCTGGGCGGTGAATTCGTCCACGCCCCGTCGATGATCCGCTGGGGCGGCAATCACCTCAGCATCTTCGCCGTCGACGCAGCCGGCCGCCTGTTCACCAAGTGGTGGGACGGCGCGGCATGGCGTCCGTCCCTCTCGGACTGGGTCGACCTGGGCGGCACCCTCGCCGGTCCCGTAGCGGTCGTCGTACGCGGCGGCACCCAGCTGAACGTCTTCGGCATCGCTCAGAACGGCCGTATGAAGACCAAGGGGTTCGACGGGCACAACTGGGGGCCGTCGCAGACCGCCTGGGCCGATCTGGGAGGCCAGTTCGCCGGCGAGCCGACGGCGGCGGCCTTCCGTGGACAGCACGTCTCCCTGATGGCTGTGGACGTCCACGGCCGCCTCCAGCACAAGCTGTGGGACGGGACGGCATGGTCGCCGCCGGCCACCGCCTGGCAGGACATGGGCGGCACCCTGCGCCCCGGCCCGGCGCTCTTCGCCTGGGTCGCCGCCCGCTAGTGCTGGGGATCACCTGGGGGATCACCGCACGGTCGTCACCGTCCGCACCCGCCCGGTCGCTCACCTCGGTCGGCCAGCGCGCCGGCGCGCAGGCGGCGTAATCTGGCTGAACCGCCATAGAACGCGCGTGTGAGTGCCGCGGTGCGCGGGCCGCGCACCCTCCCGCGCCCACGATCCAGGGAGGCGGCGCGTGACCGATCCGTTCGGCTTCCTCAGGATCCCCCGCGAGGCCGTGCCGGCCCGCCCCGTCGAGCAACGGCTCGGCGACTGGCGCGAGGTCTACGCGGGCCAGGCGCAGCTGCCGCTCGTCTCCCGGCAGGCGGACCGCTGCATGGACTGCGGCATACCGTTCTGCCACACCGGCTGCCCCCTGGGGAACCTCATCCCCGAGTGGAACGCGTACGCCGCCCACGGCGACTGGCGTGCGGCGTACGAGCGGCTCCACGCGACCAACAACTTCCCGGAGGTCACGGGCAGGCTCTGCCCGGCCCCCTGCGAGGACGCCTGTGTCCTCACGATCAACGCCGACCCGGTGACCATCAAGAACGTCGAGCAGACGATCGCGGACGAGGGGCTGCGGCTCGGCTACATGGTGCCCAGACCGCCGGAGAAGCGCAGCGGCAGGACGGTGGCCGTCATAGGCTCCGGTCCCGCCGGACTGGCCGCGGCGCAGCAGCTGACCCGGGCCGGGCACCGCGTCACGGTCCACGAGCGGGCCGACCGGATCGGCGGACTGCTGCGCTACGGCATTCCCGAGTTCAAGATGGAGAAGGCCCACCTGGACCGCCGCATCGAGCAGATGCGGGCCGAGGGCACGGTCTTCGCCACGGGGGCGGACATCGGCGGCGCGACCGGTACCGGGGCGGACGAGCTGCGGAGCCGGTACGACGCCCTCGTCGTGGCGATCGGAGCCGGCGAGCGCCGGGAGCTGCCGGTCCCCGGCCGTTCGCTGGACGGCATCCACCAGGCCATGGACTACCTGACCTGCGCCAACCGCGTGCGGGAGGGCGACTACCCGGTCTCCCCCCTCACCGCCGAGGGCCGACACGTGGTCATCGTGGGCGGCGGTGACACCGGCTCCGACTGCCTCGGGACAGCCCTGCGGCAGGGCGCTGTCTCCGCGCTCCAGCTCGACATCAATCCCGAGCCCGGCGCGGGCCGGACCGACGACGAGCCCTGGCCGGTGTACCCGAGGACGTACCGCATCTCCCACGCCCACGAAGAGGCCCGCGGGCGCGAGGGGCGGGACCCCAGGCTGTTCGCCTGCGCCACCCTGCGCTTCGAGGGGGACTCCGCGGGCCGGGTAGGGGCGCTGCACCTGACCGCCGTCGAGCCGGTGGCCCGCAGCCCGCTGGCCGGCACCGAGCAGGTCATACCGGCCGGCCTGGTCCTGCTGGCCCTCGGCTTCTCGGGCCCCGAGCGGGCCGGTGGCCTGCGCGACCAGTTGGGCCTGGACCTCGACGAGCGCGGCAACTTCGCGCGCGACGCCGGCTTCGCGGCGGTCGGCGGGCGGGCGCCCGGGGTGTTCGTCGCGGGCGACGCGGGCCGGGGGCAGTCGCTGGTGGTGTGGGCCATCGCGGAGGGCCGCGCGGCGGCCGCCGCAGTGGACCGCTACCTGACCGGCTCCACCTGCCTCCCGGCTCCGGTCGCCGCGCATGACCGGCCGATGACGGCCTTGGGCCGCATGCGGTACGGACTCTGAGGAGTCACCCGCGCGGTGGCGCCTGCGGTTCCCAGCGCCCGCTGTCAGTGCTCGCTGTCAGTGCTCACGCCCGGGCCGGCGCCTTTCGCGCGCGGACTCGCTGTCTTCGCCCGGCCGGTCCAGACGGCTGGCCTCGTCCGTGTCCGCCGCCCGTACGGCTGGTTCGCCCGTGCGGGAAGCCGTGGAGCGGGGCTCGACGTGCGGTGCCCTGCGTCGGCTCTGCTCGTCGTCGTGGTCGTGGAGCGGGGCGCCGCCAGCGCCTCCCTGGTCGTCCATGGCGGATCCTTCCTGTACGTCCCTGTACGTCGGAACCCCCCAGTCGGCGCGTGCCCGGAGGCCGGCCCCGGAAACCAGTGGATCCGGAGAAAACGGAGGAAATCGGTACCGCCGTCGACACGTGCGGAGCGGGCCGTGGCGCCACCGTAGGCTGACCGGGTCGTTTCTGCTCGTCGCTGATCGGAGCTGCCGTCATGCTGACCGCCCTGACGGGTGTTTTCGGGGATCGCGCGGACGCTGTGAGCGTCGCGGGTCGCACTGCTTCCTACGAGGAACTTCTGGGTGCGGCCGGTGCGGTGGCCGCCGACCTGGCCGCCCTCGGCCCGGTGCGCGCGTTCGCGGTGACGGCCACCGCCTCGCTCGAGACCGTCGCCGCGGTGGTCGGAGGATTGCTTGCCGGAGTGCCGTGCGTGCCGCTGCCCCCCGACGCCGGACCCGCCGAACGTGATCACATTCTGCGGGACTCCGGCGCCCGCCCCATCGAGGTGGACTTCGCCCGACGGGCAGCCGCCGCGTCGGCCGTACCCACCGTGCCGACGGCACTGAGCGAGGATCCCGCGCTGATCCTCTACACGTCCGGGACCACCGGCGCCCCCAAGGGCGTGGTCCTCGGCACTGCCGCGATCACCGCCGACCTCGATGCGCTCGCCGATGCCTGGGAGTGGACCGCGCAGGACACGCTCGTCCACGGGCTGCCCCTGTTCCACGTCCATGGGCTGGTCCTCGGTGTCCTCGGGGCGTTGCGGACGGGGAGCCGCCTGGTCCATACGGGACGGCCGACGCCGGAGGCGTACGCGGAGGCAGCGGAGGCCGGGGGGAGCCTGTACTTCGGGGTGCCGACCGTGTGGTCGCGCATCGCGGCCGCTCCGCAGGCGGCGGCCGCGCTGTCGGGGGCCCGGTTGCTGGTGTCGGGGAGCGCGGCCCTGCCCACGCCGGTCTTCCGCGATCTGGAACGGCTGACCGGGCACCGGCCGGTGGAGCGGTACGGGATGACGGAGACCCTGATCACCGTGAGCGGGCGGGCGGGCGGTGAGGTCCGCCCCGGCGCGGTGGGCACCCCGCTCACGGGAATCCGTACGCGTATCGCCGCCGAGCCGGGCGCCGAGATCGGTGAGCTCCAGTTGGTGGGGCCGACCCTGTTCTCGGGGTATCTGGGCCGGCCGGAGGCCACGGCCGCCGCCTTCACGCAGGACGGGTGGTTCCGCACGGGTGACATCGCGGCCGTCGACGGGGACGGTGTACACCGGATCGTGGGCCGCGCGTCCACGGACATGATCAAGTCGGGTGGCTACCGCATCGGGGCGGGTGAGATCGAGAACGCGCTGCTGGACCATCCGCGCGTCAGGGAGGCGGCGGTGATCGGTGTGCCGGATGCAGACCTGGGCGAGCGGATCGTCGCGTTCGTCGTCGCCGACGGGGTCACGGGCGCCGAGTTGACCGACTTCGTCGCCACGTATCTGTCGGTGCACAAGCGACCGCGCGAGGTCCGCTTCATCGCTGCGGTTCCGCGCAACGCGATGGGCAAACCGCAGAAGCGGCTCCTGCTGGAAGGGGAGTAGCGGGGCGGGAGCGGGCTCGGCGGGCGGGGCATGCGCAGCACCTCGGTGGGGCAGGTGGGAGTCATGACCGCTTCCTCTTCCGCTGCCTCACCCGCCGCCGACGACCCGGCGCACTACACAGGGCTCCACGCCGACGAGGCGGAACGCCGGGCACTGGCGCGCTGCTGGACGACGGTGCGCAGGGTCGCGCCCGGCGCGATGCTGACCATGGAACACCTCGAAGGCAGGCTGAACTTCGAGGTCGAGGACGGCCGAGTGCGCAGGGCCTGGAGCGGCTGACCCCGAGCGGGTGGCGAACGGCGCCGTGTCCGGTTTCCTGCCCCACCACGGGGAGGGGCTGTGCCGCATCGCCCCTCGCCGCCACGGTTGGTCCCCCGGATCCGCAACCGCCTTCCCCCGGGCCGGGGAAGGCGGCGCAAGATCTCCGTTGTCGTCACCGGAGGTGCTTGCCATGCCCGGCATTGCCGTGTTCTCCCGTCCGTACGGTGTTCCCTCCGCGTCCCCGTTGCACCTGCTGACGGCGGTGAACGCCCGCAAGGGCGCAGGCAGTAGCCCCACCGGAGTCGTCGGCCGACGCCTCGCGCGGTGCCTGCTCACGGCCGGTGACCGCGTCCGCGTCCTCGCCGAACCCGAGCAGGCGGCGGACCGGCCCCTGGGCACGGAGGTGGTCGAGGGCTCCGTCACCCGCCCCGCCGAACAGGCCAGGGCCTTCGCCGGGACCGACACCCTCTTCCTCGCCGACGCGGTACCCGCCACGGTCCGGGCAGTCCCGGACGGCGGCTACCGCCTGCACCTGCAGATCCCCCGACGCGCGACGAGCAGCCTGCCGGCGGCCGACGCCCCCCGGCCCCGGTCCGCAGTGACCGCCGGCCGAACAGGGACCGTCTACACGGTGGCCGGCAGGACGTGGTCGCCGGCCTTGTCGGTGCTCAGGCACAGCGAGCAGACGACCGCGTCGTGGGTGACACATGCGGTGAGGTCGGGGCGCTCGTACGGCTGGCGGCAGACATGGCAGTCGAAGGCGGCCGCGCTCGGGTTCCCGTCGGCGTCCAGCAGCGGCACGCCGATGCCGTCGTCGCTGCGGCGCAGGTAGTAGCGGCCCCTGGTGACCACGGCCATCAGCGGTGTGACGACGAAGGCGATGACGGCCGCGGCCACGGGCGAGTACGGCTGGAGGGCGTCGCCGAGGAGGCCGAAGTACATGGCGATCGACAGGCCGGAGGCGGCGACGAACGCCACGACGCCGACCGGATTGACCGCGTGGAGCATCCCCCGGCGGAACTCCGGCTGGAGCGGGGACAGCTTCAGCACGTACTTGTTGACGCCGATGTCGGTGGCCACGGTGACCACCCAGGCGATCGCGCAGTTCGAGTAGAAGCCCAGGATGCTGCCCAGGAAGCTGAACATGTCGGCTTCCATCAGGGCGAGGGCGAAGGCCAGGTTGACCAGGACGAAGACCATGCGGCCCGGGTAGTGCCGGGTGACGCGGGTGAAGGAGTTCGTCCAGGCCAGCGAGCCGGAGTACGCGTTCGTCACGTTGATCTTGATCTGGCTGATGACCACCAGGACCACGGCCAGCGGGACCACCGACCAGGCCGGCATCATCGCGTCGAAGGCGCTGCGGAACTGCTGGATGGGCTCGGGCGCGGCCGCCGGTCCGACCTCGGCGAGGATGTAGACGGCGAGGAAGACACCGATGGCCTGCTTCAGCGCGCCGAGCACCACCCATCCGGGGCCGGCCATGACCACGGCGGTCCACCAGGAGCGCTTGTTCGCCTCGGTCTTGGGCGGCATGAAGCGCAGGTAGTCGATCTGCTCGCCGATCTGCGCGATCAAGGACAGGCACACCCCCGCTCCGAGCATGACGGAGGCGGTGTTGACGGCGCCGCCGCCGTCCGTGCCGGGGTAGGCCAGGAAGCGGTCCACCGTGCCGGGGTCGTCGGCGATCAGATAGACCAGCGGACCGACCATGAGCAGCAGCCAGATCGGGGTGGTCCACACCTGGAGCTTGCTGAGCGCCTTCATGCCGTAGACGACCAGCGGGATCACCATGAGGGTGGAGACGGCGTACCCCAGCCACAGCGGCAGTCCCAGGCCGAGTTCGAGGCCCTGGGCCATGATCGAGCCTTCGAGGGCGAAGAAGATGAAGGTGAAGCTGGCGAAGATGATGCTGGTGAGGACCGAGCCGTAGTAGCCGAAGCCGGAGCCGCGCGTGATCAGGTCGAGGTCGATGTTGTAGCGCGCGCCGTAGTAGGCCAGCGGGAAGCCGGTGAGGAAGATGACGGCGGCGGCCACGGTGATGGCCACGAGCGCGTTGCCGGTGCCGTGGGCCAGGCCGATGCCGGCGCCGATGGAGAAGTCGGCCATGTAGGCGATGCCGCCGAGGGCCGTGGTGGCCACGACCATGGGGGTCCAGCGGCGGTAACTACGGGGTGCGAATCGGAGGGTGTAGTCCTCCAGCGTCTCCTTGACCGCCTGGTCGGCAGCGGTCTTCGGCACGTGTGCCGTGGTCTGTCGCGACTCGGTGGTGCTCATGCCACGCCTCCCGGTGGGGCTGGGTGCAGGTGAAGGTGCGGCGCCGCCGGCAGGACGGGAAGCGATGGACCGTCATGAGTGTTCTCCGGCAACGCCGTTCATGCCTGGGGTCCCACGTCGGTCACGCTAGAAAGCGGTTGTTACCCCGGGTGCGCGATGTGGTGAACACCATGTTGCTGCGGGCGCGGCGCCGCCGCGTACGCACGCCACACGCGCGCGGGCCCCGCCACGGCCGGGACGGGTGGGGCCCGCGCTCCTGCGCGTGCGGCGCGGGACCCTCAGGCGCTGAGGGTCTCCAGCAGGGCTGCGATGACCGCGCGTTGGCCCGACGGGGTGAGGTGGAGGCCGTCGGCCTCATGGTGGCCGCGCGCCGCCGGGCGCGTGTCGACCACCGGCTCCGGGCGGCCCAGCAGGAAGTCGGCCACGGCGTCCAGGTCCGCGTCCGACCAGCTCAACCCGGCCCGCCGGAAGTGCTCGTACCGTTCCACGCGGCCGGGGTCCGTGCGCGTCGGGGTGAGCCAGACCCACCGGGCCCCCGTCCGGGCCACCGCCAGGTCGTGCAGGGCGACCAGGTTGCGGCGGATCTCGGCGAAACCCACGAGCGGGGTGCGGTCGATGCGCTGTACGTCGTTCGCGCCGAGCATGCACAACACCCAGTCGGGCCGCAGGAAACCCAGCGCCGGCAACTGCTGTGCCAGAGCCTGGGTGGTGGTGCTCCCCGACACGGCCAGGTTGGTGCACCGTACGCCGTCGGGGAGCAGGTGCCGCAGGATCTCGAACCAGGAGAGCCGGTCGGCGGTGGTGCTCTCGCCCAGGGCCACGACGTGCTCACCCGGCCGGAACGGCAGTGCGGCGATCCGAGCGGTCGCGCCCGGTCCGGCCGACAGGGCGGCCGCCGCTTCCCGGTTGCGGTCCCCGAACTGCTCGAGCCGGCCCCGGTAGTCCCCGGCGTCGGTCCCGAAGAGGGCGGCCAGCACCGGCTCGTCGAGCGGGCCCAGATGGCGCAGGAGCTTCTCGGGCTGGTGGAACCTCAGCAGGCGCTGCGTCTGGGCGGTGTTCGGGTCAGTGGTGGTCATGTCAGCCCTCCTCGGAGGCGCGGACGCGGATACGGGCACGGTTGCGCGGCAGCAGGAAGCCCGCCGCGATCAGCCAGGCCAGCCCGGTGAAGCGGGCGACCGGCAGGAGCAGGGCGGCGTCCTCGGTCAGCAGGACGAGGGTGGCCAGCTCGGCCACGGCGGCCACGACGAGCCCCGCGACGGCCAGTGCCCGCGGCAGGAGCCCGGCCAGCAGCCCGGGTACGGCGATGCCCGCGACGAGCAGGCCCAGCAGGACCACGTGTCCGGGGCCGCCCAGGCCGAACGCCAGGTACTGCAGGGCCCGTACGAGCTCGGGCCGTTGCGTCACCTCGGCGTGGGACAGGACCCAGGTGACCAGGCCGGAGCAGGCCAGGAACGCGGCGGCGAGCACACCGCCCGCGAGGGCGATGGTGGCGCCGGGCGCCCGCACCCCCAGCCGGTTCAGGCGGGCGGAGACGGTCGCGGCGTAGATGGCCAGGGGGACGGAAGCGGCGAACTGCAGGGCCCCCGACACCCGGACCGCGTCCCCGTGGTCGTGGAAGTACGCGGTGATCGCGTCCGGGTCGCCGAACGGCGACGGGAACGGATCGCCGCCGGCGAGCACGGTGCTGAGGGCGAGGCCGCCGATGAACAGGGCGGTGAAGACCACGGCGAGGACACCGGGCGGCGGCCCGGACTGCGGGGCGGTGGTGCGGGTGTCGTGCGGGACACGGCTCTCGATCGTTTCCACGGCACAATCCGTTCTAGAGGAGAACGATTCACTGCGGTGAATCATTTCGTGTCGCGTACGATAGCCGCGTGAACACCGCCCGGCAACCAGATCCCTCCGCGGGCCCGGCCCCGGCCCCGGCCCCGGCCCGAGCGCAGGCCCGAGCGCAGGCCCAGGCTCCGCGCGGAGCGGCCTTCCTCCTCGCTCAGATCGGTGCTCACGCCGCGGGTCGGTTCGCGGCACGCGTCGCCACCCTGGGGCTCACCCCCGCCGACGTCGGCCTGCTGCGGATGGTGGCCGGGCAGCCCGGCCGCAGCCAGCGCGCGCTCGCGGAGGACCTGGGAGTCGTACCCAGTCGCGTCGTCGCCCTGATCGACGTCCTGGAGGAGAAGCGGCTGGTCGAGCGGCGGCGCAGCGCCGAGGACCGCCGGAATTACGAACTGCACCTCACCCCCGAGGGGCGGCGGGCCCTCGGCGCGGTCTCCCGGGCGGCGGCCGCCCACGAGGACGACCTGTTGGCCGCCCTCGACCCCGACGGGCGGGCGCGGCTGCTGGAACTCCTCGAACGCGTCGCGGAGCAGCAGGAACTGACGCCGGGTGTGCACCCCGGCTATCGAACACTCGCGAAGCCGGCGGCGAAACGGAAGGACTGAGGGCCGACGGGGGCCGCGTCACGGCCCGGGCCGCGGCTGTGCGGCCATCCCGGACGGCGTCGTCCGGTTCGTGGGCGGAGAGCCGCGCCGGAACGTGGTCGGCTGCGGGCCTCGGCCACCGCCCCGGCGGGGTCAGGCGCGGCCGGCCGCGGCCTCCTCCAGCAGGCGGGTCGCCATCTCACGCATCTCGATCTTGCGGATCTTCCCGGTGACGGTCATCGGGAACTCCTCCACGACGTGGACGTAGCGGGGGATCTTGAAGTGGGCGAGCCGCCCCGCGCAGTACGCGCGCACGGCCTGCGCGGTCAGCGGCTCGGCCCCCTCACGCATCCGCACCCACGCCATCAGCTCCTCCCCGTACTTCTGGTCGGGCACCCCGATGACCTGTACGTCCATCACGTCGGGGTGGGCGTGGAGGAATTCCTCGATCTCGCGGGGGTACAGGTTCTCGCCTCCCCGGATCACCATGTCCTTGATGCGGCCGGTGATGCTCAGATAGCCGTCACCGTCCATGACCGCCAGGTCGCCGGTGTGCATCCACCCCTCCGGATCGACGGCCTCGGCGGTCTTCTCCGGCTCGCCCCAGTAGCCGAGCATCACCGAGTAGCCCCGGGTGCACAGTTCACCCGGGGTGCCGCGCGGGACGGTGCGGCCGGACTGCGGATCGACCACCTTGACCTCCAGGTGCGGGCCGACCCGGCCCACCGTGGAGACCCGGCGTTCGACCGAGTCGTCCACACGGGTCTGCGTGGACACGGGAGAGGTCTCCGTCATGCCGTAACAGATGGAGACCTCGGTCATCCCCATCCGCTCGATGACCTCGGTCATGACCTCCACCGGGCAGGGCGAGCCCGCCATGATCCCGGTGCGCAGGCTCGACAGGTCGTACCCGCCGAACCCGGGGTCGGCCAGTTCGGCGATGAACATGGTGGGGACCCCGTACAGGGAGGTGCAGGACTCCGCCTCCACCGCCGCCAGCGTCGCCGCCGGGTCGAAGGCGGGCGCGGGGATCACCATCGCCGCACCGTGGCTGGTGCAGGCCAGGGCGCCCATCACCATCCCGAAACAGTGGTAGAAGGGGACCGGGACGCACACCCGGTCGCGCTCGTCGTACCCGCACAGCTCGCCCACGAAGAAGCCGTTGTTGAGGATGTTGTGGTGCGAGAGGGTGGCTCCCTTGGGGAAGCCCGTGGTGCCCGACGTGTACTGGATGTTGATCGGGTCGTCCGGGCCCAGCGCGGCCTGCGCCCGCGCCAGCGCGGCCGGATCGGCCCCGCGCCCGCGCTCCAGCAGCTCGTCCCAGCGCGGCCCGTCGAACAGAACGGTGAACTCCAGGGCCGGGCAGCGCGGCCGGACCTCCTCGATCATCGCCGCGTAGTCGGAGGTCTTGAAGCGCTCCGCCGCGACCAGCAGCCTGATGCCGGACTGCCCGAGCACGTACTCCAGCTCGTGGGAGCGGTACGCCGGGTTCACGGTGACCAGGATCGCCCCGATCTTCGCGGTGGCGTACTGCACCAGCGTCCACTCGGCGCGGTTGGGCGCCCACATACCGACCCGGTCGCCCCGGACGATCCCGAGGTCCAGCAGCCCCAGGGCGAGGGCGTCCACGTCGGCGGCCAGCTCCGCGTACGTCCACCGCCGGCCGGCGGCCACGTCCACGAGGGCGTCCCGGCCGGGGAAGCGCCGTACGGTCCGGTCGAGGTTGTCCCCGATCGTCTCGCGGAACAGGGGGACTTCGGAACTCCCGGACGCACGACTCGACGCTACGGACACACGTACCTCCTGCACTCGCTGCGGCGATGACGGCCAACGCGCACCGCCCATGATCCCCTCCGGGCGGGCCGCGGCACCAGAGGTACGGGGGAGTGGCCCGGCGGCGACCGCCGGCGCAACTGAGAATTGGCTGTGAGTCGGGCCGACGGTATTCACGACCCTTGCGTGAAAAGCGAACAACAGCAAAAGTGAGCGTGAACAAGGTATCCATCGTTGCCGCTGAGCGCGCCGCTCCTGCCCGGGACGCTCGGTCGGCCGGCTGCAGCGCACCGGCACCCCACACCGAGGTCGTACATGCAGGGTGTCCATCGCCTTCTGGTACCCGCCGGGCTGCGCAGACTCGCCCGGACGCTGCGCCGACCCGGTGGCGTTCCGCCGCAGCCCGGTCCCGCAGGGCGGGAGCGCATCGGCGGCAGGACCCCTCCGGCCAGCGGGCTCACCTCCCGTGAGGAGGAGCTGCTGGCGACCGTGCCGGGGCTGAGCCGGCACCGCGGCCGACTGGTGACCGTACGCGACGACCTCCTCCCCGCCGACGCCCGTGCCGCGAGTCTCCGGTCGGTCGCCGGGGCCCTGGAGGCTGCGGCCGTCCCCTACGGGCTGGTCCCGGACGGGGGGCTCAACCACCGGGTGGCCATCGTGCCCGGCGACCGGGCCGCGGCTCTGAAAGCGTGCGCCGCCGCCTTCACGGGGCTCCCCGTCTACGCGCGCCTGCTGACCGCCGACGGTGAAGCCGGGGACGTACTCGCCGAGGACCTCCCGGCGGCGGTCGAGTCCGTCGAGAGCGGGAAGGACGGCAGGGACGGAAAGGAGCCGGCGCACACCGCCCGCGTGCGGGCCGTACGCGTCCACCGGCCGGTCATCACCTCCGGCCGGACCCTGAGGTACGGGCCCGAGACCGGCTGCGACCTGGAGTTCTGGGAGGTCCCCGAGTCCGGCGAGGGCGCCCTCGCCGTGCTGCGCGAGACCCCGTACGGCTGGTGGGTCCCCTCCCTGGCCGCCTCCACCACCCGCCGCATCGACGACCGGGAGTACCCCGTCGTCGACTGCTTCTCGAGCCGGTTCCCCGACGACATCGACTTCCCGATCGACGCGGTGATCACCTGGGTGGACGCCGCCGACCCCGCCTGGCGCCGGCGCCGGGACCGGGCCGCCGAGGCGGAGGCAGGATCGGGCCACCCCTCCGGGAGCGGCGGGAGCGACGGGACCGGCGGGACCGGCGGGATCGACCTCGCCGAGAACCGCTACCGCGACCGCGGCGAGCTCCGCTACTGCCTGCGCTCCATCGCCGCCTACGCACCCTGGGTCCGGCGCGTCTTCCTCGTCACCGACGACCAGGCCCCCGCCTGGCTCGCGGCCGGCCATCCCCGCATCACGGTCATCGACCATCGCGAGCTGTCCACGGAACCGTCGGCTCCCGCGGTGTTCAACTCCCACGCCATCGAGAGCCGACTGCACCGCATCCCCGGCCTCGCCGAGCACTTCCTCTACTTCAACGACGACATCTTCCTCGGCAGGCCCCAGCGCCCGCAGAACTACTTCCTGCCCTCCGGGCTGCCCAAGGTCTTCCACGACCGGCGCGCGGTGGACCCGGGGAGCCGGGTCGGCGACGACGTGTTCACCTCGTCCCAGAAGGTCACCCGGCAGGCCGTCGAGGAGGCGGTCGGCCGCACCTATCCCCACATCCTGGCGCACACGCCGTACCCCCTGACCCGGTCCGCCTTCGCCCGTGTCGAGGAGCTGCTGCCCGGTCGGCTCGCCGCCACCGCCCGTTCCGTCTTCCGCAGCGCCGACGATGTCGCCCCTGTCACCCTCGCCGCCCACCTGGCGCTCGCCGAGGGGCACGCCGTCGAAGGCGACCTCGCGCACACGTACGTCAGCACCGCGCGCCGCTCCGAGATCGAGCGGCTGCCGGATCTGGCGGCCGAGCGCGGCCACGACGCCTTCTGCCTCGCCGACGACGAGGAGCCGGGGCGACCCGGCGAGGGCGGAGCCGGGGGCGGTCTGTCGGCGACGCAGCAGCACAACGTCGTCACGGCCTTCCTGGAGGCCTACTTCCCGGTGCCCTCCCCGTTCGAGCAACAGCGGCCGGCCCCGTCCGGGACCGAACCCTCCCGGCCCATCGGCTGACCGCCACGCCTCGGGGTGACCCTTCGTGCACACGTGCCCGTGGGGGCCGGGGCGATCACCGACCTATAGTGACGCGCTGCCGCCCCCGGTCAGCGGTGGGCGGCAGTGCACCACGGTTCGGTTCGGCGTCGAGGGAGGCCACTCGTGGCCAACGCGTTTCAGGAGCGCAAGCTCAGGGGGATGTTCGACGTGGACGGCGACGGCTACCTGCGCGACGACCCCGCGGACCCGGGCAACCTGCTCTGCGGCCGGATCCCCGGCCCCCGCTGAGGAGCCCCCGCGCCCCCCACCTGCTGTTCTGCAGCCCCCGGGCCCGTCGGCTCCCCCTTGCGCATATCCACGGCGGGCCCGGGCAGACGGTGGCGACCGATCGGTGAACAGGAAGACGAGGAGAGGGGCGATCGCATGCGAAGCGTCGGCGTGGAGGAAGAGCTGCTGCTGGCCGACGCGGACAGCGGGGAGCCGCTGGCCGTGTCAGGAGCGGTGCTCGCCGCTGCCGACCGCGCCGCGACCGCCGGCGCGGCGGACGGGAAGGACTCCGGCCACACCTTCGAGGCGGAGCTCCAGGAGGAGCAGGTCGAGTTCGGCACCAGACCGGTGACGGAGATGGGCGAGCTGCGGGAGGAGATCCTCCGGTGGCGCGCCGAGGCCGCCCGGCACGCCGCGGCGGCCGGTGCCGTCGTGGCGGCGATCGGCACCTCACCGCTGGCCGTCCGCCCCTCGATGTCCCCCGGACACCGCTACGAGTGGGTGTCGCGGCAGTTCGGCATGACCGCGCAGGAGCAGCTGACCTGCGGCTGCCACGTCCACGTGTCGGTGGAGTCGGACGAGGAGGGCGTGGCCGTGCTGGACCGCATCCGGCTCTGGCTGCCCGTGCTGACCGCGATGAGCGCGAATTCCCCGTTCTGGCAGGGCGAGGACACCGGGTACGGGAGCTATCGCAGCCGGGTGTGGAACCGGCTGCCCGCGGCCGGGCCGGTGGACGTCTTCGGCTCTGCGGACCGCTACCACGCGGAGGTGCGGGCCATGGTCGAGTCGGGCGTGCTGCGCGACAAGGGGATGATCTGGTTCGACGCGCGGCTGTCCGCCTCCTACCCGACGGTCGAGGTCAGGGTGGCGGACGTGTGCCTCGACGCGTCGACCCCCGTCCTGCTGGCCGCCCTCGTACGCGCCCTGGTGGAGACCGCGGCCCGGGAGTGGCGAGCCGGCGAACCCCCGGCCAGGGTCAGCACCGGGCTGCTGCGGCTCGCGTCGTGGCAGGCGGGCCGCTCGGGACTCGACGGCCCGCTGCTGCACCCCGAGACGCTGCGGGAGACCGCGCCCGAGGCCGCGGTCGACGCGCTGTACCGGCACGTCGGCGACGCGCTGGCCGACTCCGGCGACGAGGAACTCGTACGGGCCGGCATCGCGGGCCTCCTGGAGCACGGCAACGGCGCGCGCGTCCAGCGGAGCCTGCTGCGTGCGGAGGGGGACCTGGGCTCGGTCGTCCGGCACTGCGCGCGCCGGACCACGGCCGGGGGCGCCGACCGGGCGGGTGGCGACACGCGGGGCTGACGAGGAGCCGTCGGGGCGTCATAGCGGACGGAACAGGTGCTTCCGCGGGAGCGTGATCATGGGTGCGTCTTTTCGGTCAGAATGGAACCCGTTACTCAGGGTAAGAGGAGCCGCTGGGCGCCTCCTTGTGCTCCCTGTCCTCCCTTGCCCCACCTGTCCCGCATTGCATGCACACCGGCAGGAATTCACGCGGCCGTACCCCGTGTGGCGCGAAGGATTTCCTGATCGATGTCCGCAACAGCGCAAAACAAGTCCGAAAGTGACAGGTTTACTTTGACTGTTGAGCGATGGATCGGTGAATGTCGTTCACATGTCCGACACATCCCGAGCCACTGCTGGTGGCCCTCTGCGCTTGCGCGACTTCCGACTGTTACTCGCGGGAGCTGCCACCGGACAGCTCGGTGCACAGGTGACACTGGTGGCGCTGCCCCTCGTGGCCGTCCTCGAACTCGACGCCCCCGCCTTCCAGGTGGGCCTCCTGACCGCCGCCGAGACCGCGGCCTTCCTGCTCGTCGGACTGCCCGCCGGGGCGCTCACCGACCGCATGCGCAAGCGGCCCCTGATGATCCGCGCGGACCTGGTGCGCGCCGTGGCCATGGCCAGCATCCCCGCCGCCGCGCTCGCCGGCGTCCTGACCATGGCCCAGCTCTACGTCGTCGCCCTCGTGACCGGGGTGGCGACCGTGTTCTTCGACGTCGCCCATCAGAGCTACCTGCCGCAGATCCTGCCCCGTGAGCAACTCGTGGCCGGCAACGGCGCCCTGGAGACCGTCCGTTCCACCGCCCAGGTGACCGGCCCCGGTATCGGCGGCGGACTGGTCCAGCTCGTCGGGGCGCAGTTCGCGGTCATCGTCGACGCCATCGGCTACGTGCTCTCCGCCTTCTTCCTCCTGCGCGTCGAGCGGACCGAGGAAGCGCCCGGACCCGCCGCCGCCGGAGGCTCCCTGCGCAAGGAGATCGGAGAGGGTGTCCGCTTCGTCTTCGGCCACCCGCTGCTCCGGGTCATCGCCCTCACGACCGGCCTCGCCAACTTCTCCACGGCCGTCCTGATGGCGACGCAGACCGTACATCTCGTCCGTGTCGTCGGCCTGGAGGCCGGCGGGCTCGGACTGGTGCTGTCCGCGTCGGCCGTGGGAGGTCTCCTGGGCGCGCTGTGCGCCGGGCGCCTCGCCGCCGGGCTGGGGCAGGCCCGGGTCATGCTCCTGTCCGTCCTCGTGACCGGCCCGTTCGCGCTGCTGTGGCCCCTGTCCGGGCACGGTGTCCCCGGAGCGGTCCTCTTCGCCGCCGGATCGGCGGTCGTCTCCTTCGGCGCCGTCGTCTACAACGTCGCCCAGGTCAGCTTCCGCCAGGGCATGTGCCCACCGCGGCTGCTCGGCCGGATGAACGCCACCCTGCGCTTCCTCATGTGGGGCACCCTGCCACTGGGCGCGCTCCTCGGCGGAGCCCTCGCCCAGTCCTACGGTTCGCGTACGGCACTCGCCTGGTGCGCCGTCGGCATCCTCGCCGTACCGCTGCCGCTCGTGCTCTCCCCGCTGCGCCGGATGCGGGACCTGCCCGGTCCGCAGGACGACGGCGGCGCCGGTGGCACGGGCGCCGACCACGAGGCACCCCGGGACACGTCCCCCGCCGGCGGCGACGAACGGCCGGCCCCCGCACCCACCGTCTGACCTTCGACCGACCACCGTACGGCGACCGGGGACGCCCCCGGCGCGGGCACCGCCCGCCGCGCCACCCGTTCCGCGCGACCGCGGCCACGACGAAGAGGACCACGTGCCCAGCATCACGACTCAGTACCTGGCCCGCTACCGGCGTCTCACCGACGACCGGTCCGACACCCTGCTGCCGGTCACCGGAGCACAGCGCCGCTTCCTGCTGGTGCGTTCCCTGGACCCGTCGGGACGCCCCGACGTGGTGCCGATGTTCTTCGCGTTCCCGCACGGGAGCATCGACCCCGAACGCCTGCGGGCAGCGGCATCCCGGCTCGCCGCACGGCACACCGCCCTGCGCTCACGGCCCGGAGTCATCCGCGGCACACCCGTCCTGCGCATCGCCGGTCCGGACGTCACTCTGACCCGGCCGGACCCCGTACCGGGGGAGACGCCCGCCGACGCGCTCCGCCGCGCGCTGGACTCCTGGGATGCGCAGGGTCCCCCGTTGCGCCTCTTCCTCGTCCACGACGCGGAGCGGGCGCAGGACATTCTGGCCGTCGCCCTGGACCACGCCGTCTGCGACGGACGTTCGCTGGCGCGGATCGTCGACGAACTCGGCGCCGCCTACAGCGAGGAGCCCGACGCATCCCGTGCGGCACCGGGGGAGACGGCAGCCGAACTCGCCGCCTACCAGGACGCGGTCCTGCGCCAGCTCGCCGCCGAGGAACGGGCGGAGACGCCCGAAGCGGCCGCGTACTGGGCGGACCGGCTGCGCGCGCTGCATGCCCACGCTCCGGCGCCCCGTCCGGCCCGCGTGCCGGAGGGCGCACGGCCCAGCGGCGCCGCTCAGGCCCGGCTGCCCGCGCACGACGGCGGGGTGTCCTTCCCCGGACTGCTCGACGCCTGCCGCTCCGCGGTCCGCGAGCTGTACGGCCCCGGCCGCGCCGTCCCGCTCGGCTACCCGTGGGGCGGCCGGCCCCCGGGAGCGGAGCCGGTCGTCGGATGCTTCCTCAACACCCTCGTCTTCCCGGCCGACACCGGCACCGGACCCGGCCACGGGCCCGGCCCGGAGGCGACGGCCGACGCGTGGTGGGACGACCTCGACCGGGCCGACGTACCGTTCGACGCGGTCGTGGCCGCGGTGCGGGCCTCCGGCTCGGGCTGGACCGGAGGCCTCGACGGCCTGCTCACCGTGGACGACGACAGCCGTCGCCCGCCCCTGGTGCTCGCCGGCGCCGAGGGACGGGAGGTCCACGTCGACGGCCGACCGGTACGCGGACCCTTCGCCGTCTCCGTCACCCAGGGCGCGGAGATCCGCCTGCGGATGGTCTGGGACCGGGCGGTACTCGACGACGAGACCGCGCACCGGGCCTTCGACGCGCTCACCCACGCGCTGCGCCCCTCGGAGCACACCGTGCAGTGACCCCGCCCCCGCGCCCAGGACGCGGCCGCAGGTCCGCCGGCCACGGCATCACCACCCGCATCCCCCGGGAACGACGCGGACGCGTCCGCTCCCGCAGCGCACCCCGAGCTTCCCCCACGGCATCCCCCCCACGAAGTCAGCGGCACCGCGCGACCCGCGTAGCCGCCCGCACGACCACCGGACACGACCGTGGCCGGCACCGGAGACCGACCCGACAACCTCAGGGATCGCCCATGCTTCCCCTCTCCTCCTCGCAGGAGATCGTCTGGCTGCACGAGCAGATGCAGCCCGGCAGTCGCGCCTACAACTTCACCGCCTCACTGGACCTGTGGGGCACGCTCGACACCGAGGCGCTGCGCCGCGGACTCGCCGCCACCTTGGCACGCCACCCCGGCCTGCGGCTCGAACTCCTCGCCTCCACCGGCTCCGTACCGGCCCAGCGGGTCGCGTCGCAGTGTGCGCCGAGGCTGCACACGGTCGACCTCGCCGCCGACGAGGACCCCGAGGCGGCCTTCGCCCGCCTCCTGCGCACCGAGGCCGAGACACCGCTCGACACCTTCGAGGCACCGCTCATCCGCTGGACGCTCGTGCGACTGGCCGAGCGCCACCACCGGCTGATCCACGTCGAGCACCACCTGATCCACGACGGGCACTCCTTCGCGATCCTGCTCGACGACGTCTTCCGCGTCTACCGCGCGCACGTCCTCGGCGAGACCCTGGAGCTCCCGACCGCCTCCTCGTACGCGGACCACGTCCGGGAGCGGGCCGAGGCCGCGTACGCCCCCGAATCGCTCGACTTCTGGCGGGCCGAACTCCGCGACCAGCAGCACGACCTGCCGCTGCCGGGCCTGACCCGCCCCGGTGCCCGCCGCAAGCACCACGGCGGACAGCTGCGCCAGACGATCGGTGCCGATCTCACCGAACGCCTGCGCGCGCACGCCCGTACCCGCGGTCTCACCCCCTTCTCCACGCTCCTCGGCCTGTTCGCCGAACTCCTGCGCCGGCACAGCGGCCGCTCCCGGATGGTCATCGGCACCGCCGTCGGCAACCGCCCCCTCGGCTACGAGGACGCCGTCGGCATGTTCGTCAACACCATCCCGCTGCCGCTCGCCCTGGACGGCGCCGCCCCCGCCCAGGACGTCATGGACGAGGTCACCGACACCCTCATCCGGGCTCTGCCGCACCAGGACGTACCGGTCCAGGAGCTGACCCGGGCGCTCGGCATGCACACCTCCGGCGCCGACAACCCGCTCTTCTCCGTCATGTTCAGCGCCCACGACGCACCGCTGCCCGAGATCGACGTGCCCGGCCTCGACATCACCCTCTTCGAGGGCTTCAACACCGGCACCACCCGCTTCGACCTCGACGTGGTCCTGCTCCCGGACGACCGGCGCGGCGTCACCCCGCGCCACGGCTCGCCCGGCATGACGCTGGTCTGGGACTACGACATGGACCTCTTCGGCGAAGACGTCGCCCGGCTGCTCTCCGGCCGTTTCCTGGACCTGCTGCGCGCCTATCTCGACAGCCCCGAGACCCCGCTGGCCGACCTGGTGCCGACCGCCGTGGAGCCGGCCGCCGAGCCCGTGCCCGTCCCGGCCGACCGCGATCCGCTGGATCCCGTCGCCGCGCACCACCCGTCGCAGCCGGCCCTGCTGTGCGGCGCCCGCCGTCTCACCTACGGCGAACTCGACGAACGCGTCGGATCGCTCGCCGAGCGACTGCGCGCCGCCGGGGTGACGCCCGGCCGGCCGGTGGCCGTGGTCCTGCCCAGGGGGACCGACTCGGTCGTCGCCCTCCTCGCCTGCCTGCGGACCGGCGCCGTCTACTGCCCGCTGTCCCCCTCCGATCCGCCCGCCCGGCTCGGTCTGCTGCTGGAGCGCCTCGCCCCGGCGCTGGTCCTCACCGGTGACGGCACCCCGGCCCTGCCGGAAGCACTGCCGACCGCCCGGATCGACGCCCAGGTCCTGCCTCCCGCGCGTGGCACCGCCGCACTTCCCGGCACCGCGTACGTCATCCACACCTCCGGCTCGACCGGGCTGCCGAAGCCGGTCGCCGTCGGCCCCGCGGCGCTCGTGCACCATCTGACCGCGGCCGCCGACCGGTTCGGCCTCACCACCTCGGACCGCGTCCTGATGTTCGCCCAGCCGTCCTTCGACGTGGCGCTCGAAGAGGTCCTGCCGACCCTGCACGCCGGCGCTTGCCTGGTCCTGCCCGAGCACGAGGTGCCCACGGGTGCGGAGCTCGCCGAACTGCTGGGATCCGCCCGGGTCACCGTCGCCAACCTGCCCACCAGCTACTTCCTCGCCACCCGGGAGGACCTGCGTCCCGCACTGCGTGACGGGAGCTGGGCGCCCAGGCTCCTGGTCCTCGGCGGCGAGCGCCTTCCCGTGGAGGCCCTGCGCGGCGTCCTCGCCGACACCGACGCCACCGTGCTCAACGTGTACGGCGTCACGGAGGCCGCCGTCAGCTCGACCGTCCACGAAGTCTCCCGCGACGCCCTCGCCGAGGGATCCGAGATCCCCCTGGGCACGGAGCTCCCGGGCGAGCGGGTCCACGTCCTGGACGCCCACCACCGCCCGCTGCCGTCCGGCGCGGTCGGTGAACTCGCCGTCGCCGGACCCGGTCTCGCCGAGGGCTACGCGGGCAACGAGGAGGCGACGGCCGCCCGGTTCGTGACCGTCGACGCACTCGGCGGACAGCGCGTCTACCTCACCGGCGACCTCGGCTACCGCGGCCCGGACGGCCTGCTGTACTTCCTCGGGCGGCGCGACAACCAGATCAAGCTGCGCGGTCACCGCATCGAGCTGGAGGAGATCGAGGCGGCCGCGTCCGCGGTACTGGGCGGCCGGTTCTGCGCCGTCGTACTGGACCGGGAGAACCCCGGCGGGCCCCGGCTCGTCGGTTTCCTCGAGGACGGGGCCGACGGCGCGTCCTTCGACGAGAAGGCGCTGCACGCCGAGCTGAGCCGCCGCCTGCCCGGCCCCCTCGTGCCCGCCCGCTGGGCACGGCTGGAGATCATGCCGACCCTCGCCGGCGGCAAGCCCGACCGTACGGCACTGTCCCGCCGGGCGGCGGAGCTCGACCCCGACGACGCCGCGACGCCCGAGCCCGGAACCGGCTCTGCGCCCGAGCCCGCGGCCACCGCCGTGTCCGCCGTGTCCGCCGTGTCCGACGATCCGATGACGGCTCTGCTCACGGAAGGCTGGCGCAAGGTCCTCGGCCACAGCCGTTTCGACGACCGCTCCCACTTCTTCCACAGCGGGGGCCATTCCCTGCTGGCCGCCGAGCTGGCCGCCTGGCTGGAGCCCCGGCTGGGCACGCGCCCGCCGCTGAAGGTGCTCTTCCGCAACCCCGTGCTCGCCGACCAGGCCGCAGCCCTCGCCACCACCGCCCTTTCCACGGAGTCGTGATGATCCAGTCCCCGACCTCGCCCGCCGCTACCGCCACGTCCCTCGACACGGGGTCCACGCCGAGCGTCGCCCATGGCCCCGCCGCCGAACCGACCCGTGTGCTCGCCCGCTTCGAGGACTGGGCCCGGCGTACCCCGCAGGCCCCGGCAGTGATCGACCGTACGGAGACCTGGACCTACCAGGACCTCGACGCGGCGGCCGCGCTGGTCGCCGCCGATCTGGCCGGCCGCGTCCGGCCCGGCGACCTGGTCGGCGTCTGCCTCGACCGGTCCACCGCCCTGGTGGTGACCGCCGTCGCGCTCGCCCGGCTCGGCGCCGTCTACCTGCCGCTCGGCCCGCGCCCCGGCGAGCGCCGCATCCAGGCCGTCACCGAGGACCTCGACGTCGCCTGCCTCATCGGCGACCCCGCCGTCCTGCCCGCGGAACACCGCGGCGGGGAGCACGCCCTGCTGCCGCTGCCCACCGGCGGTGTCAACGCCCCCGCCACCGCGGTGGCCGCCTTCACCGACTCCGTCCGTGGCACCCGGCGCGCCCCCGACGGCGCCCTGTACGCCGTCCTCACCTCCGGTTCCACCGGCCGCCCCAAGGCGGTCGCCGTGGCCGAGTCCTCGCTCTCCGTCGCCCTCGACTGGTACCGGGCCGAGACCGGCCTCGCGCCGGGCGACCGCCAGTCCCTGCTCATCGGTGTCGCGTTCGACCCGCACCTGCTGGAACTGTGGGCCGCCCTGACCTCGGGTGCCGCCCTCGTCCCGGCCCCGGACGACACCCGCTGGGACTCGCACGTACTCACCGACTGGTGGCGTGACACCGCCCTCACCCACGCCGTGGCGGCCACTCCCACCGTCGAACCGCTCCTGGACCGGCCCTGGCCGCAGGACCTGAAGCTGCGTCACCTCGTCGTCGGCGGCGACCGCATGCGCCGCCGCCCCGGCACCGACGTCACCGCGACCGTCCACAACGCGTACGGCCCCGCGGAAGCCACCGTCGTCACCACCACCCACACCATGCGCGGCACCGACCCGGAGGCCGGCGACCCGACCCCGCCGCCCATCGGCACCGCGCTGCCGGGCGTCAGCCTCGTCGTCACGGACGACGAGGGCCGCCCCGTCGCCCGCGGGCAGGAGGGCGAACTGCGCGTCGGCGGCCACTGCCTGGCGCTCGGCTACCTCGACTCCGAACTCACCGCACGCCGGTTCACCGCGCCTCCGGCGGACCTGGAGCTGCCCGCGATCCACCGCCTCTACCGCACCGGCGACCGGGTACGGATGAACGCCGACGGCAGCCTGGACTTCCTCGGCCGCCTCGACGACCAGGTGAAGATCAGCGGGGTGCGGATCGAACCGGTCGAGGTGGAAGCCGCCTTCGAGCAGGACCCCCGGGTGCGCACCGCCGTCGTCACCGTGCTGCGCGACAGCTCCGGCCACGGCCGCCTCGTCGCACACGTCAGGCCCGCCGACGGCGCCGAACCCGCGCCTGGCGACCTCCTCGACGCGGTCCGGTCCTGGCTCCCCGAGCAAGCCGTCCCCACCGCCGTACGGATCGTCGACGGCTTCCCGCTCGATGCCAACGGCAAGGTGGACCGGCCCGCCCTGGCAGCCCAGGCCCAGGCCCAGGCCTCGGCCTCGGCCCCCGTGCCGCCCCGCACCACCGCCACGGACGACCTCGCCGACGCCACCGCCACCGTCACCGCCTCCGAGCGGCTCGTGCTGGCGACCGTACGCGACCTCCTCGGCCGGCCCGGCATCGGTCTCGGTGACAACTTCACCGATGCCGGCGGCACCTCCGTCGTCGCCGCACGGCTGCTGGCAACCGTCGAGCGCGAGGCAGGAGTACGCCTGCGCGCCCCCGAGCTGCTGCGCAGCACCGACCTGCGGGCCTTCGCCGCCCTCCTCGACCAGCGCCGGACCCCGCGCCCGGAAGGAGCCTGACATGACCGCCACCACCTCGCAGCCCACCGCCGCGCAGCCCATCGCCCCGCAGTCCGCCGACCCGGCGACCGCCCTGCCGGCGCTCGTCGCGCGGCACGCCGAACTCACCCCCGACGCCCTCGCCGTCGTGGACGGCGACACCACCCTCACGTACAGCCGTCTCCTCCAGGCCGGCCACGCCCTCGCGGCCCACCTGCGGGCACACGAGGTGGCGCGCGGCGACCGCGTGGCGCTGCTGACGGCGCGGTCGTCCCGCACGGTCGTCGCGCAGCTCGGGCTGTGGCTGGCGGGAGCCGTGTGCGTGCCGCTCGATCCCGCCCAGCCCCGCCCGCGCACCGAGGCGATGATCGCCGACGCGGAGGTGAAGCTCACCGTCGGCGACGCGAAGCTGCTGGACGCGGCCGTCCTCCCCGGCCCCGTCCTCGCCCTGCCCGAGCAGCCGCTCCCGACCGGTCGGCCGGTCGACGAGTCCGACCCGGACAGCCCGGCGTTCATCATGTTCACCTCCGGTTCCACCGGCCGCCCCAAGGGCGTCCTCGTGCCGCACGGGGCCATCGCCGAGCTGGTCACCGCACCCGACTACGTCACCCTCACCGGCCGCGACCGCGTCCTGTTCCACTCGCCCATGACCTTCGACGCCTCGACGTTCGAAGTCTGGGCCGCGCTCGCCAACGGCGCCGCGGTCGTCGTCTGCACCGAGCAGCGGCCCTCCCTGGAGGACCTGGCCCGGCACGTCGAGCGGCACGGCGTGACGGTGGCGTTCTTCACCACGGCCCTCTTCCACCAGCTCGCCGCACGCCGCTCCCGCGTCTTCGCCCAGCTCCGCTCGGTCGTCGTGGGCGGCGAGGCGATGGCCGCCGCACAGGCCCGTGAGGTGCTCACCGCCTTCCCCTGGCTGGAGCTCGTCAACGGCTACGGGCCGACCGAGACGACCACCTTCGCCACCGCCCACCGGGTCACCGAGCAGGACTGCGAGGGGCGGATACCGATCGGCAGGCCCATCTCCGGCGCCACGGCACACGTCCTGGACGCCGCCGGCCACCCGGCGGCCGACGGCGACCGGGGCGAACTGTGGATCGGCGGCAGCAGGCTCGCCCACGGATACACGGGCCTGCCCGCACTCACCGCCGAACGGTTCGTCGATCATCCCGCAGCCGGCGGGCGGCTCTACCGCACGGGCGACATCGTCTCGCTGCGGCCCGACGGCATCCTCCAGTTCCACGGCCGCAACGACGACCAGGTGAAGGTCCGCGGCTTCCGCATCGAACCCGCCGAGGTCGAACACGCCCTCCGCGAGCAGCCGGACGTCGACGACGCCGCCGTCACGGTCGACGGCCCCGGCACCCCCGAGGCACGCCTCGTCGCGTTCGTCGTCGCCGCGCCCGGCCCCGTACCGCATGGCGCGGCACTGCGCGAGCGGCTCACCGCGGTCCTGCCCGCCCACCTGGTGCCCGACACCGTCACTGTGCTGGAGCGGCTGCCCCTCACCCCGGCCGGCAAGGTCGACCGGCGCGCACTCACCGCACGCGCGCACGCTGCCGAGGATCGGCCCGCCGGCGAGCCGGCGGCGCGGATGACACCGCTGGAACAGGCCGTCGCCGAGGTGTGGAGCCAGGCACTGGGAAACGAGGTCACCCGCGCCGACGACGAGTTCCTCCTCCTCGGCGGCCATTCCCTCCTCGCCCTCGCCGTCACCGACGACCTGCGCGAGGAACTCGGCGTAGAACTGTCCCTCGCCGAGTTCTTCGCCGCCCCGACCGTCGCCGCGCAGGCCGCGCTGGTCGAACGCGCCCTCCTGGCCGCCCACGCGGACCTCCACCCCGAGACCCCGGAGCACAGCGATGTCCACTGACACCGACTCCGCGGCCCGCGACCGCAAGCGGCAACTCCAGCAGGAGCTGCTGCGCCGGGCCCGCGCCGGAACCGCCCGGCGCGCGACGGCCGAGCCCGCCCCCGGGGCGAGCGCCGGTCAGGACGGCCACGCACCACCGGACACCACCCCCTCCGGTACGGCCACCACCGCCCCGCAGGCCGCAGGCGTCCCCCTGTCCCGCGCTCAGCGCCGCATGTGGCTGATGGAGCGGCTCGGCGGCGCGGGCGACTCCTACCACGTACCGTTCGCCACCCGTGTGCGCGGACCGTTCGATGTCGCCGCGTTCTCCACCGCCCTCACCCAGCTGGTGGCCCGGCACGCCATCCTGCGCACCCGCTACACGGAGCACGACGGCGAGCCCTGCCAGGAGGTGCTCCCGACGCCCCGGACGGTCCCCGTCCACGTCGTCGACACCGCGCCGGCGGACGCCGCGGAGCTGCTGCGGCGCGAGACGGGCCGGCCGTTCGACCTCGCGGCCGGCGACGCGGTACGGGCGCTCGTCGTGCGTCACGGCCCGCAGGACCACACCGTGCTGCTGACGTTCCACCACATCGCGGTGGACGGCGCCTCACTGGAGACCGTGGCCACCGAACTCGCCGTCCTCTACACGGCGGCCACCGGCGGAACGAGGCAGACTCTCGCCGCACCGCCCCGGTACGCCGACCACGCGCGCCGCGAGCACGACGCCCTGCCCGGCCTCGAAGCAGAACTGAACGGCTGGAGCGACCTGCTGGCCGACGCCGCCCCGCCGCGCCTGCCCAAGCCGGCGGCGGCCGCCCCGCACACGGCCGCACGCCCCGGGGCCGCGCACACCGTGCCCCTGGCGCCGACCGTGCCCGACGCCCTGCGGGCGCTCGGTGCACAGCGGCAGGCCACGCTCTTCGCCGTGTCACTCACCGCTGCCTTCGCCGCACTGCACCGCCTCACCGGCGACGACGACCTCGTCATCGGCGTGGCCGGCACCCACCGCAGCGGAACCGCCATGCGCGGTCTGGTCGGCCTCTGCGTCAACACCCTGCCCGTACGGGTGGACGTCTCGGGCGACCCGTCCTTCGCCCAACTGCTGGGCCGCGTGAGCGACGCGCTCCTCGAAGCACAGCGCCACCGGCACATCCCCTTCGACCTGGTCCTCGAACGCCTCGGCGCCGGCGCGCGCGGCGCCGACGGCACCGCACTGGTCCGCGTCACCTCCGACGTCCTCGGCGAGCCGACCGTGCTCCGGCTCCCGGGTACGTCGGCCGAGTACGTCGACATCCCCTCCGACAGTGCCAAGTTCACGCTGTCCTACGGCCTCCTGCCGGGCGGCACCGCACAGCCCCGGGCGCTCGTCCAGTACGACCCGAACGCGCTCGACGACACCGTCGCGGAGGCGACCGTACGGGACTACGCGGCCCTGCTCCACGCGGTCACCGCCGACCCGGAACTCGCCCTGAGCAAGCTGCCCCTCCCCGGCCCGGGCGACACCTCGGGATCCCGGGACGGCGCAGACCCGGGCGACGGCGCAGACCCGGGCGACCGACACCCGGCCGCCCAGGCCCTGCGCGCCCACCCGAGCGTCGCCGACGCCACGGTGGTCCGGCCCGAGCAAGGGCCGCCCGTGGCCTATGCCGTCCTGCACGACAGCGTCGGCCCGTCCGGTCACGAACTGCTGGGCCTGCTGCGCCGGTCGCTCGCGCCCGAGGCCGTGCCCGCCACGGTCACGCTGCTCGACGCGCTGCCGCGCTCGGCCGCCGGGCCGCTCGACCACGCCCGGCTGCCCGGGGCGTCCTCGCCGAACGCCCCGTCCGGCCCCCGGGCCGCAGCGGTCAAGGAGACCTTCACCGCCGTGCTCGGCGTCTCCCCGTCACCGGACGACGACTTCTTCGCCCTCGGCGGCCACTCCCTGAAAGCCGTACAGCTCGCCGAACGCCTGCGTGCGGACCTCGGACTGCCGCTCACGGGCCTCGACGTGCTCCAGGCCCGTACGCCCCGGGCGCTGACCGCGCTCCTCGACGAACGGGCGGCGCAGCAGAGCGCCGCGAAGACCGCGAGCAGGCCGGCCCCCCGCTCCCGGGACATCCGCCCCGGCACGGTGCTGGTCACCGGCGCCACGGGCGGCGTGGGCGCGTTCGTCGTGCGTGAACTCGCCGCGCGGGGCCGCCCCGTGCTGGCGCTGGCCCGGCCCGAGTCCGCCCATCTCATCGCCCCCGAGGGCGTCGACGTCATCGAAGGCGACCTCTCCGACCTGGCCGGGCTGCGGGACGCCGTCGCGCAGGCCGACGCGGTCGTCCACGCCGCCTGTACCTTCACCCGGCACGACGTGGACCTGGCGGCGATGGAGGCGATGGTCGACGCCTGGCGGCGCGGACCGTTCGTCTTCGTCAGCAGCGTCGACGCCTACGGGCACCCCGGGACCGACCGGGTCGCCGAGGAGGCGCCGCCCCACGAGCCCGTCAGCCCGTACGGGCGGGCCAAGCTCGACTGCGAGGCCATGCTGCTGCGCGCCGCGGGGACCGAGGGACGCGGGGGCGCGAGCGCGGTGCGGTCACCGCTCGTCTGGGGCGCGCACGACCGGCTGCGCGAACAGCTGCGCTGGGGCGCCATCGGCACGCTCTACCAGTCCGCCCGCGAAGGCCGGCCGATCGACCTGCCCCGCCCCGGTACCGGCGGACACGGCTGGTACGGAGCCGCCTGGGTGCACGCAGCCGCCCTGGCCCGCGCGGTGGCCGAGAGCCTGGACCGGCCCGTGCACGGAGTCGCGAACGCGTGCAGCGGCCACGTGTCCTGGCACGACCTGGCACAGGACCTCACGGAACTGCTCGGTACCCGCGCGGACTTCCGCACGACCGAGGCAGTTCCCCGGGACCTCGATCACCGCTGGCACTACGACAGCGCACGCCTGGCCCGTCCCCTCCGCGCACGCCCGGGAGAGGACCGGCGGACCGTCCTGGCAGAGATGATCGGCGCCACGCCACCCGACATCGGCTGACCCGCGGCCTGCGCCCGGAGCACCCCGAGCGGACTCCGGGCGCACCGCGCCCTACGCGTGAGCCGACCCTGCCGAGGCAGTATCGACCACACCCCCGGCATGCCGGCCCCACGCCGCCGCCCCCACGCTCACCGCTGCTCCCAGTCGTAGGGGAGTTCGTCCAGCAGCTCTCTCCGCGGCGGCCGCCGGTACTGCTCCGGAACGTCGAGCCGGTCGATCCACGGGTGCGCCCCGTACGTGGCGAGGACGGCCTCGGCGAGCCAGATCCGCTGCGCCGGCGCGAGGTACGGAAGGACTGCGGCGAGATCGGCCTCGTCCCTGGGGCGGGGCTCCTTGGCCTTGTAGTAGAGCTGCACTTCGGGGGTCAGGTAGGGGATGCCGCCCGCACCGATCGCTCCGAGTTCTGTCACGGGACGGTGCACGGCGATGTCACGGCGGGACACCCACAGGCCGTCCTGCGCTTCGTCCAGCATGATCTGGATGCGCCACGGCGCTGCGGGCCCGGGGCGGCACCAGATGTCGTGGACACCCGGATACAGGTACTCACCGGGCTGCCAGGGGCGCAAGCTGCCGGGCGGGTCGGCAGCCCACCACTCCCATCCGGCGAGCACGCGCTGTACGGCGAGCTGGTCATCGCGCAGGACCAGGACGTCGATGTCGTCGTGTTCGCGGACGGGGTGGCCGACGGCGAGTTCGATGGCGTGTCCGCCCGCGATCCACCAGGGCGCTCCGGCCCGGCGGAACATGCCGGCGACCTCGTGCAGGGGCGCGGGCTCCCACGCTGGTCCGGTGGTCATTGCGGGAGCGTAGCGGGCCCTGAGCTCCTTTACCGCCCAGGCCAACTGTTGCGGCGGCGTGGGTCAAAGAGAGCCCTGGAGGTACACGCGACGGTGGACGACCTCGGACGTGGCGGCCGAGAAGGTCATGGAGCGGTTGTCGCTGATCACCGAGACGTGCTGCCGACCGGCGCCGGTCGCGATGACCCGTACGGTGCGGTCGCGCCGGTCCGGATGCTCCGCAGCGATGCCCGTGAGGCGCAGCTCGTCCACACCGGTGAACGTGACGAAGAAGCGCAGCGTGTTGTACTCCGTCTCCTCCCACTCCGGCTCGGGATGGTCCGGTAGTTGTGGGGTCTCGAAGCCGAGGGTGACCGAGGTGTCCCGCTCGTCCACGTGCACGTAGTACAGCGGGCAGGAGGAGAGGTCAGGCGGGGTCTCGTAGAGCGCCGCCAGCTCGGTCCAGAGGCCAAGGTCCACATCAGAGGTGCTCATAGAAGGTGTTCACATGGGTCTCGGGGACGGTGGGGGAGGGCTTGCGTTGCACGACGGTCGTGAAGGGGTGGTCGTCACCGGCGGCCGCCTCCCCGTCCTCTCGAAGTCCGACGTCCGATGCCCGAACCAGCGGCCCAGCTGGCACGACCCCTCAAGGTAGTGGATCGGGCGGTCGGGCGACCAAGACCGCGCTCCCCCTTCCGAACGAACGCATACCTGCACCGCGTGCGGAACCTCGTCCCCCAGGGACGAGGGCTCCGCCCGCGTGATGCTCGTCCGGGCTGGTCTCAACCCGGCTGGCACTGATCTTGTAAGGCCTGCCGCCTGCTAGGGGCCGGGCGAAGTGAGCTAAGAATCCTCTCCCTTCAGGGAGGGGAGGTTTCAACGTTGGTACTGCAGAGCGTCGGCACCCGCAGCGATGACTTCGGCGAGCCGGTTGGCGAAGTCCGCGTTGCATCCACCGAGCCGGACGAAACCGTGGCTGGCCACCGGCCCGTCGTTGCACAGGGAGGGAAGGGTCATGCCGGCGAGCGCGAGTGCCGCCTGCAGCTTGGTGACTGCGTCTTCGCCGTCCTGGTAGGCGGCGTCCTGACGCCGCTTGTACTGCATCCGCTCGGCGTGGGTCAGTTCGTACACCATGGTTCTTGCCTTTCGTGTCAGGTGTGGCACGTGTGGGAGGTGAGGCGCCGGAGCGCGTCGTGAATTCGTCGGGTCTGTTCGGCAGGTTAGGCAGTTTCGGTCGTCGAGGTGCGCTCCCCGGCCCGGCCCACCGCCGCTGGGCACACGGCTGCCACGGGCGCCGCGGCATTGATCGCACGGCAGGCCAGGGGTGCGAGCCACAGCCTGGGCCGCAGCCCGGTGATCAGGGTCCGGACCTGGGCACGGACCGTCGGGTTGAGTCTGCGCACGGCCCGTTACTATCGGTTTCGATCTTCGTTTCAAAGGTGCAGGCGAGGACCCTTCTGACGCGTGGGGAGGACCGGGATGTCCAGGAAGTCGGCGGCTGTCAGCCGCCCCCGCTCATCGCGGTCGCCGCGCACGGGGCGTACGGCACTCTTATGTCGTGGCCCGGCAGCGCCGTTCCCGCCGGCCCGCTTGCGCGGGAACCTCACGGCCGGTTCCCCGTATGCGGCATCAGCACCTCGGTTCGTCGGCACCGGGACTGCCGGCCGGTCGGACTCCACCGCCGGTGCGAAGGTGAGCGCCCGGGCCTCCTGCGGGAGCGCGCCGTCCGTTGCCGACCGGGGAGCCGGAGATCGCCGCGGTTGCCCCCGAGACGCCGGCACGACACCGGTCGTCCCTCCGAGGCCCGAGCCGAGAGCCGTAGCCGCGGCCTGCGTACGAGGCACCGCCACACACGTACGACCGTCATGCGCCGTACCCGAATCTGCGCCCGCTGGACGGAGAGCGGCCCGTCCTTCTGTCGGCGGCGGAGTAGCCGGTACGGACATCGTCCGGGCGGCTGCGAGCCGTGGCCGGCTGCCCGGAACCCAGCACGGAGGCCGACCGGTTCCGGTGTCGTGGAGCGGCCTGGCGGGGCGGCCGCGTGAGCGTGATCTGGCGGACCAGCTGCTGGAAGCAGGCCAGCGCGGCGATGGCGGGAAGCGCGGACGACGTCTCGGCGGCGAGTGTTCTGGGTGCCTGGGCCACGCACAGGAGCGTCGCCAAGGTGGAGAACAGCAGAACGATCGCCCAGGAATGAAGCGCGCGGCGCTGGTGCAACGCGGACCTGAGGATGGACAGGGAGGCGACCGTCCACGGCCCGTAGATCAGCAGGGGCCACCAGCTCACCACATCGCGGGCCGTGTGGAGTCCGGCGCTGTGACGCAGGGCGTCGCAGATGGCCATGCCGCTGAGGACGCTCACCACGGCGGCGATGACGGCGACCAGTACGGCGGTGAACAGGCTGCCCGTTTGCAGCAGGGTCGCCACCGGCGTCCTCGGTGCGTTCCGGCGGTGCCCGCTGGAAGCTCGTTTCGTCGGCCGCTCGGCGGGGGTGTGGGCCTGCCTCAGCCCGGCGACGAGGCCGAATGCGCTGACCGTGTCACCGGTGTCGTCGTAGCCGACGCGGGTGAAGGACTCCGGCTGTCCCGGTGCCGGGCTCTCCTGGAGCAGGCTCGCGAGCTCTTCCACCGGATCCCACGACAGATGCGTCTCACCGGACCCGCCCAGCGCTTCCCCATGTCCTGGGTGTTCCGGCCGATGCCAGGACCCGGTGGTGGCCGACTGGGGGTGGAGGCCATGGACGTCCGCGTATCCGTACGGCTCATGCACGGGAACTGCCGCCCGGGCGCTCGTCGACAGTCGTGGACGATGCGGTGCTCCCCGACCTCCGGTCGAACTCGACCTGGATCATGCTCATCGTACGGAGGAAGTCCTCGAGGACCGAGGACGAGTAACGCAGATCGATTTCGAGGCCCCCGTCTTGCAGCCTTGCGTTCCTGATCTCGCTGGATCCGGCTGATCCTGGAGTGAAAGTCCACTTTCCGATCCGGGTAGTCCCGGTGTGAAAACCACCTCCCCCTTCTTCTTCTAGAGGCCTGCGGAAGAAGAAGGGGGGCTTTGCTGTTGTCATATTCCATAAACGCTGCCGATGTTGGTCAGGGTATGCGCCATCCGGGTGATGGTGGCGGATGAGCAAGTGTTGACCCTGCCCCTTGTCGATTCCGGTAACACGGCAGGAGCTCACCAGTCACGTCCTTCCGCGCGGCCAATCCGCAGCTCAGGGTAGACGATGAGGGCCGGTCGAAGCGGTCCTACGGCGGCTGCTGCGCACAGCGCGCCCGCCCGACGGTGCCGCCATGTATGACCAAATGCGTTTCCACCGTGTTGCCGACTCGCCATATTTTCATCCCTCCATGCTGATGCGTCGGCCCCGGACGCCGCCGCCGCACCTGAG
This sequence comes from Streptomyces sp. NPDC040545, assembly GCF_055595065.1. Taxonomy (NCBI): domain Bacteria; kingdom Bacillati; phylum Actinomycetota; class Actinomycetes; order Kitasatosporales; family Streptomycetaceae; genus Streptomyces; species Streptomyces sp. NPDC040545. The sequence continues at coordinate 44,778 of NZ_JBVIWA010000020.1, forward strand.
CACGCCGATCCGCGACCTAAGCCCCGACGCGCCGACTGATCATCGGTAAAAGGGCTGAGATGCCAGGGGCGGCGGATTGCTGCGCATGGCTGCATCAGAGGGTCGGGCCGCAACTCTGCATATGCCTCTGCGTTATGCCGGACGATCGACGGGGCTCAGATCGTGTGCCCCCTTGAGCTTCAGCCTTCGAAAGGACCAGCTGTGGGACACCTCCTCCTGTGGATCGTGCTGCTCTCTGCCGCACTGGGCACGGGTTGCACCGCGTTCACCTCGTCGGGGACCGGCCGTCTGTGGCGCGTGGACGCCCTTGAGCTGAGGCGGCAACAACGCTTCAAGCACGTCCTGTCCTGTCATGTGGACGCCATCCGGCTGTCTCGCCGGCAAGCCGCCGTAGAGGTGGAGCAGCCTGCGGGCGTCTGGGCCTGCCCGAGTGCGGAGCCGCTCCAAGCCGCCCAGGAGCTGTGCTGGCCCCTGGGTACCACGGTGGGTCGGGGCGATGCCGACCCTCGGTGACGAGGGACCCGGCTCGCGGTAGGCCTTCGATGCTACTGACATATGACGATGCGCCGATGATCTCGGACGGAATACTGCGTAATTCCTCCCACCGGCGGGCCGTCCGTCCGACCGAAAGGGCGGTCGATGGCGTCGAATCCCTTGAAAACCCCGGCAATATGCCATCGCCGACTGGGTAAAAACCCCGGCAATCCGCGCATTGCCGGTTACGCAAAAACCCCGGCAATTCGTACATTGCCGGATCTCGGAGTCATGGCATCAGTCCCGAATCCGGCGATTGTCTGTGCAATTCTCGTTCGACGCGCCTCCGTGCTAATTGTTGGCGGTAGGGGTGGGATATATTCAAAACAAAAAAAGTATCATCCGTTTATTCGTATTCCGTGCGACCAAGGAGTGGCTGATCTCGTGAAGGAGCATGAGCGTGAGGCCTGTGGGGACTTACGTGAGGCCTGTGGGGACTTATCGGATCGCGACTCATCGCCGGCCGTGCCCCGCTTTTTCCGGTGGGCGGCGGCATGGACGGCGAGTGCGGTCCGGGCTGCACTGATGCGCTTGACGCGCCGCCTCGCCGGAACGGGCATGACCGGCACGATCACCCCGCCCGGACCGAAAAGAAGAGCGACACAAGTACTCCATGACGAATACCGGGCGGGCTTCCCCCTGCCCTTGCCTCACCAAGCGAGCGCCACGAGCGACCCCCACGGATGCCCGTGGTGCCTCTCCCTGGGAAACCCCGCCCCTCCCGCCCGGCCCGACCCCGAGCACTGAACGCAGTACGTCGCGACTCCCACCCCCACCGCGATGAGCCACACCTGCAGGTGGTCGCTCGTATCTACGTTTCGGGACAAGAGGCCGTGCGGAATCGGACACACCGCCCAGGGGGCGGGGTGAGCATGCCGGCAGGGATGACTCCCTGCTGGTATGCGAATTCCTGTTCGGATCAAGGTGGTTGCGGCAGTCACGTTCTCCCCCGCGACACTCGCGGTCGGCGGTGCGGCGCAGGCCGCCGCCCCCGCCCCCGCGCCCTCGGCCGGGGCCCTCCCGGCCATCACGGTCGAGCAGTCCAAGTCCAGGCCGGGAGGGGCGACCGCGTTCGTCGGGCCGGCCGCGGCCGGCCTCGTCTCGCTGACCGGCATCGCCCCGTCACCGCCGCCTGTCGTTGAACACCGGCAGGCTCCCACCGACACTCCTGGAGCCATGTCGCCCGAGGAACTGGCGGACGCCTTCCGGAACGGGGAACGCGGCGAGCCCGGCGGACCCCTGCGGATCGGGCCGGACGGAACGATCCTTCCCTGACGAACGAGCGTCCTGGGCCGACGCGATCGGCTCGCAGCCGACGGACATGCTCAAGCGGTCTTTGCCGGTCGGCTACCGAGCCTCACCGGCTTCGCACCGCAGGATTCCTTCCGCATACGGTCTGCGCATGGTTGATCCGAAACCTCCCATGCCCTCTTCGATACGAGACTTCGCTACGTGGGAGCCCGTACTGCGGCTCCTTCGGGCCGGCGACAGGGAGAGGCATACCGGCCGGACCGTCCGTGGAGCGGGACGTGTGGGCCAGGACAGCTGGAGCCTGCCCCTGAGGGGACGCCTGTCGCCGGCCTGCCGACGCGCCGTGGATCAGGTGCGCGGGACACTCGCGCGTGCGGGAGCCGGCGAGATCGCCTTCACGGCGGAGATCCGGTCGACCGGGAGGACCACGCTCCGGCTGACCGAGCGTGGCCCTGCCGTGGAAGCTGCCTTCGGCAGAGCGGACCTGGGGGTGCTCGTCCTGGTCGAGGGCGCGCTGCCCGAGCCCTGGCGCCGCCTGCCCGCTCCGAGCCCCGATGCGGGGCCAGCCCCCTCGGCGGACCCGGCGGTGCTGGAACGCACGCTTCGCGAGCGATTGGCCGACGCCACCGGGGCGACGGAGGACCAGATCACCGCCGCGGAAGCGCGCCTCGGAGTCACGCTTCCCGAAGAGCTCAAGGTCCTCTACCGGGTGACACCGGCGCACGGGGAGGAAGGGTGGGATGCCTTCGGGGCGGTCGGCTGTGAGCTACTTCCTCTGGACGGTCTCTGCGTGGTCGACGGGGCGAGCCGTCATCCGCGCTGGGAGTTCGCGGCGAGGGAGACGGTCGTCACCCGGCCCGACGCCGCGGTGCAGGGCCTGGCCGGTTCACCCGGCTGGATCGTTTTCGGGGACAACGGCGGGGGAGACCGGCTGGCGGTGGACCTGACACCCGGCCCGCGCGGACACACAGGGCAGGTCATCCTGCTCGATCATGAGAAGAGCATCGGTGCCGAGATCATGGCCGACTCCCTCACCGGCCTGGCCCTGGGACAGTTGAGGGAGGACACCCCCGACCGGTCCGGGGAACGGCTGCCGGTCCTGGCCGCGGTGGGAAGCGGCGGCCTGCGGACCATCCAGGCCGCCGCTCACCCAGCCCTGGAAGTCCTGTCCATCGGCGGGTGCGACGGCGCGCGGTTCAGCCTCGCCCCGCTCGCCGGGCTGCCCCGGTTGCGCACCCTCACGGCCCGTCCCGGCACGCTCGCCGACCCACTGGAGATCACCGCGCTCACCGGACTGGAGTTCCTGGAACTCGGCCCGCAGGAATGGCTCCTCCTCCTGGATGCCGGTGCCGTCCCCCGGTCCTTGTCGGCCGCCGCCATCACACCCCACGGCGATGAAGACCTGGTGCCCCTCGCCAACCGACTCCTCGCCCTCTGGGACCGGCCACAGATCATTCAGGCCATCCTCGAAGGAGACCTCGGTCCCGTGGCCTAGCGGTGGGGTACTCGGCGGGCCGGACATGAGCAGCCTGAGGGCTGTCCCACACTGTCCTGGAGGCCTGCGTCAGAGGCTCGAAAAGATGTGATGCCGTGCGAGCAGTGCGTGTACGGTGCCGGCGTGATCGACTTTGATGGCGCTTGGCGATGTCGTTCATGGCGGTTGGCATTCGGCCCTGGGGGCGCGTCCCACCTCCGACGAGGAGGCTTTGGAGGTGGCCCGGGCGGTACTCGCACGAGCGCCACGACTCCTTCCCGTCTACGCGCACCGCTTCATACCCGCAGGTCGCGAGACTCCTGGACATCCGGTCCTGTCGGTGTGGGGAACCGACATCATCTGCTACGGACAGGATCTGGCCGACTACGTCGACCGCGAGTTCGGCGCGGTGGACGAGGACGCGCCCTGGGCTCCGCAGGCGTCCGTGCCGTTCTGGAAGGACTTCCTCGGCTGAGATTGCTCCCCGGCCGGTGCCGGGCGTAAACGATCTCTGTCGTGCCTGGTGCGATGGCCCCCGCCCCGGTTCAACCGGGTGGTGCGTGCGCTGCGGCGCGAAGGCCGGCCGTGGGGCGGGAACGCACCGGCCGGTGTCGGCGGCGGCTGTTACGGTCCGGCCATGACACGCCCCGACCACGTACTCACCGTCCTGCGCCGGCATCCTGATCTGGCGAGGCTGGCTGCGGGGACCTTCGATTTCGATCTCGACCGGGCCGAGCACGTGGAAGAGGTCTGCCTGGCGAGCGGAGCGCCGCTGAGGGCCGTAGCGGGCGACGTCACCGGCGGAGCCTATTTCCTCTGCGCCGACGGGGCCGTCCTGTACGCGAGCTCCGAAGGCGAAGCGGGCCTCATCGGCAGCAGCATGGACGAGGCTCTCGAGATCCTCGTCGGTCTGCCGGGCTGGCACGACTGCACCGACCTCGACCTCTCGGCCGATGACGAGGTACTGGAGGAGGCGTTCGACCGGACCGAAGACGAGATCCGGAGCTCCTACGGTCCCGGGCTGGACGCCGATCGCAGCACGCTGCTCAGCGGGCTGGGCCTGCGCCGGTTCCCCCGGCGGGAACTGCTGCGGAGGCTCCCGGAGTCCCTGCTGCGGACCGAGCCGGAGTTCCTCCTGGTGAACGCGGACGAAGGCTGCGCGTACGAGTTGCTGGACGGTCTTCGGCGACCGCCGCTCCGGCAGGCGGTCCTGGCTCCCGGCCGGGCCGATCTGGTCCGGATGGGGACCGACCGCAGCTGCTGGGACGCGATTGCGGACGATCCGGTACGGCGGGCCACGGTCCTGCGCGCAGCCCAGTACGACCGGCAGCCGGGGGACCTGCCGCTTCTGCGCGTACTCCTCCGGCAGGAGGCCCGGAGCGGCCCCAGCGAGGAGCTCCGCCTCGCCGCGGTCCTGGTCGCCCTGCACGGCAGGACGGAGGACCACGCTCTGCTGCAGTCCTTGCGGGAGGCCGAGCCCGATGTCCGTTTCCTGCTGGGCGGTTTCCCCGATTCCGCAGGAGCGCTCACCCAGTGGGCGGCCGACTTCGACGCATCGATCTACGGCCAGGATCCCCACGACGAGCACGACCTCACCTGGACCGCCCTGGCCCGCCGCCAGGGGCAGACCGAACTGGCCCGAGCCGCGCTCATACGCATCCTCGACGACGCGGGTCCACGGGACGAGGCCCTTCTCGGGTCGCTGGCCGGCGAGCTCGTAGCCCTCGGAGACCTAGGCAGGCGATCCGGGCACGCCGCCTGCACGTGTCCCTGCAGGACGACACCGGCAGGCGCGGCTCGGCCCTGGTCGACCTCGCCTCTCTGCAACGCCGGCACGGGGAGGCGGAGGCAGCCTGAGCGTGCCCCGAGCCCGCCCAGCGCCTCGCGTGAGTGCGCGTACTTGTCGAGGAGGCTCAGGGCCCGTCGGTGTGTACGGGATGGTCCCCCCGGCTGCCGATGCCGTGACGGGGTGCGGACGCACACTCCCCATCACGGGGGTCCAAGCGGGGCGCCGACGAGGAACGCGGCCTCGACACCGGCTGATGCTGCGCCGCAATCCGGCGGCCGGGCGTTGGAGCCGTTCCGCGGGCTGACGACGGTCAGCCGGTAGACGCCTTCGGTGCAAGCAGAGGTTTGTCAAGTCCCGAAAGGTCGCGGCATGACCTGGTGCGGGGCAGAGGGCTTACTCAAGAGATGGACGCACGCGGAGTGGGCGGTTCCCGCCCGGGCGTTTCCAGATGTCCAGAGTTCCAAATGTCCAGGTTCCACCTCCGGGATGTGGAGGCCCGGACCGTTCGGAAGGAGTGAGCGCATGCGAGTCACCATGGTCCACCCGCTGCCCTGTGTCGGGGGGCGAGCGTCGTGAATTCCCTGCCTCCTTCCTCCGAGCGTCCCACCGGCCCGCCGCCCGGCCCGTTGTCGGGTGGGGGCGCGCATGCAGAGCCACCGCCCCCGCCTCCTCCGCCGGGTCCGCCGCCTCCCTCGGGGCCCCCGTCGGGGCCTCTGCCGGTCTCGTCCGGAGGGTCTTCGCAGCCGCCGGCGGGTGGCGTCGGCCGGGTTCGCAGGTGGCGATCGCGCAGGGCCGTGCTGAGCGTGGGTACGGCGGTGGCCGTGGTGTCGGCGGTGGTCCTCAGTTTCACCGTGCTGGGGGGAAATTCCACGGCGGGCGGTGAGGTCTTCCTCCAGGCCGCTCCGGAGCCCGGGCCCGACCCGTTCACTCCTTCGACGGCCGCACAGGCCGAGAGCGTCGCCAAGACCATGCCCATGCCCGCGGGCGCGAAGGCGAAGGACGGTGCGGGCGCTGCGAGCGCCACGAGCGGCGCGCGCACGCTCGAGGTCGACGGCGGGTATCCGGGGCTGTACGGCGGAACGCGGAACGTCGCGAGCTGTGACGTCGAGAAACAGATCCGGTTCCTCACCGAGCACCCGGACAAGGGCAGGGCGTTTGCCGTCTCGCTGGGTATCCGGCAGTCCGGGATTCCCTCGTACCTGCGGTCGCTGACTCCCGTCCGGCTGGGTTGGGACACCAGGGTCACCAATCACGGATACCGGAATGGCGCGCCCACCAGTTACCAGGCGGTTCTGCAGGCCGGCACTCCCGTGCTGGTCGACGGCCAAGGCGTGCCCCGGGTCCGCTGCGCCTGTGGCAACCCCTTGAATCCGCCCGTCGCGGTCAGAGGCGGGCAGACGTACAGCGGCGCGAAGTGGTCCTCGTTCCGGTCCTCCGGCCTCGTCGCGGTCAAGCCCGCCGCGAAGCCGGTGAAGACCGTCACGGTCTTCGACCAGGACCGGAGGGGATGGTACGAGCGCCCCAGCGGAGCGGCGGAGGCCAAGCACGACCGCGAGGTCCCGCCCCCGCAGGGCCAGACCCCCGGCTCTGCCTACCCGGTCCTGCCGGCGGCCCGGCCGGGGTCGGTCCAGCCGCCCTCTGAGGCGACCCGGAACCAGCCCCCGGAGCCCACTCCCGTCCAGGCGCCGGGCCAGAACCGGGGGACCGCGCCCGATCGGAGCCCGGGCAATGCCCCGGACCAGGCCCCGGACCAGGCCCCTGGAAAGGCACCGGACGTACCCCCGGGCCAGAAGCCGGACGAGGGCTCGGAGAAGGCACCAGGTCAGGAGCCCGGTACCGACCCGGGCGAGGCCCCCGAGAAGGGCCCGGGCAAGGACCCGGGGAAGGAGTCGGGTGAGAACCCGGGGAAGGAGTCGGGCCAGGAGCCCGGTAAGGCCCCCGGACCGGACGCAGGCAAGGAGCGCGGCCAGGACCCGGACAAGGCCCCGGACAAGGAGCCGGACAAGGCCCCGGGAAAGGAGCCGGACAAGGAGCCTGGTGAGGCCACGGCGAAGGCCCCGGCCAAGGATCCGGGTAAGGAGTCCGGCCAGGAGCCGGGCGAACAGCCGGCCAAGGAGCCCGGCCAGGACCCGGGTGAGAAGTCCGGCAAGGCTCCCGGGAAGGCGCCGGGCAAGGACGCGGAGAAGGACCCGGGCAAGGAGTCCGGCGAGAACCCTGGGAAGACGCCGGGCAAGGAGGCGAACGAGAACCGGGGCGAGAGCTCGGACAAGGTGCCGGGCGAGGAAGCAGGCAACGCGCCCGGTCAGGATCCGGCGAAGGCGCCGGGTCAGGAGTCGGGCCGGAAGCCCGGCAACGAGTCGGGACAGAACCCGGGCAAGGAGTCCGGCCAGGACCCGGACAAGGCCCCTGGGAAGGACTCGGGGACGGTTCCGGGCCAGGAGTCAGGCCAGGATCCTGCGAAGGTGCCTGGTCAGCAGCCGGACGACGGCCCGGGGAAGGGGTCGGGGAAGGCGCCCGGCAAGGACCCCGGCAGGGGCGCGGGCCAGGCACCGGACGCGGCTCCTGGGAAGGTTCCGGAGTCCGGCCACGAGTCCGGGAAGGCCCCCGGTCACGACACGCGCAAGGGCAGCGGTCAGGAGTCCGGGAGCTCGCCGGGCCATGAGCCCGGCAAGGTCCCCGGGAAGGTGCCGGAGTCCGGCGAGGAGCCCGGCAAGGCTCCGGACAGGAGCTCCGGCAACGATCCCGGAACGGCGCGCGGGAACGAGCCGGGCCAGGGCCAGGATCCGGGGAAGTCACCGGGCCGGGACTCGGGCGTCGACCCCGGCAACGGCCACGGGAAGGCACCGGGCCAGGGTCAAGGCCAAGGCCAAGGGCAGGGCCAGGGCCAGGGTCAAGGCCAGGGCCGGGGCCAGGATTCCGGCGTCGGCCTCGGCAACGGCCCGGGGAAGCCGGCGGGCCAAGTGAGAGGGGAGGAGCGGGGCGGGAGCACGGTCCGGAAGCCCGGCAACGAGCCGGGGCGGCAGCAAGGCGGGGATCCCGGCGGTGCCCCGGGGAGGGGCAGTCGCGGTGATCCGGTGGTTCGCATACCGGGGCGATGATGTTCCGGCTGAGCCACCGCCGGCCGATGCCTGCGTCTGCGGCCGCAGGCTCACGAACACCGTCGAAAACGCTTGAAGACCCGCCCGCACCGGAAGGCCGTCAGGCACCAGGAAGGCCCCAGCAGACCCCGGGGCCTTTCCTGCGGTCCGGCTCTCGTCGCCGGCCTTACGGCCTGCCCTACGGATCAGGAAGCGGGGCTGCGGCGGGCGCGGAGCCGGCGGACACCCTTCACCACGTAGACGGCGGCCATGAGCGCGAAGCCGGTGAGAGCGAGCCAGAACCAGGACTTCGCCCCCGTGAGACTCAGCAGCAGGCCGCTGATGATCAGCAGGGCGGCGAGGGCATCCAGCAGTTCGAGACGTGCCGCTGAGCGCACCACGGAGTCAGGACCGCGCAACCGGCGGACGATGGGAATGAGGCCAAGGGCTTGCAGGACGGCCAGACCGAGAGCGATCCAGACGTACCAGTCGGGTATGTCCACGGCGCGCACTGTATCGCCTGCCCGGGGCCGCGACGAAGATCCGGAAGGAGCACCCCGAAGGAGTCCGTGAGTGACAGGCTGACCACCTCGCCGTCACCCACCATCGCGACCGGATGCCCATGCCGAGGGTCGGCCTCGATGGCATCGGCTGCTGTTCTCCCGGCCCGTCAGGCAGCCGGACCCGAGCCCGGACCTGCCACAGGAAGTGCCGGGCCACGTTCACCCGGGCGGTTCGCACCGCTGGGGGAGCGTCACGGTTCCGGGCCGGTGCTCGAAGGTGTCCATGACCAGCCACTCGTCCAGCTCGGGGTCGTAGAGGTTCTGGACACCGAACTGCAGGACCTGCCAGAACGTGCCTCGGTTGTGCTCGTCGACGTAGATGTCGCCCAGCGCGAGCGGTAGACGCGGGTAATTCCCGGGAGGCAGGTCCGGGAAGACCACGCCCACCCTCCAGTGGTTCACGCGCCGTTGCGGGGTGCGCCGCAGGGTCTCCGGCCCGACGAACCGGGCGTTCTCGAACCCCTGGTTCAGCGCCTCCAGGTTGAAGCCTGGGATGCGTGAGCAGGGATGCTCGTCCAGGCCAGGCCATTTGTACGTCAGCGTGTAGAGCGTGTCGTGGTAGATCAGGTTGGTGAACCAGATCGGGTACTGCGGGCCCCCTGCGGTCATCTGGCTGTCGCCGTCCCTGCCCTCCCAGGTGAACGGCACGGTGATGTCCAGGTCGCGCACGATCCATTTGCCCTTGCCGCGGAAGTCGCGGGGGAGCCGGGGCGGAGGCGGCGTCGGGGAGGCGTTCCGCTGCGCGGCCGCGGTCCCGAACGACGGCGCGGTCCCGGTCCGGGGTTCGGCGCCGACCGAAGGTGGAGCTGCCAGGACGAGGGTGACCACTCCGGCAAGGGCGGCCGACGTGGCCGTCCGACGTCGGGCCTTCTTCCAACCCATGGTCTCCCTCGGCTGTCACGTCGGGCGCCGTCATGGCGCGGGACAATCACGGCGATGCTGGGACACCGTCCCCGGAATCGAAGGTTCCGAAACCGACGGTCACTCAGCTTGCCGCGTGTCCCGAGACACCGGTGGCGGCCGCTGGATCGCGCGTCGGCATCAGCCGCACGGGCCTCGGCGAGAATGGCGAGATGGACCATCATTTTGTCGGTATTCCGGAGCTGACGGACGTTCCGCGTGTTGCGGTCGTCGTCGACGTGATGCGGGCTTTCACCGTGGCTGCCTGGGCGTTCTCGCGTGGCCGAGAGGATCGTCCTGGCCTCGTCGGAGGATGAGGCGCCGGCCTGGAAGGAGAGCCGTCCGGGCTGGCTGGCTCTGAAGGACGGCGCTCCGGCGGCGGGCTTCGACGCGGTGAACTCACCCGGTCTGATCAGGTCCCTCGATCTGACCGGCCGCACGGTGGTGCAGAAGACGACGGCGGGAAGCGTCGGTGCCCTGGCCGTCGCGAGCTCGCCGCTGGTCCTGTGCGCGAGTTTCGTGGTGGCCGGCGCGACAGCGCGGTTCCTGAGGTCCGAGGGGTCCGGGCCGGTGACGTTCGTCGTCACCGGCGACGCAGGCCAGGCCGCCGAGGACCTGGCCTGCGCTGAATACATCGGCGGGCATCTCGCCGGAGGCGATGCCGAGGCGGCCCCGTACCTGCACCGCGCGAGGACCTCCCGGGCTGCCGCCGACCTTGCCGACGGAGTGCGACGCGGATATCAGGGCGCTCATCCCGACGATGTCGACCTCTGTCTGGAGGTCGACACCTTCTCCTTCGCGATGGTCGCTCGTCAGGAAGACGCACTGACCGTACTGCGTCCCGCCGAGGTGCCCGACGGAACGGCCGACGCCGGCCGACCTGCTGCCACTCTTGGGGCAGCCCTCTTCCGATCCGGCCACTAGAGGAAGCACCCCGAGCGAGTCGGTGACGACCTCGGGAAGTACGACGAGAGCCCGGCCGATTGATCGGCCGGGCTGGTGTCGGGTTCCGTCGGCGGGTCGGCGGGTCGGCGGGTCGGCGGGTCGGCAGGTCGGCGGGTCAGCGGGTCAGCGGGTCGGGCAGACGTCCTGGGTGACCTTGCCGGCCTTACCGCCGTTCGTCGCCGGATCCAGGGTCAGGCACTTGCCGGTCCACCGGTTGATGAAGTAAGTGGCGCGCCGCCCGCCGTACTGCTCCGCCGGCATGATCTCCCAGAGCTGGTTGTCCGAGGCCCACCGGCTCTCGCACGGCCACCAGAACAGCTGCATGCCGTTGCCGGGCGGTACGCCGAGGTTCCACGGGACGGTCAGGCAGTTGCCGTTGCCCGCCTTGATCCAGTAGTAGTTCTGGCTGTCGTAGGGCGGCAGGGTGCCCGTCCACTGCTGGCTGCTGGGCGCCGGGCTCGCGCAGGCCCGCTGCGTGACCACGCCGCCCGTGCCGTCGGGGAAGTCCTCACCGCGCACCATGCAGCGGTTCGGTGCGGTGGTCTCGTAGGTCTGCCCGATGAACTGCTTGTTCGGGGTGACGGTCCACAGCGCCGGGTGCGGCGGGAAAACGTGGGCGTTGCGGTTGAGTTCGTTGACCACGGACATCGGGGTGACGCCGCCCGTGTCGCTCTGCTCGTAGAAGTTCACCGCGACGTAGTTCGGGTTACGGCCCGCGGCGGGACGGCAGTCCTTGTCGATGCGCTTCTTCAGGGCCGAGCCGTTGTCGCCCGGCGCCTTGGCCTCGGGGTTCCACACGCTCGAGTCGAACTGGTTCATGGTGAACAGCGGTGTCAGGGCCGTGCCCGGCATGGGGTTCTGCCCCACCGGGTTGCTGTTGCGCGAGGCACAGCCGCTCGGCCGGTCGCCGTGGTAGTCGTAGAGCGTCTCCACCGTGCGCGCCCAGGTGTGCATGAGGCGCCCGTACTCCTTGCTCCCGTCGCTGGACTTGACCGGGACGTCATCTCCCCACGTGCCCTGGAACACCACCAGGCGGCGGTTGTCGGAGACCATGTCGCGCAGCCGCGGCCAGTTCCGCTTGTCGATGTCGTACTGGTTGGGCGAGAACAGCAGGTTCTTCGCGTTCTCGACCTCCAGTACCTCGGAGATCACCTCCGTGAGGGGCGCGCGGGGGGCGTAGTTCTCCAGGAAGATCGTGACCACTTCCTCCGGGTGGGCCTTGAGGAAGTCCACCACCCTGTGGAGCCCGCCGCGCAAGCTCTCGAAGCAGGCGATCTTGGTGTGGCACATCATCAGGTCGACGTTGCCCTCCGGGTCGTAGGAGAGGTAGTAGGTGTCGAGCATCAGCCCGCGCACGCCGTCGTCGAGCTGCCGGGAGATGTCGCGCGACTGGTTCCTCGGCGGGATCGCCCCCGAGTCCGCGTAGGAGTTGTGGGTGGTCAGCGACGACCACTGGTCGAGGCGGGCGTCTCCGTACTTGCTTCCGGACGCCGCCACCGCGGCCGTCGGGGTGGGCAGCATCGTGGCCAGGAAGAGCAGCGAAAGAATGGGTAGGGACAGCCTTCGCAGCACGCGGAAGCCTCTTGCAAACATGTCGTTCCCCAGGGTCAATACGGTCGTTGGAACCGGAGCGGGCGTGCGGCACCGGTTGCCGGACGGCGGTGTGGGCGGGCGGCCCGGAGCACCGCGACGCCCGCGGCACCGTGACGCCCGGAGCACCGTGACGCCCGCGGCACCGTGATGCCCGGGGCGCCGTGATGCCCGGCGGACCGGCCGCCGACCGTCCGTGCCACGTCGGGCCGACACGGCCGACACCGGGCCGGACCATGCGGTTGCGCCGGCAGAGGTCGAACGGCTCCGGCCCGGCCCGCCGGTGCCCAGCCAAGCCGCCCGGACGGGGTACGGACCACGAAGTTCCACCGGCAGAAGTAGATGTAACGTCTTGACATACTTCTGCCGGTAGCACCCGCCGACCCGGGGGGACCACGCCGACCAGGGGATTCGAGTCATGAGTGACGAGGGGTTCGCCGCGCGCCTGCATGCGCTGCGAACGGGTGCAGGGCTCAGCCAGGAGGAACTGGCGCAGTCCGCCGGGTTGAGCGTCCGAGCCCTTTCGGACCTGGAACGCGGACGTTCCCGGGGGCCGCAGCGCCGCACCGTCCAAGCCCTGGCCACCGCCCTGGACCTGGACGACGCGGCCGCCGCCGAACTGGAACACACCGCCGGCCTCGGCCGCCCCCGCCCCCGCGCCCGCGGTCGCTCCGGAGCCGGGCCCGGCACCCGGTCACAGGCGCGGCCCGTCCCGCACCACACCCTCCAACTGCCGCGCGACATCGCCGACTTCACAGCACGCGGCCTTGCCCTGGACCGGCTCCGTGCCCTGGCCGGACACCTGGACCCCGCTCACCCACCCGTCGCCGTGGTCAGCGGACAGCCCGGCCTCGGCAAGACCGCCTTCGCCGTCCACGCCGCCCACGCCCTCGCCCCCCACTTCCCGCACGGCCAGTACGCCATCGACCTGCGCGGCATGGACCCCCACCCCACCCCGCCGCGCGACGCGCTCGCCCGGCTCCTGCGCGCCCTCGGCACGGCCGACAGCGCCATCCCCACCACCACCGAGGACCGCAGCGGCCTCCTGCGCTCCCTGCTGCGCGACCGCCGGATCCTCCTCCTCCTGGACAACGCCGCCGACGAGAACCAAGTCCGCCCCCTGCTGCCCGGCCACAGCCCCAGCCTCACCCTCATCACCAGCCGCAACGCACTGGCCGGCCTCGAAGCGGTCCACCGCCCCGAACTCACGCTGCTGCGCCGCGAGGAGGCCGTCGAACTCCTCACCCGCGTCATCGGCCCCGAACGGGTACGCCGCGAGAGCCAGGCCGCCCGCGACCTCGCCGACCTGTGTGGCCACCTCCCCCTCGCCGTCCGCATCGCCGCACAACGTCTCGCCGCCCGCCCCGGCGAACACCTCACCAAACTCGCAACCCAGCTCGCCGAGGACACCACCCGCCTGGACACCCTGCAAGCCGGCTCCCTGCAGGTCCGCGCCGCCTTCGCCCTGTCCTATCGACAACTGCCCCCGCCCACCCGCACCGTCTTCCGCCGCGCCTCGCTCGCCGCCGGCCCCGACTTCAGCCCCCAGAGCGCGGCCCTCCTGGCAGGACTGCCCCTGCGCCAAGCCGCCCGATGCGCACAGGACCTCACCGACGCCGGACTGCTCCAGCCCCACCCCACCGCCGACCGCTACCGCTTCCACGACCTCCTCCGCCTCTTCGCCGCGGAACAACTCGCCGAGGAGGACGAGCCCGCGCACACCACCGCCGCCCAGAACCGGGCCGACCTCTGGACACTGCACCGCGCGACGGCCGCAGCCCGGCTCTTCGACACCGCACCCCACCCCGACACCAGCCCCACCCCCGACCCCGATCCCGCCACCGCACCCGCCGACCACGAACAGGCACGGGCCTGGCTGGAGGCCGAGAGGGCCCAGTGGCTCGCCGCACTGGGCCGCGCCCAAGCACGCGGCCTGCACCAACAGGTCCTCGACACCGCCGAGGCGATGCACTGGTTCTCCGACCGCACCCCGCACTGGGAAGCCTGGGCACAGGTCTTCCGGTGGGCCGTCGACTCCGCCCGAGCCCTGGGCAGCACACACGACGAGGCCGTCCACCTCAACTACCTGTCCTGGGCCTACAACATGTGCCTCTACGACCACACCGCAGCCCTGACCACCGCACGGGCCGCCCTGGCCGCAGCGCGTGAAAGCGGCGACCAGCTCCAGGTCGGCTGGGCCCTGGGCTACGCCGCCGGCGCGCTCCACCGGCTCGGCCGAACCGGCGAATCCATCACCTGGCTCCAAGAAGCCGCCGACCACCTCAGCGGGCAGACCGGCCCGGAGAGCCGCCTCGCCGAGCTCACCGTCCTCAACACCCTCGGCCAGCACCTGCGCCAGACCGGCCGCGCCGAGGAAGCCCTGACCATCCACCGGCGCAGCGAAGCCATCTGCCGAGCCGGCGTCCCCGGAAAGCCCCAGGAACTGATCGGCCTCTACCTCGCCGTAACCCGCCAGCACATCGGCAACGACCTCGCCGCCCTCCACCGATGGAACGAAGCGGAACACCCCCTGAGCTACGCACTCACCCACTTCCAGGCAGCGCAGATGCCGGCCTGGAGCGAACCGGCCCGCCTCGACCTCGGCATCGTCCTGCGCCACCTCACGCGCCACCACGAAGCCCACGCGGCCCTGACCGCCGCACACGACGCGCTGGTCCGGCTCAACAACCCCCGCACATCCGAAGCCGCCGACCACCTCCACCAGCTCAACCGGACACTCGACGCTGCAGGCCACTCGACCGACTGAGGGGGCGAAGGCTGCTCATCACGCGGGCGGGTGGGTGGTTGGTCAGAGCCTCAGGGTGCGGGCCAGGCGTAGTCCCACGTCCTCGATCCGGAGTGTGGGGTGGCTGCGCCGGCGTACCGAGGCGCGGCAGCTCCAGTGTTCGTCGAACCAGCCGCCGCCGCGTAGCACGCGGTAGCTGCCGTACACCTCGGGGTCGTAGAGGTCCCAGCACCATTCCCAGACGTTGCCGAGCCTGTCGTACAGGCCCCAGGGGTTGGGGCGGCGGCGGCCGCCGACCTCGTGGATGCGTTCCCGGGAGTTCCCGCGGTGCCAGGCGATGTCGTCGAGGGGGCCGTAGCGGGGGCCGGTGGTGCCGGCCCGGCAGGCGTGTTCCCATTCGGCCTCGGTCGGCAGCCGGTAGCCGTCCGCGTCCCGGTCCCACGCGACGACGGCCTCCCCGCCGTCCGCGGTGTCTGTGCTGTGGGGGAGCTGGTAGGCGGGAGTCAGTCCTTCCTGCCGGGACAGGGCGTTGCAGTACCGGACGGCGTCCCACCACGACAGGCTGTGCGCCGGGAGGCGTCCGCCGTCCTGGCCGTCCTGTGCGCCGGCGGGGTGTGTTGCGGTGATCTGTATGCGGGCGGCTCGGGTGAGCGGGTGCGCCGCGAGGCGGAAGGCGGCGACCTCGACGGTCCAAGTGCGTTCGGTGCGGCGGTCCGAGAGGGTGACGTGTCCGCCCGGCACGGTGATCATCATGCCGGGTTCCCCCGCTCAGGGTGGTGGTCCGCGACGGCGAGGGCGGCGGCGTAGCCGTCGGGGGCGGGCAGGTCGGTGAGGATCCAGCCCGTCACGGGTGCCGGGGCAGGGGCGGAGCCGACGTACGGTTCGGCCAGGCCGAGGGCGAGTCCGGTGCCGGCGGCCTTGAGGCAGGCCTCTTTACGGGACCACAGGCGGGCGAGTGCGGCGGGGCGCCGTGGTGGTGCGAGGGCGGTCAGTTCGGCGGCTTCCGCCGGGTGTAGGGAGCCCAGGACGTCGGCGACGGCGTCCGCACCGGGTGTCTCCTCGACGTCCACGCCGACCGGGACGGCGGCGAAGGCGAGGTAGGCCAGGTCGCCGCTGTGGGAGAGGGAGAAGTGGATGTCACCGCCGGCGACGGCGGGACGGCCGTGGGGGCCACCGCAGCACGGGCAGTCCTCCCGGACCAGGGTGACCTCGCGCGGGTCCAGGCCGAGGCGGGTGCCGAGCAGGACCCGCAGTGCCAGGTGGGAGGCGCGGTAGCGGTGGCGGTGGCCGGGCAGCACCAGCCGTGCGGCCTTCTCGCGTTCCCCGGCGTCCAGGACGGCGTCCGCCTCCTCGACGCGGTACCCGCCGACCGTGTCCGCGGTGGTGTCCAGGGACCACACCGAGGTGGTCGAGCCCGCGGGCGGCGGCCCGATCCGCGGTGCGCCGGGGCCGAGTTGGTTCACGTACTCGATCATCCGACCGAGGGTAGACCAGGTTGCCGGTGGGCATGGCGCCCCGCCTCCTTCTCGGCGGATCGTCGGCCTGCCTGCCTGCCTGCCTGCCTGCCAGCCGGACCGGCGCGTTCGCCGGTGTGCCGTTCTGTCCGTGTGTGGGGGCTGTCCGGTGGCGGTCGGTGGTGGCGGTGCTGGTGGGGTGGGTACGGTCTGTTCATGTACTTGATCGGTCCGGGGCAGCAGCGGGGTCATGTCCTTCTCGTGGCGGGGGATGCGGCGGTGTCCCGCCGGGCGGTGCGTCTCGCCCCCAGTGCGAACGTCGCGGCTCTTGGGATGGTGCCGGCTTCGGTGTTGCTGGGGAGCGAAATCCCCACCGACATGGTGTGTCTGGACGGGGTGTGTGATCCGAACACGGTGCTGGTGCGGTTGCGTGCGGCGGCTGTGACTCCGGGTCCGTTGTTCGTCTATCTCTCGGGCCGGCTCACGGCCGGCCGGCGTGGCCGCGGTCTGTTTCTGGCTTTGGCGGGGACGGCGCGGGCAGCCGTGCGTTACACGGCAGTGCCGTGGGACTGGGTGGTGGGTGAGTTGCGGGCTCGTCCCGCCGGGTCGACGAGGGTACTCGTCGATCTGGCGGCGGACAGGGAGGCGTGGTCGCTGCTCCAGGAGTGGGGTGGTCTGCCGGGCCTGCCGGGCGGGGTAGTGGTCGGGGTGGTGTGCCCGCCGGGTTTCGCGGCGGGGAGCGGTGCGGTCAGCGGTTACACGCGGCAGTGGATCGAGCAGTTGCGCCGTGGTCCCGTCCGTCCGGCCGATGTGCAGCTGCACGCTCTGGCGGCGGGGGCGGCGGGTCTTCCGCCGGGTGCGCTGGTCCTGCCGACCGCCCGCGAGCTGGGCATGGGTTCCGGTCCGTCGCCGCAGCGGCAGCAGCCGGGCCCGCAGGGGGCGGACCGGCGGGGAGGGCGGCAGGACCGGGGCGAGCCGGCCGCTCCGCCCGCGGGCGGGCTGCCGGGTGGGGATCCGGGCGGTGATCCGCGTCCGTACATCCATGCGCTGGCGACCGTCGGCCGTCATTCGGAGGCGGCTGCTCTGGCCGGAGCCTGGGAGGAGCACGTCCGGCAGCTGTACGGGTTCTCCTCGCCGGAGGCGCTCCAGTGGGTGGAGATCCGTGCGGATCTGGCTCGGATGGCGGGCGATTTCCCGCTGGCGACGGGGCTGTGGATGGGGGCCTGCCGGGTCCGGCTGTCCGGTCAGAGGGCGGCTGCTCCCGAGGTCCATGCCGCGGCGGCGGGGGCGTTGTACTGCTGGTCCCAGGTCACGGACCGGGCTTCGGCGGTGGAGTCGGGGCCCGAACTGGTCGCTCTTCTGGGGGCCCTGCCCGCCCTGGATCCCCGTTACGTACGGCTGGCGCAGGCACGTCTGGACGCCCTGCGCGGCCCCGCGCTGCCCCACGCCGCCGTTCCCACCTGAGCCCGGGGGACCGGCTGGGGGCGTGGTCCGGTCGTCGGGGGAACGAGGCGGGCTTCGGCGACGGCGACCCCCGGCACACCGCGGCCGCCGCCCGCGACGCACTGCTGCGCCTGACACGCCCGGCCTGCATCATCGGGCTGCACACCGGAGAACTCACCCACCAACAGGCGGCCGCCCGGTTCGAAGCAGAGGCACACACCCCCAGCACTCGCCGCGCAGCAGGCCACGCGCTGCCTGCTCGACCCCCAGGCAGGCGACTACACCCGCAGGAAGTTCGCGATCCTCGACCTGCGTGACCGGGCCCGCCAGCACTGGGGGCCCGGCTTCACCCACACCCGCTTCCACACGGCGCCGCTCAACCTGGGCGCACCACCACTGACCCTGCTGCCGGCTCTGCTCGGAGCGGACCGGCGATGAGCGTCCTTTCCGACCCGCAGCAACTGCTGCTCTTCGTGGGCGCGTCCGCCGCCCCCGTAGGCCTGCCCGGACCGAGCCTCGTCCACATCTGCACGCGCAGCATCGCCCAGGGCACCGGCGCCGGGATGGTCTCGGCACTCGGGGTGGAGACCGGCACCCTGATACACGCCCTCGCCACCGCCTTCGGAGCCGCCGCACTCGTCTCCGCCGAACCGGCAGCACTGAAAGCCATCACCCCGCTCGGCGCCGCCTACCTCCTCCACCTCGGAATCCGTTCCCTCACCGGAGCCGGCTCGCCCGGCGACTCGGCCCAGCCCGTACCCAGGAGGCTGTGGAGCGTCTACCGCGAAGGGATCCTCGTCAATGCCCTCAACCCGAAGGTCATGCTCTTCTTCCTGGCCTTCCTGCCACAGCGGGTAAGCCAAGATGCCAGCTGCGCACAAACCCGCGCGGAACTGCTGATACTCGCCGCGATCACCTTCACGGTCGCGCCGGCCATGGACCTGGGGTACACGGTCACCGCTGGCGCACTCGCGAGAAGGCTGCGCGGCCGCGCAGCGCCGGGCCGAGGCAGGGCCCGGTACCTCGTCGCCCTGGTCTACCTCGGGCTCGCGGCCGCCGCCATGTTCAGCTGACGAAGCCGCCGGGCGCCAATACAGTGCCCGGACCCGGCCTCCCCGTCCACTGCACGCTCGCCACCCGAGCGCACCGCCGCCGCCCTGCCCCGCGAGCCGGCCCCGGAGTCCGCAGGCCTGTCCGCCACCCTCGCAACCAAGGAGTACCGGGAGCAGGGGGCGGCCGTGTGGGCCGCACACGCGGAAGGGGACCTGCCCACCGCGGTCGCCCTCGCCTACAAAGGTCCTCTGGACCGTGGACCCGTGACCCGTACGCCGTCGGACGAGACCTCTGGGCGACACGGCGGTTTCGGGGCATTCCTCCCCGTATTGGGCATGGCCGCGTGCTAGGGATAGTAAGCCAAGATGCCCGAAATAGGAGGTACTCGAATATGTATGCAACTCTTCTCCGCGTGACGACCGCGCTGGGTGCCGCGGCGGTGCTGGCTGTCTGCGGCGCCGGTGCGGCCAGCGCCGACGGCACGGGGCCGGGCCATTCCGTGGGCAGCTCAGGCATCGGGAACTCGGGCGTCGGCAACGCGGGCGCTCTCAACGGCGGTGTCGGCAACGCGGGCGTCGCCAACTGGGGTCTGGGCAACGCGGGCCTTGGCAACACGGGCATCGGCAGCCACGGCATCGGAAACTCCGGCCTCGGTAGCTCCGGCATCGGTAACTGAGGCGGCTCACGGTCCCGCACCACCGAGTCGCACGACGCGCCCGGCTGACGTCGGGCCGGTCCACCCGGGCCGCCCGTTCCCTGAGCGGTAGGCCCGGGTGTCTGGCGCGGAGCAGCTGGCCTGCGAGGACAGCGCACCGCGCGAACAGAATCGGCTTCACCTGGTCGCACGAGCGCCTGGACACCACCGCCCCCGGCGGCCCGCTGGCCGCCGCCCGCGAGCCTGGCTGCATTGGGGGCCGCCGGGGGTGCGGCTTCAACGCCGTCTCGCTGCCCCTGTGGCTCGCTGCCTTCCGTTCTCGGGTTCTGGCTCAGCTTCCGTGCAGCGGCGACTCTGGGTGACAGCTGGGGGTCGGCAGGCGATGCTCGAAGTCGCCCGAGCATTAGCCGTGGTCAAGGCGGTTGGGCTGACAGTACGGGGCCGTGGAAGAGGTCGTGCTCCGACTGAAGGAGCTGTTGTTCCCGTCGATCGCGAACGTCGCGCTGCTGTCGGTGGACGTGAACATCGCGATAGTGCGTGTTGATGCGAAGTGCACCACGACTGGCGCGGCCTGCCCGGAATGCGGGGCCTGGTCGACCCGCGTTCACAGTTCCTACCTGCAGTTTCCCGCCGACGTGCCCAGCGCCGGGCGAAGGGTCGTGCTGCAACTTAGCGTCCGGCCGTTCCGCTGCCCGACGACCTTGTGTCCGCGCCGGACCTTCGTGGAGCAGATAACCGGCCTGACCCGCAGGCACGGTCAGCGCACGGAACGACTGCGCTCGACCCTCGCGGCACTCGGTCTCGCCCTGGCCGGCCGAGCCGGCGCCCGGCTGGCCGACGTCCTCGGCATGCCCGTGAGCCGGAGCACGGTCTTGCGCCTGGTCAACGCGCTGCCCGAGCCGGAAGCACCGGCGCCGCGGGTGGTCGGCGTCGACGCGTACGCCACCCGCAAGGGCCGCCACTACGGCACCGTCCTCGTGGACGTCGAAACCCGCCGTCCAATCGATCTCCTCCCGGACCGTCACCTGAGCCCCAGCCCGCGACGGTCCCGGCCACGGACCCGACCACGTCGCCATGGCCACGCGGACACCGGTTCGCCGACCGGACCCGATCCCGGCACGCAGCCGTGCACGCCCTGCTGAAGGCAGGGCACAGCCAACGCTCGATCCAGCGACAACTCGGGATGACCTGGCGGACCCTCAAACAGTTCGCCGACGCCGCGAAGTCGGAGGACCTGTTCACCGGCCAATGGCAGAACGGGCCCTCCGTCCTCGACGACTACAAGCCCTACCTGGACGACCGCTGCACCAACGCCCGGAGATGCTCAAGCGCCAGATGTTCGGCCGCGCAGGGTTGCGACTTCTCCGCAAGCGGGTCCTGCTGTCGTGACGCAGAGTTGCCGCCGCACGAAGCTGAGCCACCTGGCCCAGGCCCACGGCGGCGAGCTCGGGCACCTGGACTTCCTGCAGGGTCTCTGCCAGGACGAGATCACCCAGCGCGAGACTGTCGCTTTCCAACGGCGCCTGACTCGGGCGAAGTTCGAGCAGCAGGTCACCCTGGAGGAGTTCGACTTCACCGCCTCCGCGAAGCTTCCCGCCGCCCAGATCCGCGATCTCGGAGCCCTGCCGCTGGCTCCACTCCGGCGAGTCGGTCATCCTCTTCGGTCCGGTCGGGGTCGGGAAAACACACGTCCCAGGCCCTCGGCCACCTCGCGGTCCGCCACGGCGCCCACGTCCGGTTCGCCAAGACCAGCCGGATCCTCGCGGACCTCGCCGGCGGCCACGTGGACCGCACCTGGGACAAGCGGATCCGTGAACTGGTACGGCCCGACGTGCTCATCCTCGACGACTTCGCCGTGCGCCAGCTCGGAGCGGCCCAGGCCGATGACCTCGATGAACTGGTCAGTGAACGGCAGGGCAGGTCCCTCATCATCACCAGCAACCGGGCACCCAGCGACTGGTATCCGCTCTTCCCCGACCCCGTCGTTGCCGAGTCGCTCCTTGACCGGCTGATCAACACCAGCCACCAGGTCATCATGAACGGCCCCAGCTACCGCCTGGACAAGCGGCCCAGGAACCCCACTGACAAGAACGGAAAGACGACCCCATAAGGAGATCTGCCCACCGCATCACCCGGATCGGTGCTGGCCGGGCCCTGCTGAAGGCTAGGCACCGATCACTCACGGCACCGCGCTGCCGGTTCGGCTAGTCGATATTGATGTTGAAGGTGGACGTGCTGCCATCCGCAGCGGTCAAGGTGACCGGCCCGAACGTGATGATCGCGACGGAGTTGCCTCCCGGGCCCCGATAGAAGCCGGTTGCCCTGGTGATCCGGACGGCCAGAGCCGCGAGGGTTGCCGCGGCCTGCTCGTCGGCGTCGACCTTCGGTTGAGCCAGAGCGTGATGGCCATGTGCTTCTGCCCAGTTCCGAACGGTTCGGGCGTCGCGGCTCATCTCCGGGAGAATGCTCTCGTTCGCCCAGGCCCACAGCCACGAGCCCGACGAAGGGCTGAAGCTGGCCAGGATCTGGGCGGGCGCCGTCGCGGTCTTCTCGGGGAAGGTCCACGTGATGAGGCCCGTCCTCTGATCCAGGCCCCAGCGGTCCGCCGAGCCCAGCCCCCAGGACACGTGCGCCCGAGCCAGCTGGTCGATCACGTCTTCGCCCTGCAGCAGCAGCGTGCTCAGGTCAGCCGGATCAACTACCTGCCCAGGGCTCTCCGACTTGCTGGCCCGCTTGAACAATCCCATGCCGCGAAGTCTGCCAGAGGCCCCTCACCAGCCGACGACCCCCTCATGCCCAGGCACCACCGCGCCAGCCGACCAGGTGGGGAAATGCGCGAACGCCCACAGATCGGTCCGGGATGAGATCGTTCCCGCATGGCCGACACAGACGAAGCAGAAACCGACGTTGAGCACGCCGTCATCGCCCACTATCGACTGGCCGATGACGGCCTCGGCGAACCCAGCCAACGGGAGGTCGTCCGCCAGGCGCAGTCCCTGCTGACCGAGGCGATCGAGCAGGCCGACGTCGGCGAGTTCGATGGAAACGAATACGGAGGCGGCGAGGTGGCCCTCTACGCCTATGGACCGGACGCCGACGCACTCTTCACTGTGATGGCCCCCATCCTGCACGACCTGCCGTTCCGCCCGGCACACGTCCTCTTGCGCTACGGCTCGGGCGGTGCGGCTGTCGAGCGTCGAGTGGACCTCTGACGAGACGAATCACGAGCCCGCGGACAGACGGGAACCTGGGGAATTACGCGATCGTCCGCGGAGACGACCGGAAACGCTTCGCCGACGCTCGCGGCCTGAAGGCCTGCGCCAGCGCCTCGCCCATCACCCGGGCGTCCGGCAGGAAGTGCAGCATCACCCGACGCTGGGTGAAGAACGACCGCCTCAACCACGCCGGATACCTCTGGGCGCTCTCCGCGATCACCGCCTCGCCCGGCGCCAAAGCCCACTACCGGCGACGCCGCGACAACCACGCAGACCGGCACGCCGCCGCCCGGCGGAACCTCTTCAACCGCATGATCGGCCAGCTTTATCACTGCCTCCAGCAGGACGAGCGCTTTGACGAGGCACTCGCTTTCCCGGCTCCGCCCGACGAGGTCGGCACGGCGGCCGCATGACCAGAGGCCCGTATCTCACCGGCAGCGATCAGAAGCATGTCCAGCGGGTCAGGCGGCCCGACACAGCACGGAACCTCTCACACCCTGCCGCGACGCTCGCGTCCCACAGACCTGAGGCGTCACCGCTCAGCGAGAGGGACTGGAGCCGTTGTTCCTCGGCTAGGAAGCGGGCTCCTGGCACGTTCTGGTCGAGCATGCCCATCGCGGTGAGCGCCGCATGGCCGCAGGACGCCGCGTCTTCAGCGTTTCCCGGGCCGTGGGAAAGCAGGGCATACCGGAGGCAGAGGGCGGCGAAGAAGGCGTAGGTGTCGGCGACATCTGTGATCCCCTCCTCGTTCGGCCGAAGCTCCCAGAACTGCTCCAGCTGGCGCACGCCCTCGGCGGCGTCGGCGAGCGGCCGGTCGGCATGCCAGAGATCTTCACCCGTCGTCGGCAGTAGGCCGCCGCATGCAATGGGCGCCCACGCAGAACGCTCGGCTGGGAATCCCAGCCGAGCGCCTGCACAAACCGCTCGCGGTTTGATGTGTTACGGCTGTGTTGCAGCGACCGCTGGAAACAGCCGTGGACGCTGGCCCCCTCGGGGGCCGCGGTGGTCCCACTTGGGGCTGCTGTGAAGATCCTGATCAGCCGGCTGCCAGCGTTTACGGGACGGGCACCGAGCGCCGGGGTACCGGCTCCGGGCCGCTGGTCCACGAGAAGAGCGGA
The DNA here is from genome assembly GCF_055595065.1 of Streptomyces sp. NPDC040545. NCBI lineage: Bacteria > Bacillati > Actinomycetota > Actinomycetes > Kitasatosporales > Streptomycetaceae > Streptomyces > Streptomyces sp. NPDC040545. Next base: position 68,585 of record NZ_JBVIWA010000020.1, read on the forward strand.
GAACCCGGTTCATCCGTGGCACCGGAGAGCCTCAGGGGTCTCCATGGGTGCTGCGCACTCTCGTGATAAGACGCTGGTTCCGGAGCTAGCCTGAGCAGGAGGCTCAGGGCACCAAGATGTACAGGGCGTACTTGTTGGTCCCGCGGAATTCGCAGTAGGCGGAGCCAGCGTAGGAATCCCTCCGTGCCTCGCATCCCGCCTTGGTGAATGTGCCGATGTACTTCACGTACGACGGCGCCACGGTCCGTGCCTGGTCGGCTTGAGAGAGCGAGGGTGTTGCCTGTGCTGCGGCGGTACCGCCCATCAGCACGGTCGCTCCCAGAGTAACGCTGGTGAGCAGCATACGTGCGCGCATGTTCGTCTCCTCCTTGTGCGGATGTGTGAAGCAAGGAGCCCCAAGGCGGCCCGCGGTGCTCCACGGGGCGGGGCCCTTGGCCTTGCATCACCGATTCCATCGGCTTGCGCATTGTTCGGCAGGGGTGTCCTGGCGGCCGAACAATCGCCGGACGCGACCTTCTTGCCGGCACGGAGCGCACATAGGCTGGCCGGCGGTCCAGGGCGTACATGGGGGTAGGAGTGTGGCGGGGCGTCGTGAGGTGCCGTTAGACCCTGATTCGGGTCCGGTTCAGCGGTTCGCATTCGAGCTGCGCGAACTGCGTTCGAAGGCAGGTGGAATGGCCTGCCGGACACCGGCGCAGTGGGCCGGTTATCCGGTCACGATGCGCTCCCAGGCGGCAGCGGGTGAACAGTTGCCGACACTGCCGGTGGTGCTGGCATACGTGGCGGCTTGCGGGGGCGACGACAGGGAAGGGGAGGAGCGGTGGAAGCGGACGGTGGAGGCGCTTGCCGTCTCGGGCCCAGATGACGGAGGCTCCGACGGCGAGCCCCCTCATCTGATCTGTAGGCGGTCCGAATTCGTTCGTGCAAGGGCTCGATCCGCTTCACGCCGGTGACGGAGGTCTTGAGCCCCCCTGGCCCGCGAGGCCTCCTCAAAGAGCGGCACCGTCACCGGCAATTTCGCGGGGCGACGCGGGCCCCGGGCTGATGCCTCCGTTTCCCCTGGCCGTATGAGGCCTATGTCAAGAGCGGCACGGCCCGGGGGCGTGACGACCGCGAAACCTGCGGCGCCTTCCAAACGTTGAACGTCACGGCGCGAGCCCGCCCCAGGGCCGACTTCTTCACCACCCGCGAGCCCGCGGCCTCTGCCGGCCGACTCCGAACTCGCCCGGGCCATCACCGTGCTGGCCTGAGTCCAGCAAGACACCGTCTGGAGCCGGCAGCAGATCGCCAACCAGGTCCGCCACTCTTGCGCAAGTTCTTCCCCCGCTGCCCTCCTTGCTTTCCAGAGCAAGAAGGGCGGCTTGACCCGGCCCGACGCCCGGGCCGTTCTTGCTCTGGTACCTATCCCGGCCAAGGCCGCCCGGCTCACACTCGCCTAGCTACGGGCCGCCCTCAGGCGCAGTGGCCGCACCCGCTCCTGCGGACTTGGCCGGGCGAGCGGCGGCAGGCCCTGCGGCGACGGTGGCGGCCCGGGAGCGGCGGCCTTCGCCCAGTGCCGACCAGATCGAACAGCGTCCGTGCCACGCGTGCGGCAGCCGCGTCCGGCCGGCCGATCAAGGACAGATGCGCCGGTCAGGCTCGCCATGGACCAGGGCTCGCCACGTATCGGCGGGCAGGGGCACTCCTGCGCGCCTGCACACCTGGGCGGCGACCTGCTCCGGGGCCACGGCGTAGGTCTGCAGCGGTACGTGTTCCGCGGCCGCGTAGAGCTGCGCGCCGTCGCTGCTGAAGGCCAGGGACAGCACCGGACCTCCCGTCGTGGGGAGGGGGGAGCCGAGGGCACTGGCGGAGCCGGTGTCCCACAGGCGCAGTGTGCCGTCCTTCCCTGCTGCTGCCAGGGTTCGCCCGTCCGGGGAGAAGGCGAGCGCCGAGACGCGGCGGGCGGCGCGGCCGTCTCCGACGGCGGTCGGGGGCAGGCCGCCCAGCGATCGGCGGGCGTCGCCGTCCCATACGGTGACCTGGCCCGCTTCGTCGCCGGAGGCGAGGTACTTGCCGTCAGGACTGAAGGCCAGAGCCGTCGTCGCATCCGGGGTGAGGGTCCGTCGTGTGACCTGTCCGGTCTGGAGGTCGAGCAACTGGCCGTGGTCGGTTGCCAGGATCCGTCCACCGGGTTTCACCGCAAGGGCCTGGCCCCCGACCCGCAGGACTTCGTGTGCCAGCGTCCGGTCGCGCACGTTCCAGAATTCGATCCTTTCGTCCTCGGGTATGCGGGAGGCGATCAACGACCCGCCGTCCGGACGGAAGATAATCCCGTTGACGGCGTTGAAGGGTACGACGTCCGCCGCTGCCCCGGCCGGGGCGGTGTTGGTGCGCGACACGTCCAGGGAACCGGTCACACGACGGGCGGCGACGTCCCACAGGGATACCACTTCCGGCGGTATGGACGTTGTGGGGTCGCTGACCCCGTAGGCGAAGACCCCTCCGTCGGGGTGGAAGGCCATGTGGACCGGGCATGGTTGCGCGCTCGGCCTCCCGGCGTGAACCGGGCAGTGAGCAGGAGGCAGATCGGCCAGTACGACGCCCCTGCGGCCGTCGTGCAACCGGATGCGGATATCGCCGTCGGGGGTGTCGCGGTGGGCGAGGGCGAGCGTGGCGCCGTCCGGGCTGAAGGAGGCTGCCTCGGCCGCGCTGCTCTGCCAGGGGGCATCCACCACCCCTTCCAGGGACAGGGACCGCACCACCGTCTGGGACCGGCCGGCGAAGTAGCGGATCCGGCGCTCGTCCATGTCAAGCGCGAGGTCGGTGACCGCCTCGTCGGAAGCCGGATTGCGAAAGATCGGCAGGGCCGGCTCGTTGACCCTCCAGAGCATCACCTCATCGGTGTCGTTCGCCGCCATGAAACGTCCGTCCGGGCTGAATCGGAGTTCCCTCAACCCCTCGTGCAGGATCTTCGGCAGTTCGGTCCCGGAGGCGATGTCCCACCTCCGGACGCCGGCAGGATCGCGCAGCACGAGCTGCTGACTGTCAGGAGTGAACTGGAAGCCCTCTTGGGCGCAGTCGTCCGCGGTCGGGGTGGGAGCCCACGGTGTGGGCAGCAGCCGGTGCCGGGCCACGTCCCAGAGCTGGAAAGCGGCCCCGGGCAGGCAGAGCGCCACCTTGGCGTCGTCCGGGCTGACCTGGACATCGGGAAAGGGGTAGCCGGGCGCCAGCCTGCGTTGCAGGCGCAGCCGTAGGTTCGTCCAGGACGGGATCTCGAACAACTCCCCGGGTCCGGGCAGGGGCAGGTGGCGCTCCGCCTGCTGCTCCCACAGCACCCCTCCGGTCTCCACGTCCCGCAGCTCCACCACCATGTCCGGGCCATCAGTCATGCGGTACAGGGCCAGGATGCGTCCGCTCGGACTCCACTCGACCCCGTCGCCGTCCCACTGGCGGCCCTCGCGCACCCGGCCCGCCTCCGTATCCCAGAGTTCGACCCGCCGGTCCTCGCGTACCAGGCTCACCGTGCGACCGTCGGGGCTCGACACCGCCGCCTGGGCAAGGCGGTCGCCGAGCCCCGGGTACGACGCCGTCTGCCGGTGGCTGCGTACGTCCCACCGCACGGTCTGCCCTGCGCCGACGCTGAGCAGACTGCGACCTCCCTGGCCGAGGTACCGGACGGCCGAGGGATCGGCGTCGGGATCGGTGAAGGCGTCCTGCTCCTTCTGCACCGCGGCGCTCATCAAGGCCGAACGGGTCTCGGGAAGGTCGGCCAAGGACCACGAGGCAATGCTGAGCTGCATGGCGGCGATCGGATCGCTTCCGCGCAGGCTGACGGCCAGTGCCGCGACACGGCGTGCCTCGGCCCGTAGCCGCTCCCGCTCCTGGGACGTGCTCTGCTGCCACGCCAGCAGGACCGCGACGAGCGCGAGCGCCGCGACGACGGACACGCCGGCCTTCATCTGTCGCAGGCGGCGGATCGTACGAGCAGCGGCCCGGGCCTCCCGGTCACGTTGGGCGATGCTGTCGGTGAGGAAGGCTCGTTCGGGGCCGGTCAGACCAGCCCCGTCCCCGCCCCTGCCCCCGGTCCCGGTCCCGGTCCCTGTGGAGCCGAAGTGGTCGACCGCCGTCTCCAGGAGGCTGCCGCGGTAGAGGGCGCCGGGATCTCTGCCCAACTCATGCCAGGCCCGCGCCGCCTCGGTCAGCTTGCGCTGTGCGCGCAGGCGTTCGCGGTCCTCTTCGATCCACGCGCGCAGCCTCGGCCACGCGGTCAGCACCGCCTCGTGGGCGAGCTCGACGCTGCCGTCGTCCAGGGTGATCAGGCGTGTCCGGGTGAGCACCTCCAGCACGTGCGCGGCTTCCTCGTCGAGGCCGGAGGCCTCCAACTCCGAACGGCGGACCGACCGCCGGGTGTCGGGCGTCCCCTCTCCGGGGGCCACGAGACGCAGCAGCACCAGGCGGGCCGCGGCCGCCTGTGCTTCGGTGAAGCCGGCGTAGGCCGCTTCGGCAGTCTTCGCGATCGCCCCTTCCAGCCCGTCGGCCGCCTCGTAGCCCGCCAGAGTCAGCGTCTTTCCCCGGCGCCGCCGCCAGGTTTCCAGCAGCACGTGCGACAACAGCGGGAGACCGCCCGGGGCACTCGACATCTCCTGAACGAGCCGGGCGGTCAGCGCGCGCTCCACGGTCAGCCCGGCAGCGGAGGCGGGTTTGATGATGGCGTCGCGCAGCTCCGCCGGACTCATCGGACCGGCAAGCAGATGGGCATCGCGGAGCGCGGTGGCCAACCCCGGATGGGCAGAGCAGTGACCGTAGAAGTCGGCGCGGACGGCGAGGAGGACCCGTAATCGACTCTCGGGATGCCGGGCAGCCAGAAGCAGGTTGATGAACCGGTCGCGCTCGGCCGGATCCCGGCAGAGGGTGAAGACCTCCTCGAACTGGTCGACGATGACCAACGTGTCCTGCCCGGCGCCGTCGCTGCTGCCTGAGTCGCCACCATCGGTGTCGGCGGCGAGAAGAGGACCGCGGTCCCGTGCCGGTCGATCGCCCGGGGTCAGGATCCGGATCGCGGAAGGACGCAGGGCCGGGTCCCGGGAGGCCCGGAGGGCGGGGACCAGTCCAGCGCGCAGCAGGGAGGATTTGCCGCTGCCGGACGGGCCGAACACGGCCGCGAACCTGCGGCGGCGCATCAGGTCGACCAGATCGGCCGTGAGCCCGGTACGACCGAAGAACCGATCGGCATCATGCGCCTCGAACCGCGCCAGACCACGGTACGGAGGCTCCGCGTCCTCGCCGGCGTCCCCCGTTGCCGAGGCGGCTGCCTTCTCGACCGCCTCCTTCCACTTGTCCTCCCACTCGGAGGGGTCGCCTCCGCACGCCGCTACGTAGGCCAGCACCACCGGAAGCGTCGGCAACAGCTCACCCGCCGCCGCCTGTGAGAGCGTCGTGACCGAGTACCCCGCCCGCTGCGCAAGCACGCGGTAGGTCATGCCGCCCGCCTCCGTGCGCAACTTGCGCAGCTCGAACGCGAAACGCTGTACCGGACCGGCCCCGGCATCCACCGGCACCTCACGACGCCCCGCCACACTCCCACCCCCACGGCTGCCTGGACCCGGCGACCAACTTAGGCACCCTTCACCGCCCTGGAAAGAACGCGTCCCAGCCAGTGTTCGGCCCCCGCAACGCCCCTGCTGAACAATGCGGCAACCGCTGAACATCGGTGATGTGAGCGGCGGGGGGCCGCTCCGGAGAGGCCTGGGCAAGCCGCCTCGGACAGCGGCTTGCCCAGCCTGGCCGGAGTGCGCCGGACACGGCGGCGTTGGCTTTGTCGGTGCGTTTCAGTGACGCCAAGGGCGGCATGTCGTTGCGGGCGATCATGCGGAACTACGGTGTCGGGTTCGAGACCGGGCAGAAGGCCCTGATCTCGGCGTTGCCGGAACCTCGGAAGAAGATGGAGCCGCGGGAGACACGGCTGGACCCCTGCAAGCCGGTGATCGACGGCATCCTCACTGCCGATCTGACCACCCCGCGGAAGCAGCGGCACACTGTCAAGCGGAGCTACGAGCGGCTGCTGGACGAACGTGCCGCCGATGTCTCCTACCAGCTGGTCCGCGGCTACGTCGCATACGCGACATGCGACCTCACCAGCCCCTCGGGCCGTCTACTGCTCGACGCTGGGCACGGCGAGGGGATCGGCGGGTGCCTTACGATCCCGTCCACAGCACTGCCTCACCCTCGGCCCACCGGGGCGACGCCTGTCGCCCCGGCGGGCCGTGTACCCGCTGAGGCGGGTGCCAGACGGGCCGGGGAAACGGGATGGCCCAGAATGACGGCAGGGCTGAGCCGTACGCCGAGCAGGCCACCCTCGCGGCAGGGCCGCCCGGCGTCCGACCGCAGCCAGTGCAGGCGAACACGGACGCCAACCGGCCTGGACGAGCCCGCCCGCCGCCGGACCGCGCGAACCCACCGACATGACACGGCATGCCCACCAGGAACCGGAATGGACTCCTGCTCCACTAGTCGGCTCCTGGAGCCGTCTCGGTGACTTCGCGGGGCCAGGTCAGTCGGACCTGTTTCAGGCGCACGCGGTGCTCGGCGATCCAGGCGCCCTGGGGGCGGGTCGCCTGAACGCCAGTGTAGGGAGATGGCTCGTCAGCAGGAGAAGGTCGATGCCGAAAAGGGGCGACGCTGGTGGCGTCCAGGCACCTAAGCATCTGATCCAACCGCTGGCAGGTCGCCTGGGCCACGGCCCGTCGGCCGTTGGTGAAGACGCAGCAGCCGCCGCACGCATCAGGGGTCACGGGCCGGCGGCCACGGGCCGCGCCTGCCGGAACCACCCGATTCCGGCTCGGCTCCTCCTGGTCCCGGGGGATAGCCCCACCCGGGACGGGCCGGGTGGCATGATCGCCGAGGACGGGCACCCCCGGAGAGGCTGGGAGCGGCAACCGCTGGATTCCCAACCTTTCGTAGGAGTTGGCCCGTGCACGCACAGTCATGGCACACGTTTCGTTCTTCCTGTCGGCAGCAGGGTGGCCGGCGCACAGCCGCGACGGCCGCTGCCGCGGTGGCCGTCTGCGCGATGACGCTGGGCGCCCTGGCGCCGCCCGCGGCATCCTCCGCCCGGCCGGACGCGGTCCAAAGGGGTCTCGACGCGCTGGTGCGTTCCGACGGCCTGCCCGCCGCGCTGGCGAGCGTCCAGGACGTCAAGGGCCGCGCCCGTACCTACACCGCGGGGGTGGGCGACCTGGCCACGGGGGCGAAGGTGCCGGATGACGGGCAGGTGCGCGTGGGCAGCACCACCAAGACCTTCACCGCGGTGGTCGTCCTGCAACTGGTGGCCGAGGGAAAGATCAGCCTCGACGACAAGCTCGACACCCATCTGCCGGGCCTCGTCCGCGGAGAAGGGATCGACGGGCGCGGCATCACCGTCCGTCAGCTGCTCCAGCACACCAGTGGGATTCCCGACTACGAGAAGGAGGTCGACAACGCCTTTCTCCAGCGCCGGTACCTGGAACCCCGCGACATCCTGGACATCGCCCTGCGGAAGAAGGCCGACTTCGCACCCGGGACGAGCTGGGCTTACAGCAACACGAACTACGTGCTGGCCGGCCTGATCGTCCAGAAGGTCACCGGCCGGCCGCTCGGCGAGGAGATCGACAAGCGGGTGGTCCGGGCCGTCGGACTACGCCACACCTACTTCCCGACCGCGGGCGACACGACCGTCCGGGAACGCCATCCCCGGGGCTACCGCCAGGAATCGGCGGGTGGGCCGTGGCGCGACGTCACGGACATCGACCCGTCCGCGAGCTGGGCGGCGGGACAGATGATCTCCACCAACTCCGACCTCAACCGGTTCTACACCGCGCTCCTGGCCGGCGACCTGCTGGAGGACGCGCAGCTCGCCGAGATGCGCACCACCGTCCCCCTCGGGGACACCGGGGCCGGGTACGGACTCGGGATCATGAGCAGGCCGCTGTCGTGCGGCGGCCTCTACTGGGGCCACGGCGGCGACATCATGGGGTACGAGACCCGCGGCGGGGTCACCGACGACGGCCGCGCGGCGGCGAACGTCACGGTGACCGCCGTGCCGACCGATGTGGCGACCACGAGGCGCGTCGAGAGCGTAGTGGACACGGCCCTGTGCGCCGCGAAGCAGAAGTAGTGGGGGTTGCGGGCTGAGTCGGTGCGGGTGGAGACGTTCACGGGCTTGCGGATGACCGGTTCGCGAAGTGGGTGAAGGCGGTGCGGGAGCGGACCTGGTGCCTGCCGCTGGCAGACCAAGTGCTGTTGGTGCCGTCCGCCACCCCACCAACCCCACGATGTGGCACCCACTTTGTCGCTGACTGTGTGTGGTCGCTGTGGCGACGACGGGGCAGTTGACGGTTCGAGGCTGTGGGGTTCCAGTCGTTCTATGGCTGGCCAGGCGCACAGCCGCACCCGCGTCCTGTTCCCGCTGACACCGTGCGCCCCTGCCTGCGCCCCTTCCCGCCCAGGGATGACCCGGCGCAGGTACTCCTCCCGTACGGCCTCGCGGTCCGCCAGCGGCGGGACGTCGGCCAGGGCGTCCAGGGCCGCCAGCATCTCCTTCCACCACGTCTCGGGCAGGCCGGGGTCCTCGTCGAGGACGGGGCGCGGGGAGGCCATCGGGTCGGGGGCGAGGGTGGAGCGCCTCGAACACCTCCTTGCGCAGCTGCTCGGCGTACGCGGTGCGCTCGGCGGGCCCGGCCACCGTGGGCACGTTCGCGCGCAGGGTGGGGGAGTGGAGGAGCTGCCCGGCCAGCCAGACCAGGAGGTGGTGGCCGGTCGCCGGGGTCAGCCCGCACGTCAGGTGCAGGGAGCGGCCCTGGGTGGCGGCGACGGCGTGCCACCCGCCCCGCGCCACGTACAGCATGTCCCCGGCCTGCAGGACCACCTCGACCAGCGGCGGCCCCTCTGGCTTCTCGGGCGCTTCGACGTCCAGGCGGAGCGGGTCCGTGCGGGTCGCCCCGTACAGGTTCCAGCGCTTCGCGCCTTCGAGCTGGACCACCACGACGTCGTGGCCGTCCCCAGTGGATCCCGAAGGCCTCGGTGGGATGGCCGGTGGCCGCCGAGCGGTGGACGACGTCCGCACCCTGGCCGAGCAGCGGGGTGCTGTGCCGGTGCTCTCCGCAGGCGACTGCATCCTTCGGCCTACTGTGATTTCGGCCCTGTGGAGGACGATCTTGCGGCAACGTCGCGAGAGGCTTGATCCGTGCGAACAACCATCGGATACACCGTCGAAAGCATCGGCTACGTCATAGGAGCCCAGGGGCTGATCAGCTTCGCTTCGCAGACCTTCTTCGGTACGGAGTGGGGCTGGATGCACAAGGTCGTCGACCTTCCGTCCACCGCCTACCTCGGCGTTCTCGCCGTGGGGCTGGCGCTCATCGCCTGCGGAGTGAAGACGCGGAAGGCGCCCGAGCGCCATCGGGCCGTCTGACCTGCGGGCCTTTCAGCCTGGGGGCTCACCCACTGGATGATCCGCGCCCTCGACCAGGGACCATCACCATCGCCGGTCCGGGGCTTCGCCGCGTTCCTCAGAATGACCGGGACGCTGTCGTGAACGGCCTCAGCCTGCCCTGGACCTCTCGTGGAGGTCATCCACCGGAGTGCGTACCGGCAGCCCTCGGATACGACCACGGTAGTCGTCCTCCCATGCCCCCTCGATCTCGGAGACGGCTTCGAGATCGAGTGGAGCCCGCCCTCGGCGCGGTCGACCAGATACGGACCGTGTCCCACCAACATCGCGGCTGCATTGCGCGTTCGCGGCGTACTCCTCCGATTGGACGTAGACCTTCCAGACGAGCTCGTGCTATCACGCCCGTGATCACGATCCGCCGGACCTGCTCGGCCCCAGCGGCGACCCACGCCTGATGGCCACGCCCCAGCTGTTCCTCCACGATGCGTATCGCGTCATCCCGTCCGATCACAACCGCAGCATCACCCGGTACGTCAGCTCGCCACCAGCGGATTTCCCCTCATCAAGCTCTCTCACCCGCAGGGGCCGAGACCCCCCCGCGCCGAACCAACACGAAATATCCGCCACAGCCGATTTCAGGAAGCGCCATCACAGCAGGGCCATTCCCACGTACGCGCCGCTACAGGCTGCGTGCCGGCATCCCCACGCTCCGGTAGGGCGGGAGACCCCGGCAACGTGCCGGGGTCTCCCGCCGTTGGCAGCGAGTCGGCCGCACCCACCGACTCCTCGCCGGCGTCAGGTGGTGGGCATCGTGAGGAGGGTGAGCAGGACATGGGCAGAAGGAAAGGCACCGGAGGACACCTTCACCGAGACGGTCGAACACCGGATCGCATCCGCTGTACTCCTGAAGGGTGATGCAGAGCCTTTCCGACCCTCTGTCGCACGCCGGCGGGGAAGGGATCCGCCTGGCCCAAAAGATCAGCGGCGGCCCTCGCGGGCGCCGCACGACACAAGTGGAGTCGGCCATGGCACCCGTACCGAACGGCACCTACTCGATCACCCGCCCTCCCGAGCAGCTGCTCACGATGCTGGAAGGGGCACCGGAACCCAAGACACCCGTTGTCCTGCTGCCGCCCACCGGCAACCCCGGCGAGCAGGAATGGCAGCTGGAGAAACTCAGCAACGGCAACTACACGATCCGCAACCTCCGCAGCGAAACCTATGTCTCCTACGACGGCGACCCGGAGATGAACAAGCCGGTCATCGGATACCCCGAGCCGCGTGAGTGGTCGCTCTATCAGAGCGACCAGCCGCACACCTTCCACGTCGTCGTCCCCGGAGGTCCCGTCGACGGCGAGGAGCTGGCCCTGGACCTCAGCCTGCTGCGGATCTTCCCGCCCCGTATCGCCCTGAGGCCACTCGAGGTCGGCAACCGACGCCAGGCGTGGACCTTCCAGTTCATGGAGTAGAGACGTGCACCGGGTGCCCGGGTCGGCAGCCGGCCCGGGCACCGCCCCGAAAACACCGCCCCGCCCACACCAGCCGCTCGCCGGATGACAACCATCCCGATTCTGTGTCAACTGTCGTGCTTCGGCTCAGCCTGCTGCGGGTGGGCGCGACCGCCCGGAGTGCTCTCAGAAGGAGGCGTCGATGTAGTCGATGTCGGTGAGTTCGACTTCGAGGTGGCCGGCGCGGGTTCCGCCGTCCTTGAAGTAGATGTCCTGGAGGCCTTCGGCGACGATCGCCCGCAGTTCCGGATCCTGGGCGCCTTGTTGCCGGGCGTCGAAGAGGCACTGCGCGTAGGCGGGTGGGAGGTGGACGGTGAGGCGTCCCATGCGGCCGTCGTCGGTGGTGCCGATGGGGGCGGTGTACCCGAACTGGGCGCGGGTCTCGACGGTGATGCCGGTGCGGGTGGCGGCTTCCTTGCGGCGGCGGTCGCGGACCTTGGGCTGCCGGCAGGCGCGTACGGCAGCGTCGATGCGGTCGGTGATCGCCTTCGGTGGGGTCTTGCGTGCGCCGGTGCGGTAGCGCTCGACGGAGCGCTGGCTGACGCCGAGCTCGGCTGCCACGGCGCTGGTCGTCTTCAGCTGTTTCATCAGGAAGGGCACAGGGTCGGGATCCCTCGGGGTGCAGCGACGCCGTAGATGTTGCTGAACACGGCGAAACCCTTGCGGTCGACGCGTCGGCCTCCGGAATCCGGAGCGGGTTCCGGAGGCCGACGTGACCGGGGCTCCTGGGTCAGACCGCGAACCACACCTTCTCGATGCGGTTGGGGCCGACCTCATACATCGCGACTGCTGCCCGGGAGCCGTCTCCCATGAAGCCCGTCACGATCTCTTGGTCGATCACGATCCGACCGTGGACGACACGCGAGACGAGCTTCGCATGGAGGTCCGGGCTGGCGTCGAAGAGGGCGGCGTACCGTTCCCGGAAGGCTGGGCCCGAGCGGTCGGCCATCACCTCGCCGGACGGGAATGCGTGCACCGGGACGTTGTCGGCGTAATAGGCCAGGAACGCTTCCAGGTCACGCGCGTTGTAGGCGGACAGCTGGCCGTCGACGATCTCCTCCGGGGACATGGGGCACCTTTCTTTCGTCGGTTCTCTTGTCGGTTGTGCGGTCAGGCCGCCGGCACCTGCGGGGTGCGGCGTGAGCGGATGCGGATGACGAGGAGCGCGCGCGACGCCCCCGGTGACGTGCAGCAGGTCGAGGAGCAGCAGACCGTCGGACAGCTCCAGCTCCAGCTCCAGCTCCAGCAACAGGCCCACGGCCTGCTCGCCGACGCCGAAACACCACACCCAGATAGAAGATCATGCTGGGTCGGACCTGGCCGAGGCGGTCCCCGGGTACCGGCTCCAGGATCCGGGCGTTGGTGAAGTGGATCCAGTAGGCGTTGACGAAGGTCAGCACCACGTAGGGCGTCATGTGTACGCCGAACGCCCCACTGCCGGCCAGGGCGCTGACCGCCCCGCACACGCTGAGGACCGCCGCGACACGAAGGCTCAGCGCCATGCCGACTCGGGCCGCCGCAGCAGAGGAGCGGTCAGCCAGAATGCCAGCCCGCCCGTAGAGGAACCAGGCGCCGGAGAAGAGGCAGCTTGACGGTCGAGCCGGATTCCAACTTCTCCGCAAGATGATCCTGCTTCAGTGACACTCCGCGACCACTCCTAAGATCAGTCCCAGAACCGGGAAATGAGGGCAGCGTCGCCGTCTCGGTGGGCCTTGCGGTCGATGCCGAGGGCGGATCAGCCGTCGCGACCACCTCAGAGGCTGGACTCCGGTTGATCATCATCGGGGGCAGCTGACAGGATCATCTGACGGTGCGACAGCCTGACGGCTAGTCCGATGAGCTAGGGGGGCGGGGAATGCAGTTGGGGTCCGGCATTGGTTCGATGACGGCGGTCCTGATGGCGCTGGCGGCGTTTACCACCGCCTGTGGAGGTGGCGGCTCCGATCCGACTGGCGAGAAGCCGCAGACTGGCGACCAGTCGGCAGCAGGCGCCAGCGCGGGCACGGGTGCGGGTGCGGGTTCAGGCAAGTCGAAGGGCGGCAAGGTGGACTTCGACACCGTGTTCAACACCGAGGACCGGATCCGGCAGGCACTCCCCGACCCGGGGGCGATGAAGGGCTGGAAACCGAAGACCGGCCGCGCGAAGACAGAGGAGCAGCCCAAGTCTGCGGCGGAGTGCGGTCCGGACACGCATTGGGACTGCACCAGCATCGCGGACGGTTCGGTGAAGTTCGAGGCGGCCGGCGAGAACGCCTACTTCGACATCCAGGCCTACGCTGACAAGAAGGCCGCCGAAGCCGCGTGCAACAGGGAGAAGGACTGGTCGGCCAAATACGCCAAGGTGGAGGTGGCTCCGGTCCCCGGCGTCGAGGGGCACGCGTACTACCGTAACGCCGGTAGTTTGGACGGCCTCGACCTCACCATGTGCCTGGGCACGATCATCGCCCAGGTAAGGATAGAGGACGCGGGAGGCAGCTCCCTGGACCTGGCCACCGTCAACTCCTTGGCCCAGCTCTTCGTCCCCCGTATCCAGAAGGCTGCCTCAGCCTCCTGAACCATCCTGAGGGTGCACGAGAGCATCGGCGTCCGCCGTCACGGGCTGGCGGCGGACACCAACAAGCGGACCTCCTGGAGCTATTTCTGAGAAGCCGTTGTCGTATCGCGAAGTTCGCCTGGCGGTCGAACGCGGGTTCCCGGTTGGGTGATCTTCCCGTGGTCGGGGCATGAAGGCAGGGCCTCCCGAATAGCGTGCCTGTACGGGCAGGTCAACGCCTTCGGTGGAGTGATCAGCGGGCTCCGCGGATGCCCCAGGTCTTGTGGATCAGCGGATTTGGGTAGTGGCCGCGGTGATGAAGGCGTTGAGGGCGTCCTGCAGATCTTGCTCGCGGTTGGCCAGTTCGGTTCTGGTGGATGCCGTGCGTATTGGAGTGATGGCATCGAAGGCCGAGGCAGCAAGAGCGACGAGCGTGGAGTCTTCGGCGAGGAGACGGACTTGGAACTGGGCGTTCTCTGTGGCGGCGCCAAGTCGGTCGCACTCTGTGAAGGCGTGTCGCGTCTCGGGGCTGTTGGGGGCTTCCTGTAGACAAAACCAGAGGGCGATGGTGGCTCGCTTGAGTGCCGTAACAGCTCCTGCGTAGGCACTGTAAGTCGTCAGACGTTCCTGTCGCAGCTGCTGGGAACGGGCGAAGACCTCTGCTTGTACACTCGTACGGCGCTGGACGGCAAAGGTGATGATTGAACCCAACAGGGTTCCCGAGACAGCGATCAAGCTGGCTAGCACAGCCTCCATATCCGCATCTCACCACACAGACCTACACCCACACAGCCCCGTTGTCCTATCGCGATTTCGTCTGGCAGTCGAACGCGGGTTCCCGGTTGGGTGATCTTCCCGTGGGCGGCGCATGAAGGATGGGCCTCCCGAACAGCCCGTGGGTGTCGAATCCATCCGGGCGCCAGGAGGCCCTGTGTCACAGTCTTTCGCGCTGTTGCCCGCAGAGTCCAACTCGAATGCCCTGTGGTGTGATTGCCTCGCCCACATGTACGGGAACGCGGCCGATCACGGTGAGCGTGTGCGGCGGTATCCGTCGGACATGACGGATACCGAGTGGGCCGCGGTCCGGGCCGCGCTGCCAGTCCCGGGCTGGCTGGAGGGCAAGGGCGGGCAGCCGGAGGGCTACTGCCACCGGCAGATGATCGACGCGGTCCGCTATCTGGTGGACAACGGCATCAAGTGGCGGGCGATGCCAGCGGACTTCCCCGCCTGGGACCGTGTCTACGCCTTCTTCCGGCGCTGGCGGGAGCGGGGCCTGATCAAGGAGTTGCACGACCGGCTGCGCGGGAAGATCCGTGAGGAGGCCGGCCGGGATCCGGAGCCGACGGCGGGGATCATCGACGCGCAGTCGGTCAAGGCCGCCACCTCCGTCCCCGCGTCATCGCGGGGTTTCGACGGCGGGAAGAAGGTCAACGGCCGCAAGCGGCACATCGTGGTCGACTGCCTCGGGCTGCTGCTGGCCGTGATGGTCACCGCCGCCTCGGTCACCGACCGGGAGGCGGGCCGGACCCTGCTGGCCCGGCTACGCAGGCGGTACTTCCGGCTGACGCTGGTGTGGGCCGACGGCGGCTACACCGGACCGCTGGTCGACTTCGCCGCGAAGGTGTTGCGCATCGCGCTGACGGTGGTCAAGGGCAGTGACGGTGCCTCGGGCTTCGTGGTGCTGCCGAAGAGGTGGCTGGTGGAGAGGACGTTCGCGTGGCTGATGCGCTCGCGCCGCCTTGCCCGTGACTACGAAACGCGCACCGATACCGCCGAGGCGATGCTGTGGTGGTCGATGACCATGGTCATGAGCCGCCGCCTGGCCCGGCGGCAACGCTGAAGGCGCCCGGCGCCCGCTCGACCAGCCATCCCCGCGCCACCAGGCGCTTCGCCTTCGCCCGTACCCCCTCGACCTTCGCGGGAACCTCCTCCAGGTCCAGGGCCCCGGCGAGCTGCCGGCAGTTCGCCGACCCGCCACCGGACCGTTCACGGTCTGCCAGGAAGTTCACGATCCGCTGGTAGCCCGGCGCCAGCACGGCCGCATCCAGCCCGTCCAGCCGCACGGGCACCACCGACCCGGGCGCCGCCGGGGCCCCGCCCGCCTCCGGCACGGCCGTCTCAGCCGGGGCCGCCTGAACGGCATCGGGTTCACCCGATTCGGACAGGACCTGGCTCACCGTTTCCCTCGCGATCACGAGGCGTTTCCATCCGGCCTCCGCATCCCCTAGCTCGGCGACAAGCCGGTCCACCTCCTCGGGCAACGACTCAACCCGTTGCCGCGCAACCAGCTCCCGCTCCTCCAGCAATCCCATCACCGACGGCACCCGGCACCTCCACCGCAGAGACGACACGATGCGCCATCCCTGCCGCATGGCCGCCCACTTCATGCCTGACCAGCGGAAACGCAGAGTTCACGTCCGGAAAGACAACGGCTTCTGAATCAGCCCAGTGCGGGGTTGCCGACTTGCGTGGGGGTCAGTCAGCTGGCCGCAGCGTGTTCAGCAAGTGCTCGACTGCCTTGAAGTGACGCTCTGCGGCCGCTCCCCCAAGACCTGTGCCAGAACCCACGACCCGTGAACAAAGCCAGACCCGGCCACCGTCGGGAACCTCATGCGCCGATCCCTCCACCTCGACAGCAAGCTCGAGAGGGAAACCATGACGCGCTCCTCGACGTGGCCCTGCCGCCGTCCGCCATTCCCTCCAAGAGCTACGCAGACCTCAGGCGGCGCGTTCTGCCGCCTTTTCCAGTGAGTGGTCCAGTGTGCAAACCGGCGGCCGTTGCCGGCCTTCGAATCGAGGACCAGTTCCTCGTACACGTCTGCCAACCCCCGCTCCAGCTGCGGATCAGGGATGTCGGTGGTCGGACGGGGCGCGGGCACCCCGGGCAGAGGCCACCGCAGCGCCCGGACGAGGTCGGCAGGCTTTGCGGCCGCGGCCGCGGCCGCGGCCGCGGCCGCGGCGCGGGCCGCGGCGCGGGCCGCGGGCCGCAGGCCGCAGGCCGCGGGGAGTCAATGCCGGCAGGACGGCCGGACGCGGAGCAGTTCGGTCCGCAGCACGGGTGTGCCGTCGACCGGTGCCGGGTCCTCCGCGGTCGGCTCGATTCCTCCGGCGGCGGTTTTGTCGAGTGTTGCCAGGCCGTCGGGGCCGACCGTGCCGAACACCGTGTAGTTCGGGCGCAGTGCGGAGTCGCCGTAGACGACGAAGAACTGTGAGCCGTTCGTGTCCGGACCGGCGTTGGCCATCGCCAGCAGGCCGCGCCCGTACAGGCGGCGCGCGCCGGTCGGATCGGTCGGTGCGGGTGGCAGATCCACCGGCAGCTCATCCTTGTACTTGTACCCGGGCCCTCCCTCACCGGTACCGGTCGGGTCGCCGCACTGCAGGACCTTCAGCGTCGGATACGCCGTCAGGCGATGGCACACCGTCCGGTCGTAGAACCCATGCCGTGCCAGGTGCAGGAAACTCTGGACCGTGCACGGCGCCTTGGCCTGGTCCAAACGCAGCGGGAGCGGGCCCTGGCTGGTCGGAACAGCCATGTCAACCGTGCCACGGCTAGGGGTGCGCCGCGGGTCGGGCGGCAGCGGAACGTGGCGCGCGGGCGGCTCGTCCGGGGTCTGCGTGTACTGGCAAGGGCCGTGCGTGGTGCGCGGCGGAGCGCCGTCGGAAGCGGTGGCGGCACTTCCCCCGGACACGACTAACGTCACGGCCGCAAATGCGCTGATCAGTGCTCGGTTCATCTTGCGCGCCCTTCTGATGATCGCCAGGTTTCGGAGCGGTCGCAGTCTAGGGCGTGGTGTGGTCGGCGGGAATGGTTACCGCCAGGAGGCCGGCGCGGCCGACCCTGAAGTCCTGCGGACTCGACGGCTGGGCAGGGGGAGCCGGTGCTGCACGAGGTAGAGGAGATTCATCGCACCGTCCTCGTCGATGGGGGACAGACCTCTGGGGCCCGCTCCTCGCCGCCGTCACCCTCTCCTACCACCGCCGCCATCGCACCCCGCGCCGCTGAGCAGAGATCGGCGGGTGAGTGCCCGCCCAGCGGTAATTCAGTGACAGACGGCCCGGATCCCATGGCAGCGGACATGAGCAGTGGTCGTAGGCGGTCAGTGAGCGCAGCACGGGCTCGTCTGTGTGGTCGTTGTGCCGGATCGCGGCCGTGAGCGCGAGGATGCGCTGCATGACGTGGGCGATGACGCCGTCGGGTGTGCGCCCTCGACGCTGTTCGAGGTCGAGTTGCCCCTTGACGTTCTCGTTGACCGGCTCTATGACCTGCCGCAAGGGCTTGAACGTTGGTGCGCCGGGCCGTTCTGGCTCGCCCTTGCGCGCCGGCCGCAGCAGCCGGACTTGTTGATGAGTGACGAGAGTGCCCTCCGGTCCGGCAGAATCGTGTTGCCGAGTTCTGACAGCGGTTCGCTTCTTGCATCAAGTCAAGCGGCCCAGGCATATGCCGTGGGGTGCCCGTCGGGCGCGGTGATGCGGGTCAGCCGTCCCGGCCCTGCCAGGTGGACACACAGGCCTCGTTGCCTTCGGGGTCGGCGAGTACCCAGAAGGCTGGGGCATGGGCCGCGGAGACGAGTCGGCCACCGGCCGCCAGCGCGGCCTCGATCCGTCGGGGCGCCTCGTCGTGCGGGGTACTGACGTCGACGTGGATGCGGTTGCGCTGCGGACGCGCGAGCTCCATCTGCTGGAACCAGACCGCCGGGCCCTGCCCTAGGGGATCGACGAGCGGATCGTGGGGCCCGTCGGCTCCCGCCTCATCCGCGTAGCCCAGGACCGCCCGCCAGAAGGGCCGGATCGCGGCGATGTCGAGTGAGTCGATCGCGATCTCCAGGAGCTGCACCGACCGCGGCGCCCCTGTGCCGATGTCGGGTTCCGTCCTGAGTCCCCTCTCATGAAGGGCAGCGGAGATCTGGTGCGCGAGCTCGATTTCCCCGTTGGTCACCGCGGCGTGGTCCGACGAATGCAGGGTGAGGACGACATTTCGGGGCCGGAGGTCGATGTGAAGGTGCCGGTCGGCATCGTCACCGCATGCCGTGACGGCAGTTGTCGCCACCTCCGTTGCCATCGCTAGCGACCCGACCGAAACGGATGTTCGCAAGGTGCCCAGCAGAAGGCGCCATCCCCGGTCGCTGACCGCGTCCGAGGCTTCCTGTCGGGTCAGTGCTGGTTCCATGACGAGCATCCTCGCAGGGGCCGGGGCCGCCCGGGAGGCTCCCGGCAGAGCCCGGGAAGAGGCTTCGCCGACCGCTGTATCTGCCCGCCGCACACGTTGCGCCTGCGTTGCCAGGAACGCGGACAAGTACGGTAGGGAGCCCGTCTGCCGGCAAGTAGGTGCTGACACTGCCGGCAGCCCGGGACCATCGTCGCTCTCCTCGCAACGCCGGAAGCCGCCCGGCCCTCCATGGCGACGGGCCTTCCCGCAACGGGTCGGCAGCCTGGGAATCCTGCTGCCGACCGCAAGACCCCGCCCAGGCCTGTCGCGGAACGCATTGACACCGCCGTACGCGCCCGCTGGCAGCCCGCCGTACGTGGCCACCGCCGAAAAGGACCCCCGAGCTTGACCTGTGATGGATGCCGTAGGCCCATCGCCGACGACGACGGATACCTGTGGGTGGACACGGCGGAGCTACGGCGGACCGAGGAGGCCGTCCGCGCGTGGGAGGAAGAGTGCACGGAGACGGTCGACGGATCCCTCACCTTCAGCGGGGACGACATCTTTGGCCACCCCGCGAAGGTTCGCTGGCAGGCACATCACGCCCTGTGCGACCCGGCCCCTGGTGAAGGCGCCTGCGACATCCTCGCAGCCGAGATCCGCTCATGGGAACGGCTCCTGGAGCGGACCGCCCACCTCATGGAGAAGTCGTGGCTTCCGCACACCGACTGGGATGACTGCCTGCGGGGCGTTCACCGCGGCGGTGGCCGTCTTCGCTGCCGCCTTGCGGGCGGGTGGGGCCATGGTCACGCCGGGTTCGCGGAGCCAGGGGGCGGGTTCCCGTCGGGGTCGGTGGCGGCGAGCGCGGTGGCCCGCTGCTGCGCCCGATCGGGGACCTTGCCCGGTCTGCCGGGCCTGCTCCTTTGCCGTCTTGGCCTTGGTCGCCTCCGCTTCGGCGTTCTTCTTGTGCTGCGCGGCCTCGGCCTGCTTGGCGGCCGCGGTCTCCTTCTCCTACTTCGCCGTGGCCTCTTCCGCCTCGGCGGCGAGCCGCTTGGCGTGGGCGCTGGCGGCCGCCGCCTTCGCGTCGGCCTCCGCCTTCAGCGCCTCGCCGAGCTTCGCCTTCGCGGTCTCCGCTTCCTTCTTGGCGTTGTCCCGGTGCGGCTTGGCGCCGTCCGCGGCCGCCTTGGCCTGCAGCTCGGCCGTGTGCGCGGCCTCCCGGCGGAACTCCGCCTTCGCCTGCGCGGCCTGCGCCATCGCGCGCTGCGCGATGGTCTCGCTGTCCGCGCCGGAGGCGCGGGTGGCGGCCTCGGCGGTCTCCCCGGCCTTCACCATCGCGTCGAGCGCAGCCACCGCGCCCTTGGTGACCTGGGCCTTCTGCTGACCGATCAGCAGACCACGCCCTCGCGGCGCACCAGCGGAGTCCGCGACCGCGTAGGCGGCCTTCTTCGCCTTGTCGAACTCCGCCTTGGGCGGAACGGAGCCGGTGTTGGCGGACGGCTTCACGTCGAACTGCTGCGAGCCCGCCGTGTTGCAGTCCCACAGCCGGGCGTCGACGCTGTTGTCATACGCCGGCATCTTCGGCCGGGGTGGGGCGTCGAGGAGTGCCCACCAGGTGTGGCCGTCGTGGTCGGTGTGGGTGCCGCAGGCGTCGACGGTGCGCAGCACTGCCACCTCCACGGGAACGGGTCCCGCATCGCCCTGTTCGCCGGTCTGGTGGTTGAGGACCATGATCAGGATCTTGTCGCCCTGGTCGACGAGGTGGACGCTGGCGTCTCCCGCCGGCCGCCACGGCCGTGTGGACCAGGCCGTGGACTGTCTTGAGGAAGTCGTGCTCGTCCAGCAGCGGGTAGTCCCGGTCGGCGACGGCCAGCGCATCCTGTGCGGCGGCCTTCTTCGCCGCCCGCTGGTCCGCACGGGACGCCGGCACCCTCGCCCGCCGGCTGGTGACGACCAACCGCGGAGCCACCCCGGTGAGCGACTTCGGCTTCGTCACCGGCTGCGGCCGCGGCGGCTCTACCGGCTTCTTCTGCGGCGGCGGCGACGTCGGGGGGAACCTCGGCGGAACCTTCGGACCCTTGGCTTCACAACCTCGCTACGCCCGTGACCACCGCAGCGCACCGGCATCGACCACAGCGGTTCACCGCGTACGCGTGCGAGGACTCCCCGCCGGGGCCGCCGTGGAGACCGGTGAGCGTCCCATCAGGCGGGCGGTGACGGCGGAGGGCCGTCCGAAAGGGCCGGATTCTCCGGGCGACGTACGTCGCCGCTGCCCAGCAGGACGCGGGCCCGGACCCGCATCGGCTCGTCGCCGCGCCGGGACAGCAGCACCAGATCGTCGACGGGCGCCGTCATGGGGCCGAGGAGGGCCTCCGCCTTGCGGGCGAGGGAACGCGGGTTCGGGGTACGGCCGAGGGACAGGTGCGGGGTGAAGCCGTGCGAGTGCGATCCGCAGAGCGGGAAGCGGAGCTCCAGCGACTCCCGTAGCCGCTCCCAGGGCTCGTGGCCGGCGGCGGCCGGGTCGAGCCAGACGGTGGCGTCCTCGCGGTGCCCGAACCAGTGGACGCCCGCCAGGCGGGCGGTGAACGGCGGCGTCTCCGCGAGCGCCGCGGCGACCAGCGGCAGGGCCCGGGCGAACTCGGCCTCCGGGACGAAACCGAAGAACACGTTGACGTGCGGCGGCCAACGGCGGATCTGCCGGTCGTGCTCGCGGCGAATGTGCTGGATCGGCGGCCACAACTGCGCCGGCGGCAGCCAGGCGACGGCGGTGCGGTTCGTCGACGGGACGGCAAGGACATCGCCGGGGGCCGGGGCCGGCACGGGACCGACCGGCTCGACGAGGGTCTCGTCGAGCCAGTCGACGCCGGAGGCGCGGTCCCAGACGACCTGGCCGTCCGCCTCGAAGAACACCACCCGGTGCCAGGGGATCTCCCCGCCCGGCACGAAGTCGCCGAGCAGGACCCGCTTCGGCGGGGACCCGCGCTCGGCGATCCCCATCACGAACCGCTCGGGGTCGAAGCGCGGGTCCCACAGCACCCGGTGGTAGATCTCGTCGCTGGTATGCACGTCAGCACCTGCCCTCGACCATCAGGATGCCGCGCGCCCTGTCGGCCCTGCAATGCAGGGCCAGGGCCCGGTCCGCCCACGTCACTGCGCGGGGCCGAATCCGGGCGTTGCAGCGCCGGGCCGGTGGGTGCTGCGACGGGCAAGCCGGTGCTGTGGATCGAGGCCGGAGGCCGCGGTGACCCGCCGTCGTGCGGGGAGAACCTCGCGCACCCATCTGACCTGCGCATGGTCGGTTCTCGGTTCAGTGAAGAGACGAGCCCGAAGGAAGAGGACCCCCGTCCATACGGGTCTGGCCATCATTGATCACCACCTTGACCTCCGGTGCCGTACACCGGGCATCTTCCCTGTACTGGTTCTGATCATCCCTGGCGGGCAGGCCGCGGCATGGTCAGTCCCAGCAGGAGAGGCCCGCCAGCTGCTGCGGAATCGGTCTGGCCGATCTTGACTGGCAGCGGTTTTGTCGTGGCTGGCATCAGCCGGTGCCTGGCCGACGTTGGAATGTCGGTGAGAGGTCGCAGCGGCCCGCGTCCAACTCAGGGGCGAACGGCGCGGACGTGGTCGGCTGAGAGACGGAGTCCGTACGGCAGGCAGCAGTCGGAGCAGAGGCTCGCGACGAGGGTTCCGCAGGTGCACAGCTGGTTCATTCCGCCGTCCGGGGTCGCTCCGCAGCAGGCGGGGGATGCGTGCTGCAGCTTCAGGCCGCGGACGTCGTCCGGGTTGATGACGATGTTGCCTCGCGGGCCCTGCGAAACCAGCGGCTTCCCCTCCACGTACCTGCTCATACAGAGCGTCGTCCAACACCCCGTCAGGGGGACGCCACATGTTGCGCACACGAACACCACCGTTTCACCTTCTGTAGCCCCGTCGGTGATGTCAGCGGGCAGGGCGGCCTGCCGCTCGCACTGGTCGGCGTACGCCGGCCGGTACCGCCGTCCCCGTGCGGAGGCAATGCGGTCCGTGTGCGCGTGCGGATGGCGCGGCACCGCCGAGTACCTCCTGGACTGGGCGACGGCCGGCGACCGTCCCCTGTACGGGGCGGACGTCGACCTCACCGGACCGCTCGCCGACTGCACCGCACACCTGTCCGTGGTCGGTGAGGCGGCCCTGCCGCTGCCCGAGCCCTTGGCCGCGCTCCTGGTCGAGATGGCCGAGCGGCTGACCGTCACGGCTGAGGACGCGCCGCTGGCCGATGGGTGCCGCCGGTGTGCTGGAGCGGGTGGCGGCCCGGGTCGGGCGGGAGGCCGCCGGCGCGCTGCGCGACGACGGCCTGTCTGCCGAAGCGGTGGTCACAGGGCTCGGGACGAGCTACTCCGTACGCCTGACGGAGAGTCATACCGGCGTCCGGGCGAGGGCCCGGTGGTCGAGGTCGAGGCAGGTACGACCCGGGCACGCAGCGGCACGGTCGTACGCGTCCACGGATGACTCGGCTGCCGATTCGGACCTGATGCTCCGAGCCGGGGATCAGCCTCCTTGGTGAGCCGGCTTCTGCTGGGATTCCTGCAGCGCGGCGCGGCAGGGAACACAGAATGAGTCTCGCGTTGGTGCAGCTCAGCGCTGATACGGCTGAATACGTACAGCGCATCAGGTGTGGCGCCATCGTTGGGTGGTGGGGGATTGCCGTGAACGGTGAACGGAGCGGTTCGTCCCACTGCCCCGCCGCTGGAGTCGCCGAGTGCCGGCCTGGATCACGCACGCCCACCAGCATGCCCGGGCCGCGGGTATGGCGGGCTCGCCTCTTCATCCGTTGACACCCTCGGGGCGTCGACCGCCCCGCAGCGCGATCACCCCCGGCGACGGCAAGGCATAGGTCTCTGCTGCCGGGCTACCGCGTGTCAAACCCGCCGTCAAGAATCCCCCCGATAGCATGATCGAGATGCATTCCTCAGTCGTTTTCTCGTTGGGCCTCGTGGGAGCGCTTGCGCCGGAGATCGTACGGCTTTACGGAATCCGCGAGGATCCAGCGCGTTTCACGTGGTCGTGGTTCTATCTGGCGGTGTCGGCGGCCTTCGCGGCGCTTGGTGGAGTGCTGGCGTTGGTGTTGCCCGCTACCACGTATTGGGGGGCAGTGTACGTTGGGGTGTCCACTCCTGTGCTCGTCAACTCGATGGTGCGCAAAGGTCGTCAGTCGTCCCAACCACAAATGCGGTCCGGCAAGAGTGCCCTGTCGCCTTATGGTGGTACTTCGGTGAGATACGCCCCGGTCGATTCGTATCTGAACGGTCTGTAGCGTGAAACTCGGCGCGGTCCGTGGGACTCATATCCCTGTGGGAGACACGGTAGTGGTGTGCCGCCCCGACCAGTTGCGCGAGGCGGCAATCGTAGTCTCGTGCCTGCCTGCAGACTGCCTGACGCCCGTCGTCACCGTCGAGCCGCCACCAATGTCGGAGGCGGATTACATCCAGCTGTGCGCCCGAATGCGAGAGTCGCAGGACGGCGTGGTGCAGAAGATTGGTACCAAACTCGGCTGGGATGAGGTGATCTCCGGCAGCCAAGAGGGCGTCCGGCGCCTGGCCACCGATCGCGCCACGATGTTCGCGCTACGTCAAGCCGCCGCACCGTACCGTTCTTGGCTCACGCGCAATATGGGAATCATGTCCCTCCTCAAGGGGCTGGACATCCAACGCGTCGTCTTGCTGGACGAATTTTGCGTCCGAAGAACTAAATGCCCTCGATCCTTCCATGTGCGCTGCGTGGCACCGCAAGCAGGCAGTGCTGGAGGGCGAGGAGTACGTTCCCGATCGGGCCGGTGAGCGGATGTTCGACGAGGTGCCCGTCCAGCTGCATGTGCCATGCACGGACCTGGCTGGTCTCACCTCGTCCGCATGGCAGCTGCTCCGTGACCCGGACGGGGCGCCGGAGCACGTGATCGAGGTACGGGCCGATGACCAGGCGGGCTATGTGGCCGCGTTGTTCACCGCCTTGCGCACCGGGGCAGTGCTGCAGGCCGTCGACGCTCCGAGCGCGGAGTTGGGGCCTGCCTTCTCGGCAGTCAATCCCGACGCGGAAGAGGCGGTGCTGGTCGAGAACACTGGGCACCCCGACTCCCTGCTGGCCGCGATCTATGCACACCATCGCTCCGCGCGCCTGGTGATCACACCGCAGCCGGATCTGGAACCAGTCCGGGCGGCGGTCGCCGAGCAGCAGCACCGCATCACCGCGGCGGCCCGTTCGATCGGCGAGGGGCTGAGGGGCACCGCCCTCGCGGATGCACTGTGGCGCCTGCTGTCCGCGAGGGGGCGCGATCCGTTCGCCGCGCTGGAAGCCGCCGTAACCGCCCAGGTGCCGCTGTCCGCTGTCGCCGAGGTGGGCAGACGTAGCCTCACCGCCTTCACCACAGGGCTTCCCTACTCCTTTGTCCGCACCGGCACGACCGACTGGGCACGCAAGCCCATAGGGCACGTAGCGGCGGATGCCGCGCTGATCATCCTGAACGAGCTGTACAGCGCCGCGGCACCCCAGCCCGAAGCAGCGTTCAGCCTGGTGTTCGACCCGGGGTTCTTCCGGGTTTCGGAATCGGATGACGTGGTGCGAACGGTCGGTGCGCACGTCACCCATCCGATCCTGCTGTCCGGGCCGGCGGCCTCGTGGCATGCGCTGATTGCCCTGCCGAGAACCCTGCCGGTCGAGCTGATCTTCTTCAACACCCATGGTTCGGACGGCGCGATCATGCTGGCCGACGCGCCGTTGGACAACTGGCGCATCCCGCAGTGGGTGACCTTCAGTCACCGGCCCATTGTTTTCAACAACTCCTGCCAGTCTTGGACAGGCGTGGGGCGGGAGTTCGTCCGGGTCGGAGCGCGCGGATACATCGGCACCCTGTGGTCCATCCCCTCCGACCTCGCCGCCGACTTCGCCCGCATCGTGATCGGCCGGCTCACCGAGCAGGAGATGCCCGCGAGTGAGGCGATCGTGAACACCGGGCTGCGGGCTGGAATCGAGCGCTCCTACCTGTACGTGGGAACCGCCGCCGGGCGGCTGGATCTGTCCCGCGGCCGGGCTCTCACCAGCGGTGAGACGGCACTGGCCGCCTGTGCGATGCTCACGGAGGCCGCCACTGTTTCCTCGCCCACGGACGGTCCTGAGATGACGCGAGTACTCCTCCGGGAGATCACGGTGCTGCGGCGGGCCGCCGAGGGGACTCCACACCAGCGCACAGCAGCGTATGCGGACGCCCTGCTCGGCGAGTTGTCCATCCTCGTCAGGCACCGACTCGACCAGGAAGGCGACCATGCGGCGGCGAGCGAGCTGACCGCACGGATCGACGAGGTCCTACCCCAGCTCGACCTGCCATCGGAGGCGGTCGACGCACGCTGGGCCACCAGGTTCAGCCTGACCGCCGACCTGCATCTGCAGCGCGACGAGTGGGCGGCCGCCCTGGCGGACATGGGGCGCAGCGTCGGCTACGGCGAGGCGTGCCAGGACAGGGCGAACCTGTGGCTGAGCATGGCCTCGATCCATATGCGGCTAGGGGACTGGGTACAGGCAGAGCACCTGGCACGCTCTTCGCACGACCTGTGTGAGGAACAGCAGGACATCGACGGTGCGATGCGTGCGCTGGGTACGCTGGGGCAGCTGAGCAAGCGCCACGAGCGGTACGGGGACGCGCTGGGCTACGCCGAGGAGGGCTATGGCCTTGCGGTCACGCTGGAAAACCGCAAGGAGCAGGGCAACTTCAAACTCGATCAGTGCTCGATCCACCTTCTGCAGGGAGACGTCGACGCCGCGCTCGCCACGGCCACCAGGGCGCTGGAGCTGTTCCGCCTCGACTATGACGAGCAGTCAGAGCTTGCCGCACTCGGGAAGGTCGGCGAATGCCACCGATGCAAGGGCGATCTCGTCACTGCCGAGCAGTACGCCCGCCAAGGTCTGACACAGGCCCGCAGCTTGGGCATCTCCACCGAAGTGGTGGCGTTCGCCCTCGACCTCGGCGACCTGCTTACGGGCACGAGCAATACGCCGAGGCTCTGGGTCACTACCGCGAGGCGGCTGCCGTTGCGGTGGAGATGGGCGCCTGGGACCTGGGCACAATGGCGCTCGACGGCCTGGTGAAGTGCGCGAGCCGTCTGGGAGACGCGGATACGTTGTGGTCAGCGGCAGTGTGGGGGAGCCGGATCTGCCGAGGAGCCGCACACGAACGGCTGCAGTCCCATGTCCTGCCCATCTGCGTCGAGGCTCTGAAGAACGCGTTGCGGACCGGTTCGGCAGCCTCGAACGAACAGGGAATCGCCAAGATTTTCCCGGTGGCGGTCCTGGACTCCCACGCCGAATCGTCACCCTACGAGCGGTTCCTCAGCGACATCGTGCTGTTGCTGAGCAAGTGGGCGACAGGGGAAGAGACCGACCAGCTCAGCGAAATCGCCCGCGAACTGGACACCCGATCCGGGGGCGTACTGGGCCTGGAGGAGTTTATCGGCGGCCCCTGCACGGGTCCGGCGTCCGGAAGCCAGCGCCGTGGGCGGTGGTGGCGGGGATAGGCCCTCGCACGTCAGCAGTATCACCGCCGTGCACGGTTATGTCGCCGACATCAACAGCACCCCCGTCTTCCTCCACACTCCAGTACCCGCCGCCCGAGGCCATTCGGATGGGGAAAGCACTCACCAATCCCCCTTCTCCACACGTTGATCGCAGCGATCCGCTGCAGAGCGGGTGAGTCGGAGAGCGGCTCGTCAATCGGGCTCCAGGGCCAGCGCAAGTTCCACCCCATGGAGCCCGCGCCTCCCCCAGCGTGCTGGCCGGCACGAACGCGAGCCCCGTGGTGGGCGTCTTGCCCCGAACCGCAGGTCCCCCCGACTGCCCCATGCGAGAGTGTCCGGACAGGGTCCATGTGGTACGGGCGTGTCAGCGACGACGGGTCTTCATGGGGGCAGGGTGAGCATGCGCAGGCTGCTGTCGTTCTCGGACGCATTGGTGCTGCTCGGCGGCGATCCGCCCGCCGTTGCCGCACTGGACCGGGCTCTGGGTGGAGCGCTGAACGCGGCAACGGGCGGTATCGGGGACGGGGTGCTGCGAATCGCCGATGCCCGGGGCCGCATCGTGGGCCTGGGCCGCGACGCGGTACGGAATCTGGGGCGGCGCCTGGGCCGGTCGGAAGGGCGCGCCGAGCGCACGGAGCTACTGCAGGCCGCCCATACCGTGATCGTCGTCGTGGCATGGTTCCAAGCGCTCGGTGACTCGGACCTGCCGTTCGGCGTCGATGACCTGGAGCTGACCCGAAGCGAACAGCTCGCCCTCGTGGGCGCTCCGGATCCGCGGGGCGGTGCGGCGTTCGCGCAGTCGCTGGCTGCGGTCGACGCCCCCCAGCCCGCACCCCACCGCCCGTTCGAGGACGTGACTGCGGAGATGCGGCGCTGGTACGCGGGACTGTCGGAGCGATTCCTCGGCTTCGTCGAAGGACTGCAGGTCTGGGGCGACCTGACGGAGTCTCACCGGAACGCGGCACGGCAGGTGCTGGCCACCGAGCTGCCCCGCAGGGCGGTCCAGCAATACGAGGGCCTCTACGCGCAGCTGGCCCAGCAGGCACCCGAGTTCGGATTCTGGGTGGCACAGGTTGAGCACCAGGCCACCCGGGACCGGGTACGGCTCGCGCTGGTCGGCATGGAGGAGCAGCTCGCCGAAGTAGCCCGCGCGATGCGTCCGCCGACAGACGTCGCGGCCGCCCTCGCCCTCGCCCATGAGGCCGCGCTCACCCGGCCCGTGCTGGAAACCTCGACCGCGCCCGACGGCATCAGCGTGCCCACCCTCCAGGACATGTACCTGGATCCGGACTTCCGAGTGCGTGCAGTGGCCGGCACCAGCGCCCCGTCGAGCGAGTCCTGGTGGGAGGAAATGGCCGTACGCCGCGACCTGACGGGCTACCTCGCGGGTGCCCTCACCTCTCCCTCCGGAGCCGGCTCCCCGCTGCTTGTGCTGGGCCAGCCCGGCGCCGGCAAGTCCGTCCTGACCCGGGTCCTCGCTGCCCGGCTGCCGTCTGCCGGGTTCCTTCCCGTTCGGGTGCCGCTGCGCGACGTACGCGCCGAGGACGACCTGCAGGAGCAGCTTGAGCAGGCGGTACGAGCGGCCACGGGGGAGCGGGTGTCCTGGCCGGAGCTGGTCCGCTCGGCCGGCGGTGCGGTCCCTGTGCTGCTCTTGGACGGTTTCGACGAGCTGCTGCAGACCACCGGCGTCCACCACAGCGACTTCCTCGTCCGTGTCGCCCGTTTCCAGCAGCGCGAAGCGGAGCAGGGCCGACCGGTGCGAGCACTGGTCACCAGCCGTACGGCCGTCGCCGATCGCACCCGGTACCCGGAGGGACTCATCGCGCTGCGTCTGGAACCGTTTCGTCCCGCCCAGATACGCCGCTGGCTGGAGCTGTGGAACGACGCCAACGCAAGCAACTTCGCGGCCCGGGGGCTGCAACCGCTGCCCTGGGCTGCCATCGCCCAGCACGAGTCGCTGGCCGCGCAGCCGCTACTGCTGCTGATGATGGCGCTGTACGACGCCACGGACAACGGCCTACGACGCGACAGGCGCGAGGGACGCGATGGCCACGACGGCGACGACCCGCTCGACGAGGCCGAGCTGTACGAGGAACTCCTCACCTCGTTCGCCCGCCGCGAGGTGGACAAGACCGCTCGCGGGGCCACACTGGAGGACCGACTGGCGGAGCGCGCCGAGCTGGAGCTCCAGCGCCTTTCGCTGGTCGCGTTCGCCCAGCTCAACCGGCGCCGTCAGTGGGTGTCGGCGGCCGAGCTCGACGAGGACCTCACGGCACTGCTGGGCCACCGCTCCACGGGCACCTCCGGGTTCCGTGCCCCACTGGGTGCGGCCGAGGTGACGCTGGGCCGGTTCTTCTTCGTCCAACGCGCCCAGTCCATCCGCGACGGCCGCGTGCTGTCCACATACGAGTTCCTGCACGCCACGTTCGGCGAGTACCTGGTGGTACGGCTGGCGCTGCACGTCCTGACCGGCCTGCTCACCGACCGGCCGGCCCTGTCCCTCGGCACGAGCGGCGTCAATGACGACCTGGCCTACACGCTGCTGTCGTACGCCCCGCTCTCCTCACGGCAGATCTTGCGGTTCGGGGAATCGATGGTGCGTCGGTTGCCGGACAGCGAACGCGAGCGGCTGGGTCAGCAGCTCGTACGGGTCGTCGGGCAGCACACGACACGGACGGACGACCCCCACCCTGCGTACCGGCCCGCGGAGAACCGTACGGCGGCACGGCACGGCATCTACGGTGCCAACCTCATCCTGATGGTGCTGCTGCTGTTGGAGAGCATCACCGCTGACAGGCTGTTCCCGGACTCATCGGACCCGGGCGATGCCTGGCACCGGCACGCCCTGCTCTGGCGGTCGTCGTTCGACGAGCAGCAGTGGGCGGACTTCGCACACTCGGTCTCGGTTCACCGTAGCCGTGCAGAGGGGGCCCGACGACTGGAGATCCGCCTGCGCACGGGGGAGCTGTCCGCGCCGGACCCTTTGGACATGTACTGGCTGTACCGCCTTCCCCGGCTCGACATCGTGCACTGGTCCCGGTCCTACTGGGAGACGATTTGGCACAAGATGGACGTCTCCGGAGGCACGAACGACTTGGTGGTACGGCATGCGATGGATCCGGTCATGGAGTGGCTGGGGCCGGCCGTGACCGCCTTTACCTCCCGCGGTGAGGGGCAGCGGGCAACCTCATTGGCCCACGATGTGCTGCGGCTGCTGATCGGCGGCAGCGCCGGACTCGCGGGCGATGAGCTGGCAGCGCTGTACCTCAGGGTGGATCACGCTGTGGCGTTCCTGCCCGACGACTCACCTGCCCGGGAACCGGTGACCCGGCTGCTTGCCGACATGCTCGACAGGGACGGCTCGGCCCTCCCTAGCGACACGGTCCTCGCCCTCGCCCGCGGCTCACTGGCGCGGCCCCACCTCCGCGTGCGGCTCCGGCGGGCAGTCCAGGCCCATCATCTGGATCTGGATCTCGGTCCAGACCCCTGAGGGGACTGCCCTCCTACTGATCGCTCCAGAGGGTCAGGACCGGACAACCTGTGGTTCTACAACACGGTCGAAGGTGCCGGACTCTGACCCGATGACCGAGTTGGTGCAGTCAACTGACCACCGGGCGCAGGGGCCGGTCTGGCCGGTCGCCCAGGTGGCGACCTGCGGGCGGGGCTTGGTGGTGGTCTGCTCGCTCATGCTGCGCCTTCCCCTTCTGCCGATACGGAGGTGTGGGTGGCGCGCCGCAGTTCGACGCTGCCGGTCCGCCAGGCGGTAGGGATCGCCCACTGGGGGGGTGGGTGCACAGCGTTCCGGAGAGGGCGATCAGCCGGCGCCGCAGCACGGTCGTGCCGACCGTTTGCGCGAGTCCGGCGTAGGCCTGCTGCCAACGCCTGTTGAAGCGTGATCAGGTTCTCGGGGAAGCGGAACGGTGGTCTCACACCTTGTTCGCGTCTTGGGTGGCCTGTCGGCAGGCGGCGGCCCGGGCGCCGCCCTTGTCATTGGCTCCGCGTACGGTCTGCGCATGGTTGATCAGAGACCCCCCTTGTCATCGGTATCCGATTTCGCGACCTGGGAGCCCGTGCTGCGGCTCATGCTGACCGGCGATAGGGATCGGCGTGCCGGCCGGTTGGCCCGTGTCGCAGGACGCATCAGCCAAACAGGCTGGAGCCTGGCCCATCGGGGATCTATGTCGTCGACAGCGCGTATCGCGGTGGAGGGCGTACAGAGGGCACTCGCGCGCGGCGCAGTCCATGAGATTGCCTTCAGGGCGGAGACCCAACCGGACGGAAGGACCACTCTCGGACTGGTCTGGCCGAGCCCGGTCGTGGAGCCGGCCGTCGGCTACCCGGACCTGGGGGTGCTCGTCCTGGCCGATGGCTCCCTACCCGAGCCCTGGCTCCGCCGTCCCGCTCCGGTGCCCGAGGCGGTGCCGGCGCCATCGGCGGATCCGGAGTTGCTGGAGCGGACGCTGCGCGAGCGTTTGCCCGGAGCCGTCGGAGCGACGGAGGAGGAGATCGCTGCCGCCGAAGCGCGCCTTGGTCTCACACTGCCCGATGAGCTCAAGGTGCTGTACCGGGTGACACGGGTGTACTCAGGCGACGGCTTCGATTTCGAGGAGGCGGACCGCGCCGACGGGGCGGTCGGCTGCGAGCTCTCCGGCCTGGAGCACCTGTACAGCATCGATGCGGCAGTGCGTCACCCCGGCTGGGATCACGGCGCGAGGCGTGCGGTCAGCACTGCGCCCGACGCCGCGGTGCAGGGCCTGGCCGGCTCACCGGGCTGGATCGGCTTCGGGAGCAACGGCGGCGACGCATTCGCCGTCGACCTGACCCCCGGCCCCGCCGGATACTTCGGACAGGTCATCCTGGTCGACCACGAGCAGAGCCTCGGCGCCGAGCTCGTGGCCGAATCCCTCACCGATTTCGTTCTGGGCCGCGTGCGGGAGGAAGGCTGTGAACGCCGCGGAGACAAACTTCCGGCCGTGGCCCGGGTCGGCGCCGGATGTCTTGAGACCGTCCAGGCAGCCGCCCATCCGGCCCTGGAAGTCCTGTCCATCGACGCCTGCGACGGCATACCGCTCAGCCTCGCGCCTGTCGCCGGGCTACCCCGCCTGCGCACTCTCACAGCCCTGCCCGGCACACTGGCCGACCCCCTGGAGGTCGCCGGGCTCACCGGACTGGAGTTCCTGGAACTCGGCGCCCAGGAATGGCGCGTCCTCCTGGACGCCGGAGCCGTCCCGCGCACCCTGAAGGCGGCAGCCATCAAGGTGCGGGACCAGGACCACCTGCCCGTCGTGGCCATCGCCAACGAGATCCTGGCCCTCTGGGACCGGCCCCAGATCGTACAAACGCTCCTCGACGGAGACCTCGGCCCCGCGCTCTGACCGGCGGGGCCGTCTGGCTGGCGGCGCGCCCCAGCCAGACTCCCCGGGCGGCCATGAGGCTGCTGCCGACCCTGTGGGTATGCCGCCGGCCCTCTCGTAGGCTCTGCGAAGGAGAGCCAGCAGCCGCCGGCGGGTCGACAGCCAGGGCATAGGGCATCGAGCTCGTGATGCGACTCGCCCCGGGGACGCCTTCGAAAAGGCATGACCTGCCCGGAACAGCGACCCTGGGCGGCGATGGCCTACTTCATCGCGCTGACGACCTGGTCCTGCCACATCCGAGGAAGCTTCTTGACGGTGGCCACCCACGCCCCGGCATCCTTGATCCGCTTTACGGCCGCATAGTGCTCGATCGGCAGAAACTTGTCCTCATCGATCTCACCACCGTGATCCTGCTCGCCGCGGCTGCCGGCATCACGATCCACGACCTGGACGGCCCGGACGCGGTCCGCTGGGTGGGCGGCGGGAAGTTCACCTGGAAGCTGCACCAGGACAGGGCTGCGCGCACCCACCCCCGTGGACGGGTGCGTGCAGGGCGTCCTGGGCAGGCCGCCGTCCCGTCAGGCCACGTTGAGCCAGAGTTCGTAGCGCTTTCCCGACTCGACCGGGCGGCAGTCCCACTCGGTGACCCGGGGGTCGTTCTCCCAGGCGGTCTGGCCCGCCCAGGCACAGGAAGGCTCGCTGGGATACCGCCGGTGGGTGTTGCGCCAGCCGGGCAGCGTGGAGGTGACGTCGGAGACGGATTCGGTGGCCGAGGGGGCCGCAGACTGCGGCGCGGCGGCCGCTGCGGTGGTGGTGACGGTGCCGCCTGCGAGCAGGGCGGCACCCAGTAACGTGCCGATGACCCGGGTACGTGTACGCATGGCATCTCCTGTAGGTGGTGGGTGTGCGGGGCGGCGGTGGAGCCATGGGCTGCCTTGCCGCCGCTGCCTTCCCCACAGATGCTGCGGGCTGGCCTGCTCGCCCCTCCAGTCGTTTCGGCCAGGGGCGAATCGTCACGCTGGCCAGTCCAGCTGTGGCTGCGGGCCGGAAATCCCCGGTTCCACGTGTCACCCGTACGACGGAAGCATCGCGTGCCGCACCGTCCGACCGTCGCGGCCGGCTTCCCGACCGCCGCCGCCCTGGCCGCGCACCGCGTAGAGGGCAGCCCGATCGGGATGATCCACCCGCTGCCCTGCGGGTCAACTGTCACGCTCAGGAGCCAACTGGCGCGCTCAAGGGCCGGCTGTCTCACTCGGTCACACGAGCCCAGGCAGTCAGCTGGAAGGACGAGGGGGCGATTGGAGGACCTGCACGAGGGCGCTTGACGCGCGATCAGGCACCCGGAGCGCCACCGTCCGCCGCCAGGCGCGTGAGCCACTCACGCAGCAGGCGCTGCTCGGCGTCGCTCAGGACATCGGCGTCGTCGGGGAGGGCGGCGCGCAGCGCGCGGGCCGCCGCGGCGGGACCGGACTCCGCGGCGGGAATCGCCGGCTCGGCGCGGGTGACGGCCGCGACCATGGACTCGCGCAGGATGGTCAACAGCGCCGGATTGCGGCGGGCCGCGGGCGTGGAGTGCCAGGTGGTGACTGCGCCCTGGCCGGTCGCCTGGATGATCTGGCCGGCCAGCTCCTCGTCGACCCGCAGCCATCCCCCGGCCGCCAGCCGGCGCACCCGCCCATGGAGGATCTCCAAGCCCGCGCGGTGTGCTGCGTCCGATCCCCGGCCGGTGGCCCGGTTCATCACCGCGAACAACTCGGGGCGGGAGACCCCGAACTCGACCACCACGTCCCAGCCGTGACGCAGCTCCTCCACCGGGTCCTGCGGGGCGGGGTCGAGCTGCGCGCGCTTTCTCTCCAGGAACTGTGCGTAGCCGTGCTCGGCGACGGCCTCGAGGAGCCCCTCCTTGTCTCCGAAGAGACGGTAGATCGCCGGCGGCTGCATTCCGGCCGCGGCGGCGACCGCGCGGGTGCTCACCGCCTCAGGGCCGCCGTTCTCCAGCAGCTCGACGGCTGCCTCGACGATGCGGCGCCGAGGGTTGTCGGTTGAGTCGCGTGTAGGCATGAACCGATGGTACCGAGGATCTGTTTCCATTGGAATTTCCAGTGTTACTGTTGGAATGATTCCATCGGAAGCAGCAGCGGGAGAACCCAATGATCATCGTGACCGGAGCCACCGGAAAGCTCGGCCGCCGTACCGTCGAGCGCCTCCTGGAGCGCCTCCCCGCCGACCGCGTCGGCGTCAGCGTCCGCGACCCCGGCAAGGCCCAGGACCTCGCCGACCTCGGCGTCCGTGTCCGGCAGGGCAGTTTCGACGACCCCGACTCGCTCATGCACGCCTTCGAAGGGGCCGAACAGCTGCTCCTCGTCTCCCTCGACCGAACGGGCGAGGAGTGCGTCAGCGGCCACCGTGCCGCCGTCGACGCCGCCGTGAAGGCCAAGGTCGGCCGCATCCTCTACACCAGCCAGATGGGCGCCGCCCACGACTCCCGCTTCCAGGCCTGCCGGGACCACGCCCAGACCGAGGACCTGCTGCGCGCCACCGGCCTGCCCTGGACCGCGCTGCGCAACGGCTTCTACGCCTCCAGCGCCCTGCAGTTCCTGGAGTCCGCCCGCCACACCGGCGACATCGCCCTCCCCGCCGACGGCCCCGTCGCCTGGACCGGCCACGACGACCTTGCCGAGGCCACCGCGGCGATCCTCACCGAGGAGGCCCGCTTCGAGGGGCCCACCCCGCCGCTCACCGGCCCGGCGGCGCTCGACTTCGACACCGTCGCCGAGATCGCGTCTCAGGCCACCGGACGGCCCTTCACCCGCACCGTCGTCCCCGACGACGCCTTCCGCGAGCAGTTCCTGGCGCACGGCGCCCCGGCCCCGATCGCCGACCTGATAGTGAGCATCTTTGCCGCGGCGCGCAATGGCGAGTTCACCGCTGTCGACCCGACCCTGGCCGAGCTGATCGGGCGAGAGCCCGCCACCTTCCGCACCCAGCTGGAGCGTGCCTGGGCCGAATAGATCCAGCGGGGCGTGCAGACAGCCCCGGCCTGGCTCGCCGTCGACCTCGCGGCACGCGCCGTCGCGGGCCAGGTCGCCACCTGGCTCACGCTTGGTGGGAGGAACCCTGTCCAGCACCAGACATGGCGCTACGCCGCCATGCTCGCCGGACAGCGCGGCCGGTACGCCGACTCCCTCGCCGCCGCCGAGGCGTGCACCGGCACCCGGACCCACCGCACCGACCCGCTGTACGCCTCCCTGACGCACTCCGCATCGCCCTGTCCGCCCTCCAAGCCTCGGCGACAAGAACCGGGCCCTGAGGGCCCGGGAGCGGGCCCACACGGCCTACGACCGGGTCGACCCGGGCGAGGACCGTCCGTCGTCCGTCGCCTTCTACACCGGGGGCGGGCTTCACGGCCTGACAGGCATCACCCACTACCGGCTCCGCGACCCGGAGACGGCCGAGTACGCCCACCAGTGCCTCGCCGACCTGCGGCCCGACCAGCACCGAAACCGGGCCTCCTACCTCTCCCAGGCCGCCCTGGCCCAGGTCGCCCAGGGCGACATCGAGCAGGCCGTGGCCCCGGCCACTCGCGTCATCGCCTCCAACGGGGCCGACAGAGGACGTGTCCCTTACCTGCTGGGCAGCTTCACCTCCGCCCTCAACCAGGCCGCCCCCAGGCGGCCGTCACGCGCCACTGGAACGACCGCACCTGCACCGCCTGACCCCCTTGGCAAGGAGCCCCATGACCGGCGTCACCCTTCACCGCTACCGCACCGACCAGCTTCCGGCGATCCGCCCCACCCTGGTCGGCGTGTACGCGGAGGTGTACGAGAAGGAGATAGGCGAGGACCCGTTCTTCTCCGTCGACCGGTTCGAGGGCCGCCTCACCGGCCACTCCTCCCGCCCCTCCTGGGAGGCCGTGGTCGCCTTCGACGGGGCGAAGCCGCCGGATATGCCTACGCCGCCGCCCTGCCCCCCAACACCGCATGGTGGGCCCACATGCTTGAGCCGCTGCCAGCCGAGGAGACCGCCGAGGACGGCGCACGGACCCTCGCCCTCTTCGAAATCATGGTCCGGGGCCCGTGGCGGGGCACCGGACTGGCCCGCCGCATCCACGAGGAACTGCTGACCGGCCGCACCGAGGAACGCGCCACCCTCCTCGTCGAGCCCGGCCACCCGAAGGTGAAGACCCTCTACGAGGGCTGGGGGTACGAGCACGTCGGCGACCAGCAGCCCTTCCCCGACGCCCCCGTGTACTCCACCATGCTCCGCCGCCTCGGATGAGGTGAGCCGCACCATCGCGGCCGGCGAGGTGGGGCCCCTCACCTCGACCGGCTGCTTTTCGTGTCCGGCTGCCCGCGCCGACCCTGCGGACCGGCCACTTTCGGCCAATGTGCGACACCCTCGCGGTTGGAGCTCGCCCGATGAGTGGGACTCCTAAGTTGATCAGCAGAAAGTGCCCTGGTGGCTGGTCTGCGATCACGCGCCGGAACGTGGCCGAGACGGTGCGCTCTACCAGTGCCACGACGAGGTGCGGGAGCCCCGGGCGAAATCCGAACCTCCCGCGCGTCTTCCCTCGTCGGTGCCCAACACGCCACCCACAGAGGTGACTTCGGCATGCTCGCACAGCCTGGGGACTGGACTCGCGTTCCTATCTACCGGCGTCCGCCGACCACCGCGGACATCGCCCTCGCCTTCGGCGCGTTCGCCGTGGCCTTCGTGGTCACCTCCGAGCAGGACAAGCCCGCGTGGTGGGCAGTGAGCCCCCGGTGGTCCTCCTGCTGGCACGGTGCCTTGCGGTATCGGCGCCGCCGCCCGCCGTCACGCCTGACAGCCGCCAAGTCCACCGATGGGAATCAGCGAAGCCTGGATGGCCCGACACCAGAGCCCGCCGCGGACTGACCGCAATGTTCGGGATCCCGCTGGAGGCGCTCGGCTTCCGCCCCCACCACACGGGCGCCAGGCCGGCGGGATGACAACGGAGGACGCGGTGCGACGGCGTTCGTTCCTGCAGGGGGTCCTCGGGGCCGCCCCGCTGGGAGAGGCGCAGATCAGGCCCTGGAGACGTCACCGTGAAGCGGCGAGCCGGGGGCAGGGCGCCGTCATTCACTCCTCGCCCTGCGGCAGGGCCGGCGCTGCGTCCGTTCGGCCTTGAGCATCAGCCTGGAGATCCGGCGGGCTCGCAACGCCGCCCGCACCGACAACGAGGAGGAGACGAGCTGATCGGGGAGGCGGAAGCCGTGTACTGCAGGACGCTGGCGGTGCAGGGACGGGCCCCCGCACACGGGGCACGCGGGCACGGCATTCCCCCGGGGCGTCACGGTGCCGGGCCGGTCGGGGTGACCCCGACCGGCGGCCCGGCGTTGTTGTCTGCATGGACGAGTTGCTGGATGTGCTCCTCGACGGGGTCACCGAGCCGCGCCTGAAGCTGATCAGCGGGGACGAGGCGAGGGCCCTGATGGTTCTCCTCGGGGTGCTCGACGATGACGCGCAGCCTGAGGAGGTCCGCCGTGCCGCGGGGGAGATGCGCTTCCGCCTCAGTTCCCGTCTGACCTGAACCCGAGCCGCTACGACACCTTTCTCGTAGGCGAGGGTGACACCTGGGCAGGGGAGGGTCCACCAGTGGTCGTTACTCACTGGCTGAGCGCGGCGCGGGCATGAGCGGAGAGCCGAGTTGACGGAAATGGGTGAGCGCCTTCCGCAGTCTCGCTACGCTTCGCCAACCGCAAGTTCACAACCAGGGGGCATCGTGCGTCACCGCACCTTCGCGGCCGCCGCCGTACTCGTCACTGCCACCGCGTGCGCCGCCCCATTGGGCAGCAAGGCCGACGGCGCGAAGCCTTCGGCCACGGCAACGCCGGAGGGTTCCGTTCCGAGCCCGACGACGTCGGTCTCTGTGCCCACGCCCAGTACGTCGTCCGCCACACCAATCACGCCCCGGCTCACACCTGTCACGATCGACGACTGGCGCTACGGGTATGCCTGGCGGGGTTACTTCACGGACGTCAAGGGTTCCGGCGGGCAGTACGACAAGCCCGGCGAAGTGCACGTGACGCTGACGGTGCAGATGACCGTCACCGACGACCGCCGCCCTGAAATCCCCTCTCCGAACAGCCTGTGGGTAGGTCAGAACTACGGTTTCGCCTTCTTCGTCAAACCGTCGATGTTCCCCGACTGTCTTCCCCTGGAAGGTGTCGGCCTGTGCGAGCTGTCCTCCGGCTCGTTCTACAGCGGCTGCGAGGAACTACGTAACGACGGCGACGGAACCAACTTCCCGCCGAACGGCCGACTGATCATGAGCTGCCGGCTAGAGGCTCCGCTCCCCGAGTCGGTGAAGCCGAGTGATTTCAAGGTTGGCGTCCACTACGACGAATGCTGTGAGTCAGACGCGAAGCACCGGGTGTGGCTGCCGTTCCAAGACTTGTCGGCGCCGCCGCCGAAGAGTGAGCCGGAGCCCGAGCCGAAGGTCGGACAAGCATGGGACCGCCCGTCTCCCGGCACGCCGGCGCGCCTTCGCGGGTAGACGGGATGGGTCGAAGGCGCTCCGCCAACTACGGCTCGGCGACGGCGTGGGTGTGCGTACACGCGGAACTTGGCCTCTGCCCGGCAATGACACGACAGGTGTGGTGCGGTGGGTGTGGTGCTTGACCTGCTCGTTCACCCCTCAGGGGCCCTCGGGGCCTGCGGCGGGCGGTCCGCATCTGGTCCACTGGCCCCATCTGGGTGCGGATCGGTGGGCGGGTACGTTGCCTCCCGTGGCTGACTTCTTGATCGTGATCACGACCGTGGACAATCAGGGCGCTGCGCGGAAGCTGTCGCGCTCGGCGGTGGAGGCGGGTCTGGCCGCTTCCCCGTCTCTTTCGGATCTTACCGGTTAAGCCCGTGTCGTCTGGTGCCGTGCCTCGCAAGGCGGAGGGGCGCCCGAGTACTGGACGTACTTGGGCGCCCGGACAACGCGGCGAGGTGCGGTGCCAGGCGGCAGGGGGCACCTCCCAGCCCCCTGGGGCTGGGGGAGGGGCAGGCAAGATCCGAAAGAGACGGCCTAGCCCTCCGCACGCTCCGGTAGCGCGCCGATCGGGGAGAGGGGCCGGTGGGGATCCAACCGCTTGACCATCAGACGGGCCGGCGTCATT
The DNA here is from genome assembly GCF_055595065.1 of Streptomyces sp. NPDC040545. Taxonomy (NCBI): domain Bacteria; kingdom Bacillati; phylum Actinomycetota; class Actinomycetes; order Kitasatosporales; family Streptomycetaceae; genus Streptomyces; species Streptomyces sp. NPDC040545. The sequence goes on from NZ_JBVIWA010000020.1 coordinate 108,196, forward strand.
GGTCTGATCGAAGCGACTCCCCCGGAGAGGTCGAACACGCGCGCCGTGGTCGCGGTCGAGTGCTCGACCTGGCCCGCGTCCAGGTACGCCGATTCGGCAAGGGCGCCTTCGACGGATTCCTGGACCTGAACCAGGAGCCGTGGACGGATCTCAGGGAGGACGGCCTGCTTATCTGGGCAGGCACGGAGCACGAGAACCTGTATTGCTGGAGGGCCGACGGTGGCGACCCCGACCGTTGGCCTGTCGTGGTCCGGTCCTTCGACGGTGAGGACGTCGCCTTCGACTGCCAAGCCGCTGACTTCGTCTGCCGCATCCTCATCGATCCACATCACCCGTTCACGATGGCCCGCTTTTTCGATACTCACTGGTTCATGAACTAGGGGTAAAGCGACTGACCGAGCCCTGCTGTCAACGGCATCCACAGCGCGGTTGGCCGTGCCTTCGGGGAACAGGGCGGAAGCCCTCACCTGTCACGGCAGACTCGCCCATTGCTGGCGGGGTCGCTGCGGGAACGGGTACGGCGACTGGGCCGTCATCGATCTCACCGAGGCGGCGCCGGGCAGCCGCCAGCTCCTGGTCCGCCGCAACCGCACCACCGGCGAACTCGCCTACTACCGCTGCCTCTCACCCCAGCCGGTGCGGCTGACCGAGCTCGTGCGGGTAGCCGGATCCAGATGGCGTGGGGAAGAGAGTTCCAAATCGAGAAAGGGCTGGCCGGACTCGATGAGCACCAAGTCCGCCGCTACCCCTCCTGGAGCCGCTGGGTCACCCTCGCGATGCTCGCTCACGCCTTCCTGGCCGTCGTCCGCGCCGACGAACACGCCCGCAACCCCGCCCCGAACGGGCTGGTCCCGCTGTCCTGTAACGAGATCCAGCGCCTGTTCATCACGCTCGTCTTCCAGCCCCTCCACGATGTCGCCCACCGACTCGGCTGGTCCGACTGGCGACGCCGCCATCAGCAGCGATTCCGCACCAGCCATTACCAGCGACAATCCGCATGCCAGACATGTAGATCACGATCTACAGCTGGAGTATTGCTCGACTACTTCTAAAACACTTTGTCGGGGCGAAACGCTCTTTAGGCCCCGACGAACTGGATAAACGTCAAGCTCAGCAGACCCCTCGGCGACTTCATGCCTGGCGACGTCGTGGTGGAAGCCGGTGGCGAGTCGCCGGTGGTAGTGAGCGCGATGCTCCTCGGGCTGTCGATGAGGGTTTTTGCGGTTGCCCGAAGGGTGGTCAGGTCCCAGACCCGCCCTTGCCGACTTCACCGGCACGAGCATCAGCAACGCCACACGGTGGACTGTATACGCGAAGCGTGACTGGTTCGACTACATCGCCTGTCGCAAGCAACCCGACAGACCGCGCTCAGCCGGCTCCAAGGCCGACCGAGCTCATTGCCCGCGCGCACCACGAAGCGTCTACTGGTCAGAGGGATCGGTGAACGAGATCGGCTTGCCTGTGGCGTGGGCGTATGCGATCTCCCTGCTCGTGGACTCGCCGATATACCCGCCTGGGTTGACGACCAGAACCCGGTCAGCAAGGTCGATCTTGCGCAGATGGAGGGCGTCCAGCGCGATCTTCTGCTTGTTGGTGATCAACTCGTCCGCCTCGCCGGGCGCGACGACGATGACACCTGCGAAGGTCAGATCACGGTTCGCCGCACGCATCTCGTCCACGAACCGGGTAGAGCCGCAGATGCAGACGATCTCAGGGCGGTCGGGCACGGCTCAGTCCTTCGGGTCGAACGGGAAACCGTTAGTTGCACGTTGACATCACAGACGGGCACACGAGCCAACAGTTTACGCAGCGAGATAGGGACACCACGTGGCTGCATCGTCGCAGGCGGAAGGTGTGGCCCGTGCTGAGAATGACGCTGCTCGACGCCGAAGTCCGGGGTGCACCCGGCTCACCGGCTTCCTTCAGCAACACTGCCGCATCCCTCAGCGCTACCGCCGCGGCCTCTGCGGCACCTCCGCGCCGGCATAGGGCACCTGCAGAACGAGTGCGCTCCGCCAATACCCCTCAAGACCCTCGGCTCGTGCCTGGAATGCCACCACGGCACTCCGGCCGACCCCAGCTCCTACTTCGCGCCCCGGCCACGGCGAGCACGCCGAGGACGACCGACCGCTGGAACCGCCTCGGCAACGGCGACTCCTCCGCCCGCCCGGAGCGGGGCGGCCGGCGTGTGGCAGCGGTGGGAGGACGGGGCGGGCGCGGAGCCGGGTGTCCAGGCGGTCGGCCTCGGCGGCCAGCGCGTCGGCGTTGTCGGTGGTGAGGGCGACGTTGCGGCACTCCAGCCGTTGGCAGTCGTGCGGGACTGGAACCGCTCGGCTTCCGGGGGCGGAGCGGGGTCGGCCCAGTGCCTTGTCCGGGTTGAAGACGCAGGTGACGTAGGTGCCGGGGTAGACCTCGGGGTCGTCGCGGGCCAGGGCGCGGCGCAGGCGGCCCGGGTCGGTGACGACGGAGCCGGTGAACCCGGTGCGGTGGTGGAAGTCGGCGGCCGGTAGGCGTTGACCCAGGTGATCATGCGGTTGATCAGCTCGTTGCTGGAGCGCAGCGTCATTGCTCCGGCCCGGATGCACTCCGCCAGGTAGAGGTTGCGCAGGAGCGGGTCGGTGGCGGGCGGTTGGAGACGTTCGAGGACGGCGACGGCGCGGGCGGCCGGGGCGCCGATGATCCAGGTGGCGAGGGTGCCGGCGGGGTCGCTCTCGCCCTTGAAGGCAAGGCCGGTGATCGCCCACCGGTAGGGCTGACCGGAGCCGTCGAGCAGGGTGTGGGTGCTGCCGCGGCGCAGGTGCTTGATTACGGGTGCAGGGGTGTCGTTCCCACCATGCGCAATCCTCGCCCAAGGCGGATGGGCCAGCGCGCTGGTCGAGGCCGTGGGTACGCGCCACCCGCGAACGCCCGCTCATGGCAGCCGACGACCGGATGCCAGCGGGTTGGAGGAGGGGGCTTTGGCGCGGTACCGGTGGGTAAAAAGGAAGGTGGTGCTCTGTGTTGCTCCGGTGCGGAGGATCACGGTTCGGTTCTGGTGAAGGGGGGCCCGCGGCCAGTCCGGTTGCGGACGGACGGGCAGGGGCCGATGTGCTCGGCCCGCAGGGGTTGCTCGGTGGGAACGGCTCGACGTGCCAGAGCGCCAGGTCGTGCTGGTTGGGTGATGTCCCAGATAGTGGTGTCGGAGGTGAGACTGTCCTGCCTGATTCGGGATCGGAAAGAGGTCCTCGGCCAGGTTTTCTGATCCGGCTCGTACGAGAACTCCGTCCGCTCACATCCCCTTCTCACCGGGCATTGGGATGTGTTTGACTGAGCGCGCACCGACGGGGATTCATGTTCGTTCTGAGGGGGGTGCTCGACGCTATGGTCCGCGATGAACCGTTCGGTCCTACTGCCATGGGTGCGACTTCGCAGTTCGCGGCCCTGGAGCCGATTTGGGCAGGAATCAGCTCCACGAGACAATTGCGCGCGTTGCTTGTTTTCGGTGCACTGTTCAACGAACGCGTCTTCGTGCATGACACGCAACTGCTCGATAACCCGAGGGTTGTCGGTGATTTCGCCAAGCCGGATCTGCGGGGAAGTAACTTCTATCGATTGCTCCGTGAACTCATAGCTGCCAGAGTCGTGGCGGTAGGACTCCGTACTGACACCTACCTTCGCCGAGAGGACCAGCGCGTTCCGGTCAGCTCTCTTGCCGATGTACTGAGCAATTGGAAGAGGAACAGTCCGGATGGCAGTGGATGGGTCATCTCGCCGATCTCCGAGGTTCGGGAACGGATGATCGCTGACCTTGACAGTGTGCTCGCCGACGGTTCCATCGTCGTTCCTTACGACCATGCGCGGGCGAAGGACGGCTTCATGCGTCAAGTGCGCAGCGCAGCGAACTCAACCGATTCGGTTCTGGCCGCATTGCTGGCTGAGCAGCCGAGTGAGCTGCGCCGCCGATATGACGAGGTCCTGGCGCGACCGCAGTTCTCGCACTCTCCGGTCTTTGCATTGCTGCACGACTCCGGGCTGCCGGTCTCCAGCCCGCTCATCCAAATCCATGGTCTGTTCGACGAGACGGCCCACGCCGAGCTCGTCAACGCCCGGATCCTGGGTTCTGACTGGGACACGGGCCAGAGTACGGGTCTGGCCGAGGCCGTTCTCAGCGGTGATGGGGCCGAGCAGGGCAGAGCCGACAATCGGTTGGAGATGTCCGAGCTGATGGAGACGGCCTACCGCATGGTCGAGGGTCCGCCGCCCGATCTGCTCGCCATGCTGCGCCTCGAAGAAATCATGGCGCTGAGGGAGCAGGCCGCCGAGCTGTTTGAGATCCAGTCGTATTTCGAGGCCCGCGACGCCGAGACCGCGGACGCGGCGCTGGAGGCCGCCCTGGCCGACTGCGCGGCGGACCATTGGCAGCGTGTCTGCGAACACATCCGGTCCACGCGCCCTCATCAGACTGTCGAGTCGACCAGGCTCGGAATCTTCCTGCGCCGCAAACTGCCGCGGCTCGCACGGGTGGCGGAACGCTGGGCGACGTCCGGTTTGTCGACGTTCACCGAGGTGGCGATCAGCGCGGTGCCCTTGGTCGGAGGCGGTATCGGCGATGACCTGAAGGAGCGCATGGTCAGCCGCGCGACCCTGGATTTCGTGTTCTTCACGGAGTCGTCGCGCATGCGCGAACTGCGGGACTTCTCCCCGAACCGCAGCTGGATCTCGCCCGGCGCGCGATCGATCGAAGGTCGCTGAATTCATGCTCGAGACGGCCAAGCTCGTCGAGAGCGACGGATTCTGGTGGACGGTTCGGCCCGGCAGCGGCGATCGCATGGGCCCGGGCCCGCATGAACAGGACATCTGGCGCCTCCTTCGCTCGTTCGGCGCGGCGGACGACGTCTTCATCGATGTCGGGGCTCATGTCGGTCATTTCGCGGTCCGGCTCGCCGGATCGTTCTCCCGTGTCGTGGCGATCGAGCCGAACCCGGCCGCCGTTCAGGTCTTGCGCGCCAACCTCCGGCTCAATGGAATCGGCAACGTCACCATTCATCCGGTCGCGGCCCACGACACCCCGGCCCGCCTGCGCCTGTGGGATCCCTTCAACGTCATGGCCGGTCCGTGCACTCGGAGCCTGGCGCCCGGAGACCCTGCGGACCCGCCCGCCGACTGCATTCCGTCCACTCTGTTCACCACGGACCACTGCCTCGGCGCATTTCTGGAGGAGACGGAGGGCCTCCCGATCGACGCGATAATGGCTGGTTCCAATGAGCGGGTCGGCCTCATGAAGCTCGACGTAGAAGGCCATGAGGCGAAAACCCTCGCGGGAGCCACCGCTACCATTCGAGCGCACCGGCCGACGCTCCTGATCGAGATGCACGACCCGATGTACGGCCCGCACATCAGGCACGAAGTCGTCGACCAGCTGAGTCGGCTCGCGTACTCCTGGTGCGAGTTCTCTCTCTATCAGAGGTCGAAGATGACGCCCTCGGACATGTGTCCTTACATTTATGCCGAACCCGCTGACCAGAACCGAGCTGACGAGTTCCGTCGTTTCGCCGACCACGTCAACAAGGACGCCGCCTCACGCTGGATCAGTGCGCCGTGAGACGTCCAGCACGATGAGGTTCATCTGTTCCGGCCGAACCCAGCACAGTGCGTCGAAGTCCCCGATCTCGGCTTTGGCGAGTCCTGCCTCCTCGTCGATGTCACGCAGGCCGCCGGAGTCCAGATCGGTGGAGAAGTATTCCAGCCAGTTCACCAGGAAGCGCGCAGCCAGGGGATCGTCACCGTGCAGCGCTCTCAGGGTCTCGGCGGCCGGCTCGGCCAGCAGGATTTCGAAGTAGCCCTTCACCGGGCCAACTCCCGCCTCAGCACGTTCAGCCGTATGGTGGGCATTTCGACCCCCAACTCCGCGATCAGCCGCAGGCCCCGCACCCGATCACCCGCATCCGCCGAAGCAAGCAGAGCTTCCTCCCCGGCCAGCGCCATCGCGTGGGAAACCACCGCGGCAACCGTTCGCCCGTCGCGCTCCACCAGCACGACCTCCCCAGCCCCGGCATCCTCAACGGCTCGCTCGACCGCCTCCACGGTGGCCGGCAGCCGCAATATCCGGTTCTCCATGACAGCTCTACTCCTGGTCTCCCTCACTACGTCAACACTCGTCCATGCTGGGATGCCCTTGATGATGGCGGCCGAATCGCCGATATGGACGATGGGTGTCTGCAGTGTCTTGCCCCGAAGTCTTGGACAGCTCCCTCCGAGTTCTTCCTCTACAGCTTGACGCAGCCAAGCCGTACCGCGTTATCGACGGCACGACGATGCGCCTCGCCTGGCCCGGGCGAGAAATGAGAACGGCCCGCCCTCCATCTCGGTACGGATCACGACCGGGCCCGGCGGACAGGGTAAAACCGGCCTCATTCCGAGGTCTCCACGAAGTGGACCTCGGTGCGCGGGACATCGGCGTACTGGGGGAGCCGGTAGCGGCGGAAGGCGGCCGTGGTGACCCCGCCGCGTTCGTTCACCCGTACGGTCTCGAAGAGGGTCGCGCCCAGGGCCTGGGCCACGCCGCCCTCGACCTGGCCGCGGCCGCTCCGCGAGCGAGTTCGCCGCCAGCATCACCGCCTTGCCCGCCACCACCGTGCCGGCCGATCCGAACGCGCTGGCGGACGGTGATCCGGTCGACCATCGTGTTCAGCGCGCCGGCCGTGATCTGCTTGTCGACGGTGGTCGTGCCGTTGCCGAACTCCGCGGTGCCGACCGCGATGTCGTACGTGCCGTCGCGCAGCAGACCGATCCGGGCGTCGGCGAAGTGGCCGCCCGGCGGGCCGGTCGCGATCATGGCGACGGCCGATCCCGTGCCGGTGAGCCAGCCCTCCGGGACGTCCTCGTGGCTGCGGTCCTCGGCGATGGCCTTGCGCACCACGTCCATGCACTGCTTCATCCCGTAGGAGGCGATGAAGAGGTCCTCCTCGTGACCGATCGGGGTGACCATGTGGTCGCCGGCGCCGATGGCGTTCTTCTCGCGCAGTTCGAGCGGGTCCATGCGGAGCCGGACGGCGAGCTCGTCCATCACCGATTAGAGGGCGAAGAGGACCTGGCTGGCCCAGGCCGTATCCGCGGAAGACGTTCTGGTTCTCGGCTTCCCTCCCAGGCCGGCGGCTCAGGCGCTGGTGGCTCCTGAGGTGATCAGCGCGCCGACCGCCGGTAGGCCCGCCTCGGCAAGGGCGCGGCGCTGGCGGTCGGCCGACGTTCCCTGCCGGAGCAGCCGATGGACGAGCGAGATCACCTCGCGGTGGTCACCGTTCTCCTCGAGGGCGGGGCCGATGTAGCGCAGGAGCGCGCACACCACGTCCGTGCTGCTCCGCAGTCGTCCCTCCGGGTCCACCAGCGTGCTGCTGATCCCGTGCCGGGCCGCATGCCAAGTCGCCGCTTGCAGGAGCTCCGGCCGGCATGGCGTGTGAGCGACTCCCGCCTTTTCCTCGGCGATCGCGGTGGCGGCGAGCCCGCGGACGACTCCGGCGAGCATCACCGCGTCGTCCGCCTCCAGCTGCACGTCACAGCAGCGCACCTCAAGAGTGGGGTATCGCTCCGAGAGCCGGGCCTGCCAGTACAGCTGCCCCCGGTCCGGAATCACCCCGGGCCGCCCCACCAGGGCATCGGCCCGCGCCTCGTAGTCCGCGAGCCCCGCGAAGTGCGGTGGTGGACCGCTGACCGGCCAGCGGCCGAAGATGATCGTGCGCCAGCTGGCGAACCCGGTGTCCCGCCCGTCCCACAGAGGCCCGTTCGCGGACATCGCCAGCAGGGTGGGAAGCCAGACGCGCAGCCGGTTCAGGACGGCTACCCCGGTTTCGCGGTCGGGCATCCCCACGTGGACGTGCATCCCGCAGATCAGCTGCTCGTCGACCAGCAATCGGGCCTCCTCCTGCATCTTCACGTATCTCGCCGTGCTGGTGATGGGTACGGGCACGACATCCCGGACCGGCGAGGTGGCGGAGATGGCGATGCGGCAGCCGTTCGCCTGCGCGGCGGAGGCGACCGCATGGCGCAGCCGCAGGAGATGGCCTCCCACCTCTTCGAGAGCCGTGCACACGGGGGTGGCGACCTCGATCTGCGCCTGGAGCAGTTCGTCCTGGACCTCTCGCTCTTCCGCGAGGGGTGCCAGGCGGGCCGTGGCGCGCACCTCCTGCACGAGCGGTGTCGGAAGGAGCGTCTCCGGGTCGACCAGCAGGTACTCCTCTTCGACGCCAACAGTGATCATGCTGGGTGGTACCCCGTACTTGCAGTGATCACCCAGTAATGGGGTATTACGGCACCACATTGAGGCACATGCTGGCATTTCCCGTTTCGGGGTGTGAGCGCTCGGCCGTTCAGGGTGGACGACGCGGCGACGTGGCCACTCCTTCGGTCCTGTTCTGCTTCTTTCTCCCGGCGCCTGCCCTCGGGCCGCAGCCGGGCCCCGACCGGCTCCGACTGTCCGCCGGAACGGATTTCGGAGGTGTTTTCGCTCGATGGCTCCGGGCAGGCGCGAAACATGGACCAGTCGAAGGCGCCTGTACTCGAGGCATTGGCCGCATACCATGCTGACGGCCAGACCCCGTTCATACCGCCAGGACACAAGCAGGGCCGGGACGCCGACCCCCGGGTGCGGGCGCGGGCCCCTACTGTGCGGCCAAGGCCCGCTTGGGGCTGCTGACGCAGGTCATGGCCCTGGAGCTGGCCGAGCACGAGATCACCGTGAACGCCGTCGCCCCGGGGGAGATCACTAAGCCGATGACCGGGCAGAAGGACGGGGACGTACGGAGGACGGGCAGGCCCGATATCCCTCTCGGCCGGCCGGGAGACGCCCGCGAGGTCGCCGAGGTCGTCGCCTTCCTCGCCAGCCCCTCAGCCTCCTACGTGACTGGCGCGCCCGGTCCGAATCGGCAGCCCGTGCGAACTCGGGCGTGTGGTCCCCTGCTGCTCACGTCGCCGATGTCGGACGACCCCGAAAACACCCCGCCCACCGGCTGGCTCAGGTAGATCCCGGAGTGGGCGATGTGCTCGCCGAAACGGTCCGAGAGGACGTCTTGGAAGTGGGCGTAGCCCGCCCCAGACGGGCCACCTCGACCGTGGTGCCGGTCGCAGCCGCAACACCTTGGGCCAGCCTCCGGTGTCGTCGACCAACACGTCGAGCGCGGCGGTGGCCGAAGGACAACAACACTGCCAAGGTCCTCCCGGCTCCGCCAACGACTGAACGACGGAGCCGTAAGCCGAGCAGGCCACCACCTGCCGCCGACGCACAGCCGGTGCGGGTGACACCGCGTGCCGACAGTCCCCGTAATGGATTCCTCCGGTGGCCGTTGAAGCGCCCGATCGCGGGTAGGGGCCGGACATGACTGCCCTCCAGACCATCGCCGCAGAAGCCCAGCCGTCGCTCTTCCTCATCGTCGCCGGAGTGGTCCTGGTCGTGCTCCTGGTCGGCGCGTTCTGGTACGGCAGCCGACGGCGGCGCCGTGCCGCGGCCCCGCCCCGGCCGACCGAGCAGAACCCCCTTATGCAGCGCCGTGAGGACTCCTGGCAGACCCCGGAGGAGCACGCACGCGAAGAGGAGAAGCATCGGTATCCCCACCCGTGATGCCCGCGTATCGGCTGCCCCGCCGGTTCCTACGGATACGCGGCACCTGCGCGTCCCATCCAGCGGAAGACAGCAGGTCAGGCTATGGCCAAGCAGAACGGCTCCGGCGACCAGGGGATGCACGACCTCCCGAAAGGCCGCTCCGGGCGCCCCAGCGGAACCAAGGACGCCTCCGCCACCACCGGTGTCGACCCCCAGGACCCTCCCGGTACCCGCACCGCGGGATAGTCCTAAGGCCGCAGCCGTGACCGGGACCCTTCTGAGCCGTGGATGTGTAGGTGATGGAAGGCCGGGCAGGGGCCCTACAAGACGCCTTCCGCTCCTCCGAGACGAGGTGGCCGCGATGACTACCGCGCGCGACATCATGACTCCCGAGCCCGAGTGCATAGACGCTGAATCCACGGTGCTTGAGGCGGCGCAGAAGCTGGCACGCCTCGACGTCGGAGCGTTGCCGATTTGCGGAGCCGACCACAAACTCAAGGGCATGCTCACCGACCGGGACATCGTCACCAAGGTCCTCGCCGAGGGTAAGGACCCGGCGACCTGCAAGGCCGGCGAACTAGCGCAGGGCGAGGCCGTCACCATCGGCGCCGACGACGACGCTTCGGAAATCCTCCACACCATGGCCGAGCACCACGTACGACGGTTGCCGGTGATCGACGGCCACGATCTGGTCGGCATTGTCGCCCAGGCCGACGTGGCCCGTGCCCTGCCCGACCCCCAGGTCGCCGATCTCCTCGAAGCCATCTCCAGCTGAGGCCGCTGCAGCGCACTCAGAGCCTGCACACCGGCACCGGCGCCCGCCATTTTCGTCGTGCGGCCGAGACCAGGGAGGGATCTCGCGGGTAAGCACTCCTGGCAGTGGTACGCCGTCACCGCAGCCGCACTGATCGCCGCATCGCTGCTCGTCTGGTGGGTTGCGATGGCTGTGGTCCGCGACGTTCACGCCACCAGCGCGGTTTGAGTACGGTCGGCGCCGAGAGATCGGCACCATCCCCGGCAGAGCTAAGGCCTCCGGCAACGAGCTGACCATGGCGGAGCAGCTCATCGAAGCCCTGACGAGGAACTGGGATGCGGAGCAGTTCCCCGACACCTTCCGGGAGAAGGTCACTGCCATGACCTAGGCCATGCCGACCGGCGGGACCGCCGAGAAGGCCGAGGCCCCCGGAGCCGACGTGCGTGGCCGACCTCATGGAGGGACTGCGCGCCGGCGTCGAGCGGGCGGGGAGCCCCAAGGCCGGCAAGAGCGCCACTTCTATCAGGACGCGAAGAAGCGGATCCGACGAGCGGTCTGTCGAAGGGCCGACCGCTTCAAGAAGGCCGCCGCCGACATCACCGGACGCTCGCACATGCCCCGAGACGACCTCGGGAAGGCACTGTCCCCATCCCGGAAGTGAACGCAGTAGGGAGGCGTCCAGGGTGGTGTTGCGACCGCCGGTGGAGCCGGTGCTGGCGCGGGCTGTGGAGTCGGTGCCGGGCCCCGGCGTGCTGGGCGAGCTGGCCTTCGAGCAGAAGTTCGACGGCTACCGGGCCCTGCTGTTCACCCCCACCGATCCGGACAGCAGGTTGCTGCTGCAGACCCGGCGCGGGTCGCTGATCCAGGACCATTTCCCCGACCTCGTCGCTGCGGCGGACCGCCTGCCCGGCGGCCTGGTCCTGGACGGGGAGCTCGTCGCCTGGAACACGAAGGTGGGACAGCTGTCCTTCGAGGGCCTGCAGCGCCGCACAGCCGCGGGCGGACGCAGCGCGCGCCGGCTCGCCGCAACGCTGCCCGCGTTCTTCATCGCCTTCGACATCCTGCAACAGGACGGCACCGAGCTGAACAATTACCCCTACCGCCAACGCCGCCTCCGGCTGGAAGCCCTCTTCGCCGAGCACCACCTCTCGACGCCCTGGACGTTGTGCCCGATGACGACGGACCTGCTCAAGGCGCAGCAGTGGCTGGAGTCCTGGAGCGAGATCTCCGGGGTCGAAGGCATCGTGGTCAAAGCCATGAACCAGCCCTACCGGCCAGGACACAGAGACTGGTACAAGCTGCGCAAGCGGAACACCACCGAGGCGATCATCGGCGCGATCGCCGGCACCCTGATCCGACCCCAGCTCCTCGTCCTGGGCCGCCGCGACGCCGTCGGCTGGCTCCGCTCGATCGGCCGCACGGCGCCGCTCCGTGCGGAACTGGCCCGTCTGGTGGGGGGCAACGTGATCGCGGCCGACGTCGGACATCCCTGGGAGGGCCTGCGGTTCGCGTCGGCGTGGGGCAGCCGGGACACCCTGGACGTGACACTCGTCCGCCCCGAGCTCGTCGCGGAGATCAGCGCCGATACCGCCGTCGATGAGGGCGGCGTATTCCGGCACCCGGTCCGCTTCAAACGGCTGCGCCTGGACGTGACCGTGGAGGAGGTGCCGCTGTTCGGTGGCGGTCCGAGCGCGGCCACCGGCTGACCTCGCGGGGGACGTGGCGGCCCGCCTTCAGGGGTGGCGGTGGCCGACTCGGTCGCCGCAAGGGGCGACCCGCTCGTACGAGCTGTCTGCGGGCAGCGGACGCCGGCGTTTGGCCCAGCGCCCGGCGTTTGGCCCGCCTTCCATGTTGGTCGCAAGTGCGGGGCAGGTGGAGTAGTTCCGCTGCGTGTGGCGGGTGAAGGTGGTGGGATCGGCTGGGTGAAGGATCCCTTTGGCTGTGACGCACCGGCTCTCCTGGAGTGTTCCTTGACCGCGGACCTGGAGGCGGCGCGTTGCACCGTTGCCGCACGCGCCACCGACGCGAGAGATCTGTCTCTTCTGCTGGACATGCTCGGGCTGTTGCGGCCCGAGCCCGGCCCGGTGTCACGCCCGCCGGGGAGGAAGGCCGACCCGCATGGGTAGCCCCACAGGCCATGAGCGGAGCGTGGATTCCGTGAGCAGCCCGATCGGCCTTTCAGAAGGCTGCCTTGATGGCCTCCACCACCTGAGGGAGACGCGGGAGATCAATACCGTGATCCTTCGTTTCGCCGACACCCCGGGTGTGCTGGTGGTGGAGGTGGAGGGCAATCTGACCCACGAGGAGCTGGTTTCGGCCCTGCCCTCGGACGAGGCGCGTCTGGTCGTCCACGAACTGTCCTTCGCGACCCCGGAAGGCGCTCGCAGGCGCGAACAGCTGCTGGTCCTCTGGGTGCCTGCGGGTGCCGGCACGCAGGAAGAGGCCTACACCGCCGTGTACGCGGCCCTGAAAGACCACCTCCCGGACGTGCACGTCCACCTCACGGCCAGACGGACACACCAGCTGGAGTACCGAAGGCTGGTTGCCCTGGCCGGTTGAACACCGGCCGCCGCGCAGTCCCCCTCCGCGGCGACCACGAGGCGTCACGCCCTGACGGCCGGCGAATGCCGGGGCGGTGAGACGGACCGCTCTGCGCCATGCTCGTGTCCGGGCCGCGACGACGTGACGGCCGATGGAGCCGAGTGGGTCGACCATGACGGACCCTCCCCCGTCTGGCCCGGCGGAGATGCGTGGCGCTCGCGCTGCGCCCAGCATGACGGTGACCCGACACCATCGAGAGAGGAATGTGTCATGCCCAGAGGCTCCAGCGCGAAGCGTGAGCGTCAGTACGAGCACATCAAGGAGTCCGGTGAACAGCGCGGCATGTCGGAGGGCCGTGCGAAGGAGATGGCTTCCCGCACGGTGAACAAGGAACGTGCGCGTTCGGGGGAGAGCAAGACGGCCAGCCGCAGTTCCACGCAGGGCAAGTCCGCCTCGCAGCGCGGCGGCGAGCGGTCTGGCGGCGGCAGTTCATCGGACCGCACCAAGGACGAGCTGTACCAGGAGGCGAAGGAGCGCAACATCGAGGGCCGCTCGACGATGTCGAAGCAGCAGCTCAAGAACGCCCTCGGCCACTGACCGTCCGCCTCCCCGAGCTCCTGGCCCCGGGCTCACCGCAGACACGCCTCGAGAACCGTCACGCCAACACCGGGGGCGTGACGCGCTCGCCCTTGTGGCACCGGGCGGGTGAAGCTGGTGCCCCGAGCGGCCGCGTGCGGGTGCCTGGCCGCGACGGGGGCCGCAGGATGGGCTGAAACAGCCACCTCCGTCTGCAGGAGCTCTTCGCCATGCTCGAACGCAAACTGCTCAAGGACCGTGCTCAGCTCACCTTCGTCCTGCCCGCCGACACTCCGCCTGGTCCGGTCAGCGTCGTCGGTGACTTCAACGACTGGAAGCCCGGCGCCCACACCCTTGAGCCGCGCGGTGACGGCATGCGCGCGGTTACGGTCAGCCTGCCGACGAAGCGCGTGCACTCCTTCCGCTACCTGGCGGCGGGCGACTACTGGTTCGACGAGGACCACGCCGACGGCCACGACGGCACCAACAGCCTCCTGCACACCTGATCCGACATTCCGGGCGCGGATCCACCCGAGCGGTCGACCCCTGCCTTTGGGGTGACCGCTGGTGGAGTCCTGTGACTACCGCCCCGGTGAGTGGTACGCCGGATGCCGGCGTCACCTCTCGTCCCACGGAGCGGGGGTCGAGCCTGTCCGGGGTGCGGTGGGGGGTGCCATTCGGCGAGGAGGAGCCTGCCGGGGTGGTGGTCGAGGATGGCGCGGACCAGACAGCGCAACGCCCCGGGGCGGGCTCACCCGCGGCGGTGGAGCGTACGACCGTGTCGACGGGGCGGGCCTCTCCGAACTGTTCACCGGTGGCGGAGCGGGCTTCGGTGACCCCGACGGTGTGGATCAGAATGCGGTCTCACGGTTCGGTGAGCAGTCGGTCGGGCAGCCACTGGTCCAAGGCTGCGGGCGAGAACATCGACTCGCCTCCTCCGAAGTGCGACCGGGTGCGACTCCACGAGGCGGTGCATTACGCTGGATACCTTTCGCACGAGTCGCCGTACTGGACTGCGGACCCGTCCACGGGTCAGGCGCGGGGCAGCCATCCGGCGGCGAAGTCGGCGTGGTCCCGTGCGCGCTGGGCTCGGTCCTCGAGGCCGGCGGAAGCCTGCCACCGCGTACCGCTCCCCGGTGGCCGTGCAGGGCCCCGGGATACCGGCCACCTCCGCCATGAGCTGCTGAGGCTGGGGCTGCCAGCCGGTGACCAGCACTCTCAGGCGCAGGGCCTCGGAGCGCCGGTTTGCAGGTCCAGGAGGTGGAACAGGCCGTCGGTGTCCATGGTCGTCACGCCGTGCAGGTCCATCAAGAGGTCCCGCTCATCGGCGGTGACGTGGTCCAGGGCCGGCCGCGTCGGCGCTGATCAGGACCGAGGTGCCCCAGCGCTGTATGCCCACGTTGATCAAGTTCCTTCTCCCCCTCACCCGCAGGCACCGTCCTGCGGTCCTCCATCGTGGCCCGGCCTCTGCCGGAGACGGTGAGGCGCGCTCTCGCCCGCGCCGCGTGAACGAGGGGAGGGGGCCCTGGCCGGGCGTGGGACAGGGCCCCTCCGACGTGCCTCCGTGGGGGACGGTCAGGCACGCGTCGCCGGGGACAACGACCGCTGGCGCCTGCGGGACACGACACTTCCGCCGGCAGCGGCACCCCTCACTCCATGCGGCAGCGGGTATTGGTCCGTCGGCTACGGCACCAACACCGCGACGGCGCGGCATCCGTCGCGGCTCATCCGGCTTCCCCGCCTCTTGGCTTTCGCCCCTCCGGGCATGAACGGTTCCAGGTTCCGGAGGGGGCGAAAGGCGCCGGGGAGGCAATGTCCGCCCAGGTGAGGCCGAGTCGTGGTCAGACCTTGCCGCGCCAGGAGCCGGTTTCCTGGCCGCGCCTTTCGATGTAGTCCTTGAACCGCTTCAGGTCGCCGGTGATCTGCCGCTTGACGAAGCCGAGCTTGTCCCCGACGTTCTCCGCGAAGCCGTCCGGGTCGTAGTCGAGCTGCAGCATCACCTTGGTCCTGCTGTCGCTCAGACGGTGGAAGGTGACGACGCCCGCCTGCTTGACCTCGCCGCCCAGCGTCCTCCACGCGACCCGGTCGTCGGGGATCTGCTCGGTGATCTCCGCCTCGAACTCCTTGGTCACCCCGCCGATCTTCGTGACCCAGTGCGTCATGGTGTCGGTGCGCTGCTCGATGCGCTCCACCCCGTCCATGAAGTGCGGGAACGACTCGAACTGCGTCCACTGGTTGTAAGCGGTGCGCACGGGAACGTCGACCTCGACGGACTCTTCGACCTGCGACACAGGAGCATCCTTCCTCTTCACCGGCCGGGCAGGTGCCCGGCCGTACCCGGGGAGCCCTTCCCCTGTCTGCGCTGCTGCCCCCGCTCGGCCACTCCATCACCCCTGGACAGACGCACCTCTGGGTGGGGTATTCGACGCCAGCTATAGCCGCGCAGGCGCCGCCCCGTCAGCGGCAGTTCCTTCGGGGCCCTGGTGCCAATGGCACCAGGGCCCCTCCATGCGTTCCACGAGAGAGGTTCCATGACAGCAGACGACTCGTTCGGCCGTCTCGACGACGACGATTACCCCGCCTACACGATGGGCCGGGCCGCCGAGATGCTCGGCACCACACAGGGCTTCCTCCGAGCCATCGGCGAAGCCCGCCTGATCACCCCGCTCCGCTCCGCGGGCGGCCACCGCCGATACTCCCGCTACCAGCTGCGCATCGCCGCCCGCGCCCGTGAACTCGTCGACCAGGGCACCCCCATCGAGGCCGCCTGCCGCATCGTCATCCTCGAAGACCAGCTCGAAGAAGCCCAGCGAATCAACGCCGAGTACCGCCGCGCCGCCGAATCGGCGAATCCGACGGCTGCGACCTGACTGAGGCGGGGAGAGCTGAAGGCCTGCCGGGTGCCGGCGGGCCATCGTCCCCACCTGTCCGGAGCGGGACGCGCAGGCCGTCCTATGGTGACGGAGTGTGCCGGGGTGTGGCGTCTGCGTGAGCTGTCGTGGTTCGGAAGTTCCCTTGCCCACGCTTTCGGCGTGGGCGTTTTGCTGTGCTGGGCCGCAGGAACCAGGGCGATCACCTCCGCCTTCCGCATGTCGTGGGAGGCATCATCGACTGGAAGGCACGAGACATGGCTACGGGAACTGTGAAGTGGTTCAACGCGGAGAAGGGCTTCGGCTTCATCGCCCATGAGTACCTTCCCCCGCTTCCGGCACCGGAACTCAAGGGAGCCGAGGCTGATCATGGTCGCCGCGGAGCGGGGCACTGAAGGCCAGGCCAGATGTGATCGTACGGCGTGCACGTTCCCGCGCACGGCTTGGCCCGGGCGGCGGACGTCGGGCCGGGCCGGTGGTCGCGGGGGGTGGTGGAGGCCGCAGACCCTGAAGCCGTGCGGGCCGCGTTGCGACGACCGGTGGGTGCGGGGTGGGCGGCGGACCGGCTGACGGAGGCACCTCGGCACCCCGTTGCCGAGGGGCCTGCCGTGGGTGACCGCTGCGGGGGTCGGTCACCTGGTCCGGCAGGGTTCCTCGTCCACCTCGTCGGCGAAGTCGTTCTCCCCGACGTCGACGCCGTTGTGTTCTGCGCCTGTGTGCAGATGCCGTACCTGGGCGTCATCGAGGAGGCCGGTCGCCTCTGCGGCCGTCTGCACCGCCCACCAGCTCCTGCGTGCCCTGGACCCGGACGCGTGGCTCCCCGGGGCGGTCCACCTGCTGTCGGGCAAGTACGTGCGGGCCCCTGGCGGCCCGCGCTCCCTCGCGCAGCGGCGCCAGCATGTGCCTCGGGACGGACGGGTCCTTCGGGACGGAGGGCTCGGCCGGCCAGTCAAGCGGGGGCGGAGCGGGTGGACCGGTGCCAACCGGGGCATCCCGGTCGGCACCGTACGGAAGGGGACCGGTTCGGCACCGGGAGTGACACAGAAGGTGGTTCCAGCGCTGAAGGGCATGGGGTGCCCGCTCGAGCGCGCCCCCGGCATCAGTCGCTCCGCTTCCCGATCCAGAGGCCACCCCGCATGAACCCACCCTTCGGCATCCCGGATCCGGACACGATGGAGCTCTTCCCCGGTGATATCGCTGCGTACGGCACGGCGCAGGTGCCGCCGGTCCCGGCTGCCGCCGAGGCCCCCGTCTTCGTCGACACGTCGGGGCGCAGACAGCGTCGGGTGCGGCGCTGGGGCTACCTGCTGGTGGTACCGGCCGTCGCCTACGTCGTGCTGCTCATGAGCACCTTGCTGGGCGGCCCCACCTTCCAGTCGCCTTTGCTGCCCTCTGCCCAGGCTCCCCCCACCCCCGTGCCCGGGGGCACGGCAGGGGCCGGCACCGCCGGCCCCTCCACCCGTGGTCCGGCGAGCAGCAGCACACGACCCGCCCCGGCAGCCTCGCACAGTGGCGCCGCACCTGCCCCGGCCGCCACGACCGTGACCGACAAGGCGACGCCCAGCACCGGGCAGGGCCCGACGAAGGCCGCGACCGGACCGGCAGACCCGGCTCCGTCGCCTCGCGGCGGCGGCCGCGGCCGCGGCACCGCTCCCCCCGGGCAGGGTGCCGGCAAGCCCACCGGCCGTCCCTGAACCGGCCACGTCCGTCACGCCGCACAGGCCCAGCACAGAGCACACAGCCGGCACCGCACCGCCCCACGCAGCAGGCAGGAAGTCCCACCCCTTGTCGAAGAACCGTCGCCGCCGCCCCCACGGCAGGCACAGCACCGTACGCAACGTCCCCCTGCGCACCCACTGGCTGTTGCTGACCACCCTCGTGCTCACCCTTTCGGCGGCGCTGCTCCTCCAGGGCTACACCCAGCACCTGTTCGACTCCACCCCCGACGGGGCTCACCGTGAGCAAGGCCCGGGGACGTCCGTGCCGGCGGGGATCAGCTCCGGCGGGCCGGTGATCGAGGGGGAGGCGGCCCGCACCGCTGCCCCGGCGGCCCGCACGATCGCTCTGACCTTCGACGACGGCCCCGACCCCGTCTGGACTCCGAAGATCCTCGACGTGCTGCGCCGCAACGCCGTGCCCGCGACCTTCTTCACCGTCGGCACCCGGGTCGCCGAGAATCCCGGCCTCGCCCGCCGGATCGTCGACGAGGGCCACCAGATCGGCCTGCACAGCTTCACCCACACCGATCTTGGCGCCGCGTCCGCCTGGCGGCGTTCCCTGGAACTGCGCGAGACCCAGCTCGTCATCGCTGGCGCCACCGGCGTCACCACGCCGCTGCTGCGGCCGCCGTACTCCTCCACCGGCAAGGCGCTCGACGACGCCGACTGGAGCGCCGTCGTCCAGGCCGGGCAGGAGGGGTATCTGACCGTCCTGACGACCCTGGACAGCGAGGACTGGCGACGCCCGGGCGTGGAACAGATCGTCGCCGGCGCCACCCCCAAGGACACCGCCGGGCAGATCGTGCTCCTGCACGATGCGGGCGGAGACCGCACGCAGACGGTCGCCGCGCTCGAAGAGCTCGTGCCGCGGCTGAAGGCCTCCGGCTGGACGTTCGCCACGGTGGGCGATGCCGTCGCTCTCCGGGGGTCCGTGCAGCCCGCCGCGACCACGGACCGGTGGCAGGGGCTCGCCCTGATCACCGCGATCCGTACCAGCGACTGGATCCTCGAAGCCCTCTCGTGGCTGCTGTGGGCAGCGGGCGCGATCAGCCTGCTGCGTGCGGTCGCCGTCTTCGTTGCCGCACGCCGGCACGTACGGATGCACCGCAAGCCCTGGGGCGCTCCGGTCACCGAACCCGTGAGCGTCATCGTCCCCGCCTACAACGAGAGCGCCGGCATCGAGGCGGCCGTCCGCTCCCTCGTGGCCTCCGACCACCAACTCGAGGTCATCGTTGTCGACGACGGTTCCACGGACGGCACCGCCGACATCGTCGAAGCCCTCCGGTTGCCCGGCGTACGGGTCATCCGGCAGCAGAACGCCGGAAAGCCGGCCGCCCTCAACACGGGTATCGCGGCCGCCTCCTGCAATCTGCTCGTCATGGTCGACGGCGACACCGTCTTCGAACCGGACGCCGTCCGCATGCTCGTCCAGCCCTTCGCCCACCGCCGGGTGGGCGCGGTTTCCGGCAACGCCAAGGTGGTGAACCGGGGAGGGCTGCTCGGACGCTGGCAGCACATCGAGTACGTCGTCGGCTTCAACCTCGACCGCCGTCTGTTCGACCTCGCCGAGTGCATGCCCACCGTGCCCGGCGCCGTCGGCGCGTTCCGCCGCGAGGCACTGCTGCGGGTCGGCGGTGTCAGCGACACCACCCTCGCCGAGGACACCGACCTCACCATGGCCCTGTGCCGGGACGGCTGGCGCGTTGTCTACGAGGAGCGGGCCAAGGCCTGGACGGAAGCGCCCGCCTCGCTGGGTGCCCTGTGGAAGCAGCGCTACCGGTGGTGCTACGGCACCCTCCAGGCCATGTGGAAGCACCGCGGCGCCCTCGCCCAGCGGGGGCAGGCCGGCAAGCTCGGGCGACGCGGTCTGGTCTACCTGCTCATGTTCCAGGTCCTGCTGCCCCTGCTCGCGCCCGTCGTGGACGTCTTCGCCGTCTACGGCCTGGTCTTCCTCGACCCCCTGCGCATCCTCGGCCTGTGGACGGCATTCCTGCTCCTCCAGGTCCTGATGGGCCTGTACGCGTTCCGTCTGGACGGGGAGCGGCCGGGCCCGCTGTGGAGCCTGCCGCTGCAACAGTTCGTCTACCGCCAGCTCATGTACCTGGTGGTGATCCAGTCCGTCTTCACCGCCGTCGCCGGCTCCCGGCTGCGCTGGCAGCGGATGGAGCGCTACGGCAGCCTGCAGGTACCCGCCACCCCCTCCGAGCCGGTTGCCGCGCTGCCGCCCCGGCCCTCCGACCCTTCGTACGGCCGCCCGGCCGCGCCCGGGGCGCCGCAGGTTGCCGGGGCCTGGGACGTTCACGCGGGCGAGCCGCACGGCGGCTACGATGCGGACCCCGCCTGGGCGCCCCACGCCCCGGCACCGATCCCGCACAGCCCGCAGGACCACATCTGGCCCTCGCAGATGCAACGCGACCTGTAGTCGGCAGTCCGCAGTCCGCCGGAAGCGGCGGAAGCCCCGGCGGGCCCGCAGGCCCGCCGGGGCGAGGTACCGCTCAGGAGCCGGATCAGCCGTTGACGTTGACGGCCTTCCAGGCGGCCGCCACCTGCTGGTACTCCACGCTGGTCGATCCGTACAGGTCGGCCGTCGCCTGCAGGGTCGCGGTGCGCGCTCCCGCGTAGTTGGTGGTCGACGTCATGTAGGTCGACAGCGCCTTGTACCAGATCTTGTAGGCCTTGGTCCGGCCGATCCCGGTCACCGTCGAACCGTCGTAGGTGGGCGAGTTGTACGAGACCCCGTTGACCGTCTTCGCGCCGCTGCCCTCGGAGAGCAGGTAGAAGAAGTGGTTGGCCACGCCCGAGGAGTTGTGCACGTCGAGCCGGCCTACGGTCTTGGACCAGTAGTCGGCCGAGGCGCCGTCCTTGCTGGGCTTGTCCATGTAGCGCAGCGGCGTGCCGTCGCCGCGGATGTCGATCTTCTCGCCGATGAGGTAGTCGCCGACGTCGGCCGAGTTGTTGGCGAAGAACTCCACCGAGGTGCCGAAGATGTCGCTGGTGGCCTCGTTGAGGCCGCCCGACTCGCGGCTGTAGTTCAGCTTGGCCGTGGCGGCGGTCAGGCCGTGGCTCATCTCGTGGCCGGCGACGTCCAGGGAGGTGAGCGGCTTCTGGTTGGCGGCGCCGTCTCCGTAGGTCATGCAGAAGCAGCCGTCGGACCAGAAGGCGTTGACGTAGGCGTTGCCGTAGTGGACGCGGGAGTAGGCGGCCTTGCCGTCCCCGGCGATGCCGTTGCGGCCGAATTCGGACTTGTAGAAGTCCCAGGTCACGGCAGCGCCGTAGTGGGCGTCGGCGGCGGCCGTCTGGCGGTTCGACGGCAGTCCGTCGCCCCACTTGTCGTCGGCGTCGGTGAACAGGCTTCCTGTGCCGGTGGTGCCTCCGTTCAGGTCATAGGTCTTGTGGCCGCCGCGGATGCCGTCCGTCAGGCTGTAGGACGCCCCGCTCTGCGTGGTGTCCAGCGTGACGGAGCCGGAGTACTGGCTCGCACCGGTGCCGGTGTCGATGGCCTCGTAGGAGTACAGCTCGGCGCCGGTGGCGGCGTCCGTGATGACGTGGCGCTCGCTGGGGGTTCCGTCGTGCTGGGTGCCGGTGACGACGGCCTCGTAGGCGAAGACCGGGTTTCCGCTCGCGGCCCAGACGACCTGGCGGGCACCGGCGGGCGCGGCCTTGAGGGAGGAGCGGGCGGCGGCCGGGGCTATTCGGGCCTCGATGCCCTTGGTGGTCTTGCGGCGGCCGTCCTTCTTCTGGTGGACCACCAGATCTCCGCCGAGGACCGGCAGCCCGGCGTAGGTGCGCTCGTAGCGCGTGTGCACCGTGCCGTCGGCGTCCTTGATCACATCGCGGGCCACGAGGCGCTCGTCGTCGGCCAGGCCGATGGCCCGCGCGGTGTCGGCCGCCGTGTTCTGGGCCGCGACGATCGCCTGGAGGCGCGCGTCGGCGGTGAGGACGAGCGCGGTGGCTCCCGCCTCGCGCTCGGTCGAGGCGTTGGCGGAGCCGCTCTGGACGGAGATCGCGACCATTGCCGCCGACGCGACGAGGGCGGCGGCGCGCAGCACTCGGGTGCGGCTGCGGGGGGTGCGGGATGGGGACGTGGGGAGGGTCACTCGTGCTCCTTCAATTGCCGTGGGGGGTTAGGCAGTTGAGATTGCCAGGAAGGAGCAGTGAATTGACAGGTATGCAACAAGAATTTGACCGGCTGTTGTCCGGAGAGAGGGGAGCGATGTTCGCTGAGCGACCAAAAATGGAACATTGCGCTCCCCCGGACGCGGTGTGCACCGAGTCCGGGGAAGGGCCTGGCCGTTACTGGACGCCGGGGATCTGCCGGGCCTTGAACGCGGCACGCACGGCGTCCGCGGCGTTCGCGCCATACATCCGCTGGGCGGTCGAAACCGTCGTCAGGGCCGCATCCTTGAAGGACGTGTCCGGCGCGAAGCCGAACTGGGCGTTGACGATGATGCGGTCAGCGGTCCGGGAGCCCAGGGCGTTGCGGATGTCGAAGAGGGCGCGGGACCAGATCTCCCCGTCCGCGTGGACCTCGCCCTCCAGGTCGGCGTACACCTTGTTCCCGTCGATGCGGCGCAGGCAGTGCGGGGCGTCGCTGTAGGAGGCCGCGTCCCAGTCGGCGACGCAGGCCAGGTCGGCCCGCCGCGGCCAGCCGTACGCGGCGTCCGCATGGGCACCGACCTCGACGGCCAGGTAGTCACCGAAGGCCTCGCCGATCGCGCCGGCCTCGGGAGAGGAGCCGAAGCCGGGCACCTGGGCCTCGTGCACCGCGTGACCGTACTCGTGGACGATCACCTCGGCGTCCTCGGCGTCGTCGACCCCGCCCTTGCCGAAGCGGATCTCGTCCTTCTTGTCGGTAAAGAAGGAGTTGTCCGCCCCCCACTGGTTGATGCGTACGGGCTGCACCCGGTCGTTGGCGCCCGGCAGCTCGGTGCCGAAGCCCAGGGACTGGAGGTACTCCTGCGCCTCGTTGACCCAGAAGTAGGCCATGACCTGCTCGAACCGGTCGTCGTGACGGGTGTACCCGGCGGCCTCGCCGGTCCTGGCGGAGGGGCCGGTGTCCGAGCGCACGGAGGCCCAGCGGCCGTGGAGTCCGCCGCCGCCGTCCAGGTTGCGCAGCGCGGCCAGGGCGTACGCGGCGGCCGGGACGGCGGAATCGGCGTCCTTGCCGTCGGTGAGTGCCTGGTCGCCCGTGGCCTGGACGGGGTTGACCATGAAGATCCGGCCCTGCGGCGCGGTGGAGCCGGCCGTCGGGGCCGTGGACTGTGCGGCGGCCGGGCCGGCGAGCGAGAAGAGCGCCACGGTGGCGGTGGCCGCGGCGAGCATGCCGCGGGGTGTGCGGCGGTTCATAAACATCCTCCGGGGGCGGGAAGGCGTGGTGGGGAGGGAAAACGGGTGGGGCGGGCGTGATCCTCGCCCACCGGCACCCTGCTTGAACAGACCCTGACAAGGTCCGGATCGGCCCCCACCTGCCCGGCCGCCCCGGGCCGCCCGCAGGACACGCCGCCGTGCCCACCGCCGACGGCGTACGAACCGCTCCTGATGCCCCGACAACTCGTCGTCCCCACACGGCGATTACCGGACCGCATGCCGATTGTGGGCTGCGTCACGTACCGCCAGAGTGGCCCGCCTCACGTCGGGACACCCAGCACGAGCGGAAGAGGACGACATGTCCAACGGTTCCACCGGCACCCCCCGATCCACCCGGGCGGCCCGCCCCGCAGGCGAGGTCCAGCGCCTCAAGGCAAACTCCGTCGGCCTGGTCGGCGTCGTCTTCATGGCCGTCGCCACCGCCGCCCCCATCACCGCCATGACCGGCAACCTCCCCATCGCGGTCGGCTTCGGCAACGGAACCGGCGCCCCCGCCGGGTACCTCTTCGCCACCGTCGTCCTCACCGTCTTCGCGGTCGGCTACGTGGCCATGGCAAAGCGCATCACCGCCGCGGGCGCCTTCTACGGATACATCTCCCACGGACTCGGCCGGATCGCCGGCATGGCCTCCGGCATGCTCGCCGTCCTCGCATACGTCGTCTTCGAGGCCTCGATCGTCGGCGTCTTCTCCTACTTCGCCCGCACCACGGTCCAGGACCAGCTCGGCGTCGACCTCCCCTGGGTGCTGTACGCGGCCGGGATGCTCGCCGTCACCGCCGGCCTCGCCCACTTCGACATCAACCTGACCGCCAAGGCACTCGGCGTGATGCTGGTCGCCGAGATCGCGGTCCTGTTCGCCGTCGCCACCGCCGTACTGGTCTCCGGCGGCGGCCCCGACGGGATCCCCCTCGAACCGGTCGACCCCCGGAACGCCTTCACCGGTACCTCCGCGGGCCTCGGCCTCTTCTTCGCCTTCTGGTCCTGGGTCGGCTTCGAGTCCACCGCCATGTACGGCGAGGAGTCCCGCGACCCCAAGCGGGTCATTCCCAAAGCCACGCTCATCTCCGTCGTCGGAGTCGGCCTCTTCTACATCTACGTCTCCTGGATGACCATCGCCGGCAACGGCCTGACCGGGTCCGTGGAACTGTCCGCCTCCGCCAACCCCCTCGACCTCTTCTTCGCCCCCACCCGGCACTTCATCGGCGCATGGGCCGTGGACGCCTTCCAATGGCTGCTGCTCACCGGCTCGTTCGCCTGCGGGATGGCCTTCCACCAGTGCGCCGCCCGCTACCTGTACGCCATCGGCCGCGAGCGCTTCCTGCACCCGGCGCTCGGCCGGACCCACCCGCGCCACGGCTCCCCGCACGTCGCCTCCGTCGTCCAGACCGTCATCGCCGTGACCCTGGTCGCAGGTTTCTGGCTCACCGGCCAGGACCCGTACCTGCACCTGTACACGCTGCTGGCGATCCTGGGCACCATGGCGATCCTGATCGTCCAGACCCTGTGCTCCTTCTCCGTCATCGGCTACTTCCGCCGCAACCACCCCGAGGACCGGCACTGGTTCAAGACCTTCACCGCGCCCCTGCTTGGTGGGATCGCGATGACCGCCGTCGTGGTCCTGCTCGTCGTCAACATGGAGACCGCGGCCGGTGCCGCCTCCGACTCCGTCTTCTTCAAGCTGATCCCCTGGATCGTCGGCGCCGTCTTCCTCGGCGGACTGGGCCTCGGCCTGTGGCTCAAGGCCAAGGCGCCCGAGCGCTACGAGGTCATCGGCCGCATCGTCCTGGAGGACGCCGCCGAGCGTGCCGACGACGGCACCGCCCCCGGTTCCGACGGCACCACCGGCCTGTCCCCGTCCCAAGCGAACGTCTGACCCACGTACATCTGACCCACGTACATCTGACCCACGTACATCTGATCCACGTACATCTGATCCACGTGTACACCTGATCCGCGCACGCCCGGCCCGCAGTCGCCCCCCCCCGCGAAGGAGCCCCCGCCATGGCCCGTACGCCCCTCATGCACGCACTCCGCCGGCTCACCGCCGAACACTCCGCCGCCCACCGCCTGCGTCTGCCCGTCGCCGACGTGCGCGGCCTCGGCCGCCGGGAGCTGATGCGGCGGGCCGCCGCCCTCGGCCTCGGCACCGCCGCGGCGGGCGTCGCCGCCGCCCCGGCCCGCGCCGCCACCCCCGCCCCCGACGGCAAAAGGCCCCAACGGGCCCGCGTCGCGGTGGTCGGTGCGGGCATCGCCGGCCTCACCGCCGCCCTCACCCTCCAGGACGCGGGCATCCCGTGCACCGTCTACGAAGCCAACCCCGACCGCGTCGGCGGCCGGATGTGGACGCAGCGCGACCACTGGGCGTACGGGCAGACCTCCGAGGTGGGCGGCGAACTGATCGACACCAGCCACAAGAAGATGCTGGAGCTCTGCCGCCGCTTCGGCCTCCCGACCGAGGACTTCCTCGGCGGCGGCCCCAACGGGGCCGAGGAGGTCCTGTGGTTCAACGGCACCTACTACTCCCGCACCCGGGCCGACGAGGACTTCAAGGCCGTCTACCAGCAGCTGCACCGCGACCTCCAGGACTCCGGCGAGGTGTCCTGGAACTCCACCACCCCCGCCGGCACCGCCCTGGACAACATGACCCTCTACGAGTGGATCGAGAGCCGGGTCCCCGGCGGGCACGACTCCCCGCTCGGCCGCTTCATCGACGTGGCCTACAACGTCGAGTACGGGGCCGACACCACCGACCAGTCCGCCCTCGCCCTGGTCCTGCTGATGGGCTACCAGCCCAACCCCGGGAACTTCAACGTCTGGGGCCTGTCCAACGAGCGCTACCACATCGTCGGCGGCAACGACCAGCTGCCGAACGCCATTGCCGCGGCCCTGCCCTCCGGTTCGATCGTCATGGGCCGCCGGCTGGTCGCCGTGCGCGCCGACACCGACGGCACCCAGACCCTCACCTTCGACGACTCGGGCGCCACCCGCACGGTCGTGGCCGACCACACCGTCCTGTGCCTGCCGCTGCCGGTCCTCCAGGGCATCGACACCTCGGCGGCCGGTTTCGACCCCCTCATGAAGAACCTGCTGCGCGACGCCCGGATGGGCGCCTGCACCAAGCTCAACATGCAGTTCACCGGTCGCCCGTGGCGCGGCACCGGCCCCTGGCCCGGCGTGTCGGCGGGCGACTGCTTCACCGACTCCGAGGTCCAGCAGACCTGGGACACCACCAAGCTCCAGCCCGGTACCGGCGGCATCCTGCTCCAGTACGGCGGCGGGACCCTGGCGCGCGCCCTGACCCCCGCCGCACCGTTCGCCACCGAGTCCGACCCGTACGTGCGGAGGCTCACCGACC
The DNA here is from genome assembly GCF_055595065.1 of Streptomyces sp. NPDC040545. Classification (NCBI taxonomy): domain Bacteria; kingdom Bacillati; phylum Actinomycetota; class Actinomycetes; order Kitasatosporales; family Streptomycetaceae; genus Streptomyces; species Streptomyces sp. NPDC040545. The sequence goes on from NZ_JBVIWA010000020.1 coordinate 134,948, forward strand.
GCACGCTGACCGGGATCGACGCGTTCTTCCCCCGCACCAAGGCCGCATGGACCGGGCGGGCCCAGCTCTCCGCATGGCACCGCAACCCGTACTCGCTGGGCGCGTACTCGTACTGGCCGACCGGCTACCTGCACCGGTACGCGAAGTACGAGGGCACCGCGCAGGGCAACGTCCACCTCTCCGGCGAGCACTGCAGCTACGACTTCCAGGGCTTCATGGAGGGCGGTGCCACCGAGGGCGAACGGGCGGCGCGAGAGGTGATCACCGCCCTCACCTGAGTCGGCGGACCAGGGGGGTGCCCCTGCGGGGGCGGTGGCGTGCGTGTGAGTTGGGGGTGTGGTGGCGGGGTGTGGGTGTGAGCGGGCGGTCATTGCTGACTGCCTGGTGAAAACGAACCTTCGTCTGGGACTGAGCCGCTCTGCAGGCGTCGATCGAGAAAAGCAGCGTCCTGACATGGAGCTTCGACGCCGGCAGCGACGGTGACTTCGTACTCGTGATGCAGGCCACCGGCACCACCAAGAGGGAGCTGCGTCTCAGCTCGGCCCCGGCCGGCTCCGCCGTCCCAGTCGGGGCAAAGCACTCCGACCTGCCTGTGCAGCACGCCCCTATCGGGGCGCCGGCCCTGGCCGCGAGCGAGGACAAGCTGCTCTGCGTCGCACGCGGCTGTCCCAACGACAACAACCTGTACGGGAGCATGCTCCAGGGCGGAAGGTGGAGCCCCCTGGCGCAGATCGCCGGCATCGCCGACACCACCCAGGCCTCGGTGGCCGCCGACGCGGCCGGTAACTTCCACCTCGTCTACGCCGACGCCACCCAGCGTCTGAAGCACTGGAGCCTGCAGGGATCGAACTGGGTCTACATGAAGAGGTCCGTCAGCGGCTTCACCGGCGGCGCGCCTGCCCTGCGCGGATTCGGGAACGCTCTGGCCTGCGCCGTGCGCAGCCGCCGCGACGGCCAACTGCACACGGCCACTTTCGACCCCGGCTCCACGGCCTTCGACGAAGACGCCTTCGAACCCCTCACCAGCCACGTCCCCACGATCGGCGACCCGGCCCTGTGCATGGGCCCGGGCGCCGTCTACATGGCCGTTCGCGGTCGAGACGACCAGCACGTGTACCTGACCAGGTACGGAGTAAAGCCGGACCGCGTCAAGGTTCCCAACAGCGTGACGCGCTTCACCCCGGCCCTCGGCATGGCCGGCCACGGCAGGCTGGGCCTGGCGACCGCGCCTCGGCTGATGGCCACAAGGTGCAGTTCGCCACCTACAAGGAGACCGACAAGATCTGGAGCCCGTTCACCAAGCCGTCCATCGCGGACGGCACCGAAGCCCCCGCGTTCGCCTTCGCCACGCTCCCGGGCGACGCGGGAGCGTAGTTCGGGCACATGTACTGCCTCCACAACCACTGAACCTGAGCCTGCCGCAGGCCCCCCTTCGTGGACGCGGTGCCGGCCGGGGCCGTGACGGTGCAGGAGGTCGCGGTGCAAGCCAGGCCGGTCCCATTGCGGCCGGTACCGAAGGTGACGGCGGTGGTGTCGGCCAGGTTAGTGCCGGTCAAGGTGACCTTGTTTTTGCCTCCGGCCGCCGGACCGCCTGCGGGACCCGCGACCCGGCGCAGTACGACAGGCGCCGGTGCCTGCAGCCTCGTAGCGGTTGGGCAGGCGGCCTGCTCACCCATTCGCCCTGGGCCTTGACGGTTGTCGTCCCCGACTGTTCGGGCGAACCGCGTTCCAATCCGTACCTTCTCCCATCGGGCGCGGGCATCCATGGGCAGGACGAAAGGGAGACACACGATGCCGCTCTATCTATCGAGGTTCAGTTACACACCGGAGACTTGGGCGAGGCTGACCGTCCACCCCGAGGACCGCGCGAAGGCCGCTCAGGCGTACATCGAATCCGTCGGTGGAAAGCTCCACGGCTTCTGGTACGCCTTCGGCACGCACGACGGCTACAACCTCTGGGAAGCTCCGGACAACGTGTCCATGGCCGCGGTTGCTCTGGCGATCAGCGGAGGTGGCGCGCTCAGGTCGTTCGAGACGACCGTTCTCCTGAGCGTCGACGAAACGCTGGATGCCCTGCGCAGGACCCAGCAAATCCAGTACCGGGCTCCTGGCGGGTAACGTCCCGCGAGCAGAACCTGCTGCCTCGGCGTGACAGCGCCCGGTTCGATGACATCCACCCCTCATGCGCGCCTCCGATCTGGCGGGCAAAGGCAGCTACGGCCGCGACGACCGGTGACAGCCGGGGCCACGCGAGCACATCCCGGGTGCCCTCGCAGGCTGGGTGCCCAGGATGCTCGGCGGCCGACGTCCACGGGGTCGGTGTCCGGGCCGGCCGGAGTGGCGCGAATGGATGCTGTTCGCCTCACTGCCCTGCTACGTCCATCAGCCCACGGCGACCGGTTACGGCCCGTAGGGGAGTTTCGTCACGCGGGTGGTGGGTTTCGTGACGGATGTGAGGTGCTGGACTGTGTAGTTGTTTCTCTTACGGTTCGTCGTGTGCGGTAGGCGCGGGAGCGGCATTTGGGGGAGGAGTAGCGGGCTGGTCGTCCGGTGGTCCGCCCTTGGGGTGGGGGGGGCAAGGCGTGGCCGCAGGCCGGGCATGCCGGTGCGGGTTCGGGCTGGGTGGTGAGTGAGGCCTTGGCGTTCGGCGATGACGCCTGCTTCGAAGCGGCTGTGTGCGCCGAGGGTCTCGGGGAGTTCCGGCCCCGGAACCGGGCATGGGCAAGCGAACCGTGCAGGCGCGGCCCGAGCGGGTGAAGGCGGCCCGCGCGGAGCCGGCCGAAACGCAGAAGCGTTGCGCTCTGCGCCGGCGACAGCGGCACCCACTCCGTCCGACCGTCGCTGCTGCAGTGTTCCGGTCTCGGCCGAGCTCAACCACCGGCTTCCCCAGGAACGAGCGCTCCGGAGCGGCTCGGTCCTGGCTCCTGACCGAGCTCAGGCAGACCACCATGCGGATCGAAGCAGCCGTCCTACCACCAGCTCCGCCGCGGTCGGCACCCGACTAGCGAGCCTTCCCAAGGCCGTCCCTGCGTTCCGTCCGTCTGGGAAGAGAAGTTGTCCAGCCACGAGTCGGCCTGGCATCCGGCCGTGGCCGAACTCAACGGGCGCCTGTTCATGGTCCACCGCGGCGGCATGGACGACTCCATCTCCCGTACCCGCCCCGGCCCGACGTCCGCTCGCCCCCGGCTGCCTCACCTTCTCAGACCCGGACCGCCATATCTGAGCGCTACCACCACGGGTTGGGCCACGTCCAGGACCAGCTCACCACCCAGCCCCACCGCCCGGTGTGCCAGCGCCTCCACCTGGACAGCGGTCGTAGCCGGCCCGGCTCCCGCCTCGGATACCGTGTTCCTCTACGGGGTGCCATAACGGATGTGACGCCCCCCACCGGAGGTAGTCAGCGTATGAGTTCAAAGCGCAGCAAGAATCCAGCCCTGCCCGTACTTGACGACGCATTCCGACTCGAGTCGGTCAAGGTTGCCGAAGAGTCCACCCGTGACTTGGCCGCGCGGCTGGCCACCACCGAGCTGCGCCGCGTTTCCCACCCGGGCCGGGTCACCTGGGAGCCCACCGATCAGGCCGAGCCCGTACCGGTCCCGCCGACTGTGGTCGACGGTGACGGGGACCTGTGGCTGCGGGACCGGGGCACTGGCACCTGGACCATGCCCGAGTTCAACCCGAAGGAGTTCCCGGCCCGCTGTGGCGAGGTTCTGACGTGGAACCAGCTTGCCCGCGAGTTCGGCCCGCTGACCGCACTGGCCGACGACCGCCGCATCGGCGGCGGCCGGCGCTGACCGCGCAGCCTTCTGGGATGACCGCGCCCCTGAAGCGCCCGTTACGGGTAGCTGGGAGCTCCAGCTCACCGCCGAGCTCGACGATGGCGGCGAGCAGGTGAGCGTGGTGGTGGCGTGCGACGCCTTCGAGCAGCGTGGTGCGGGCCTGGCGCCACCCGATGTCCTCGGTGCGGCCGGCGTCGGTGGACCAGCCGGGTAGCGGTCGGCCTTCAGTTGCCGTGGTGAGCGCGCGGCCCAACTCGCCGATCGACTGCTGCCAGTCGGCCAATTGCCCGAGCAGGCCTCGCACCAGCTCGTCGACGGCGGCCGCCGGGCCGGCGCCGAAGTCCCGCGCTTCGGCGGCGGCCTCGGCGAGGACGTCTTCGTCCAGGTCCTCGAGGATCGAGAACGACGGGATGCGCCTGCGGCACGCCGTCTTCCACCCGACCACACCCGGACGGCTTCGCCAGGTCCCCGCAGTGAAGATGCTCCGTCGGACCTGGGTGCAGGAGTTCCAGATCGAGGACGAGACCGTCATCTGGCGCTACCCGAAGAACATCCCGCCTGCTGGTCAACGAGTGGTCTCGCCCTACGACAGCGCCGACCGCGCCGGATCCAAGCGCGACACCGACTGGCCCCGCCTTGTGCCCTCGACCTATTCCGCTGCTGCTCAACGCCGACTACCTCTCCGACGCACACGCGAAAATCTGTGGTGGCTGGAGTAGACATTGGGTGGTGGTGTGGTTATGGTTTCTCTCGTAACGCAGAGAGACCGCAGGGCCTGGCAGAGACGAACTGCCGGGCAGCAATACATGCAGTACCCGTAGTTGCAGTGCGCAGGACGGTGCGGTCGTGGAGTGTCGAAGCCAGAGCGGTTGCAGGACGGCGACGGGACTGACGACCGGACTGGGCGGCCCGCAGTGATCAGGGGCCACCCTGAGCAGTACCGCAGTTAACGCAGTGGCAGTACCCGCATTTCGCAGCACCAGCAGTGAAGTAAGTGAGTGGTACCTCGGTGAACGCGTCGCAGTACGGGACGGGTTCACCGGGAAGTTCGGCAGTGGGGTTCTACGCCAGAGCAGACGCAGGACAGGCGACGGGGCTGGCTGCCGAAACGTGGCGCTCGGTCAGGTCACGAGCAGTACACAGTGGTGCGCAGTACAGCAGTAAGAGCAGTACCTGCAGTTCGCAGTAGCAGTACCCAGCAGTGAAGGAAGTGGAGCGGTACCTCGGTGAAGGCGTCGGCTGCGGGCGCGCGCACCGGGAGGTTCGGCAGTGGGGTTCTAAGCCAGAGCGGTTGCAGGATGGGCGACGGGGCTGGCTGCCGGAGAGTGGCGCTCGGTGAGGCCACTGAGCAGTTCGCAATATCAGCAGTACCAGCAGTATGCAGTTCCCCGCAGGTAGGTAGTTGATCACTGAGGGATGAACGGAGGGATTGGGCGCCATCAGGATCGCCCGGGACGGCAGGCTGAAGCCCGGGTACCGCAGGACATCGTTAGTGAGGTGGTCTCCGGTCAAGCAACCGCGATCCCCGCGCCTCTGGCAGCAATCAGGCCAGGCATGCGGAAACAGAAGGCCGGCGCAGTACCAGGGCCGGCAGATGGTGTAGCAGTTCCTTCGGGGCCCTGGTGCCATAGGCACCAGGGCCCCTCCGTACGCTCGGTGAGAGAGGTGCAGTGACCGCAGACGACTCCTTCGGCCGTCTCGACGATGACGACTACCCCGCCTACACGATGGGCCGAGCCGCCGCGATGCTCGGAACCACCCAGGGCTTCCTCCGCGCGATCGGCGAAGCCGGCCTGATCACCCCGCTGCGCTCCGCCGGTGGTCACCGCCGCTACTCCCGCTACCAGCTGCGCATCGCCGCCCGTGCCCGAGAGCTCGTCGATCAGGGCACCCCCATCGAGTCCGCCTGTCGCATCGTCATCCTCGAAGACCAACTTGAGGAAGCGCAGCGCGTCAACGCCGAGTACCGGCGTGCCACCGGAGCGGCGGGTCCGGCGGATGCCACTGCCGCGGCCTGAGCCGGGAGTGCCCGCCGGGTGACGGCGGATCCCGTGCACCCCGCTTGGCGTGTGCCATTCGGGTCGTTTTCTCTGGTGGCAGGGTGTGTGGGCGTGTAGCGTTTGAGTCAGCTGTCGTGGTTCGGAAGTTCCCTTTGCCCACGCTTTCGGCGTGGGTTTTTTGCTGTGCTGTGCCGCAGGAACCAGGGCGATCACCTCCGCCTTCCGCAGGGTGTGGGAGGCGTTCATCGACTGGAAGGCATGAGACATGGCTACGGGAACTGTGAAGTGGTTCAACGCTGAGAAGGGTTTCGGCTTCATCGCGCAGGACGGTGGCGGCCCGGACGTCTTCGCCCACTACTCCGCGATCAACTCCTCGGGGTTCCGTGAGCTCCAGGAGGGCCAGGTCGTCACGTTCGACGTCACCCAGGGCCAGAAGGGCCCCCAGGCCGAGAACATCAACCCGGCCTGACCCTTTTCGGCCCGTGGGCCCTTGAGCTTGCCGCAAGGCCCTGCTCCCGCCGGTTCGGAGCAGGGCCTTCGTGTTCTTCCGCTTAGGGCCTTTGGGATGTCCCCTGGGCGTGCGTCTCGGTGGCTATGCGGCGGGGGTGAGTTCTGCTTGGCCGAACAGCAGAGCCCAGTCGGTGGGGAGCTGCTGGAGGATGCGGCTGGTCAGGTCGGGGCCGGCGTGGGCTGTGACGGCGGCGAAGACGGCGCCGGTGTCCCAGCGGGTGGTGGCCAGGGATCCGCCGGAGCGGGTGGCGAGGTCCTTGATGAAGTCCCAGCCGGTCAGTGGCTGGGTGTCGGGGATCTGCGTGGTCAGCACGCGTGCCGCCTCCAGGGGCAGACAGCGGGCCAGGTCGACGCGTTCGTCACCGGTCAGTTGACGTCCGAGTCCGGCGAGCACTACGCGGACCGCTTCTTCGGCCCGTTCACGGGTGGGGTAGGCGCCTTCGTATCGGACCTTCTCCAGCATCTGCTCGTATGCCGTCGAGCACGGTTGCTGGTGCGTGAGCGGTACGCGCGCGTCGGTGATCACTGCGGGGCATGCCTTTCAGGAGCCGTGGGAGCGCTGGGCACGTGGCACTCCCGGATTTCGTCAGATGGGCTGGGGGCGGCCGAAGAGAAGGTCGTAGCCGACCGGGAGCTGAAGCAGGATCTGCCCGGTCAGGTCTTCGCCTGCCGTGTCGGCGACGGTGGACAGCACGGCGCTGACGTCCCACATTGCGGTCTGCTCGGTGGCGCCCTCGATCCAGGCGGCGGTCGCGCGGACGAATCGCTCGGGGGGAAGCGGCTCGGCGCTCCGCAGCGGGTTGAGCAGGATCAGGGCGAAGCCTTCCGGCAAGCGTGCCGCGAGCTGAGCGCGGACCCTGCCGATCAGGTGGGCGCCGAGCAGGGCGAGCACGACGCGCGCCGCACGCTCGGCTTCCTCCGCTGTGTCGTATTCGCCGCGTTCCTTCACACGGTCGAGGAACGCTTCGCGTCGCAAGGTCATCAGCCGCCACCCCTTGGTGTTGTCGGTTCCACGGGGGTGCGGAGGGCGGGGAGGGGTAGATCAGGTGGCCGTCCTCCGCACCGATTCCCGACTGGGTCAGCCGGAGATCTCCTTGCGGCCAGAGCCGGCACCGATGGAGACCTTGCGGGGCTTGGCGCGCTCCGCGATCGGGATGCGCAGGGTGAGAACGCCGGCGTCGTAGTCGGCCTGGATGCGCTCGGTGTCGAGGGTGTCGGCGAGCATGATCTGGCGGGAGAAGACGCCCAGCGGCCGCTCGGACAGCTCCATCTTGACGTTGTCGACGGTGGCTGTCGGCCGTCGCTCGGCCTTGACGGTCAGCATGTTCCGCTCGACATCGATGTCGATCGCGTCCGCGGTCACGCCGGGGACATCGAAGGCCACTACGTACTCGTCACCCTCGCGGTAGGCGTCCATCGGCATCACCGACGGCTTCGACCAGGTACCCGGGCCCATCAGCTGCTGCGCCATCCGGTCCAGCTCACGGAAGGGGTCAGTGCGCATCAACATCGTGAGACACCTCCAGCAGGTTCGAACGGTTGTTGCCAATGCGCTGCACAGAACCTGTTGTAACATGTCATCCACTGGATGACAAATATGCAGTCATCAAGTTGATGACATTTCGAGGAAGGTGTCCGTGACCGCAGCCCATCAGCCGCCCGCGACCAGTACCGAGGCCCACAGTCCGGCGTCCTTCATGGCCGCCGCGGCAGCCCTGGCCGCCGTGGACGACGCGTTGCGCGGCGCCCAGAACGACACTTCCGACGAGGTCGGGCCCGGCCCCGAGCAGGCCCTGGCCTCCCTGATGCTGCTGCGGCAGGTACGCGAGCAGCTCGCCGGCTGGGAGACCGGTCTGATCGAAACCGCCCGCGACGCAGGCGCCAGCTGGGCCGACCTTGCCCACCCCCTCGGCGTCGCCAGCCGCCAAGCCGCCGAACGCCGTTACCTGCGCGGCCGGCCCGGCCCCGCCGGCACCACCGCAGAGCAGCGCGTGCAGGCCACCCGACAACGCCGCGCCGCCGACCGCACCGCCGCCACCTGGGCCCGCGCCAACGCAGCCGACCTGCGTCGCCTCGCCGTAGAGATCACCGCGCTCACCCACCCCACGCCCGAAGCGCGCTCAGCCCAGGCCGCTCTGCACACCGCTCTCGGCGCCGGGGACGCCGCAGAGCTCATCGCACCCTTGGCTGACATGCGTCCCCACATCGACGCCCGCCAGACCGGTCTCGTCGACTCCCTGGACGCCCTCGAAGCCCACCGCACCACGACAGCCTCTGACGAAGACTGACTCACCCACGCAGAGCCATCATCCGCACGCGGTGCCTCCCGCCGGCGCGTCACGCCGACGACGGCTCCGTGCCCGAATCCCATCCGTATCTGACCTTCCGCTGAAAGGACCCAGCATGCCCAGCAGCGTCGAGACGCTGGAATTTCAGGCCGAGACCCGCCAGTTGCTCCGACTGGTGATCCACTCGATCTACTCGAACAAGGACATCTTCCTGCGCGAGCTGATCTCGAACGCCTCCGACGCCCTGGACAAGCTGAGGCTGGAATCGCTGACCGGCAGCCTCGCTGGCGTCGACATCAGCGACCTGCACATCTCGCTGGAGGTCGACAGGGACGCCCGCACCTTGACCGTCCGCGACAACGGCATCGGCATGACCCGCGACGATCTCGTGGAGCTGATCGGCACGATCGCCAAGTCCGGCACCGCCGGCCTCCTGGAAAAGATCAAGGAGTCCAAGGACGCCGCCACCACGGAGAGCCTGATCGGCCAGTTCGGCGTCGGCTTCTACTCGGCGTTCATGGTCGCCGACAAGGTGACCGTGCACACCCGGCGGGCCGGCACCGACTCCGGTACCCAGTGGGAGTCCGACGGCGAGGGCTCCTACACCATCCAGGCCGCCGACGACCTCCCCGTCGGCACCTCGGTCACCCTGCACCTCAAGCCCGCCGACAGCGAGGACGGACTCGCCGACTACCTCTCCGAATCGAAGATCCGACAGATCGTCAAGCGATACTCGGACTTCATCCGCTGGCCGATCCGCATGGCCACCAACCGGACCGACGCCGACGACGAAGCCACCTCCGACCTCGACACGCTCAACTCGATGAAGGCGCTGTGGGCCCGGCCCCGCAGCGAGGTGACCGAGCACGAGTACAACGAGTTCTACCAGCAGATCAGCCACGACTGGCTGCCCCCGGCCGAGACGATCCACATGCGCGCCGAAGGCACCTTCGAATACGAGGCGCTGCTGTTCATCCCCTCTCAGGCCCCCTTCGACCTGTACTCCCGCGAGTCCAAGTCAGGCGTGCAGCTGTACGTCAAGCGAGTGTTCATCATGGACGACTGCGAAGCGCTCATGCCCAACTACCTGCGCTTCGTCAAGGGCGTCGTGGACGCCCACGACCTCTCGCTGAACGTCTCCCGCGAGCTCCTCCAGCACGACCGCCAGATCCAAGGCGTACGCCGACGCCTGGTCAAGAAGGTCCTCGGCGCACTCAAGGACATGCAGGCCAAGGACGCCGAGCGCTACACGAAGGTCTGGGCCCAGTTCGGCCGTGCACTGAAGGAGGGCCTGCTCGAGGACACGGACAACACCGAGGCGCTGCTGGAGCTGGTGTCGGCCGCTTCCACCCACGACCCGGAGAAGACCACCACGCTGCGCGAGTACGTCGAGCGCATGAAGGACGGCCAGGACACCATCTACTACCTGACCGGCGAGACCCGAGCCATGGTGGAGAACTCCCCGCACATGGAAGCCTTCGCCGCCAAAGGCTACGAGGTGCTCATCCTCACCGACCCCATCGACGAGGTATGGGTGGACCAGGTCCCGGCCTTCGACGGCCACCGTCTGCAGTCCATCGCCAAAGGCCAGGTCGACCTCGACGAGTCCGCCGACGGCGACAAGGAAACCGACGCCGACAAAGCCCAGCGCGAGCAGGACTTCGCCGCCCTGCTGCCATGGCTGACCACCACCCTGTCCGACCACGTCAAGCAGGTACGCCTGTCCTCACGCCTGACCACCTCGGCAGCCTGCATCGTCGGCGACGCCCACGACGTGACACCCACCCTGGAAAAGATGTACCGAGCCATGGGCCAGCAGATGCCCACCGTCAAAAGGATCCTGGAACTCAACCCCACACACCCCCTCATCACCGCCCTGCGCACCGCACACCACGCAGACGCCGAGGCACCCGCGTTGAAGGAGATCGCCGAGCTGATCTACGGCAGCGCCCTGCTCGCCGAAGGAGGCGACCTGCCCGACCCGGCCCGCTTCACCCGGCTCCTCACCGACCACCTGACCCGCACCCTCTAGCCACCGAAGCAACCCGGCACAGAGGAACCCGCCTGCTCCGCACCCCGTTCGGGGCGCCGGAGCAGGCGGACGTGCGACAGGCGCGGGAAGGACCCGGTCCGCCTCGACCTGCCACTCGGTCACACCCGCCCGGAGGCCTCCCACAAGGTGAAAAGGGCACCATCGGGATCGGACAGGATCGCGGCCCGGCGGCCCTCATACCGGCTCGAGGCCAGGGAGCCGGTCGGAACGCTGCCTCCCCGCTCGATGGCGGCCACCACAGCAGCATCGAGGTCGGCGACGGTGAAGTGCACGTGCCAGCGCGGGCGACGCACCGGCTCGGCCGATGCCTGCACCACCGGCCCACCCACCAGCTCTGCCACGACGCGGTCGTCCTGCCGCAACACGACCCGGTCCTCGTCGTAGGACACGACGCAGCACCCCGTTTGTCCGTTGGCCCACAGCAGCACCTCCCCGTAGAACACGGCGGCGGCGAAGACATCGCGCGTGCGCAGCTCCACCCAGGCCGGCGTGTCCTTCGGTGTGGACTGCCAGTCCGTGAGGATGCTGCCCTCCCACACGCCGAACACCGCACCCTGAGGGTCTGCCGCAAGCGCTCCGCGGCCGATGTCGCCGAAGGGGACCGGGCCGACAGCCACGGTGCCGGTGCGCTCACGGATGCGGGCAACGGCGGCATCCGCACTGGTCACGGCGAAATAGGGAGTCCAGGCGACCGCCATCGACAGCACAGCCGCGCGCGCCCCGATCCCTGCCACCGGCACCCCGTCCAGCTCCGCTACCCGGAAGGCCTCACCCAGCCGGGTCGGACGAAAGGTCCAGCCCAGGACCGCACCGTAGAAGTCCTCGGCCGTCTCCAGGTCCCGCGCCATCAGACTGACCCAGCACGGTGCCCCGAACACATCCGCGGATACCCCACGGTGCCGGCCGGCTTCGGTCATGACGTCCTCCCTTCTTCGTCCCTCAGGATCTACGCCGACGATCGGCGCGCTCGGGATCCCGAGCCATTCCGGGGAGGGGGGCGACTTCACGGTCCACGGTCAGCGGCTCACCCGGTCGTCCCCACACTTCCATTCCGCGTCCAGCTCAGGACGGGGCTTTGACGAGGTCGTCGCGTGTCATGCGGGAGCGGCCCGGACACGACGCCGATCGGCTTCGCGGCGAGGGCCACGCATCGTGCTGGCGATGCGCTCATCCACCGTCCGGTCGCCAATGTGGTCGCTGGAACCGGTGTAAGTGGCTCATGTGACCGTAGGCGGCCGTGAGAGGCCTCACGGCAAGCTGACCAGCCCGAAATGCAGGTTTCCGGCCCGCACGGGACGAGCCTTGAGGTTCCACCTCCTTCGGTTGCTTGCTTCTACCCCCTCTTGAACGGCGTAGTCGGTCGTCCGCCCGCCGCCCGCTGGCAGTGCTCCATCCGCCGGCCCGGCTCCCGGCCGGTGTCGGCCCGTCGTGTTGCCGCCGCACAGGGGCACCGGATTACTGTCGCTCGCCCGGGCAAGAAGGTCGCCACCGACTGCATCGTCTACCCCTCCGACGGGCCCTCCCCGCTGGACCTCCTCCCGTACACGCCCGACGGCAAGCCGGTCACCGGCACGTTCCGCCTCGGCGTCTCACCGGGGATGGTCAAGCACGAGGGCACCCAGACCGTGCTGTGGGCCGAGGAGCAGTTCGAGAAGAACGGCGGCCTGTTCAAGATCGCCCGGAACATCAAGAACGGCCGCCCGGCCGACGACGACGGGGAGGAGACGATGGTCAGCTCGCTCGGGGACAGCCTGGACCGCGCTCTGGAGAAGGTGTTCACCCGACCCGCCCCCAAGAGCGCCCAGGCGCAGATGAAGTACCTGGTCAAGCAGCTCAAGGGCACCAAGGCGGCCGCAGCCACGCTCGGGGTGTCCCAGCGGACCGTGGAGCGGTACGTCAAGGGACAGCTGAAGCGGCCCCGCCACGACCTCGCCGCCGGCATAGAGCGCGAGGTCAAGAAGCGGTGGCAGCCGCAGCTGAGGGCCAAGGCCAAGAAGAAGGCCGCTCCACCGACGGCATCGTGCTGACCACCACGGCCCGATTCGGGTACACCGCCGACGACAACACCACGGACGACGCCCGCCTGCGCGCCCTGCCCTCCCAGGCCCTCCCCCGCAGTACGCGGAGAAGCTGTTCACCGCCCGGGAGAACGGCGCCAGCGAGCAGGACCTCCTGAAGATCGCCGCCGAAGCCCTCGGCCAGGTGTACTTCCGCGACGGCGGCCGCCGCGCCCGCGGCCTGAAAGTGGAGTTCACCGACGTCCACGAGATTTGGATCGACCTGTAGCCCAGTGGCTTTGTTCATGAGAACGAGAACGGACAGCAGATGTTCACGACGTTGAGCGGCGTAGGTCGGGGGCACTGTTCGACTGTCGCCGGCAACGACAGCCGGGGTGGGAACTCGATGTGATACCCGCTCCGCCCGAGGTCACACCGGCCAAGAGGAGGGTTCACATCATCGAGCGATCTTGCTCCCGACATGGGCTTTAAGTGGGTTTTGGTGGTGATCTGACACCTAGCCTCGGGGCGGGCGCGCCGACGCGCCCGCCACATCACTCCCGCGAAAGGGCAATCATGACTACCGCCACCACCGACCCGATCGCCATCAAGCTGGACCAGCTGTTCAACGCCGCCGACGCCAACAACGACGGCTACGTCGAGTGGGCCGACTACCAGCGCATCATCGACCGCTACCTGAGCAGCTACAAGATCGCCAAGAACGACCTCAGGGCCCACGCGCTCACGAGCACCCACCAGATGTACTGGACGGAGCTGCTCCGTCACACAGACGGCAAGGACCGCCTGTCCAAGGAGCAGTTCAACCACGCGAACCGCGCCGCGAGCGTGGACACCAGCCGCTTCAACATGGTCGAGGGTCTTCCGCACTCCATCTTCGACGTCATCGACACCGACGGCGACAACACCATCAACAAGGCCGAGTTCAAGAAGCACCTGGAGGTCTGGGACATCACCGACCCCGCCGCCATGGACGCCTTCAATGAGCTGGACACCGACGGTGACGGAGCCATCAGCCGCCATGAGTTCATCCGCGCGGTCAGGGAGTTCTTCTACTCCCCGGACTTGGACGCGCCGGGCAGCGTGTTCTTCGGGAGCCTGTCCCGCTGACACGCGGGCTATCGACCGGCACGCAAGGCCGCGACGGCCTGCCCCTCGCCCGACGCGGCACCCGGGCGTCGCACCCTAAAGGCGGTCCGGGTCCGGAACCATGGATGGTGGTTCCGGACCCGGACCGCCTTCGACTGTACGGGGCAGAGGCTTCGGCCTCGCAAGCGTTGTCCACACCGCGCCCGGCGCCGGCACGACAGGACCGACCAGAGCAAGCCCGCTCGCTGCTGTTCGACTTCAATCCGGCTCCAGCGCCTCCCAAACTGATGAACAAACTTTCACGTCGTTCCGCGGTGGGTGGACGACGGAATCTCGACCTGGCCGGCCGGACGCTCCGTCCATCACGTCACTGGCGACCCGGGGGCGCGCCTTGCCGACGCTCTGGCTTCAGCCCGGCACCACACAAGTTGAGCCTGAGCCCAAACTCGTGAACAAAGCCAGCCCAGGGACGCCCTGGGGGCGCCACCAGCCCGTCCGATTGCCCCGAGGCCCCGCAACTGCGCAGCAGCGCAGTACGGGGCCTCGGGGGCCGTTCAGGGCCGCATCCGGTGGCTCCCGGCTGTCACCCGTTCGGGCGCTGACGGGCGGAGCGTGCGCGCTCCGCCCACAGACCGTCGGCTGCGTCGGCGGCTACCTGCCGGTCGGTCGCGATGACATGCAGGACATCGTCGGTGAGCTGCTGCGGGTGAGCGGTCTTCAGGGACGTGCTCAAGGTTTCACGGGTGTCGAAGACGGTGGAGCCGTCGGGCAGCTCCAGGCCATCCGACTCCCTGGTGACCGACCATTCCGAGTCGCCGCGGTGGAAGTTGTACTCCTCATCGGCCTCGAGGATGGTGACGTCGCAGCCGCACCCGAACCCGCCATCGGTCTCCGGGTCGTAGTCGCCTTCCTCGTGGCGGGTGTTCAGCGTCACCTCCCCCTCGTGCTGCTCCGCGAGCAGGGCCGCCACGGCCACCACCGTCTGGTGGGCGTCAGCCGGCACCGGCGCCGAGCTCGGGGCCGCGTCAAGGGCGCGCACCGTGGTGGAGGCATGCCGGGCGACCAGGCCGTGGATCGTGTCGGCCAACGACTGCAGCGTCTCCAAGGCGTCGCTCAGGTTCGCCGGCTTCCCGGCGCCGGCCGGGGCGACCAGGTCGGTGTCGCCGCGTTCGACGATCCGTCCGACCGACCGCCGCAGCTCCTGCAGCGCGTCGGCGCTGTGCTGGAGCTGGACGAAGAGCGCCGAGGCGACCGTCGCGGCGTCCTGCGGGGTGTAGAGGGCCCACGGGCTCTCCAGGGCCTGGACCACGGCCCCGGCGGTCTCGGCCGCAATGCAGGCCATCTCCACCGAGTCCTCGGGGTCGTCCATGCCGTAGTCGACCGCGGTACGCACCTCCGAGACGAGGTCGTTCTGTTTGTCGGCGGCCTGTTCGTACAGGCCGTTCCACGGAGTTGCGTCATCGAGGCGGGCCGCCGTGCCCTGGTTGATCAGCATGGCGAGGATCCTTTCAGACCTGCCGGATCCGGCGAGGGCGTCCTGCGCGGGCGAGGACAAATACACCCTGCCTCGGTGAGTGCGTGGCTCTGCCGTCCCTACCTCTGATCCGGGGAATTCGGCGTCGAAACCCGGCGTGAGCGGCGCCGTTTGCCGTCGGCTGCGGTCCCGCGGTCCTACCGTGCTGGTGGGCCGGAGTCGCGCCTGTGGGCCGAGAGGGTGAGGAGGCGCATGCCGATCCACTCCCAGGACGACCCGCCGCAGGGCGAGACCCGCGCCTCCGTGTGGCTGTGGTCCCTCCTCGGCCTGTTCGCCGCCTGCGTGCCGTGTGCGCTGCTCGTGGTGGAGAAGCTCGGCTCCCAGCTCTCGCCGGTCCCGTTCACCCTCGCGGTCCTCGCCTCGCTCGCCGGATACGTGCTGGCGGTACGCGCCGTGGTGGGGGAGAAGTTCCGACAGCATTCCCGCCGGGCCCGGCTCCTTGCGTGGGCGGCGGCCGCAGTCCTCTTTCTCGGCAGCGTGGCGGTGCTCTTCGCCTTCCGGCCGCCGCCGCCCCCGCTCGCCCGGATGAGCGGCGCACGGGATGTGGCAGTGGTCGGTTTCGCGGTGCACGACGGGCGTCAGGACAAGCGGGTCCTCGCCGACGTGGCAGCCACCTTCGCCCACGACATGGCGGAACGGATCCCTACCGCGACCGCCGTCCGCAGTTATGCGGGCGAGGTGTCGCTGCCGCTGGCCGAACTTGCCCAGACCCACCGCAGCAAGCTGGAGCGGAGGAGTGCGCACTTCGCCGACGAGACCAACGCCGAGATCATCGTGGGCGGCCTGGTGAGCTCGGACCCGGCCGGCCAGGCCACACTGCGGCCCGCCGTCTACGTCAGGGCCGACCAGATGCCCGATGCGCCCGAGCTCGCCGGGTGGTTCACCGGTGGACCGATCCTCGTCGCCGGCGGCTGGGAGTCGGCGCGGGCCCGTGCCCGGCTGAGCGCGGAACTCACCAGCCGTATCGGCACGCTGGCGCAGTTCGTGGACGCGCTGGACACCTGGCGCAACGGCAGCCCCACGGAGGCCGGCCGTATCCTGGAAGGCCTGCTCGATCCCAAGCGGCAGGGCAGCACCCAGGGCTTCGTGCCGCTCGATCTGGTCCGGCTGTTTCACGGCCATGCCCTAGAGGCCCAGGCGTCCGGCGAGACCGGCCCCCACCGGCAGAAGCTGCTGGAGGCTGCCCGTACGGACTACCTCGCCATCACCCAGGACTCGTCGGCCGGGCGCCGCGCCGCCCTCAGCCTGCAGGTCAACACGTACCGCCGGGCTCTCGGCCCTACACACAGCTGTCGGCCGGGGACCGTACGCGCCAGGGACCTCGCCCAGGTGTCTCAAGCCCTCCACCGCCTCGCCGAGAACCGCGACGCCACCGAACTCGGACGTCTGAAGGCCACCGTGAACCTCGCCCAAGTCGAGCAGTGCCGCATCAACGCTGGGCTGGTGAAGGACGACGGCACGGTGGAACGGGCCGTAGCCACCGTACGCGCCGCCCCCGACGTCACCGGCTCTGCAGAACTCCGGGCCTTCGCGGACTCCATCGCCGCCGTCAGCGCGGCCGGCCGGGGCGACCTGGCCGCCGCCATCGAAAACATGCGGGACGCCATCGCGCACGGCCAAGACCCGTTCCAACGAGCCCTCTGGCACGGCCTGCTGGCCTCCTGGAGTCTGGCCCGCTGCGACCTTGAAGGTGGCCGCGAGGCCCAGCAGGATGCCATGGCCCAGATGTCCGCCGCGGAGCAGGCGGGTCGGGTGAGCAAGGCGATGCGCAACCAGCAGGAGCAGGCCTTGGCCGCGGAGCTGCGTCGGGCCGAGGAGACCTGCGGGACACGGTGACGAGCATCATCAGAGAGGAGACAATCGGTGCACAGTCAGCTGATCGGATGGCGGCCCGCCGGGATGTGGGTTCTGGCTCTCGTCCTCGCCACGGGCTGCACAGCAGTCCGCGAGGACCTGACGGCAGCGCCCATGGGGCGGGCCCCTGTGGGCGTCACCCGACGCGGAACGCCGAGCCCGGCCGCCCAGGACCTGCTCTTGGCGCAACAGTTCGACATGGGCCTGCCCGGTGCCGGCCCGCCGGGTTTCGGCTGCGCCGACGATGTGAGCCTGATCGCTCAGGGCCGGCCGCCCGGCCGCCCCTTGGTCTGGGTGTCGTCGCGCACGAACGAAAGGGAGGCGAGCGGCGAGGTGGGGCTAGCCCTGGGAGAGGAGGCGACCCTGTGCCTGTACGGCTTTCCGCAAAGCGGACCTATCACGGTCACGGTGCAGGCCGGAGGGCGCACCTATACCACCTCGGTGAAACGCGTGGCCGAGTTGAGCAGTGCACCGTCACCGCAGGAGGCCTCCCTCTTCAACGGGCAAGCGATGGAGGTCGCGGACCTCGACGATGATGACTCGGCCTTCGAGGAGGAGGTCGCGGCCCTCCGGAAGGATGTGCTCCAAAGCGGGTCCTGGACGTTCCTCCCGCCCGATCCGGCCCGTACGGCCATCGCCCGGTCCGGCCGACTCAGCGTGCGGGCAAGCTCCGGAAACGTACGCGCGGTCAACGAGGTACCACTGCGCTGGGACGTGGGTGCGGTGACGGCGGACAACTGGGAGCGCAGCCATCGGATCGCCGTCTACGGGTATCCGGTCGGGACCCGGGTGCCCATCGGTCTCTACCGCACGGAAGTCGGGCCAGACGAAAGGACAACCGCGGTTCTGGAGCGAAACGTGGGCCAGGTGGTCATGCCAAGTTCCAGGGTCGCCTTTTTCACCGTTCCCCAGGATGTGTTCCGCGTCGTCAGCGCACCGGCAGGCGAGAGCCGCTGCCTGGTCGTCCCCAACGTCGCCGACTGCGTCGCGTAGTCGCCCCCATGGGCCGCCGCTGAGCTGGAGCACCACTATGCCCACCAGAACGGCGATGCTCGCGCCTGTGGAGGCAGGGCTGGAAGGCGGCGATCGCGGTCCGAGCCCGTAGCGCCCGGGCCGAGCCCCTTTGCGCGCCGCAGACGCGCGCTCTCTACCAAGTCTGGGTTACAGCATAAAGCGCTCCACAGACCCAGTACCCGTTCGACTGCCGCTGGTCTTGTGGTCCATGTCGGAACGGTTCTGTACGGCCTGGTCCACCGCCCCGCACTCCTGCCGCAGCCGGTTTCAAGATCCGCTGAACCGTGTGTCGCTGCTTCGGCGGTGCTTCCAGATCCCCAGCAGCCACTCGTCGCTCGTCTTCTTGAACGGATCCAACCTGGGCGAGGGCCGCACCGGCGTCTTCCGCGGCCTGGGCACCGGCGACGCCAGAGCCTCCATGAGCTCGGCCTCGTGCCCGAGGCGTACGACCCGCACCTGGACGTCGACTTCAGCCCGCTGCGCGGTGACGCCCCGCCCGCGCCGGACGGCTACGGTCAGGCGGCCTGACCGTAGCCGTCCGGCGCCGGTCAGGCGGCCTGACCATCCATGTCATGTCCCGTGACCTACTCGCCCGCCCGGAGAACACCGTCACCTCGATCGCCAAGCTCCTCGGTGTCTCCCGCAACACCATCTACAACTACGTGCCCGAACTCAAGGGCGGTCGCTTCGCACTCGCTGAGGCGACGGCCGCCGGAACTGCCCCAACCCACCAGGTCAGAGAACTGGTCACCGCCGTTTGCGGCTGGTGACAGCGTTCTTACCGGCACCCCAAGTTGATCGTCTACCCGCCGGACGGACAGGGCTGGCGCCGGGTCCGCTACGACGGTACCGCCATCGGGGTCGCACACCGGCCATCCGACATCCGCGTCTTCCTCGCCGCGGCCGGGCTCGAGAACGCCGAGGACGTGGACCTCACCGACCCCGACTTCGTGGAGTGGAGAGGCGCCGGCCCCGAGGAGTGGGAACCGTCCGTGTGAGGGATGGACCGGGCCTCGCTAGATGCCGGACAGCCAGCTGGCACCGAAATCCGAGAGGTCGCGTGCGCGCTGCGCCCGCTCCTCGATCAGCCGGCGAAAGCCAGCCACGGCGTACCGCTCGCCGGTGGCCGAGCCGCGCCCGCGGATGCCGGCGACGTCGGCCATGAGCTGCTGGGGCTGGGGCTGCCAGCAGCATGTACCGGATCGTAGGAGGCTGCTCGTCCACAGTGAACGGGAACCGGCAAGTCGGCACCTGGATGGGGCTATAGGTCTTCTTCGACGCTCTTCCGTCGCCTGCCACGGAGCGCACCACGATGTGAGTGGACTCCACTCCCCGCCGACTCCATCCGGTGAGAACACGGAACGTGACGAACATCCGATGTCGTGCACCCGATACCCACCCCGTTGTCCAGGTCGTTCACGCGGCACAGGGGCTGTCCCTCGCGGGAAAGCAACCCTTGACCAGCCACGAGATTTGGGTGTTTCCCCTTGACCACGCTCGCCGCCGTCCTGGCGATGCCACGTATTGGCCCGTAGTGGGCTGGCCCGGAGGGGGAGATCTCTCCCTCCGCACCGTCACGGTGCGTAGGACCGGTGCGCGGCGCACAGAGTGGCGTCCACTCCGCTCGGTGGTGCACTCCACTGGGTAGAAGTGGACGACATCGTGCGCACCGGGTGGAGAGTGGAAGCCATCGTGGTGCGCACCGGGGGCGGGTGGAGTCCACTCGGTGCGCACCACCCGGTGGAGGAGTGCGGTACATCGTGCGCAACTCGTCGCGCCGTGCGCGCACCAGTGCGCAACCGTGCGCCGCCGCCCCGGGCGTCCGGTGCGCGTGGCGCGCGTCGGCCCCCGGGACGCCAGCCTCTACGATACGCGCGTGGGACAGCCTCCGGCACAGAAGGCCGCGAAGGTGGCGAGCGGGCAGCAGCCGAAGAGGAAGCGAAGCGGCCCGGCAAGGCGCAGCGCGAGGCGATCAAGCGGGCGCAAGCGGTGAAGAAGGCGGCGGCGAAGAAGGCGGCGGCGAAGAAGGCGGCGGCGAAGAAGGCCGTGCCGCTGCCACGCGGCTCGCTGCGGGCCGCATACCCGGGCACCTGCCCGGCCTGCTTCAAGGACTACGCCAAGGGCGAGGTCATCACGAAGGTGGCCGACGGCTGGGGGCACCCCGGCTACGCCCCGCGGCAGCTGTCGTCAGCCGAGCGGGAGTTCGCCCGGAACAAGGCCCGGATCGAGAGCGGCGAGACGTTCCGAGGCCAGAAGCCCTCGGATTGGCGGCTCGGATCCTCTCCGTCCAGCACCCGGCCCGCCCGCTGAACTCCGCTGCTGTGGTGTGGCGTCGGCCACGGACAAACCCACCCGTCAAGGGGATGGTCAAGGAGGAATCGGACACCTGTCGTCGGTGATCGTCAGACGGCGGTCAAGGGGGTCCTTCTCACGGTGCCTCCGGCCCGCGCCCATCTCCGCGTGCGGGCCGGACGCTCACCGACCCGGCCCGCAGGCCGGGGAGAACGAGGACACCGTGCCCGCCGAACTCACACACGACCCGGCCCACGAGCACCGCGCCGCCCGCGACAGCCGGCCCTGCGACGACGTGGACCAGGTCCCGCGGGCCCCCTCCAAGGGCCCCTCCATCGCCCCCTCCACGGCCACTTCGCCCGCCGGACGCGAATCCGCAGGTCAGCCCCGGCGGTCAAGGCCCCGCGACGCGTTCGACAACCCTCCTAAGGGCTGTCCCGTAAGTGATCTGGGATGGGTGATGGTGCGTAAGCGGTCAGGAGTGGTTCAGCTAGTGCGCAGCCGGTCGCCTGGCATCGGGAGGCGGGGAGGGGTGTAGCCGTCGTGGTCCTTGGGGTCATGTGCTCGCCCGTCGTCAAGTAGCTGGTCGGGGAGGAGAAGGACGCGGGCGGTGTCGGAAAGGTTCAGATCGGAGCCGGGGCCGATCCAGGAGTCACGGTCTTCCCCGGGTGTCCATGGGTATTGGTGCACGTAGAAGGTGTCGCACAGCAACACGACGTCCGCTGAGTCCACCGCGCACGCCGCGAGTTGCACCATGGTTTCTGGCAGCGTGGCGGTGATGGTTAACCGGTAGGTGTAGTGCACCGCACTTCCTCGCTCGGGCACCTGAGGGTGTGGTCCTACCTCCCAGTGTGTGATCTTGGCGGTCAGTGGGTACGT
>NZ_JBVIWA010000021.1:0-82517 GCF_055595065.1 Streptomyces sp. NPDC040545
GACCCTGTGGGAGAGTAGGACGCCGCCGAACAATCATTGTGGGAAAGCCCCGCACCAGCCCGTTCAGGGTTCGGTGCGGGGCTTTTCTGCGTTCAGGACACGTGTGCGGACTCCTGTAGGGTCAGGGGGCATCGAACGACCGATTTCTACAGTCACAGTGGAGGCCCCCGGGTGGAGGTCCAGGAGACTCGGGTTCAGACTGACCGAATTTTCACCATTCCGAACATCCTGAGCATGGCTCGCCTCGCCGGCGTGCCCCTGTTCTTGTGGCTGATCCTCGCGGAGTACGACGGGTGGGCCCTTGCCGTCCTCATGCTCAGCGGGATCAGCGACTACCTCGACGGGAAGCTCGCCCGGCGCTGGAATCAGATCAGCAAGCTCGGCCGGCTGCTCGATCCTGCCGCGGACCGGCTCTACATCCTGTCGACGCTCTTCGGTCTGACTTATCGCGGGCTACTGCCGCTGTGGCTCACCGGAGCGTTGCTGGCGCGCGAGCTGATGTTGCTGGTCATGGTGTGGATCCTGCGCCGTCACGGATATCCGCCGCCGCAGGTCAACTTCCTCGGCAAGGCCGCCACCTTCAACCTGATGTACGCGTTTCCCTTGCTGCTGCTCAGTGACGGAAGCGGCTGGTTGGCCTGGTTGGCCGCAGTTTTCGGATGGGCGTTCGCTGTATGGGGTACAACCCTCTATTGGTGGGCAGGAATCCTTTACGTGGTTCAAGTCCGCCGTCTGGTGAAGGCTGATACCACGGCCGATTGAGCCCGCCCGGCGCCGGATGACGCGGAGGAGTTGCGAAGTCACCGACCGAGACGGGCGAAGGTCGGCACGACTGTCGTCTCCCAAGGAGGACTCTTCCGACATGAAGGCCGTCGTGATGGCCGGTGGCGAGGGCACGCGTCTTCGCCCCATGACCTCGAGCATGCCCAAGCCGCTCCTGCCGGTGGCCAACCGGCCGATCATGGAGCATGTGCTCCGGCTGCTCAAGCGGCATGGGCTCAACGAGACCGTGGTCACCGTGCAGTTCCTGGCGTCACTCGTCAAGAACTATTTCGGGGATGGCGAAGAGCTCGGAATGGAGCTCACCTACGCCCATGAGGAGAAGCCACTCGGGACCGCCGGCAGTGTGAAGAATGCCGAGGAGGCCCTGAAGGACGATGCCTTCGTCGTCATTTCCGGCGATGCGCTCACCGACTTCGACCTCACCGATCTGATCCGCTTCCACAAGGAGAAGGGCGCCCTCGTCACGGTGTGCCTGACCCGGGTGCCGAACCCGCTGGAATTCGGCATCACGATCGTGGACGAGGAAGGCAAGGTCGAGCGGTTCCTGGAGAAGCCGACCTGGGGGCAGGTGTTCTCGGACACCGTCAACACCGGCATCTACGTCATGGAGCCGGAGGTCTTCGACTACGTGGATCCGGACGTCTCCGTCGACTGGTCCGGGGATGTCTTCCCACAGCTGATGAAGGAAGGCCGGCCCATCTTCGGCTATGTCGCCGAGGGCTACTGGGAGGACGTGGGCACACACGAGAGCTACGTCAAGGCGCAGGCCGACGTGCTCGAGGGCAAGGTCCAGATCGAGATGGACGGCTTCGAGATCTCCCCCGGGGTCTGGATCGCCGAAGGGGCCGAGGTGAGCCCCGACGCGGTGCTGCGCGGACCGCTGTACATCGGCGACTACGCCAAGGTCGAGGCCGGCGCGGAGATCCGCGAGCACACCGTCATCGGGTCGAACGTCGTCGTGAAGAGCGGAGCCTTCCTGCACCGGGCCGTCGTCCACGACAACGTGTACATCGGGCCCCACAGCAATCTCCGCGGCTGCGTCATCGGCAAGAACACCGACATCATGCGGGCCGCGCGGATCGAGGACGGGGCCGTCATCGGCGACGAGTGCCTCGTCGGTGAGGAATCGATCGTCCAGGGGAACGTACGGGTCTACCCCTTCAAGACCATCGAGGCCGGCGCCTTCGTCAACGAGTCGGTGATCTGGGAGTCCCGCGGCCAGGCGCACCTGTTCGGCGCGCGCGGGGTCTCCGGGATCCTGAACGTGGAGATCACTCCCGAGGTGGTGGTCCGGCTCGCCGGCGCGTACGCCACGACCCTGAAGAAGGGGGCGACCGTCACCACGGCCCGTGACCACTCGCGAGGCGCCAGGGCGCTCAAGCGTGCCGTGATCTCCGCGCTCCAGGCCAGCGCCATCAACGTACGGGACCTGGAGAACGTACCGCTGCCCGTGGCGCGGCAGCAGACCGCGCGCGGCAGCGCCGGCGGGATCGTGCTGCGGACCTCGCCGGGTGTGCCGGACTCCGTGGACATCATGTTCCTGGACGAGCGGGGAGCGGACCTCTCGCTTCAGGGGCAGCGCAAGCTGGACCGGGTCTACGCGCGCCAGGAGTACCGGCGGGCGTTCCCAGGGGAGATCGGAGACCTGCAGTTCCCGGGCAGTGTCTTCGACGCCTACACCGGCTCGCTGCTGCGGCGGGTGGACACCACCGGAATCGCCGACGCCGGGCTCAAGGTGGTCGTGGACGCCTCGAACGGAAGTGCGGGGCTCGTGCTGCCCAGCCTGCTGGGCCGGCTCGGTGTGGACGCGCTGACGATCAATCCAGGGCTCGACGAGTCCCGGCCGACGGAGACCCGGGAGTCCCGGCGGGCCGGGCTGGTGCGGCTGGGGGAGATCGTGGCCTCGGCGCGGGCGGCCTTCGGCGTGCGGTTCGACCCGGTGGGCGAGCGGATCTCGCTGGTCGACGAGCGCGGGCGGATCATCGAGGACGACCGCGCGCTGCTGGTGATGCTCGACCTGGTGGCCGCGGAGAAGCGCAGCGGCAAGGTCGCGCTGCCGGTGACCACGACGAGGGTGGCCGAGCAGGTGGCGGCCTACCACGGCACGCAGGTCGAGTGGACGACGACCTCGCCCGACGACCTGACCCGGGTGGGGCGCGCGGAGAACACCATCTTCGGTGGAGACGGCCGGGGCGGCTTCATCGTTCCGGAGTTCGGCAGCGTCTTCGACGGTTCGGCGGCCTTCGTGCAGCTGCTCGGGCTGGTGGCCCGTACGCAGCTCACGCTGAGCCAGATCGACGCCCGGATTCCGCGGGCCCACGTCCTCAAGCGGGACGTCTCGACGCCGTGGGCGGTGAAGGGGCTCGTCATGCGGCGGGTCGTGGAGGTGGCCGGCGACCGGCAGGTCGACACCACCGACGGGGTGCGGGTGGTCGAGGCCGACGGACGGTGGGCGCTGGTCCTGCCGGACCCGGCGGAAGCGGTCACCCACCTGTGGGCCGAAGGTCCCGACGACGCCTCCGCGCAGGCCCTGCTCGACGAGTGGGCGGGCGTCGTGGAGAGCGCCGGGCAGTGAGCGCCGGACGTGCGATGACGTAGGCGGAAGTCCGGTGGTCCGGGTACGGGGAGTTCCGGCCCGGCCCACCGGATGGACGCATTGGGTGACTGCGCTGCCGACATGCGACGATGTGCGGCATGTCGCAGCCGCCCCACAACCGGACTCCGGCGTCTCATGTGCCCGCGCGCCCGGACGCTTCCATGTCGCTGCTGACGCACGTGATGGACCACAGTCTCGACGAGGGCTACGCGGAGGCCTCGGCCCGGCGCGAGGCGGAGGGCACGGCGGGTCTGCCGCGGACCCTCAAGGCCAAACTGGGGCTCGCGGCCGGGCTCGTCGTGACCGCCATGGTCGTCACGCTGGGTGCGGCCGAGGCGCGGATAGCGGCGCCGGTGCTGGCCAAGGAGCGTCAGGAACTGATCGACCGGGTGGAGCGGGCGGATGACCGCGTGCACGGCCTGGAGCGTGACGTCGACCGCCTCAGGACCGATGTCGCGGCGCGCCAGCGTGCGGCGCTGAAGCAGCCCGGCGGGGGTCAGGGCGAGCTCGTGGCCCTGCTCGCGGGTGCCACGGAGGTCCGCGGGCCGGGGATCAAACTGGTGGTGGACGACGCGAAGGGCGCCTCGTCGGGCGGCGGTGGCAAGCCGCGCGAGAGCTCCGGTTTCTCGGACACCGGCCGTCTTCGGGACCGGGACATGCAGAAGATCGTCAACGGGCTCTGGCAGTCCGGGGCGGAGGCCGTCTCCATCAATGGACAGCGGCTGACGCAACTGTCGGCGATCAGAGCCGCGGGTGACGCGATACTGGTCGACAACAGGCCGCTGGTGCCGCCGTACGAAGTGCTGGCGGTGGGGGACAAGAAGCGGCTCGGCACGGCCTTCCAGGACTCGGCGGACGGACAGTACCTGCACGTGCTGCAGGAGAGCTACGGGATCCGTTACGCCCTGTCCCCGGCGGACGACCTGCGGCTGCCGGCCGCGTCGAGTCTGACCGTACGTACAGCTACACCGGCAGAGCAGCAGAAGGGTGCATCGTGATCGCGGTACTGGGCCTCTTGGCCGGAGTGGTGGCCGGACTTCTGGTCCGGCCCGAAGTGCCGGCCGTGGTGGAGCCATATCTGCCGATCGCCGTGGTGGCCGCGCTGGACGCGGTGTTCGGCGGCCTCCGCGCGATGCTGGACGGCATCTTCGTGGACAAGGTCTTCGTGGTGTCGTTCCTCTCGAACGTGGTCGTGGCCGCCCTGATCGTCTTCCTCGGTGACAAGCTCGGGGTCGGCTCGCAGCTGTCCACGGGTGTGGTCGTGGTCCTCGGTATCCGCATCTTCTCCAACGCCGCGGCCATCCGCCGGCACGTGTTCCGGGCGTGAGGCCGATGAGTACGAACGACAGCCCTGAGGAGCCGGGAGGCGCGGGCCGTCCGCCGGAGCCCCCGAATTCTCCCGAGTCCTCGAAATCTCCCGAGCCTCGGAAGTCTCCCGAGCCTCCGAAGTCTCCTGAGCCCCAGGAGTCTCCGGAGTCCCTGCGGCCTCCGCAGTCCTCGGAACCCCCGCAGCCGCCTCGGCCTGCGCAGCCCTCGCAGCCGCCGGAGCCGTCGGAGGCGGTCGAGGAGGCGCCGGGGCAGCCCGAGGAGACCGGCCGGCAGCGGCTCGCGGCCGGGCTGTGGCCGCCGCGGGTGAGCCGGGCCCAACTGATCGTGGCGCTGCTGCTGTTCGTCCTGGGGCTGGGTCTGGCGATCCAGGTCCGCTCCAACAGCGACTCCAGCGCGCTGCGCGGAGCCCGCCAGGAGGACCTCGTACGGATCCTCGACGAGCTCGACGGGCGGACCAAGCGCCTGGAGGACGAGAAGCAGCAGCTGGAGGACCAGCGCAAGGAGCTGGAGAACAGCTCCAACCAGGCCGAGGAGGCCCGCAGGCAGACCGTCGAGAAGGAACGCCAACTCGGCATCCTGGCCGGTACGGTGGCAGCCCAGGGGCCCGGCATCACGCTGAAGATCACGGATCCCACGGGTCAGGTGCAGTCCGACCAGCTGCTGGACACGCTTCAGGAGCTGCGGGCGGCCGGGGCCGAGGCGATTCAGATCAACGGTGTGCGCATCGTGGCGGGCTCGTACTTCTCGGACGAGAACGGCGGGGTCGCCATCGACGGTAAGAAGATCACACAACCCTATGAGTTCAAGGTGATCGGCAAGCCCCAGGATCTGGAGCCCGCGCTGAACATTCCGGGCGGTGTCGTCCAGACGCTGGAGAAGGAGCAGGCCACCGTCGCCGTCACACGGTCGGCGAAGATCGTTGTGGATGCCTTGCGGGCTGCGAAGCAGCCTGACTACGCTCGGTCGTCATCGTGATGAATCGGAGTGATGAGTGGAGCGTCCCACGCGGGCTGATGCCTGCGGGGGGTCGGCGCACCGAAGTCGCGGTGCGTGGTGGAAACTGTCTGGTGGTTACGGACGTTGTGAGAATGTCCGGGTCGGCAGGTGTCTGCATTCGGAGTTCGTCCTGCCCCACGGGCGGGTCTGTTTAGGTCAAGGGGAATCGCCCGTGAAGTTGTTTGAGAAGTTGTTCGGCAAGAAGAACCGTGAGGAAGGCGGCGCGGCACGGCACCGCGCCGGGCACGGCGATGTGGAAGGGCAGGGCGACCGGCCGCTCTTCCGCGACGAGGTCGCCGGAGCGGGTGAGGTTTCCGGTGCCCCCGGCGCGTCGGCTGTTGACCCTGCTGGTACCGGACGCATAGGTTTCGGTGAACCATCAACCTCAAGTGCGGGTGGAGGGTTTGCCCCCGACCCGTATGCCACCAATGCATCCGCGGGGCATCCGCGGCGCGAGGAGCCGTCCATGTCGGCCGAGCAGATTTGCAGCAGGTGCGGACACCGCAGCGATGCGGCCAGTCGGTTCTGCTCGAACTGCGGTGCGCCGCTGCGGGCGGGTCTGACGCCGGAGCGTGCCTCGGAGACCACGTCCACGATCTCGATCTCGGGCCTCGAGGCCTACGAGGCCGAGGTGTCGGGACAACCGCACGTGTCGTCCTCCTCGCTGTCCCCCGAGGCGCAGGCCGCGGTGGAAGCGCTGCCCCCCGGTTCCGCTCTGCTCATCGTGCGGCGCGGTCCCAACTCCGGGAGCCGTTTCCTGCTGGACGGTGAGCTGACCACGGCCGGCCGCCACCCGCAGAGCGACATCTTCCTGGACGACGTCACCGTCTCCCGGCGCCATGTCGAGTTCCGCAGGAGCCAGGAGGGTGGCTTCACCGTCGCCGATGTCGGCAGCCTCAACGGCACGTACGTGAACCGTGAACCGATCGACTCCGTCGCCCTGCAGAACGGCGACGAGGTGCAGATCGGCAAGTACCGGCTGGTCTTCTACGCGAGCCTGCGGGGCATCTGACCCTTTTAGGGAAGGTTCCATGCTGCGTACCCCGACCGGCGGTGCCCCGCGAAGTGGCACCGCCGGCACCGCCGGCCCGGCCGGGCGGCTGGTGAGCATCGGCACGGTGCTCGCCACGCTGCGTGACGAGTTCCCCGAAGTCACCATCTCGAAGATCCGTTTTCTGGAGGCGGAGGGGCTCGTCGAGCCCCGGCGCACACCTTCGGGATACCGCAAGTTCAGCACCGAGGACGTGGAGCGGCTCGCTCGGATCCTGCGTCTGCAGCGTGACCACTACCTGCCGCTGAAGGTCATTCGCGAGCAGCTCGACGCGCTCGCCCGCGGGGAGCAGATCCGCATCCCGGCGCCCACCGCGCACGGGGACTCCGCCGACCCCGCCGGACCGGCGGCCGTCTACGGCGAAGTGGGACGGGAACGGGCCACCGTGGCCCGGGTGGGCCGGGCCGAGCTCCTCGCGGCCGCCGGGGTGGACGAGGTACAGCTGGTCGAGTGGGAGTCGTACGGGCTGCTGGCCGAGGGCACGGACGGCGGATTCGACGCCGAGGCGGTCACGGTGGCCCGGCTGGTGGCCGACCTGGGCCGTTTCGGGCTGGAGCCGCGGCACCTGCGTGCGATGAAGGCCGCCGCGGACCGCGAGGCGGGGCTGGTGGAGCAGGTCGTGGCACCGCTGCGCCGACACCGCAACCCGCAGACCAGGGCTCATGCGGAGGCCACCCTCAAGGAGCTCGCGGGGCTTTCCGTACGGCTCCACGAGGCGCTCGTACAGACCGCTCTCGGGGTCCGGCTGCCCTGAGGTGGGGGGCCCGACTACCCAAACCTGCCGAGCAGGTCCTAGGGTTGCTGTGTGAACGAGCTCGACGTTGTGGGTGTCCGGGTGGAAATGCCCTCCAACCAACCGATCGTGCTCCTGCGTGAAGTGGGAGGCGACCGGTACCTCCCCATCTGGATCGGTCCAGGGGAGGCGACCGCCATTGCCTTCGCGCAGCAGGGGATGGCCCCTGCCCGACCGCTGACGCACGACCTGTTCAAGGACGTGCTGGAGGCGATCGGCGAGGAGCTCACCGAGGTCCGGATCACGGATCTGCGGGAGGGCGTCTTCTACGCGGAGCTCGTCTTCGCCAGCGGGGTCGAGGTGAGTGCGCGTCCTTCCGACGCCATAGCCCTCGCCCTGCGGACGGGGACGCCGATCTACGGCAGTGACGGCGTGCTGGACGACGCCGGAATCGCCATTCCGGACGAGCAGGAGGACGAGGTGGAGAAGTTCCGCGAGTTCCTCGACCAGATCTCACCGGAGGACTTCGGCACCGGCCCGCAATGAGGTGTCGGCCGCGTCGCCCTCGGGGATCTTCAGGCCATTCGATTAGCCTTTCCCCCTAAAGGGATACGGGAAACCACTCTCAGGGTGATTATCACTCGGCGTGCCGAGTGTGGCGATCGTTGACGCACCCCTGGTGACTGCCTACCTTCAAGGTGGGCAGGTCAAGGACGGAGGGTCGGCGTGAGGATCACGGGCGACGGTACGACCGGGGGCACCCCCGCACGGAGTGAGGCTGGGCCGTACCCGCTGCGCGGCGGTGCGGTCGGGTCCGCGCGCCGTCAGCCGGAGTCGACGCCGGTCGGACCGGTGGGCGCGGACCCGGAGCCCGAGCAGATCGGATACCGCGGGCCGACGGCCTGCGCCGCGGCCGGCATCACCTACCGGCAGCTCGACTACTGGGCCCGGACCGGGCTGGTGGAGCCCAGCGTGCGGGCCGCCTATGGGGCGGGGACGCAGCGGCTCTACAGCTTCCGCGACGTCGTGGTCCTCAAGACCGTCAAGCGCTTCCTGGACACCGGGGTGGCGCTGCAGAACATCCGCACGGCGGTCCAGCACCTGCAGGACCGCGGGTTCTCGGACCTCGAACGGATGACGCTGATGAGCGACGGTGCCACCGTGTACGAGTGCACCTCGCCGGACCAGGTCGTGAGCCTGCTCCAGGGCGGGCAGGGCGTCTTCGGCATCGCCGTGGGCGTGGTGTGGCGCGACGTCGAGAGCGCGCTGTCGCAGCTGCACGGGGAGCGCGTGGACACGGGCGAGACCCTGGTGCGGCACAACCCGACGGACGAGCTGGCCGCCCGCCGCAACCGGGCCGTCTGACCCGGACCGGGGGATTGTCAGTGGCGTAGGGCAGCATCGGGCTGTGAGAGCCGCGCCGACCATCCTGCACCTGGACATGGACGCCTTCTACGCCTCCGTGGAGCAGGCGTCGAAGCCGAGCCTGCGGGGCAAGGCCGTCATCGTCGGCGGCCTCGGGCCGCGCGGGGTCGTCGCCACGGCCTCGTACGAGGCCAGGCGGTTCGGGGTGCACTCCGCGATGCCGATGGGGCAGGCGCGGCGGCTCTGCCCGAACGGCGCGTACCTGATCCCCCGCTTCACCCTCTACCGCCAGGTCAGCGACGTGGTGATGGCCATGCTCCGGGAACTGTCGCCCCTGGTGGAGCCCCTGAGCCTGGACGAGGCCTTCGTGGACCTGGAGGCGGGCGGGGTGGCCTTCGACTCGCGCAGCGCGCGGGAGACGGGGGAGCGGCTGCGGGCCGGCATCCGGGCCGCCACGGGGCTCAGCGGGTCGGTGGGGCTGGCCGGGTCGAAGATGCTGGCCAAGGTGGCCTCCGAGGAGGCCAAGCCGGCCGGCCTGCTGCTGATCGAGCCGGGGACGGAGCGCGAGCTGCTCGCGCCGATGTCGGTACGGACGCTGCCCGGGGTGGGGCCGGCCACGGGCGAGCACCTGCGCCGGGCCGGGATCACCACGGTGGGGGAACTGGCGGAGGCCGGGGAGGACGAGCTGGTCCGGATGGTCGGCCGCTCGGCCGGTGCCGGGCTGTACCGGATGGCGCTCGGGCTGGACGACCGGCCGGTGGTCGCGGAGCGGGACGCGAAGTCGGTGTCCGTCGAGGACACCTTCGACGTGGACCTGCACGACCGGGTACGGATCCGCGGCGAGGTGCAGCGGCTCGCCGACCGGTGCGTGCAGCGGCTGCGGGACTCGGGGCACTCGGGGCGCACGATCGTGCTCAAGGTCAGGCGGTACGACTTCTCCACGCTGACCCGGTCCGAGACCCTGCGGGGGCCCACGGACGACCCGGCGGTGGTGCGTGAGGCGGCGGCGCGGCTGCTGGAGGGCGTGGACACCACGGGTGGGGTGCGGCTGCTGGGAGTGGGGGTGAGCGGGCTGGCGGACTACACGCAGGAGGACCTGTTCGCGCAGTCGCTCGCCGCTGAGCCGGACGGGGCGGCCGGGACCGGCGGCTCGGACAGGACGGACAGGACGGACGGGACCGACGGCGCGGAGCGGACGGACGGGGCCGGCGGGGTTGCGGTGGCGGCCGGTGCCGCCGAGGCGGCGGCCGAGGGCGCCCAGGAGGCCGCTGGGCCGCCCGGAGAGCCGGAGCAGGCCCCCGAACGGCGCTGGGCGGCCG
The DNA here is from genome assembly GCF_055595065.1 of Streptomyces sp. NPDC040545. Taxonomy (NCBI): domain Bacteria; kingdom Bacillati; phylum Actinomycetota; class Actinomycetes; order Kitasatosporales; family Streptomycetaceae; genus Streptomyces; species Streptomyces sp. NPDC040545. The sequence continues at coordinate 10,173 of NZ_JBVIWA010000021.1, forward strand.
GGAGCGACGTACGGCATGCCGTGTACGGCCCCGGATGGGTGCAGGGCAGCGGGGTCGGGCGGGTGACCGTGCGGTTCGAGCAGCCCGGATCGGAGCCCGGCCGGGTGCGGACCTTCCGGGTGGACGATCCCGAGCTGGAGCCGTCCGATCCGCTGCCGCTGGTGGGGGACGGCCCAAGTCCGAAAGGGGCGGCCTAGCTCTCGTCGCCCGCCAGGCGGCCGAAGTCGCGGTTGATGTCCGACGGCAGGGTCGTGTCCAGGCCGTAGTGGTGGTAGAGCTGCAGCTCCTGTTCGGGGGAGAGGTGGCGCCCGACACCGAAGTCCGGGGCGTCCCTGATGAGGGCGCGTTCGAAGGGCACCCGCAGGGTGTCGCCCACCAGCTCGCTCGGCTCCAGCGGGACGAAGGCGTCCCGGCTGAAGAGCCCCGTCCGGACCGCGGCCCACTCCGGGACGCCCGTGGCGTCGTCGAGGTAGACCTCGTCGATCGTGCCGATCTTGGTGCCATTGCGGTCGAACGCCTTGCGGCCGATCAGGCTGCGCGGATCGATGTCGGTCTGCACGGTCCCTCCAAAAGGTCGCAACTGCTCCGTAATGACTACAGAAGTGCATATCCGCAGCGGAGGCCACTCGGGGAGGGGCCAGATCCTCGCTGGTACGCTGGTGAACGGCTGTCGACCCTGTGCGGGAGAGTCCTCCGAGTGAGCAAGACGGAGGCGCCGAAGGAGCAAATCCTCCCCGGAATCTCTCAGGCATACGTACCGCACGGACGAGGCCACTCTGGAAAGCAGGGCGGGTACCGGGCGCGCAGTGCCGGTCCCCCTCCTCACCGACGGTGAAAGCCGGATCTCTCGGGAGACCCCCGTGATTCCGGTGAAACTCTCAGGTGCAGATGACAGAGGGGGAGGCCGTCCGGGTGCCCGCGCCGTGGTGCCCCTCGCAGGTCATACGACCAGGAGGCCTCCGTACATGACCGCCAACCGCATTCCGCTCTCCCAGCTGGAGCGAGGCATCCCCTTCGAACAGCGCCACATCGGCCCGGATGCCGAGGCGCAGGCGAAGATGCTCGCCCAGGTGGGCTACGGCTCCCTGGACGAACTGACCGCTGCCGCGGTCCCGGATGTGATCAAGACCGCCGAGGCGCTCGACCTGCCCGAGGCACGTACCGAGGCCGAGGTGCTGGCCGAGCTGCGCTCGCTCGCCGACCGCAACCAGGTCCTCACCCCGATGATCGGTCTCGGCTACTACGGGACCTTCACGCCGCCGGTGATCCTCCGCAACGTCATGGAGAACCCGGCCTGGTACACGGCGTACACGCCTTACCAGCCGGAGATCTCCCAGGGCCGCCTCGAAGCGCTCCTGAACTTCCAGACGGTCGTCGCCGAGCTGACCGGGCTGCCGACCTCGGGCGCCTCGCTGCTCGACGAGGGCACCGCGGCCGCCGAGGCCATGACCCTGGCGCGACGCGTGGGCAAGTCCAAGGGCAACGTCTTCCTGGTGGACGCCGACGCGCTGCCGCAGACCATCGCCGTCATCGAAACCCGCGCCGAGCCGATCGGCATCGAGGTCGTCGTCGCCGACCTCTCCGCCGGCATCCCGGCCGAGGTCGCCGAGCGCGGCATCTACGGTGTCCTGGTCCAGTACCCGGGTGCCTCCGGTGCCGTCCGGGACATCAAGCCGGTCATCGACCAGGCGCACGAGCTCGGCGCCGTCGTCGCAGTCGCCGCGGACCTGCTCGCGCTGACCCTGCTCACCTCCCCGGGTGCGCTCGGCGCGGACATCGCCGTCGGCACCACCCAGCGCTTCGGCGTCCCGATGGGCTTCGGCGGACCGCACGCCGGTTACATGGCCGTCCAGGACAAGCACGCCCGCTCCCTGCCCGGCCGCCTCGTCGGTGTCTCCGTGGACGCGGACGGCAACAAGGCGTACCGCCTCGCGCTGCAGACCCGTGAGCAGCACATCCGCCGTGAGAAGGCCACCAGCAACATCTGTACCGCGCAGGTGCTGCTCGCCGTCATGGCCGGCATGTACGCCGTCTACCACGGCCCGGACGGCCTGCGGACGATCGCGAGCCGCACCCACCGCTACGCCACCCTGCTCGCCGCCGGTCTGACGGCCGGCGGGATCGAGATCGTGCACGGCTCGTACTTCGACACGATCACCGCCCGCGTGCCGGGCCGTGCCGCCGAGGTCGTCGCCGCTGCCCGCGAGGGCGGGGTCAATCTGTTCCAGGTCGACGCCGACCTCGTCTCCGTCGCCTGCGACGAGACCACCCTGCGCGCCGACATCGAGGCCGTCTGGGCCGCCTTCGGTGTCCCCGGCTCCGCCGCGAATATCGAGGCGCTGGACGCGACCACGGCCGACACGCTGCCCGAGGGCCTGCTGCGCTCGGACGCGTACCTGACGCACCCGGTCTTCCACCAGCACCGCTCCGAGACCGCGATGCTGCGCTACCTGCGCAAGCTCTCGGACAAGGACTACGCGCTGGACCGCGGCATGATCCCGCTGGGCTCCTGCACCATGAAGCTCAACGCGACCACCGAGATGGAGCCGGTGACCTGGCCCGAATTCGGTCAGCTGCACCCCTTCGCGCCGGTGGAGCAGGCCGAGGGCTACCTCACGCTCATCAACGAGCTGGAGGAACGTCTCTGCGAGGTGACCGGCTACGACAAGGTCTCCATCCAGCCGAACGCCGGCTCCCAGGGTGAGCTCGCCGGCCTGCTGGCCGTCCGCGCCTACCACCGGGCCAACGGCGACGAGCAGCGCACCGTCTGCCTGATCCCGTCCTCCGCGCACGGCACCAATGCCGCCAGCGCCGTGATGGCCGGCATGAAGGTCGTCGTCGTCAAGACCGCCGACGACGGCGAGGTGGACGCGGCCGACCTGCGCGCCAAGATCGAGCAGCACCGCGACGAGCTCGCCGTGCTGATGATCACGTACCCCTCCACGCACGGTGTGTTCGAGGAGCACGTCGCCGACATCTGCGCCCAGGTGCACGAGGCCGGCGGCCAGGTCTACGTCGACGGAGCCAACCTGAACGCCCTGGTGGGCCTGGCCAAGCCGGGTCACTTCGGCGGCGACGTCTCGCACCTGAACCTGCACAAGACCTTCTGCATCCCGCACGGCGGCGGCGGTCCGGGCGTCGGCCCGGTCGGTGTCCGGGCCCACCTGGCCCCGTACCTGCCGAACCACCCGCTCCAGCCGACCGCGGGCCCGGAGACGGGCGTCGGCCCGATCTCGGCCGCTCCGTGGGGTTCGGCGGGCATCCTGCCGATCTCGTGGTCGTACGTGCGCCTGATGGGCGGCGAGGGCCTCAAGCGCGCCACCCAGGTGGCGGTGCTCGGCGCCAACTACATCGCCAAGCGCCTGGAGCCGCACTACCCGGTGCTCTACACCGGCCCGGGCAACCTGGTCGCGCACGAGTGCATCATCGACCTGCGGCCGCTGTCGAAGGCCACGGGCGTGAGCGTGGACGACATCGCCAAGCGCCTGATCGACTACGGCTTCCACGCGCCGACCATGTCCTTCCCGGTCGCAGGCACGCTGATGATCGAGCCGACGGAGTCCGAGGACCTCGCCGAGATCGACCGCTTCTGCGACGCGATGATCGCCATCCGCGGCGAGATCGAGCGGGTCGCGGGCGGCGAGTGGCCGGTGGACGACAACCCGCTGGCGAACTCCCCGCACACCGCGGCGGCGCTGGGCGGCGAGTGGAACCACCCGTACACCCGCGACGAGGCCGTCTTCCCGGGCGGGGTCTCTGCCGCCGAGAAGTACTGGCCGCCGGTGCGCCGCATCGACGGTGCGTTCGGTGACCGGAACCTGGTGTGCTCCTGCCCGCCGCTGGACGAGTACGACGCCTGAGGTGTTCCGCGTCGTACGGGCGCCGTATGACGGTCGTACGACATGAACAAGGGGCCGGTCCGGGAGACTCTCCCGGACCGGCCCCTTCGCCGTTCGTCACGGCCGGCCGGACAGCTCGATCGCCTAGGCCGCCGCGAGCGGGCGGTGCGGGGCGATGATCTGGCCGTCCGGCAGCAGTTCACCGGTGTCCTCGAAGAGCAGGACACCATTGCACAGCAGGCTCCAGCCCTGCTCCGGGTGGTTGGCCACCGGGCGTGCGGCCTCCCGGTCGGCGGATTCGGCTGACGGGCAGGCTGGCTGGTGCTGGCACATGGATGCGTTCTTTCGCTGCGGTGTGGTCTGTGTGCTACGGCTCGATGCGTGATTCATGGCCGTCCCCCTGGGTCATCCCCGCACCCGCGGGGAGCGTGTCATCAGTCTTCCCCCATGACAGCCGCTTCGCAGGTATTTCCCGGCAGCTGTCCTCACAGATTGATGACGCATCACTCGTGCGGGCGGTTCAGGTCAACTCCCCTGTCATTTCGGATGGTTCGCGACTGGCCCGGGTGGACTAGGCCGAGTGGGTGATTCGGGTCAGGCGGCGGGCGCGGCCAGGGAGGGGGGCGCCGCCGTCGGCGCCGGGGTCAGCCGGCGGGTCAGTACGGGCAGCAGCTCGGAGACCGGATGCGGCCGGTACGCGGCGATGCCGGGCGGGGCCGGGGCCAGGGGCACCAGCAGGTCCTCGCCGGCCGGCAGCCCGGCGGCGGCGTCCGCGCCCACCGCCCCGTGCAGCCACAGGGTCAGCATGTAGAGCTCCGGGACCGACAGCAGCCGGGGCTGGTAGCCGGTGGTGAGGGATTCCGCCTGGCGCAGGGCGCGTTCGGTGGCCGCGACATAGGGGCCCTCGAAGAAATGGGAGAAGACCCAGCCGTCGGCGGTCAGCCGGGTGTCGGCCGCCGCGATGTAGCGGTCCCCGCTGCGGATCAGGAACCGCCAGCCCGTGAGCCGGCTGCGCGGCGGCCTGCCGCCGGCCGCGAGGTTGGACATGCCCAGCCGGTCGAGGACGTGGACCGGAAGCGGGAGTTCGGGGGTGAGCGGCCCCTGGTTCGCGCGCAGGGCCGGGGTGTGCGCCTCGTGGACGGCGGTGGGGGAACCGAGTGCCGCGAGGACGCTGCGCAGGGCGGGCGCGGGAGCCGGAGGGACATGCAGCGGCATGGTGGGTCGCCTCTCACTTGGGAGACCGGTGGAACGGGGGCAGGTGCGGACTCGCATTCTGGGGCCAGAGGGGGGCCGAGGGGCAATGGCCGCGCGCCAACTCTCTGCCTCGTTTGCGGAGTTTATACGACATGTGTTCACGCAGTGTTTCGGCTAGCTGTCCCGCCTATTGCCGGCAAGGCGCTTACCGGACCCGCTGACATGGCATTCATGCCGCATGCACGCGAACATGTCGCGCTGACCTCGGAGGTTACCGGACGGGGGCTCGGCTGGAAAGCGTCGGTTATCCGAACGAGGCAAAGTCTAAGCGGAATTTGCATACCGCGACTTGCCACGTGAATGTGCCGAAGCGCCCTTCGGCCAAACCGGCGCGCGCTCCTCGTCACGCACGCCCCCCGCGCGTTATGGATCACGCTGCCGGGGCATCATCGACCGTAACGCGAGCCTGGGTTGTTCCGGGCCAGGCCCACTCGAGGAGGGACGCTTCGATGGGGGAGAAGGTCGTGGCAGGCGGATTCGACCTGTCCGATCGGCAGCGGTATCGAAGGAAGCTTCACGAGTGTCTGGAGGGACTGGAGCGGCTCCTGGAGGAGAAGAGGTTCGATCGCCCGAAGAACATGATGGGACTGGAGATCGAGCTGAATCTCGCGGGTGCCGACGGGTTGCCGAGAATGCTGAATGCACAGGTGCTGGAGCGGATTGCGAGCCCCGATTTCCAGACCGAGCTCGGAATGTTCAATCTGGAGGTGAACGTCCTTCCGCACCGGCTCGGCGGCCGGGTTTTCGACCAGCTCGCCGAGGAACTCAGCGCAGGGCTGGGCTATGCCCACCGGCAGGCCGCGGAGATCGACGCCGGCGTGGTGATGATCGGTATTCTGCCGACGATCTCCCGCGCGGACCTGGTCACCGCGAACCTTTCGGCGGTGGACCGCTACTCGCTGCTCAACGAGCAGATCCTGATGATGCGCGGGGAGGACTTCACGCTCGACATCGACGGCGTCGAACGGCTGATCTGGACCTCCGGGTCGATCGTGCCGGAGGCCGCCTGCACCTCCGTACAGCTGCATCTGCAGGTGACCCCGGCCCGCTTCTCGGCGGTGTGGAACGCGGCGCAGGCCGTGGCCGCGGTGCAGATAGCCGTCGGCGCCAACTCGCCCTTCCTGTTCGGGCGTGAGCTGTGGCGGGAGTCGCGGCCGCCGCTGTTCACGCAGGCCACCGACACCCGGCCGCCCGAGCTCCAGGCCCAGGGCGTGCGGCCGCGCACCTGGTTCGGGGAGCGGTGGGTGGACTCGGCGTACGAGCTCTTCGCCGAGAACGTCCGCTACTTCCCCGCCCTGTTGCCGATCTGCGACGAGGAGGAGCCGCTGCGGGTGCTCGCCGAGGGCGGGGTACCGGGACTGCAGGAGCTGGTCCTGCACAACGGCACCGTCTACCGGTGGAACCGGCCCGTGTACGGGGTCGCCGACGGGGTGCCGCACCTGCGGGTGGAGAACCGGGTGCTGCCGGCCGGACCGACGGTCGCCGACGTCGTCGCCAACGCCGCCTTCTACTACGGACTCGTACGCACCCTCGCGGACGAACCGCGCCCGGTGTGGACCCGGCTGCCCTTCGCCGAGGCGGAGGCGAACTTCGACGCGGCCTGCCGGTACGGGATCGACGCGCGGCTGCGGTGGCCGCGCCGGGGCCGGGCCGGGGGGCTCGCGAGCGTGCCCGCCGTACGGCTGGTCCTGGACGAGCTGCTGCCGATGGCGGCGGCGGGGCTGGACGCCTGGGGCATCGAGCCCGCGGACCGGGACCACTACCTCGGCATCATCGAGGAGCGCTGCCGGCGCCGGGTGAACGGGGCGACCTGGCAGGTGGACACCTACCACCGGGCGCTCGCCGCCGGACTGGAGCGGGACGAGGCGCTGGCCGCGACGACCCGGCGGTACACCGAGCTGATGCACAAGGGCGACCCGGTGCACACCTGGCCGGTCGGACTGACGGAGGAGGTGAGCGTCCCGGCGCCCGTCGTGCGCTGACCGGCCGCGGGCCCCGCGCCGCCGTCCGTCCGTTTGTCCGCCGTCCGTTTATCCGCTGTCCGCCGTCCGCCGCCGTCCGGTGATCCCGGTGCGAGCCCCGCAGTGATCCTCCCGGTCCGGTGAGGAGGCAGTATGGGGTGGTCGCAACGGGATGGCAGGACGGAGTCGGGCGTGCGGACGGAGCCGGAGCCGGTGTTCGTGGAACGGGACGAGGACGGGCGGCGGAGCCTGCTGCGCACCGAGACGCTGCTCGTCCTCGCGCTGTCGCTGGGCGCGAGCGGGGTCTCGGCGCTGATCAGCTTCATCGGCTCGCTCACCAAGCCCGGCGGTCTCAAGGACCAGGCGGCCACGCTCAACGGCTCCTACGCCCCGGGCCGGCCCTGGCTGGACCTCGCCTGGCAGCTGTTCGGCATCGCGAGCGCCCTGGTACCCGTACTGCTGGTGGCGCACCTGCTGACCCGCGAAGGCGCCCCCGGGCTCCGGGTGCTGGGCTTCGACCGCACCCGGCCCTGGTGGGACCTGGGCCGGGGCGCCCTCGTCGCGGCCGGCATCGGCAGCGCCGGGCTGGCCTTCTACCTGGGCGCCCGGGCCACCGGCTTCAACCTCACGGTGGTGCCGGAGGCGCTCCCCGACGTCTGGTGGAAGTTCCCCGTACTGATCCTCTCCGCGCTGCAGAACGCCGTGGTGGAGGAGGTCATCGTGCTGGCCTACCTGCTGCGCCGGCTCGGCCAGCTGGGCTGGTCGCCGATGGCCGCGCTGCTGGCCAGTTCGGTGCTGCGCGGCTCGTACCACCTCTACCAGGGCATCGGCGGCTTCATCGGCAACGTGGTGATGGGCGTCGTCTTCGTCCTCGCCTACCGGCGCTGGGGCCGGGTGGGACCGCTCGTCGTCGCGCACGCGCTCCTCGACATCGTGGCCTTCGGCGGGTACGCCCTGCTCGCGGGCAAGGTGGGCTGGCTGCCGACGCCGTGACCCGGGGCCCCACCCGATCGGACCTTCCGGGCGGGGGCGGACGCCGCAGCGGTGCGACCCTGGGGCGAGTGAGGAGGCGCGCCCGGTGGCTGTTGTGGACACACTGGTACCGTTCGCGCCCTTCCTCGTGCCCGTGGTCACCGGCCTGGTGGGCGGCATCAGCCTCCTCATCCGGGACCGCCGCGAGGCACGCAGCACCGACCACCGCTACCGCAGGCGGCTGGAGAAGGCCCAGCTGGAGATCCAGTTCCTCTCGGGCTGGATCCAGGCCAAGCAGCTGGCGCCCACCGACTCCCCGCCGCCGGACCCGGACCCGGGGCGCTGGCTGGACGAGTGCTACGCCTCGGTGCGCCGGGCCAAGGAGAACACGGGCGGCCGCCACCGGACGGGGCCGGTCTCGCTGCGGCGCATCCTGCTGCTGGGGGAACTGAGCGGCCCGGCGAAGAGCGTGCGGGTCGGCTACTGGGTCTCCCTCGTCCTGTTCAACCTGGCGCTCGCGTGGTGGGTGAACGCGCTGATCACCGGCGTACCCGGCTTCATGCACGAGGAGGGCCTCTCCGAGTCCGAGGAGATCGCCTCCTACCTGGGGGTGGCGGGCGTCCTGTTCCTCGTGTCGGCCGGCCTGTGGGGATGGACGGTGCACCTGGGCGCGGCGGAGCCGGGGCAGGTCTACCGCAAGCGGATCGACTCGGCCGCCTGGGCGGAGCAGGAGGAGAAGCGGCGCAGTGCCGCACGCGCGAAGGCGGATGCGAAGGCGCGGTCGAAGGTGGACGCCGGGCGCAACGGCGACGGGGGCGGGTCCCCGGGCTGAGCCGGCCCTGCTGCCCGGCCGGCCCGGCCCGGCCCGGTGCCCGCGTCCGTGCCCCGTGGTCACCCCGCCTGTCCGGCCCCGGACGGGGACGCGAGGAGCTCGCCGTCGACGACGGTGACGGCCCGGCCGGTCAGCAGGGTGCGGTCGCCCGCCAGGGTCACCCGTACGAGACCGCGCCGCGCACCGCCCTGGAGGCCGGTCAGCTCGGTACGGCCCAGCCGCTGCGCCCAGAACGGGGCGAGCGCGGTGTGGGCGCTTCCGGTGACCGGGTCCTCGTCGATCCCGAAGGCGGGGAAGAAGCCGCGCGAGACGAAGTCGTACCCGAGGGAGGGATCCTCGGCGGGCGCGGTGACGATCACCCCCCGCCGGGCGAAGGCGCGCAGGGCCGCGTGGTCCGGCTCCAGCTCGCGGACGGTCTTCTCGTCGGCGAGCTCGACGACGAGGTCACCGATGTGGTCGGCAGTGTCGTGCACGGAGAGGATCGGGGGGCCGCCGAGCGCGTGGCCCACGGCGGGCGGCGCCGGCACCGGGGTGAGCGAGGACGTCGGGAAGTCCATGGTGATCGTGCCGTCCTCGGCGGTCTCGGCGGTGAGGATGCCGCAGCGCGCGGAGAAGCGGATCCGTCCCGTGGCGAGCCCGCCGGTGGCCAGTACGTGCGCGGTCGCCAGCGTGGCGTGGCCGCACATGTCGACCTCGGCTGCCGGGGTGAACCAGCGCAGCGCCCAGTCGGCGTCCCCGCCGGGCGGCAGGGGGTGGGCGAAGGCGGTCTCGGAGAGGTTCATCTCGCACGCGACCTGCTGGAGCCAGGCGTCCGGCGGGAACGCGCTGTCGAGGAGCAGGACTGCGGCGGGGTTCCCGTGGAAGGGGCGGTCGGTGAAGGCGTCGACGATTCGGATGCGCATGCCCCGACGGTAGGGCGATTTCTTGATCGTCGACAAAGGCCAATCCGGGGTGACTGGCCCGGTCGCGGGGGCCGGGAACCGGCCGACCGGCCCCGATCAGGTCGAGCCACAGGTCCTCGTGATCGGTCAGTCCCCGCGCGGCACAGGCCCTGGCGGCATCGTCCCTGTCCAGCCAGGGCGACGGACCACGGTCCGGGCCTCCCCCGAGGCGGACCCGGTATTCGATCGTCTTGACCACGGCCACGTCCTGAGCGCAGTTGAAGGCGTGGCACGTCCATGCCGGTGATCCGCCCGGTGCACGGCCGGCCTGCACCCGGCAGGTGTACCCGATCGCCGGGCGCACGGCACGGGCGTACTGCGATCGGGCGAGAGCCGCGCCGACCGCCGCTATGACCGCAGCCGTGGCGCTTTGGCGTGCGTATCCACCGGGACCGAGCCCAGTGCGCGTCAGAAAGATCGCCCCGTCCACATCGGCGCGAACACACCAAGGCGTGCGCTCCGGGCGACTGTCACCGACGTGTTCCGATATATCGTTGACACATCGCGAGGCGTCGCCGATAGTGGAGACATCGGACAACCGATGAAGCAACGACAACGTGACGGAAGGAGCGCAGACATGCGTTCACACGGACAGCACGGACACGACCACGGGCATGACCACGGACGGGGCCACGACCACTGCGGGCCCGATCGTCGGGAGGGTTTCAAGGGGCGGCGCGCCGCCTTCGGCCCGTTCGGGCCGCCCTTCGGCGGAGGCCCCTTCGGTGGCCGCGGCGGACGCGGGGGACCGCGGGGCCGGGCCCGGCGCGGCGATGTGCGCGCCTCGATCCTGGCGCTGCTCGCCGACCGGCCGATGCACGGCTACGAGATGATCCAGGAGATCGGCGAGCGCAGCGGCGGGGCCTGGAAGCCCAGCCCGGGCTCGGTCTACCCGACCCTGCAGCTGCTCGAGGACGAGGGGCTGATCAGTAACGCGAGCGAAGGCGGCAAGAAGCTCTTCACGCTCACCGACGCCGGCCGCGCCGAGGCCGAGTCGGGCCCGGACGCTCCCTGGGCGGACGCCGGGCGCGGCTTCGACTTCGAGGCGATGCAGGAGGTCCGGACGGCCGGCTTCGGTCTGATGGAAGCCTTCGGGCAGGTCTTCAAGACCGGCTCGCCCCAGCAGCGGGAGAAGGCGCTCGGGGTCATCAACGACGCCCGCAAGAAGCTCTACCTGATCCTGGCCGACGAGCACTGAGCCCGGCCGGCCCCGGCATGCGACGGCACGCAGCGACGCGCCCCGCGAGTTCGTCTCGCGGGGCGCGCCTTCGTGTGTGGTGTGGCGGCGAGGGCGGCGAAGGCGGCGAAGGCGGCGAGGGCGGCGTGGGCGGCCCGGCGGTCAGACGACCAGGCCGGCCAGCTTGCGCAGCGACTCGTTCAGCGCGGCGGTGGCCGAGTCCTTGAGCTTGCCGGCCATCAGGGAGACGGCGGCCCCGGTGAACTCGCCGTCGATGCGGACCGTGGTGGCCTCGCCGTCCGGGATCAGGGTGTACCGGGTGAGGACCGCCACCCCCATCGGGCCCTTGCCGGTGATGGCGAAGAGGCGCTCGGCCTCCAGCTCCGAGACGGTCCAGAGGACCTCGGCCGGGAAGCCCATCATCTTCATGTTCTCCGTGAAGGTGGCGCCGACCGCGAGGGTCTCGGGTCCGCCCTTGGGGAAGTTCGTGTGGGTCATGCTCCACTGCCCGTACGCGTCCCAGTCCGTCAGCTGGGACCAGAGCTGCGCGGCGGACGCCTCGATGCGTGATTCCGCGGTGACTTCAGCCATGCGACCACCCCTTCTCGTCGGGTACGTGCGGCGGAACGTAGCCCCGGCGGGCGGAACATTCAATACTGACGACCTGTCAGATATTGCCGGCGCCCACGGGGTGTGATCTCGACTCCGTCTCAACAGGTGTCATCCCCGTGACGCTCCTGACCCGCCCTGTCATGATGGCTGGATGCAAGCGTCAGGGAGAAATGCCGGACTGGGCCTCGCCCTCGTCTCGGCGTTCGCGTTCGGTGGTTCCGGAGTGGCGGCGAAGCCGCTGATCGAGGCGGGTCTGGACCCCCTCCACATGGTCTGGCTCAGGGTGGCCGGGGCAGCTCTCGTACTGTCCCCGCTGGCCTGGCGCCACCGTGACCTCGTGCTACGCAGGCCCGCGCTGCTCGCGGGCTTCGGGCTGGTCGCCGTCGCGGGTGTGCAGGCCTTCTACTTCGCCTCCCTGTCCCGCATCCCCGTCGGCGTGGCCCTGCTGCTGGAGTACCTGGGCCCGGCGCTCCTGCTCGGCTACATCCGCTTCGTGCAGCGCAAGCCCGTGACGCGCGGCGCCGCCGCGGGCGCGGCCGTGGCCGTCGTCGGACTGGCCTGCGTGGTCGAGATCTGGGCCGGGCTGAGCCTGGACCTGCTCGGCGTGCTCTTCGGCCTCGCCGCCGCCTGCTGCCAGGCCTTCTACTTCGTCTTCGCCGACCAGGGCGCCGACGGGGACGACGCCCCCGACCCGCTCGGGGTGATCGCGTACGGCATGCTCGTCGGCGCCCTGGTGATGACCGTGATCGCCCGGCCCTGGGAGATGGACTGGCAGGTGCTGGGCGGCGACGCCTCCGTGGGCGGCGCGATGGTGCCCGCGCCGGTGCTGCTCGCCTGGGTGGTGCTGGTCGCCACGGTCTTCGCCTACCTGACTGGCGTGGTCTCGGTGCGCCGGCTCTCGCCCCAGGTCGCCGGCGTCGTGGCCTTCCTGGAGGCGGTCGTCGCCACCGTGTTCGCCTGGATCCTGCTCGGCGAGCACCTTTCCACCTGGCAGATCGTCGGCGGCGGCCTGGTGCTCGGCGGCGCCTTCATCGCGCAGTCCTCCCGCCCGGCCGCCCCGCCGGTGCCTGCCGTGGCCGACCAGCTCGTACCCGCGCGTGAGACGACCGCGGCCGGCAAGGGTTAGTGTGGCGGTCATGCATTCGACCGTGCTTCCGCCTCCCGCCGCCTAGCGCGGGCGGCGCCACCACGTCAGGTACCCGGCCCGGGGAGCCCCTGGGCGGGTCCGCGCTGCCCGCGAGGCGATGACCTGCTTCTTTCATCCTTCACGCATGCGCGGAGACATCTCGTGTCGAACCATTCGCCCGCCGCCGGGCGCAGTCTGCTGTACCTCGTCGTCGCCGGAGCCGCCTGGGGCACCGCCGGGGCGGCCGCCTCCCTCCTCTTCCTGGCCAGTGACCTCGGCCCGCTCGCCCTGTCCTTCTGGCGGTGCGCGGGCGGGCTCGTTGTGCTGCTCGGGGTGCTCGCCGTACGCGGCTCCCGTCCCGCCGCCGGCCGGGTGCGGCCCTCGGTGGCTTCGCTGATCGGGACCGGGCTCCTCTTCACCCTCTTCCAGGCCGCGTACTTCGCCGCCGTGCGCGAGACCGGCCTCGCGGTGGGCACCGTGGTCACCCTCGGCGCCGGGCCCGTGATCATCGCGCTGGGGGCCCGGTCCTGGATGGGCGAGCGGCTCGGCCGCGGTGGCGTGGCCGCCGTCGTGGGGGCGCTGGCCGGGCTCGCCGTTCTGGTGCTGGGCAGCGGCGGCGGTGAGGTGCGGCCGCTCGGCGTCGGCTGGGCGCTGCTGTCGGCCGCCGGCTACGCGGGGATGACCCTGCAGGCGCGGTGGCTCGGGCAGCGCGGGGCGGGCGGGGACCCGCTGGTGACCACCGCCTGGTCGGTCGCGGTCGGCACGGTGTGCCTCCTGCCGCTCGCCGCGGTGGAGGGACTGCTGCCGCACACCGCCGACCTCGGCCGGGTGCTCTGGCTGCTGGTGTACGTCGCCACCGTGCCGACCGCGCTGGCGTACGCGCTGTACTTCACGGGCGCCGCCGCCGTACGGGCCGCCACCGTGTCGGTGATCATGCTGATCGAGCCGGTGAGCGCGGCGGTGATCGCGGTCCTGCTGCTCGGGGAGCGGCTGACCGGCGCCGTGGTGCTGGGCACCCTGCTGCTGCTGACGGCGGTGGGTGCGCTGATCGTGGCGGAGGCCCGTCGGCCGGTGGCTGCGCCCACCCCCGTGGGGCGCAGCCCTCAGAGCGCGCTGAGGTAGTCAGGGACGGCGATGCCGGGGGCCAGGTCCGCGGCGGGCACCGGGGTGCCGTACGCCGGGGCCACCGGAAGCACGCCCGCCCAGTGGGGCAGGTCCAGGTCCTCGGCGTCGTCGTTCACCGGTCCGCTGCGGATCTTCGCGGACACCTCGGCGAGGTCCACGCGGATCACCGCGGTGGCGGCGAGTTCCCGGGCGTTGGCCGGCCGGGTGTCGGCGGAGCGGCCCGGGGCGACGGCGTCGACCATGGCGTCCAGGGCCGTCCGGCATTCCGCCTCGTCGGTGACCTGGTGGGCGGTGCCGTGCACGACGACCGAGCGGTAGTTGAGCGAGTGGTGGAAGGCCGAGCGGGCCAGGACCAGTCCGTCGACGTGGGTCACGGTCACGCAGACGGGGAGGCCCGGGTCGGTGCGGCCGGCCGCGAGCAGCGGGCGGGAGCCGGTCGAGCCGTGCATGTACAGCGATTCGCCGACCCGGGCGAACAGCGTGGGCAGGACCACGGGCGCGCCGTCGCGGACGAAGCCGAGGTGGCAGACGTAGGCCTGGTCGAGTATTGAGTGCACCGTCTCGCGGTCGTAGCGCGCCCGGTCGCGGGAGCGGCTGGGGACGGTGCGGTCGGTGGGCTCGTAGCTCGCGGTCGATGCGTCCCTCGGGGGCGGCGTCCCGGGCGTCTCCGTGGCAGGCGTGGCGGTCATGGTGCGGACTCCATTGCACTAGTGCATACTTGTGTTTGTGCTAGGAGACTATCGGATCACAGGGCGTCGCGCAGCGGATATCGCCGCCGGCGTGGAGGCGGGCGTGGCTTCGGGCGCGCTCCCGCCGGGTTCACTGCTGCCGCCGATGCGGGAGCTGGCGGGCGATCTGGGGGTGAACCCCAACACCGTGGCCGCCGCCTACCGGACGCTGCGCGAGCGCGGGGTCATCGAAACCGACGGGCGGCGCGGCAGCCGGGTGCGGTCCCGCCCGTCGAGCACGCCCCGGGACGCGCTGCGCATGGTGGTGCCGGAAGGCGTACGGGACCTCGCGGAGGGCAGTCCGGACGTATCCCTGCTCCCCGCGCTGGAGGGGCCGCTGGCGGCGGCCGCCCGGCGGTACGGGCAGGCGCCGACCCTCTACGGGGCGGACCCGGTCGCCCCGGAGCTCGCGGAACTGGCCCGGGCCGGCTTCGACGCCGACGGGGTGCCGCCGGGACCCGTGGCGGTGACCTCGGGCGCGCTGGACGCCATCGAACGGGTGCTCACCGCCCATCTGCGGGCGGGTGACGCGGTGGCGGTCGAGGACCCGGGATGGGGCGGGGCGCTGGACCTGGTCCCGGCGCTCGGCCTGCGCGTGCTGCCGGTGGCGGTGGACGACGACGGACCCCGGCCCGAGGCGGTGGCCCGGGCCCTGGCGGCCGGGGCGCGGGCGCTGGTGGTGACCGCGCGGGCGCAGAACCCGACCGGGGCCGCGGTGGGCGCGGAGCGGGCGCGGGAGCTGCGGGCCCTGCTGGCGGACCACCCCGAGGTGCTGCTGATCGAGGACGACCACGGGAACGGGATCGTCGACCTGCCGTTGCATCCGCTGGGCGGGGTGAGCCGGCACTGGGTGCTGGTGCGGTCCACGGCGAAGGCGTACGGGCCGGACCTGCGGCTCGCGGTGCTGACCGGCGACGCGATCACGCTGGACCGGCTGCGGGGGCGGCAGCGGCTGGGGCCGGGCTGGGTGAGCCGGCTGCTGCAGTACGCGGTGGTGGAGCTGTGGACCTCAGGGGCGGTCGACCCGGTGGTGGTGGCCCGTTCGTACGCGGGGCGGCGGGACGCGCTGGTCGAGGCGCTGCGGCGGCGGGGAGTCCGGGCGCACGGGCGCAGCGGCCTGAACGTCTGGGTGCCGGTGGTCGACGAGACGGTGGTGGTGACACGGCTGCTCGCCGCCGGATGGGCGGTGTCCCCGGGGGCCGTCTTCAGGGTCGAGGCGGGGCCGGGCATCCGGCTGACGGTCTCGCAGCTGACGGTTGCCGAGGTGCCGGGCCTGGCGGACGCGGTGGCCGCGGCGGCCAGTGTGGGTGCGGCGGGCGTGCGGTACGACTGACGGCGGCCCGGCGGGCGTGCCCGGAGCCCGTGCCGACGGCAGCCCGGCGCTCCAGGGACGCCGCCGCCGAGCCGGGCCGGACGTCAGCATCGGTCAGGCGGGCCTGCGGGCCCCGGGGCGGGTCTGGGTGAGGGCCGCGCCGGCCAGTACGATCGCGGCGCCGACCGGGGTGTTCCAGTGGAGCTGCTCGCCGAGGACCAGGACGCCCGCCGTGGTGGCGATGACCGGGATGAAGTAGGTGACCATCTGGGCGGTGGTCGGGCCGACCTCCGTCACCAGCCCGTACTGCATCTGCAGGGCCATGCCCGTGCCGAGGGCGCCCAGCGCGATCACCGACAGGGTGGGCCAGAGCGGGAACGAGCTCGGCGCCGAGGTGAACGCAGCGCTCACGAGCGCGAGCTGGATCGTGGAGATCATGAGCTGGCCGCCGGTCAGGGCCACCGGGGAGCCGGGGGTCCCGGCCAGCGTACGGCGGACGTAGATCCAGCCGATGGGGTAGCAGAGGGACGCCAGCAGGGCGAACGCGGTGCCCTTGGCGTCGACACCGGAGAAGCCCTGCCAGGCACCGAGCACGGTCAGGACGCCGAGGAAGCCCAGGCCCAGCCCGGCGAACCGGCGGCGCGTCGGGCGGTCCTCGGACAGGGCGACCAGCGACAGCGCCATGCCCCACAGCGGCGAGGTGGCGTTGCAGATGCCGGCCAGGCTGGAGGGGATGCTCAGCTCCGCGTACGCGAAGAGCGAGAACGGGGCGGTGTTGAGCAGCAGTGCCGCCACGGTCAGGTGGCCCCAGGTGCGCAGTCCCCGGGGGAGCGGCTCGCGGCGGACCAGCAGCACGGTGAGCAGGGCGAGCGCGCCGAACAGGACCCGGCCCAGCGCCACCTGGAAGGGCGCGTACGCCTCCGTGCCGACCTTGATCAGGAGGAAGCTGAAGCCCCAGATGACCGAAAGGATCGCGAACCGGACCCGCCAGTCCAGGAGGCCGCCCCGGCGCCGGCCGGTGGTGTTGGTGGGGGAGGCGGCGGCGGTCGAGGTGGGGGAGGCCGGGGCCGGGGAGGCGGCCGGGAGGGTCGGCCCGGGGGTGGTCGGTGCGCTCATGCCCCTTACTGTGCTCGTATCAACTTCGTAGGACAAGCGATAGTTTCTCTGGGTGACGCCGTAGCATTGCTTACATGTTGAACCTGGAGCGCCTGCGCACCCTGGACGCCCTCGCCCGCCACGGCTCGGTCAGCGGCGCGGCCGACGGCCTCCACGTCACCACCTCCGCCGTGTCCCAGCAGCTGGCCAAGCTGGAGCGCGAGGTCGGACAGCCGCTGCTGGCCAGGAACGGACGCGGGGTCCGGCTCACCGACGCCGGGCGGCTGCTCGCCGATCACGCCGCCCGGATCATCTCCCAGGTGGAGCTCGCCCAGGCCGACGTCGAGGCCCAGCGGGGCTGCGCGGTGGGCGAGCTGCGGATCGGGGCCTTCCCGACCGCCATGCGCGGACTGCTGCCCCAGGCCCTGGCCGCGCTGCGGGCCGGGCATCCGGAGCTCCGGGTCCGGGTGCGCGAGCAGGAGCCCGAGGAGAGCATGGCGGCCGTCGTGCGCGGGGACCTCGACCTGGCTCTGGCGATCGACTGGCACAACAAGCGGATGCCGGTGCCCGCCGAGCTCACCCGGACCCACCTGCTGGACGACACCGTCGACATCGCGGTCCCCGCCGGCCACCGGCTGGCCGGCCGGGCCGAGGGCTCCGCGGGGTCCGGGATCTCCCTCGCCGAATGCGGCGACGACGACTGGATCTCCTGGAACGAGGGGCAGTTCTGCCACGAGTGGCTGGTCTTCACCCTGCGCGGTACGGGCATCGAGCCGCGCATCGCCCACATCGCCGAGGAGCACCACACCCAGCTGGCCTTCGTGGAGGCCGGACTAGGGGTGTGCGTGGCGCCGAAGCTGGGCCGCGGCCCCGTGCCGCCCGGCGTGCGGCTGCTGCCGGTGTGCGACAGCGTACGGCGCCACGTGTACGCCGTCTGGCGCGCGGACGCCGACCGCCGGCCCTCCATCCGGGCCGCGGTCGACGCCCTGCGGCAGGCGGCCGCCGGACTTCGGCAAGACACCCCCTAGGCCCGCGGCTGCCTACAGCTTGCGGAAGTCCCAGGAGACGATCGAGTCCGGGGTCAGCCGGATCCAGGCGTGCCGCCCGTCGTGCGGCATCTCCTCGATGCCGAAGTTCTTGACCGGGAAGATCCGCTCGGCCTCCGCGAGCTCGGTGCAGGGCTCGCCGGTGCGCGGGGCGTCGCCCACGAAGACGGCGCTGCCGGACAGCTCCACCCCGCGCAGTTCGTCGTACGACTCGCCGGAATCCACGACCACCGAGATCCGCGGATCCTTGCTCAGGTCGGACCAGCGGCGGCTGCGCGTGATCGAGTACAGCCACAGCGAGCTGCCGTCCCACGCGAACCACAGGGCCCCCACGTGCGGGCGCCCGTCGGGGGAGACCGTCGCGACCCGGCAGGTCTTCTGCTCACGCAGGAAGGAGTCCACCTCCGCGTCGCTCATCATGATGCGCCGGCCCCGCCGCTGTGAGGTTCCGGTTCGTGCCCCGTCCACGTCCATCCGTCCTGCACCCCTTCACATCTGACTGTGTGTCAGGAATCATGAGGGCTCTTCCGTCGCCACGCCAGGGGGAGCCATGCCGGATCTCGATCCCGCCACCACCGCGCTGCTCACCGTCGAGTGCCAGAACGGTGTCGTCGGCGAGGAGAGCGCGCTGCCGGAGCTGGCCCAGGAGGCCCGGGACTCGGGGATGCTGGCACGGGTCGCCGCGCTGGCCGACGCCGCGCGCGGAGCCGGCGTACAGGTGCTGCACGCGGTCGCCGAGCGGCGGCCCGACGGGCTCGGCGCGAACACCAACGCCCGGCTGTTCCGGGCCGCGGAGAGGCTGCCGGTGCGCCAGCTGACCGGGAGCCGGGCGGTGGAGGTCGCCGCGCCCATCGTCGTCGCCGGTCAGGACCTGGTGGTCCGCCGGCTGCACGGCCTCTCCCCGATGGCCGGTACCGATCTCGACCCCCTGCTGCGCAATCTCGGCATCCGCACCCTCGTCGTCACCGGGGTCTCCTCCAACATCGCCATCCCGAACACCGTCTTCGACGCCGTGAACCTCGGCTACCGGGTGGTGGTACCGGCCGACGCCATCGCCGGGGTGCCCGCCTCCTGCACCGCCGAGGTGATCCGCAACTCCCTCGCACTGGTCGCGGCCATCACCACCGCCGAAGAGCTGCTCATGCAGTGGGCTCCCGCGGCCTGACCCCCGTAACCTGGGCGGATGCTGTCCGAAGTGATCGCGACCCGTTACGTCACGCCCCTGCGTGAGGGCGGCTCGCTCCCGGGGATCGTCGAGGCCGACGACCTCGGTACCTACGTCATGAAATTCACCGGAGCCGGCCAGGGCCGCAAGACCCTGGTCGCCGAGGTCATCTGCGGCCGCCTGGCCCAGCGGCTGGGGCTGAGGGTCCCACGGCTGGTGCAGATGCAGCTCGACCCCGTGATCGGGCTCGGCGAGCCCGACCAGGAGGTCCAGGAGCTGCTCAAGGCCAGCGGCGGGCTCAACCTCGGCATGGACTACCTGCCCGGCTCGATCGGCTTCGACCCGCTGGCGTACCAGGTGGACCCCGTCGAGGCGGGGCGCGTCGTCTGGTTCGACGCCCTCATCAACAACGTCGACCGCTCCTGGCGCAACCCGAACATGCTGGTCTGGCACGGGGACCTCTGGCTCATCGACCACGGCGCCACCATGATCTGGCACCACAACTGGCCCACCGCCCTGGCCGCGGCCGCCAAGCCCTACAACGCCTCCGACCACGTACTGGCCCCGGTGGGCCCGGACATCGCCGCCGCGGCCGCCGCGCTCGCGCCGCTGGTCACCGAGGAGCTGCTCACGGAGGTTGCGGCCGACGTCCCCGACGAGTGGCTGGTCGACGAGCCGGGCTTCGACTCCACCGACGCGCTGCGCCGCGCCTATGTGGAGGCGTTGCTGCCGCGCGCGGCCACGATCCACGAGAGGATCTCGCTGGAGGCCGAGGTGAAGACGCCTGCCGGACCTCCCGGCTGGCTCACCGATCACTTGCCGGAATGGCCCCACAAGACCCACAAGAAGAAGAGCGACATCGAGTGACCAAGCGGGACGTGTTCGAGTACGCGCTGGTGCGCGTGGTGCCCCGGATGGAACGGGGCGAGTGCTTCAACGCCGGCGTGATCGTCTACTGCCGGGCGCACACGTACGTCGCCGCGCGCACCCACCTCGACGAGGCGAAGCTCCTCGCGCTGGACCCCGGGGCCGATGTGGCCGGGGTACGAGCCGCCCTGCGTGGGGTCGAGGGCGTGTGCAGCGGCGGGGCCGAGGCGGGGCAGGCGGCGGGTGACGACGCGGGGCGGCGGTTCCGCTGGCTCATCGCCCCGCGGAGCACCGTGGTGCAGCCGGGTCCGGTGCACACCGGCCTGACGGCCGATCCGGCGGCGGAGGTGGAGCGGCTGCTGGACCTGCTGGTCCGCTGAGGCGGTCCGGGGCTCCGCCGCCGGACCCCGGACCCCCGCCCCCGGACCCCCGCCCCCGGACCCCCGCCCCCGCCCCCGCCCCCGCCCCCGGACCCCCGCGCCCGAAACGCAGGCGGGGCCGGATCGACTGGCGTTGACACCGGGTGCCAGGGCTCCTAGCGTCTCCTCAGCTGAAGCTACTAAGCGGTTGCTCACCTCTGGGCGGCCGCCTCTCAAGGGCGAGGAGATCCAGCATGTCCACCACCGAGCAGCGCGTCGCGATCGTGACCGGGGCGGCCCGGGGCATCGGCGCCGCCACCGCCGTACGCCTGGCCGCCGAGGGCCGGGCCGTCGCCGTACTCGACCTCGACGAGGCAGCCTGCAAGGACACCGTGGAGGCCATCACGGCGGCCGGCGGCAAGGCGCTCGCGGTCGGCTGCGACGTCTCCGACGGCGCGCAGGTGGAGGCGGCCGTCGCACGCGTCGCGAGCGAGCTCGGCGCCCCGACCATCCTGGTCAACAACGCGGGTGTACTGCGCGACAACCTGCTGTTCAAGATGACCGAGACCGACTGGGACACGGTCATGAACGTGCACCTGCGCGGTGCGTTCCTGATGTCGAAGGCCTGTCAGAAGCACATGGTGGAGGCCAAGTTCGGCCGCATCGTGAACCTCTCCAGCAGCTCGGCGCTCGGCAACCGCGGCCAGGTCAACTACTCCGCCGCCAAGGCCGGTCTGCAGGGCTTCACCAAGACCCTGGCCATCGAGCTCGGCAAGTTCGGCGTCACCGCCAACGCCGTCGCCCCCGGCTTCATCGCCACCGAGATGACCGCCCAGACGGCCGCCCGCGTCGGCATGGGCTTCGAGGACTTCCAGGCCGCCGCCGCCACCCAGATCCCGGTCCAGCGCGTCGGCCGCCCGGACGACGTCGCCAACGCCATCGCCTTCTTCACGGGCGAGGCCGCGGGCTTCGTCTCCGGCCAGGTCATGTACGTGGCCGGCGGCCCGCTCAACTGACGAGTCCACGAGAGACAGGGCGTACGACATGACGTACAGCGGTATCGACAGCGGCAAGGTCGCTCTGATCACCGGGGCGAGCCGGGGCATCGGCTACGGCGTCGCCGAGGCGCTGGTCGCCCGGGGTGACCGGCTCTGCATCACCGGGCGCAGCGAGGAGGCTCTCAAGGAGGCCGTCGAGCGGCTCGGCGCGGACCGGGTGATCGGCGTCGCCGGCAAGGCGCACGACGAGGCCCACCAGGCCCTCGCCGTCGAGCGCACGATGGAGGCCTTCGGCCGCGTCGACTTCCTGGTGAACAATGCGGGCACCAATCCCGTCTTCGGGCCGATCGCGGACCTGGACCTCGGGGTCGCGCGGAAGGTCTTCGAGACGAATGTGATCTCGGCGCTCGGCTTCGCCCAGCGGACTTGGCACGCCTGGCAGAAGGACAACGGCGGCGCGATCGTGAACATCGCGTCCATCGCCGGCGTCTCCGCCTCGCCCTTCATCGGCGCGTACGGGATGAGCAAGGCCGCCATGATCAACCTCACCCTCCAGCTCGCGCACGAGATGGCGCCCGGGGTCCGGGTGAACGCGATCGCCCCCGCGGTGGTCAAGACGAAGTTCGCGCAGGCGCTCTACGAGGGCCGGGAGCAGGAGGCCGCGGCGGCCTATCCGCTCGGCCGGCTGGGGCTCCCGGAGGACATCGGCGGGGCGGCGGCGTTCCTCACATCTGCACAAGCGGAATGGATCACCGGGCAAACTCTTGTCGTGGATGGTGGGATGTTCCTCAATGCCGGGGTTCACTGACCGATAATCGGACGTATCTGCCTCCGAAAGGGAGGTAAATGCGTATCGAATATGCACGGAACCGGTCAAGTGCCTCACGAAACCAACCCATTGGATTCGTGGGGCACTGCGGTAGGGTCTGCCGCACCCCTGGCTGATCGAGGAGCGTGCACGTGTTCAACCGGACCAGATGCCTGCAGATCACTGCGGCCCTTGCGTCCATATCCCTGCTCGCCGGATGCGGCCTGCTGTCGGAGGACGACGGCGACGAGATGAAGAGGATCGTCGTCGGTACCACGAGCGCACCGAGCACCCTCGATCCGGCGGCCGCGTGGGACGGCTCCTGGGAGCTGTACCGGAACGTCTACCAGACCCTGCTGGCCTTCCCGACGGGCTCCAGCAAGCCCCAGCCCGACGCGGCCCAGAGCTGCGAGTTCACGGACGCGGCGAGCCAGGCGTACCGGTGCACCCTGCGCAAGGGCCTGAAGTTCTCCAACGGCGAACCGCTCGACTCCAAGGCGGTCAAGCACTCCCTCGACCGGATCAAGACCATCGGCTCCAACGTCGGCCCCAAGGGCCTCTTCGGCACCCTCGACAAGATCGAGACGCCGGACGCGCTGACGGTCGTCTTCCACCTGAACACCTCGGACGCCACCTTCCCGTACGTCCTCGGCTCGCCCGCCGCCTCGCTCGTCGCGCCCAAGGACTACCCGGCCGACAAGGTCCGCGAGGGCGACAAGGTCACCGGCTCCGGCCCGTACGTGCTCGACTCGTACAAGGAGGGCGCCGAGGCGGTGCTCACCGGCAACACGAGCTACACCGGCTTCGCCAACCGCAAGAACAAGGCGGTGACCATCCGCTACTTCGCGGACTCGCCGAAGATGATCGCGGCGATGAAGGCGAAGGAGATCGACGCCACCTACCGAGGCCTGTCGGCCCCGGAGATCACCGACCTCCAGACCCCCGCGTCGCACGCACTGGGCGTCCAGGTCGTCGAGAACGTCGGCGCCGAGATCCGCTACCTGGTCTTCAACCCGAAGGACCCCCAGGTCGCCAAGCTCCCGGTCCGCCAGGCCATCGCCCAGATCGTCGACCGCGGTGCGCTCGTCTCCAAGGTCTACCAGGGCACCGCCGAGCCGCTGTACTCGATGGTCCCCAAGGGGGTCGTCGGCCACAAGACGCCCTTCTACGACAAGTACGGCGCGGCGGACGTCGCCAAGGCCAAGAAGATCCTCAGGGACGCCGGGATCACCCAGCCGGTCGAGCTGACCTTCTGGTACACCACCGACCGCTACGGCTCCTCGACCGCCGACGAGTTCACCGAGCTCAAGCGGCAGCTGGACGAGAGCCAGCTGTTCCGGATCACCCTGCGCAGCCAGCCCTGGAAGACCTTCCAGACCGGCTACAAGACCGGTGAGTACCCCGTCTTCGGCCGCGGCTGGTTCCCCGACTTCCCGGACCCCGACAACTTCATCGCGCCGTTCGTCGGCAAGGAGAACGCGGTCGGCACCCCGTACGAGCCCGCGGAGATCGTGAACGACCTGCTGCCCAAGACCCGCCGCGAGGGCGACCGCTCGGCCGGCGTCCAGGAGTTCGAGCAGGCCCAGAAGATCTTCGCCGACGACGTCCGGCTGCTGCCCCTGTGGCAGGGCAAGCTGTACGTCGCGGCGCGCGAGGACATCGCGGGCGCCGAGCGCGCGCTGGACCCGCAGACCGTCATGCAGATGTGGGAGTTCTACCGCAAGACCAGCTGGTAGTACCTGCACCGGTGCGTCGGCCGCCATGGGCGGCCGACGCATTGTCAGTGGGCCCCGGTAGGTTCTGGAGCAGTTGCACGAGCAGTTGCACGAAACTTGTACCGGAGGTTGTCGCCGTGACCCAGATGCTGCCCGAGTCCTGGCTCCCCGTCCTCGGCGGGGAGCTGGACCAGCCCTACTTCAAAGAGCTCACCGAGTTCGTCGAGAAGGAACGGGCGAACGGGCCGGTCTACCCGCCCCGCGAGCAGGTGTTCGCGGCCCTGGAGGCCACTCCCTTCGACCGGGTGAAGGTCCTCGTCCTCGGCCAGGACCCGTACCACGGCGCCGGCCAGGGTCACGGCCTGTGCTTCTCCGTGCGGCCCGGGGTCAAGACCCCGCCCTCGCTGCGCAACATCTACAAGGAGATGAAGGAGGAGCTCGACCTGCCGATCCCGGACAACGGGTACCTGATGCCGTGGGCCGAGCAGGGCGTCCTGCTGCTCAACGCGGTGCTCACGGTCCGGGAGGCCGAGCCCAATTCGCACAAGGGCAAGGGCTGGGAGAAGTTCACCGACGCCGTGATCCGCGCGGTGTCCGAGCGGTCCGACCCGGCCGTCTTCGTCCTGTGGGGCGCCTACGCCCAGAAGAAGCTCCCGCTGATCGACGAGGAGCGGCACGTGGTCGTCAAGGGCGCCCACCCCTCCCCGCTGTCCGCCAAGAAGTTCTTCGGATCCCGGCCCTTCACGCAGATCAACGAGGCCATCGCCGCCCAGGGACATGAGCCGATCGACTGGCGGATCCCGAACCTCGGCTGACGTCCCCCCGCGCCTCGGCGCCATTGCCGGTACCTCCGGCTAGCTTCTAGATGATCAGACCGGAGCAGGTCTGGCAGAGCAAGCCGGAGGCCGCCGTGACGGAGCAGCAGGAGGCGTCGGAGGACGCCGTCATGACCAGGATCGGCCAGGCGGTCATCCTGCTGCACGCCGGGGACCGCGAGGAGGCCCGCAACCGGCTCGGGGAGATCTGGTCCGAGATCGGCGAGGAGGGGGACTCCCTCCACCGCTGCACCCTGGCCCACTACATGGCCGACGCCCAGGACGATCCGGCCGACGAGCTGGCCTGGGACCTGCGGGCCCTGACGGCCGCCGCCGACGTGCCGGGCGATCTGCCGGGCGACAGGCCCGGGACCAGGCCGCCCCAGGACGGGCGGCCCGCGCGGTGGGAGCCGCATCCGGCGATGCGCGTGTTCTACCCGTCGCTGCACCTGAACCTGGCCGCCGACTACGTGAAACTGCAGCGGCCGGAGGCGGCCCGGGTCCACCTGGCCCGGGCCCGCGCGGCCACCGGAGCGCTGTCCGACGACGGGTACGGGAACGGCGTACGGGCCGCCATCGCCCGGCTCGAGCGGCGCCTGGCCGCGGAACCCGGAGCCGGACCGGGACCTGGCCCCGGTCCCGGACCCCGGCCGTTCCCCGAGCAGTCCCCGTAGACCCCGGGGACCCGTCGGCGGTCAGTCCCCGTGGACGCCCGAGCAGATACGGGCCTCCGGGCTGTCGGAATGCCAGTGGCCGTGCCTGCGGCCCAGCGCGCACACGTCGGCCGGCCGCACCGGCAGCTTCCGGACCAGCTCACGCTCCACCTCGGCGTCGCGCCGGGGACGCTGCGGACGGCCCGCCGGGTGCCCGGTGACGGGCTCGGCGGCCCGCCGGGGCTCCGGGATGTCCGGGACGGGCGGAGCCTCCGGCACGGGCCCGCCGGAGCCGCCCGGTACGGGTCGCTGTGCGGACCGCTGGGCGGGCGCGGGGCCCGCCGGGGCCGCGGGCCGCTCCGGGGCGGTCTCCACCGCCTCCAGCGCCTCCAGGGCGGGCGCGCGGACGACCACGGGGGCGGCCCCGGGCCCGCCGCGCGGCTCATGGCGGGGCGGTACCCCGGCGGCGGGGGCCGCCGCTGGCTGCACGGGTCCGGGGCTCACACTCACACAGCCGGAGACCGCCGAGACGGCGCAGGCGACTCCGAGCAGCAGCGTTGTCGTGGTTCGGGTTGGATGCACTCGCGCAACTCTGCTGTGCGAGGACCCCGTTGCGAAAACCCGGAGCCGATATTCACCCCGCACGGGTGACGCACCCACCCGCCGGACAGGGCCCGGGACGGCCTTCAGTCGCCGGTGGCGCCGTCCGTCTGCTCGCGCAGCAGGTCCGCGTGGCCGTTGTGGCGCGCGTACTCCTCGATCATGTGGGTGTAGACCCAGCGCAGGCTGAACACCTCGCCGCGGTGGTGGCTCCCGGCCTGCGAGACCGCGTCCAGCGAACGGCCCGCGGCCGCCTGGCGGGCCAGCTCGACCTCGGTCTGCCAGACCTGCTCGGCCTCGGCCCAGGTGGCATCCTCGGGGAAGTGGAAGTCGCCGTCCGGGTTCTCGCTCGTGCAGTACAGCTCGGGGAGGTCCGCACCCAGCATGATCTCCCGGAACCAGTACCGCTCCACCTCCGCCATATGCCGCACGAGGCCCAGGAGGCTCAGCTCGGAGGGCGCGAGCGGGGTGCGGCGCAGCTGTTCGTCCTGGAGCCCCTCGCACTTCCAGACGAGGGTGGCACGGTGGTAGTCGAGCCATCCGTCCAGCATGTCCCGCTCGTCGGCGGTGGTGGCGGGTTCGCTGCGATGTGATCCTGAACTGGTGGTCATGGGGCTCATCCTCGGCGAACCGGGCCCCCGTCACCAGGGATTAAGCTGCGGGAATCCCACAAGGAAACAACCTGGAGGCGCCCGGTGAAGGTCGGCTGCATCGGACTCGGCGACATCGCGCAGAAGGCGTACCTGCCCGTCCTCACCACCCGCCCGGGCATCGAACTGCACCTGCAGACGCGCAACCCCGAGACCCTGGAGCGGGTCGGCGACACCCACCACGTGCCGGCCGCGCGCCGGCACACCGATCTCGGCGCGCTGCTCGCCGAGGGGCTCGACGCGGCCTTCGTGCACGCCGCCACCGTGGCCCACCCCGAGATCGTCACACGGCTGCTGGAGGCCGGCGTGCCCACGTACGTGGACAAGCCGCTCGCCTACGAACTCGCGCACTCGCGACAGCTCGTGGAACGGGCCGAGCAGCTCGGGGTCTCCCTCGCCGTCGGTTTCAACCGCCGCTTCGCGCCCTCCTACGCGCAGTGCGCCGACCACGCCCGCGAGCTGATCATCATGCAGAAGAACCGGGTCGGGCTGCCCGAGGACCCGCGCACGCTGGTGCTGGACGACTTCATCCACGTCGTCGACACCCTGCGGTTCCTGCTGCCCGGCGAGGCCGATCACCTCGACGTCCGGGCGGTGGTGCGCGAGGGGCTGATGCACCAGGTGGTGCTCCAGCTGTCCGGCACCGGGTTCACCGCCCTCGGCATCATGAACCGGCTGTCCGGTTCCACCGAGGAGATCCTGGAGGTGTCCGGCCGCGACACCAAGCGGCAGGTCGTCAACCTCGCGGAGGTCATCGACCACAAGGGCCAGCCGACCGTGCGCCGCCGCGGGGACTGGGTCTCCGTCGCCCGCCAGCGCGGCATCGAGCAGGTCGTCGACCACTTCCTGGAGGCGGTCGCGGCGGGCACCACGCTCAGCGCCCGCGACGCCCTGCGAACCCACGAGCTGTGCGAGCGGGTGGTGAGCTCGGCTCTGGAGCAGGCCTCCTGAGCGAACGGCTGCCCGCCACCGCGCAGTACACCGCGAGGGCGGCGAGGGCGGCGGTCACCGGCCAGTCACCGAAGCGGACGTAGAGGGTCGTGCCGCGGGCGAGCGGGACCTCGTACACGGCAGCTGTGCTCGCGGAGGTGGGCAGGGCCGCGCCGACCCGCGCACCGGACGGGCCGTTCACGACGCTGATGCCCGTGAGGGTGGCGTGGACCATCGGGCGGCCGCTCTCGGCCGCCCGCAGCGCTGCCAGCGAGGCGTGCTGGGCCGGCGCCCAGCTCTCCTGGAACGAGGAGGTCGCCGACTGGGCGACGAGCAGCGAGGCCCCGTCCAGGGTGAGGCGCCGGCTCATGTCGGGGAAGGCCGACTCGAAGCACACCAGCGGGCCGACGCGGACCCGGCCGGGCCCGTCCGGCCGCCCGGGCAGGTCCATGACCACCGGGGTGTCGCCGCGCACCCGGTCCTCCCCCGCCGCCTTGCCGACCGAGGTGGCCCAGCCGAACAGCGCACGGGCCGGTACGTACTCCCCGAACGGGACGAGCCGCATCTTGTCGTACCGGTCGCCGGTGGGGCCCTGGGGGCCGACGAGGACCGCGCTCTTGTAGATCCCGGGGCTGTCCGCCCGCCGCGCGTCCACGTTCACCAGCAGCGGGGCCCCGACCTCCGCCGACAGCGCGGCCAGCCGCCAGGCCAGGTCCGGGCGGCCCGTCAGGTCCGCGCCGACGCTGCTCTCGCCCCACACCACCAGATCGACCCGCTGCCCCGCCAGCGGCCGCGTCAGCCGCTCACCGACGTCGAACCGCTGCTCCGCACTGTCCGGGCCGTCCGCCACCGGGCCGGGCTGTACGACGGCCACGCGCAGCCGGCCCGATTCCTCGGGTCGCGCCGCCCACACCCACACCGCTCCCGTCAGCACCGCGCACCCGGTCATCCCCGCCACCGCGGGGATCCGCGCCCCCGGCACCGCGATCAGCAGCACCAGCGCACAGTTCACCGCCACCACCAGCAGGCTGACCAGCCACACCCCGCCCACCGAGGCCAGCCGCAGAGCGGGCGCCACCTGCCACTGGCTCGCGCCCAGCAGCCCCCACGGCCCGCCCAGCCCCTGCCAGGACCGGACCAGCTCCGACAGCAGCCACCCCGCCGGTACGAGGACGAGCGCGCAGCAGGCCCGGCCCGCCGAGGGAGTCCCGCCCAGGAGCTCCCGCACCAGCAGGGCCCAGGGGATCCAGAGCAGCCCGAGCAGCGCAGCCACCGGGATCAGGAACACGTGCAGGCTGGGCAGCAGCCAGTGGTGGACGGCCAGGATGAACCCCGCGCCGCCGAGCCAGCCCTCCACCACGGCCCGCCGCGCGGTGGGGGCGGAGCGCAGCAGCAGCATCCAGGGCACGAGGGCGGCGTAGGCGAACCACCAGAGCGCGGGGGCCGGGAAGGCGAGGGCGGGCAGCGCCCCGGCGGCCACGGCGGCGGGCGCACGCCATCGAGGGGACCACCACCGCATGCGCATCGTGATCATGGCGTGCCTCCGCTTCCAGTGTGGCAGTGCCTGACGTGGCGGCCGAGTCGAGCGGGTCCGGCCGGCTCAGGCGGTCATGTGCCGCCACTTCTCGTGCACGGTGACGCGGGTGAGCCGCCAGCCGTCACGGGTGCGGGCCAGCGCGAAGCCGTAGCGCCCGGCCGCGACGAAGTTCGGCGAGGTGACCGAGGCGTCGGAGTCCGGCCCGGCCAGCCGCATCGGATTGAGGAAGTCCGCCCGGACCTCGGCGCTGTCCCCGGGAGAGCCGCCCAGGTCCTCCAGCCGGATCAGCCGGTTCACGATCAGGTGCTGGCGGACGGGGAAGAGCGTCATCGTCCGCTCCAGCCAGTCCGCGACCTCCGCCACCGGCCCCTCGATCCCGCCGGCCGAGCTGTAGTCGACCCTTCCGCCGGTGGTGAACAGGGCGCGGTACGCGTCCCAGTCACCGTCGTCGACGGCCACCGCGTAGCCCGTGACCACCTCGTCGATCGCCAGCCGGTCCATCACCGTCGCGAGATCCACACGCTGAGTCATCGGGTCAGTGTGGGGCTGCGCGGGCGCGAGGCCAAGGGCCGTGCGCCCACCGGATCTTCCCGCGGGCGGTCAGTGACCGGAACGGGACTCCCGCTGCCGGACCACGACGAGGAACGCGTCGCTGTCCAGGTCCATGACCACCTCCGCCGGCACGCCCTCGCGCATCCGCTGCGCCGCGTACTCCTCGGCGGGCCAGCTTCCCCGCGGACTTCCGGCGGGAAATCGCTCCAGCACCACTCGACCCATGGGACACCCCCTGCTGTTTGCCTTCCGCTCTCTTCAGGCACAACGACGCGCAGGCCGCCCGGGAACGTTCCCGAACGGCCTGCGGTTCACGCGAAGAGGTGGAGCGGGGCTCCGCGACAGGGCCTAGGAACCGGACTCGCCCGCGTGCGGGCTCAGCACGTCCGTGCCGATCAGCACGAACAGCAGGATGCCCAGGAGGATCCGGTAGATCACGAAGGGCATGAAGCTCTTGGTCGAGATGAACTTCATGAACCACGCGATCACGGCGTAGCCCACGAAGAAGGCGATGACCGTCGCGAAGATCGTCGGACCCCAGGAGATGTGCCCCGGGTTCTCCACGACGTCCTTGATCTCGAACGCCCCCGAGGCCAGCACGGCCGGGATCGCGAGGAGGAAGGAGTAGCGGGCCGCGGCCTCGCGGGTGAAGCCGAGCAGCAGACCGCCGGAGATCGTCGCGCCGGACCGGGAGACGCCGGGGATCAGGGCCATCGCCTGGCAGAGGCCGAAGATCAGACCGTCCTTGACGCCCAGCTGCTGCAGCGTCTTGCGCTCGCGGATCGCGCGGTGCCGGCCGCCTTCCTCGTCGCGGGCGGCCAGCCGGTCGGCGACGCCGAGGACGACGCCCATGAGGATCAGGGTGGTGGCCGTCAGCCGCAGGTCGCGGGCCGGGCCCACGATCGCGTCCTTGAAGACCAGACCGAGGACGCCGATCGGGATCGAGCCGACGATCACCAGCCAGCCCATCTTGGCGTCCTGCTCGGAGCGCAGGGCCTTCGTGTACAGGGAGCGGAACCAGGTGGAGACGATCCGCGCGATGTCCTTGCGGAAGTAGATCAGCACGGCGGCCTCGGTGCCGATCTGGGTGATCGCGGTGAAGGCCGCTCCTGGGTCGTGCCAGCCGGCGAACGCCGCGGTCAGCCGCAGGTGGGCGCTGGAGGAGATCGGGAGGAACTCCGTAAGCCCCTGGACGAGACCGAGGATTAGGGATTCGAACCAGCTCATGTCGGGGTGCGCTCGTCCTTGTGATCGTCGGGCAGTTCGCGTCCGATGCTAGGGCCCGTGCGAAGCGGCGCTGACCACAGGGGGGTGCTGGGGCACCAGTTCGGTCACTCGATCCTCGGTTCGAGGGGGTGCCAGACGGTGTCGCTTGCGCCATCCGAAGACCGCGCCGCCCACAACGGAGACGACGATGAAGCCGAACGAGACGAGGAACGCGGGCGATCCGGGCGAGGAGGCACTCGCGCCCGCGATCACGTACGCGGCGGTGTTCGGGACGACCCCGATCGCCGTGGCGAGGAGGAACGGTCCCCAGCCGCACCGCGACACCGCAGCACAGTAGTTGGCCACCACGAACGGCAGTCCGGGGAAGAGCCGGACCGCGAGCATCGAGCGGAAACCGTGCCGGCTGAGCTGCCCGTCGGCCGCCTGGAGCCAGCGCCCGCGCAGGAGCGGCCGCAAAGCCTCCTGGCCCAGGATCCGGCCCAGTCCGAAGGAGATCGCGCCACCGAGCACCGTGCCGCCGACCGCCGCGACGAGGCCGAACTGGGTGCCGAAGACGGCTCCCGCAGCCAGATTGAGCAGGGGGCGCGGCACGAAGGCGGCCGTGCACACACCGTACGCGGCTGCGAACAACAGGACCGCCGTGCCCACCGGGAGCCCCGGGGGCCAGCCCTCCGAGAGGACGCGCTGGGGCTCGTACAGCAGCACGCACACGCCGGCCGCGACGAGCAGCACGACGAGCACCGACAGCCGGGTCCACGGCGCGAGGAGGAGGGACATCCCGGGAGACTAGCCCACGTATACGGCGGGGCGCCGTAATCTGGGCCTCATGCCGTCGAACGACGGGCGACCCCCGCGAGTTCCCCGCAGCGCCCTCGCGGACACCCTGCTGGAGCGGCTGCCGGAGGCGTACGGGGCGGCCGCCGATCCCGTACGAGCCGCGGCCATGGCCGCGTACATGAAGGGCGTCGCGCCCTTCCTCGGCATCCCCACCCCGCTCCGCCGGGAACTGTCGAAGACCGTGACCAAGAACACTCCGGAACCGGCCGAGACGGACTGCGCGGCGCTCGCGCTGCGCTGCTGGCTCCTCCCGGAGCGCGAGTACCAGTACTTCGCGGTGGACTACCTGCGCCGCCACGCCGCCCGCTGTTCCTCCGGCTTCCTGCCTGTGGTCCGGCACCTGATCGTCACCGTCCCCTGGTGGGACACCGTCGACCTGCTGGCCGCGCACACGGTCGGCCCGCTGGTGGCCGCCGACCCGGAACTCGCGGCCGTGATGGACGAGTGGATCGAGGACGACGACCTCTGGCTCGCCCGCACCGCGCTGCTCCACCAGCTCCGCTTCAAGTCCGCCACCGACACCGGACGGCTCTTCGCCTACTGCCGTCGCCGGGCCGGCCACCCGGACTTCTTCGTGCGCAAGGCCATCGGCTGGGCCCTGCGCGAGTACGCGAAGACGGACCCCGAAGCGGTACGCGCCTTCGTCGAGGCCGAACGCGGCTCCCTGGCCCCGCTGTCCGTGCGCGAGGCGCTCAAGAACCTCTGACCACGCCGTAATTCGTTCGACGTGCCCCGGCGCGTCCGGCAGGATCAGGGGCATGAACCGGTATGCCTTCCTCGCAGCGCGGTCCGCAGTCGCGGACGCGCCGAAGGCTGCCGCGATCGCAGACGCAGCGGCAGGCGCACCTGCGTACGCACCCGTCTTCGCCGCATTCGACGGCGCACGAAGCTGACCCTTCCCGGATCGTCCGGCGGACCCCGCAGGGGGAGGGTCGGCTCGGTCCCGGGGTCCCGTTCCAGCTTCCAGACACGGGAATGAATCATGGCCAAGACGGCCTTCGTGCGCACCAAGCCGCACCTCAACATCGGCACCATGGGTCACGTCGACCACGGCAAGACCACCCTCACCGCCGCCATCACCAAGGTCCTCGCCGAGCACGGCGGCGCCTCCTTCGTGCCCTTCGACCGCATCGACCGGGCCCCCGAGGAGTCCCGGCGCGGCATCACCATCAACCTCACGCACGTCGAGT
Source organism: Streptomyces sp. NPDC040545 (assembly GCF_055595065.1). Lineage (NCBI taxonomy): Bacteria > Bacillati > Actinomycetota > Actinomycetes > Kitasatosporales > Streptomycetaceae > Streptomyces > Streptomyces sp. NPDC040545. The sequence goes on from NZ_JBVIWA010000021.1 coordinate 43,096, forward strand.
ACGAGACCGACACCCGGCACTACGCCCACGTGGACATGCCCGGTCACGCCGACTACATCAAGAACATGGTCACGGGCGCCGCCCAACTCGACGGCGCGATCCTCGTCGTCTCCGCGCTCGACGGGGTCATGCCACAGACCGCCGAGCACGTGCTGCTCGCCCGGCAGGTCGGCGTCGACCACATCGTGGTGGCGCTCAACAAGGCCGACGCCGGGGACCCCGAGCTGACCGACCTCGTCGAGCTGGAGGTCCGCGAGCTGCTCACCGCGCACGGATACGGCGGTGACAGCGCGCCGGTCGTACGGGTCTCCGGACTCGGGGCGCTGGAGGGCGACCCGCGGTGGACGGAGGCGATCCAGGCGCTGCTGGACGCGGTGGACACGTACGTACCGACCCCGGTGCGCTACACGGACGCGCCGTTCCTGCTGCCGGTGGAGAACGTGCTGACCATCACCGGGCGCGGCACCGTCGTGACCGGCGCCGTCGAGCGCGGCACCGTACGGCTCGGGGACCGCGTCGCGGTCCTCGGCGGTGACGGCGAGCCGGTCGAAACGGTCGTCACCGGGCTGGAGACCTTCGGGAAGCCGATGGAGTCCGCCGAGGCCGGGGACAACGTCGCGCTGCTGCTGCGCGGGGTGCCGCGCGACGGCGTGCGCCGCGGGCACGTGGTGGCCGCGCCCGGCAGCGTGACACCGCAGCGCCGTTTCACCGCGCAGGTGTACGTGCTCTCCGGGCGCGAGGGCGGCCGTACGACACCGGTCGCCAGCGGCTACCGGCCGCAGTTCTACATCCGCACCGCCGACGTGGTGGGGGACGTGGACCTGGGTGAGGCCGCCGTGGCCCGGCCCGGGGAGACGGTCACGATGACCGTCGAGCTCGGCCGGGACGTCCCCCTGGAGCCGGGGCTCGGCTTCGCGATCCGCGAGGGCGGGCGGACCGTCGGCGCGGGGACGGTGACGGCCGTACTGGGGTGACGGCCGTACCGGGGTGACCCCAGCCCGATCCGGACCCCTCTGTGGTGGCGGTGGCCTGGCTGCGCCAGACTGCCGGCACCACAGGCATGAGCAAAGGGGCGGGCGGAGATGAGCGCGGACACGGCACTGGTGCTCGGCGGCGGGGGACTGACCGGCATCGGCTGGGAGTGCGGAATCCTGTACGGCCTCGCCCGCGCGGGCGTGGACCTCACCACCGCGGACCTGGTCGTCGGCACCTCGGCCGGTTCGGTGGTCGGGGCGCAGCTCACCTCCGGGCTGCTCACCGCGCAGGAGCTGTACGAGCGTCAGCTCGGGGACCCCGCCGGGGAGGCCACGGCGAAGCTGGGGGCCGGTCTCCTGGCCCGGTACGCCGTCGCGATGGCGCGCTCGCGCACCGCCGCGGCCTACCGGCAGCGGGTCGGCGCCATGGCGCTGGCCGCCGACACCGGCGCCGAGGCCGAGCGGCGCAAGGTGCTGGCCGCCCGGCTGGTCTCGCACGAGTGGCCCGAGCGCCGGCTCGTCGTCACGGCGGTGGACGCGCTCAGCGGTGAGCTCAAGGCGTTCGAACGGGCGGGCGGCGACGGGCTCGTCGACGCGGTCTCGGCGAGCTGCGCGGTGCCCGGGGTCTGGCCGCCGGTCACGGTCGGCGGCCGCCGCTTCATCGACGGCGGAATCCGCTCCGCCACCAATGCGGACCTGGCCGCCGGCTACGCGCGCGTGGTGATCCTCGCCCCGATGTCGCTCGGCTCCGGGCTGGTCCCCTCGCCCTCGGCGCAGGCCGAGCGGCTGCGGGAGGCGGGTGCGCGGGTACTGCTGATCACCCCGTCGGCGGCCGCCCGCAAGGCCTTCGGGCGCAACGTGCTGGATCCGGCGCGGCGGGACCCGGCCGCCCGGGCGGGCCTGGCGCAGGCCGAGGAGCACGCGGGGGAGACGGCGGCGGTCTGGTCGGCCGGCGCCGCCTGAGAGGTGCCCGAAGGCTGTTCGAAGCCCGCCCGGGCGCTGCCGGACAATGGAGCGGTGAGCGACGAACAGATCCCGGTCGTCCGGGACGTGGGCCAGGGCACCGCCAAGCTGATGCCGGACGTGGACCGGGACCGGGCCTGGCTGCTGACCGTCGACGGCGCCCCGCAGTCGTATGTGGACCTCGACGATCCGCAGCACCTGGAATTCGAGTACGTACGCCGCCTCGCGCACGTCCTGGACTGCGCCGCCGATCCGGGGCTCGCCCTGGACCTGCTGCACCTCGGCGGCGGCGCGCTCACCCTGCCGCGCTACGCCGCGGCCACCCGGGCCGGCTCCCGGCAGACGGTCGTCGAGTTCGACGCGGGCCTGGTCGGCCTGGTGGCCGAGCACCTGCCGCTCGCGGCGGGCTCCGGGGTCACCGTGCACACCGCCGACGCCCGTGCCTGGCTGGAGGCGGCGCCCCCGGCGAGCGTGGACCTGGTGGTGGCCGATGTCTTCGGCGGCTCGCGGGTGCCCGCGCAGCTGACGTCGGTGGAGTACGCCCGGGCGGCCGCGCGGGTGCTGCGGCCCGGCGGGCTGTACGCGGCGAACCTGGCCGACGGGGCGCCCTTCGACTTCCTGCGGGCGCAGGTGGCGAACTTCGCCGAGGCGTTCGCGGAGCTGGCGCTGATCGCCGAGCCGGCGGTGCTGCGGGGGAGGCGGTTCGGGAACGCCGTACTGCTGGCCTCCGACACCCCGCTGGAGGTGGGCGCGCTGGCCCGCAGGTGCGCGGCCGACGCGTTTCCCGCCAGGGTGGAGTACGGGGACGGGCTGGTTCGGTTCAGGAAGGGCGCGGCGCCGGTGGCCGACGCGGACGCGGCCCCTTCCCCGGCGCCGCCGGAGGGGGCGTTCAGCCTGGGGTGAGCGGCCTGGGGTGGGTGGCCGGGGGTGAGCGGCCGGCGCCGATGGTGCGTCAGCGGCCGACGGCGTCGGCGGGGGTCGGCCCGGCCGGGGCCGCGGCGGCGCCGGCGACCGTCTTGCCGTGGGCCCCGCGGGTCATGCGGCGGACGTCCGGGACCAGCAGGACGAGGGCGGTGGGCACGACGACCAGGACCGCGCAGCCCCACAGGGCCTGGGTGCGCCCGAAGGCCGATTCGGCGGGACCGGCCAGGGCGGTGGCCAGCGGAAGCATCGACACCGAGCCGAACCAGTCGTAGGCCGTGACCCGGGAGAACTTCTCCTCCGGGATCTCCTGGTGCATCGCGGTCATCCAGTTCACGCCGAAGACCTCGATCGCGGCACCGCTGACGAACATCACCACGCACAGCCCCCACACGGGCAGCGGCACGGCGAGTCCCGCCGAGGGCAGCGCCAGCGGGAACACGCACAGGGTGCCGACGAGCAGCAGACGGCGCGGCTTCCACGCCATCATCAGGACGGCCCCGGCGATGGTGCCGACGCCGAAGAAGGCCAGGGCCACGCCCCAGGGCGCGGGCCCGCCCAGCTGGTCCCGGGCGACCAGCGGTCCGTAGACCGCGTCGGCGGCGCCGACGACGGCCACCACGACGGAGAACTGGAGCACGATGCTCCACAGCCAGGGGCGGGTACGGACCTCGACCCAGCCCTCGCGCAGATCGGCCAGCAGGCCGCCGCCGGGGGCCCGGTCGGGCACGTGGCTGACGTCGAGGAAGGTCCGCAGGGCGCCGGCGACGGCGAAGGCCGCCGCGTCGGCGGCCAGGACCCAGCCCGGGCCCACCGCGGCGATCATCGCTCCGCCGAGGGCCGCGCCGCCGATGCCGGCGCCGTTGATCGCCATGCGGAAGAGCGCGAACGCCCGGTTGGAGTGTTCGCCGGAGACGGTGGAGAGCAGCATGCCCTCGGCCGCGGGATTGAAGAAGGCCGTACCGGTGCCGCACAGCGCGGTCAGCAGCATCATCTGCCACAGCTGGGGTTGGCCCGCGAGGACCAGGACGGCGAAGGCGGCCTGCGAGAGGCAGTTCAGGACGTTGGCCGCGACCATCACGCGGTGGCGGGGCAGCCGGTCGGCGATGGCGCCGCCGATGAGCAGGAAGAGGACGAGCGGCAGCGTGCGGGCCGCCGCGATCAGGCCCACGTCGCCGACGGACCCGCCGGCCTCCATGACCGCGAAGGCGGCCGCGATGTGTGCTCCGTGGCTCCCCAGGTTCGTGATGATCGCCGCACCTGTGAGCAGGCTGTAGTTGCGGCCGGCCCAGTCGGGTCGGCGGCGCTTCGCGGACGTGCGGGGTGCTGCGGTGCGGGGAGAGCTCACCCCGGGACTATCCCCGCCCCGGGCCGATAATCCAAACGGATTGCCGGCCCGGGACACGGGACGCGGGGATCACGGGGTGGTGAGCCGGATAGAACTGATGATCTTGTCAGAGACGTCGTTCGGAACTTCGTCCTTCACGGCGGCCGCGCTGATGAGCACGAAGCTGGCGAAGTCACCGACGGCGTTCTTGAAGCCGAAGCCGACCGTCTTGCCGTCGGTGGAGCACTTGTGCTCCTTCTTCAGGTTCGGAGCGGTCGCCACGACCAGGTGGCCCTTGACCCCGGAGGAGGTCGTGTACTCCTTGGGAGCGCCCACCTTGACCGTTCCCTTGGGCTCCTTCTGGGCGAAGGCCGCCCAGGCCCACGCACCGGTGTTGTCGGTCGCCACCTGTGCGGTGTCCTTGGCACCCTGGGCACCCTTGATGCCGGTGTCCGCGAGGGAGAACTTCTCGACCCTGCCGTCCGCGTCCTTGTCGACCGTGCACCACTCCTCCTTGAGGGTGGCAGTGCCGCTCATCGTGATGATGGGCGTGCCGTCGTTCTTGACCTCGTCGTGGAAGGAAAGGCTCACGCCGGAGTCGTTGACGTTCCACTCGGGCGGCACGTCGTAGCTGACGCCGTACTTCGTGTTGACCACGACCTTCCAGCCCGGGATGACGGGCTGGGCGCTGCCGCCGGCCCGCGGGTTCGGGCTGCTGCCGGCCGGGGCGGGTGCCTCGGAGGCCGGCGCCGAGGGGCTGACCGACGGCTTGTCGTCGGCCTCGGTCTTCTTGTCGTCCCGGGTCAGGACGAACGCGCCGGTCGCGGCGGCCGCCACGACGACGGCGGCCGCGGCGACGATCGCCACGGTCTTGGTCGAGTACGGGCTCCCACCGCTGCCGGCGGCGGGCTGGGGCTGCTGAGGCAGCTGGGGCTGGCCCCACTGCTGGCCGGGAACCCCCTGGGGCTGCTGGTACCCCGGCTGCTGCGGGTATCCGTAACCGGGCTGCTGCTGGTACGGGTTCGGCTGCCCCGGCTGTCCCGGCTGCTGCTGGTACGGGTTCTGTTGCGCGTCCTGAGGGTTCTGTTCTCCCCCGGGCGGCTGCTGCTGTCCTGGCCACATGGCCGGTAACGATAGTGGCCGTGGCGGCGGGGAGCGACGGCCGCCCCCTTGGGAGCTCTGGTCAATGAGGACTACTCGTGGGTAACATCGCGTCCCATGAGCGCAGATCAGATGAACGTGGGCGAACTGCTCGCCGCGACCGTACCGATGGCCCGGACCCTGAACCTCCAGTTCCTGGAGACCACCCCCGAGCGCGCGGTCGTCCGGCTTCCGGACCAGCCCGACTACCACAACCACGTCGGCGGCCCGCACGCCGGCGCGATGTTCACCCTCGCCGAGTCCGCGAGCGGCGCGATCGTCCTGGCCGCCTTCGGCGACCAGCTCTCGCGCGCCGTCCCGCTCGCCGTGAAGGCCGAGATCGGCTACAAGAAGCTCGCCAAGGGCGTCGTGACCGCCACCGCCACCCTCGGCCGCCCGGCAGCGGAGGTCATCGCCGAACTCGATGCCGGCGGCCGCCCCGAGTTCCCCGTCACCATCGCCATCCAGCGCGAGGACGAGGCCGTGACCGGCGAGATGACGGTCGTCTGGACCCTGCGGCCCAACGCGTGACGACCGGCCGACGCCAACCCCTGCGGCCACGGGCTGCCACGTCCTAAGCTCCGTCGCACGACGACGGAGGGAACGCCCGTGGCCAAGATCGACATCAGCCTCGACGCCGAGCTCGTGGTGGAGGTGATGGTGCTCGCCGGAGTCGGCTCGCCGCAGGACGCGGTGGAGGCCGTCGTACGGGACTACATCGCGCGCGGCCACCGCACCGAGGCACGGGTGCAGCGCCAGGACGAGGCCCGGCGCGGCGCCGACAGCGCACCGCCGCTGCCGGAGGGCTGAACCTCGGCGCCGCGGTGGCGCGTCTCGGCCGACCCGGCGGGCGTGCGGCGCACAGTGGGCGCGGGAGCGGTCCGGCGCGGGCCGCTCCCGCCGACCCACGCCGCAGGGAGCGCCCATGAGCGAGGCCGTGTCCAGACGTTCCGCGATGCGACTGCTCGCGGCGGCGGGCACGGTGGGCACGGCCCTCGGAACGGGCGCCTGCGCGCCCGGGGTGCCGCCGGGCGCGGGAGCCCGTACGGCGCCGCCCGCCGCACCGGCCGCCGCCGAGGCCAAGGGCGCCGCGCGCATCGACGCCCTCCTGGAGCGCCTCACCCTCGAGGAGAAGACCGGCCTGCTGCACGGAGCCCCCGATCCCGCCTCCCTCGGCCAGGCCGGCTACGTGCCCGGCGTACCGCGCCTGGGCATCCCGTCGCTGCGCCTCGCCGACGGGCCCGCCGGGGTACGGGTCGCCCGGCCCGCCACCGCACTGCCCGCGCCGGTCCTCCTCGCCTCCGCCTTCGACCCGGCGCTGGCCCGCGAGTACGGCCGCGTCATCGGCCGCGAGGGCCGGGCGCTCGGCCAGGACGTCCTGCTGTCACCGATGGTCAACCTCATCCGCACCCCGTACGCGGGCCGGAACTTCGAGACCTTCGCCGAGGACCCGCACCTGACCGCCGACCTGGTGGGCGAGATGATCCGCGGCATCCAGGACGAGGGCCTCATCGCCACCGTCAAGCACTTCGCCCTCAACAACCAGGAGCACGGCCGCGACACCGTCGACGTGATCGCCGCCGAGCAGACCCTCCACGAGACCGAGCTACGGGGCTTCGAGGCCGCCGTGGCGGCCGGCGCGGGCGCCGTCATGGGCGCCTACAACAAGGTCAACGGCGTCCACGCCTGCGAGAGCAAGGCGCTGCTCGACGAACTGCTGCGCGGCAGCTGGGGGTTCGACGGCTGGGTGATGTCCGACTGGGACGCCACCCACAGCACCGTCGCCGCCATCGGCGCCGGCCTCGACATGGAGATGCCCGGCGGCACCCACTTCGGCGGATCGCTGCGCGAGGCGGTGCGCGCAGGCTCCGTACCGCAGGACGCCGTCGACCTCGCCGTCCACCGGATCCTGACCACCATGGACCGTTTCGCACTGCTCGCGGCCCCGCCCGCCGCCCGGCCCCCGCGCGACGCCGCCGCCGGGGCGCGGACCGCCCGCAAGGTGGCCACCGCGGGAGCGGTGCTGCTGCGCAACGAACACGGCACCCTGCCCCTGACCGGCGCCGCCGCCCGCTCGATCGCGGTGATCGGACCGACCGGCCAGGTGCCCTTCGTCGGCGGCGGTGGCAGCGCGCACGTGGTCCCCGACGGGGCGGCCGCCCCGCTCACCGCCATCCGGCGACGGGCCGGGAACGGTTCGACCGTCCGCTACGCCCTCGGTGAGGACCTGTACGGGCGGCCGCTCCCGGCGAAGCTGCTGATCCCGGCCGCCGACCTGGACGCGGGGGCCGTGGAACCCGGGCGCGTCTGGAGCCACGAGGGGGAGTTCCGCCTCGCGGACGACGACGAGTGGACCCTGCTCGTCCACTACACCGGGAAGCGGCCCGTCGTACGCCTCGACGGCGAGGAGCTGTTCCCCGTCCGGCAGGGCGCGGCCGAGTACTTCGCCGGCGGCCTGCTCGGCTCCGCACCCGACGGGATGAGCGTCCGCCGCACCACCCTCGCCCTCAAGGCGGGCGCCCACCGGCTCGCCCTGACCGCCGAGGGCGGGGACAAGGGCCAGCGCTTCCGGCTCCGGCACACCACCGGGGCGATCCGCGCCGCGGACCTCGCCGAGGCCGTGAAGACCGCGAAGTCGGCCCGCAGCGTGGTGCTGTTCGCCTACGAGGACGCCACCGAGGGCCGGGACCGGACCTCCCTGGCCCTTCCGGGCGGGCAGGAACGGCTCATCGAGGCGGTGGCCGCCGCGAACCCCCGTACGACCGTCGTGCTCAACACCTCCTCCAGTACGACGATGCCGTGGCTCTCCCATACCGGAGCGGTCCTCCAGATGTACTACCCGGGCCAGGAGGGCGCGGGAGCCACCGCCGATCTCCTCTTCGGGGACGTGGACCCCGGAGGGCGCCTCACCCAGACCTTCCCGGCCGACGAGCAGGCCACCCCGGTCGGCGGCGACCCGCTGCGCTACCCGGGGGTGGGCGGCCGGCAGGAGTACTCCGAGGGCATCCACGTCGGCCACCGCTGGTACGACGCCCAGCGGGTGACCCCCCTGTTCCCGTTCGGGCACGGGCTCTCGTACACCACCTGGCAGTACGAGAAGCTCACCGTCCGGCCGGAGCGGGGCGGGCTGCGCGTGGAGTTCACCGTCCGCAACACCGGTCGCCGCAAGGGCACCGAGGTGGCCCAGGTGTACGTCGGGCCGTCCGCGGACCTCGAGCTCGACCAGCCGGTGCGCGCGCTGGCCGGCTACCGGCGACTGGTCCTGGCACCGGGCGAGGCGGAGCGGGTCACTCTCGACATCACCGCGCGGACGCTGTCGTCGTGGGACCCGGAGCGGCATGCCTGGGTGCTGGGCTCCGGCCGGCGGCAGGTGTTCGTGGGCCGTTCGTCCCGTGAACTGCCACTGAGGTCCAAGGCGGTCGTGACGAGCCGATAGGCTGCCGGTTCGGCGTGTCACAGGGGGCGCGCCGGGGACGACACGGGAGGACGTACCGGTGCACATCCAGGAATGGCTGGAGACGATTCCGGCGGTCAGCATCTATCTCCTGGTGGGTCTGGTCATCGGGCTGGAGAGCCTCGGCATCCCGCTGCCGGGAGAGATCATCCTGGTCAGCTCCGCGCTGCTGGCCTCGCAGCACGGGGAGATCGACCCCGTGATCCTGGGGCTCTGCGCGATCACCGGGGCGATCGTGGGCGACTCGATCGGCTACGCGATCGGCCGCCGGGGCGGCAAGCCGCTCCTGGAACGGCTGGGCCGGCGCTTCCCCAAGCACTTCGGACCCCAGCAGGTGGCGCTGGCGGAACGCTCCTTCGAGAAGTGGGGCATGTGGGCCGTCTTCTTCGGACGGTTCGTGGCCCTGCTGCGGATCTTCGCCGGGCCGCTGGCGGGCGTGCTGCACATGCCCTACTGGCGCTTCCTGGTCGCCAACGTCCTCGGTGGCGTCCTCTGGGCCGGCGGTACCACGGCCGTCATCTACTCGGTCGGGATCGTCGCCGAGCCGTGGCTGAAGCGTTTCTCCTGGCTGGCCCTGGCGCTCGCCGTGCTGTTCGGGCTCGCGGTGACGCTCGTGGTGCGCAGCCGGATGAAGAAGGCGGCCGCCGGAGCGGCCGCCGAAGCGGACATCCCCTCGCAGGCGGCGGCCCGGGCCACCGTCGGCGAATGACGGCAGCGGCGGGACCGGAGGGGGAATGGTCCGGCGAGGGCCGGTCGGACCACTACAACCCGCTGATCAACGGGCTGGGACGAGCCGCCGAGAGCGGCGACACGGCCTTGGTGCAGCGCCTGCTCGCCGCGGGAGCCGAAGCCGACGCCTACGTCATCGGCGGCCGGCGAGCGCTGGACCTGGCCGTGTGCGCCGGGCACGCGCACATCGTCCGGCTGCTCCTCGCGGCGGGCGCCGACCCCCGGCTCGACGCGGGTGCCTACGACGAGGCGACGCCGCTGTGCCTGGCGGCGATGCGCGGGGACACGGACGTCGCCCGGGCCCTCCTCGACGCGGGAGCCCCGCCCGGCGGTCCCGCCGGACGGATGCGCTACGTGCCGCTGGTCCTGGCGGCCACGGGCAGGGACCGCGAGCACACGGAGCTCGTGGACCTGCTGCTGGACCGGGGCGCCGACATCGAGGAGGAGATGAGGGACCGCACCGCGCTCGACTGGTCCGCCCGCTTCGGCTACCCGGCCCTGGTGGAGCTGCTGCTCGCACGGGGCGCCGTCCCCACCGAGCGGACCGTCCGGGAAGGGACGGCCGGGCAGCGGATCACCGCCCGCCGCGGACCCTTCTCGCACGACCCGGACCACAAGGCCGTCAGGACCCTGCTGGCAGCCGCGTGGGCGGCCCGGCAGGCTCCGGACAAGACGGTCTAGCCCTCCGGGGTCACCGACGCGCGGTGCTGCTTGGCCAGCTCCACGTACATCAGGGCGTTGACCTTGATGCCCTCGCGCTCCTCGTCGGTCAGCTCACGGCGCACCTTGGCGGGCACGCCCGCCACCAGTGAGCCGGGCGGGACGACCATGCCCTGCGGGACCAGGGCCTGCGCGGCCACCAGCGAACCGGCACCGATCACGGCGCCGTTCAGCACGGTCGCCCCCATGCCGATCAGGCAGTCGTCCTCGACGGTGCAGCCGTGCACGACGGCGTTGTGGCCGATGGAGACGCGCTCGCCGATCGAGACCGGGAAGCCGGGGTCCACGTGCACCGTGCAGTTGTCCTGCAGGTTGCTGTCGGCGCCGAGCGTGATCGGGCCGCAGTCGGCGCGCAGCACCGCCGAGTACCAGATGCTCGCGCCCGCGGCGAGGGTGACATCGCCGACCACGACCGAGGTCGGAGCCGTGAAGGCCGTCGGGTCGATGTCCGGGTTCTTGCCGCCGACACCCGCCACGAGTGCCTGGGCCGCCTGATGCGTCATGTTCTCTTCCTCTGCGTCCGTCGTCCGGTTGCCGCGCTCACGGCACCGTAGGCCACGCGTGCTGCCGCACCGGCGATGGGGTGAAGATCACAGGAGTGTGGCCGGGGCGAGCGGGGCCCGGCGCACTACCGTGGCCGGGTGCCGAAGAAACAGAACACGTTCTCATCTCTGACGGCCGCGCGCCGCCGGCTGGCGAGCCGCGTGGTCCACACCGGCTGGCGCTGGATGCAGCAGGCCGGTGCGGTCACCGCGCAGACCCCGGGGCGGCTCAGGTTCGGTGCGATCGGGGACGGCACCCGGCTCGCCTTCCCGCAGGGCACCGTCTTCGGCGAGCGGTGGATCCGGCTCGGCGGGCACTGCATCATCGGCGAGCAGGTCACCCTCACCGCCGGGATGATGCCCGACCTGGACCTCGGCACCGAGCCGATGCTGGTGCTCGGCGACGGGGTGGTCATAGGCCGCAACAGCCATGTCATCGCCGACGCCCGGATCACCATCGGCTCGAACACCTTCTGCGGCCCCGGGGTCTACATCACGTCCACCAACCACAGCTACGACAACCCGCACGAGCCCGTCGGCCGGCAGTGGCCGCGCAGCGCGCCCGTGGAGATCGGCCCGGGGTGCTGGCTCGGCACCGGCGCGGTGATCCTTCCGGGCGCGCGCCTCGGCCGCAACGTGGTCGTGGCGGCGGGCGCCGTCGTACGGGGCGAGGTCCCGGACCACGCCGTGGTGGCGGGGGCGCCGGCGCGCATCGTACGGCGCTGGGAGCCGGAGACGGGCTGGCAGCCGCCGCTGCGCACGCCGACGCCGGTGCCGATCCCCGACGGGATGACCCCGGAGCAGCTGCGCGGTCTGGCGGAGCTCGCGGAGGCCGAGCACTCCTAGGCCGGGTGTCCTGCCGGTCAGCCCGCGGCCAGGAGAACCGTTCCGGCGAGGGCCAGGCCGGCGCCCGCGGCCTGCACCGTGCGCAGCCGTTCCTTGAGTACGGCGAAGGCGGCGAGCGCGGTGATCACCGGGTAGAGCGAGGACAGCACGGCGGCCATGGTGACCGGGCCGTTCTGGGCGGCTATGGAGTACGTGCCGTTCGCCGCGACGTCCGCGAGGCCGACGAAGGCCAGGGCGGGCAGCAGCCCCCACAGGAGCTCGGGGCCGGTGCCTGCCGGAAGGGCGGGTATGCCGCGCCGGGTCTGCGTCCACAGGGCGGCACCACCCACGGCGACATTGGTGACCCGCTGCACGAACAGTGCGAGGAACAGTCCGGTGACGCTGCTGGACGCCTCCGAGATCAGGGCCATCACCGCGCCGAAGCCGAAGGCCGCGACCAGGGTGAGGACGACGGCCTGCCGCTGGACGGGCGCGCCGCGCAGCTCCGGGCCGCCCGCGAGGACGATGCCGACGACGGCCACGGCGATCCCCGCGAACTGGCCGAGGCCGGGCCGCTCACCCAGGAGCAGTCCCGCGGCGACGGGCACGACCACGCCGAGGGAGCCCAGCGGCGAGACCACGCCCATCGGGCCGAGGGCCAGCGCCTTGTAGAAGCTGAGCATGGCGACCGGTCCGACCAGGCCCGCCCCGACCGCGAACCACAGCTGCGGACCGGCCTCCCGCCAGGCGCCGGTGCCGAGGACCACCGCGCCGAGCACGACCACGGCGACGACCTGCGAGACCACGACCACCGTGAGCGCCGGGATCCGGCGGGTCAGCAGCCCGCCGCCGAAGTCGGCGAGCCCCCACAGCACTGCTGTGGCCAGGGCGAAGAGGGCGGTCATGAAGCCTCGCAGTACAGTGCAGTGAACGCTGGAGTGCAGCATCGAATACAGAACACGTTAGTGCACTCTGTTGGACTGTGTCATCCAAAATATTGGACGGAATGGTGTCGGACCTCGAACAGCTCACCCAGGCGCTCGCCCGGAACCTCAAGCGGTGGCGCGGCGAGCGCGGTTTCACCCTGGACTCCCTGGCGGCCCGCGCGGGAGTGAGCCGCGGGATGATCATCCAGATCGAGCAGGCCCGTACGAACCCCAGCGTGGGCACCACGGTCAGGCTGGCCGACGCGCTGGGCGTCAGCATCTCCGCACTCCTCGACCACGACCGGGGCCCGCAGGTCCGCGTCGTCCCGCCGGACCAGGTGGTGCGCATCTGGTCCAGCGAGGCGGGCAGTTCGACGACGATGCTGATCGGCACCGACGAGCGCGGGCCGATGGAGCTGTGGACCTGGCACCTGGTACCGGGCGAGGGGACGGACTCCGTCCCGCACCCGTCCGGCACCATCGAGATGCTGCACGTCACGGCCGGGGAGCTGACCCTGGTGGTCGGCGAGGAGGAGTTCCGCGTCCCGGCCGGGGGCGCTGCCGCCTTCGAGGCGAACCTCGCGCACTCCTATCGCAACGACGGCTCCGTACCGATGGAGATGACCCTCGCCGTGTCGGTCCCGCCGGTCTCGCCGCCGGTGCCCGCGCGTGCCCCCGCACACGCGCACGGGGGCAAGGGCACCGCCACCGGCACCGGCACCGGCACGTCCGAGTCCGCGTCCGCCGGCTAGAGCGCCGGGATCTCGATCGCGGGGCAGCGGTCCATGACCATCGTCAGCCCCGCCTCGCGGGTGCGGGCGTACGCGGCCTCGTCGATCACGCCGAGCTGGAACCAGACCGCCTCGGCGCCGACGGACGCCGCCTGGTCGGCGACGGGGCCGGCCAGCTCGCTGTTCACGAAGACGTCCACCACGTCCACCTTGAACGGGATGTCCGCCAGCGAGGCGTACCCGGGCTCACCGTGCACGGTCTCGGCCTTGGGGTGCACGGGGATCACGCGCTTGCCGAACCGCTGCAGCACGCGGGCCACCCCGTAGGCCGCGCGGTCCTGGTTGTTCGAGAGCCCCACCACGGCCCAGGTGTCGCCGAGCTCGGTGAGGATCTTGCGGATGGTTGCCGGATCGCCGTACACGTGTGCCGCCTCCTGATGCCCTTGTCCCCGCCGGCCCCGTCCGCAGCTTCTCCACCGCGTCCGACCGGCCGGCGCTCAGCGGCGTCAACCGAAAACCCCCGGGCGCCATTCCCAAGGCGCCCCTGTTCATCGGCCCTACCGGGCCCTCGGCCCCGCCGACGGGTCCACGTTCCAGGCCGCAGGCAGGGATGCGTCGCAGAAGACGCAGACGAAGTGCTCCTCCCGGACGATGTTCAGCTGCGCGCAGGCCGGGCAGCGGCGGAAGACCACCTCGTGGGTGAAGCCGTCCGGGCGCAGGCCGAGTCCGGCCGCGTCCAGGGCGTCCGCGACGGCCGGCCACGAGCCGGGGTCCGGGCAGTATCCGGTCGACTGGTTGCTCACCGCACGGACCACCCACCGTCCGGACTTCCGCCCGAAAGTGATCTCCCCGGCGCTCAGCACCGTGCCACCGCCGGCGCAGACCACGTGCTCGCTCCGCCGCGGCGCGAGCCGCAGCACGCCGGCGCCGTCCACGACGAACGTGACGGGCTCGGACAGCTCGGCCGCCGCCGGGCCCGAGGCCCAGTCCTCGAACTCCGCGGCCGAGCGGATGCTCCGGCCCTCGCTCTCCGGCCGGACGAGCGCCCTCAGCTCGGCCGGTCCCACGTACCGGTAGTTCCGCCCCCGCAGCTCCATGTCCGCCAACCTACCCGCGGCCGTGCCACGGACGGGCGGGAGCCCGTTCTGCACCGCTTAGGGTGGTGAGGTGAAGGCAGACCAGTACGTGACGGTGGCCCGTGAGGGCGTGCACGAGTCCGAGATCAACCGCTCGCGCTTCCTGTGCTCGCTCGCGCCCGCCGCGACCGAGCAGGAGGCCCAGGACTTCGTCGCGCGCATCCGCAAGGAGCACCCCACCGCCACGCACAACTGCTTCGCCTACGTCGTCGGCGCGGACGCCTCCGTCCAGAAGGCCAGCGACGACGGCGAGCCCGGCGGCACCGCCGGGGTGCCCATGCTGCAGATGCTCATGCGCCGTGACATCCGCTACGCGGTCGCCGTCGTCACCCGCTACTACGGCGGCGTGAAGCTCGGCGCCGGCGGCCTGATCAGGGCCTACGGCGGGGTCGTCGGCGAGGCCCTCGACGAGCTCGGCACCGTCACCCGGCGCCGCTACCGGCTGGCGACCGTCACCGTCGACCACCAGCGGGCCGGCAAGACCCAGAACGATCTGCGCTCCACCGGCCGGACCGTGGTGGACCTGCGCTACGGGGCCGAGGTGGAGATCGAGGTGGCCCTCCCGGAGGCGGACCTGCCCGCCTTCGAGGCCTGGCTCGCCGACACCACCGCGGGCAGCGCCGGTCTCACCCTCGGCGGAGAGACGTACGCGCCCTGAGCGCCCCGGGGAGGGGTTAGCGTAGAGGGGTTCAGCGAGCGGGAGACGACCAGGGGGAGACGGCATGCGCGGCGGGGCCGGCGAGTGAAGTTCCTGCACACCTCGGACTGGCACCTCGGCCGGGCCTTCCACCGGGTCAACCTGCTGGGCGCCCAGGCGCTCTTCATCGACCACCTCGTCGAGACCGTGCGCGAGCGCGAGATCGACGCCGTCCTCGTCGCCGGTGACATCTACGACCGGGCCGTGCCCCCGCTGTCCGCCGTCGAGCTGTACGACCGGGCCCTGCACCGCCTCGCCGACCTCGGCGTACCCACCGTGATGATCTCCGGCAACCACGACTCCGCGCGCCGCCTCGGTGTCGGCGCCGGGCTGATCGACCGGGCCGGGATCCACCTGCGGACCGATCCGGCCGGCTGCGCCGACCCCGTCATCCTGGCCGACGTACACGGTGACGTGGCGCTGTACGGCCTGCCGTACCTGGAGCCCGCCCTGGTCAAGGACCAGTTCGGCGCGGAGAAGGTGAGTCACGAGGCGGTCCTCGGCGCCGCCATGGACCGGATCCGGGCCGACCTGGCCACCCGCGCGCCCGGCACTCGTTCGGTCGTCCTCGCACACGCCTTCGTCACGGGCGGCCAGGCCAGTGACAGCGAACGCGACATCACCGTCGGCGGCGTCGAGGCCGTCCCCGCCTCCGTCTTCGACGGCGTGGACTACGCCGCCCTCGGCCACCTCCACGGCTGCCAGACGATCGGCGAACGGGTCCGCTACTCCGGCTCCCCGCTCGCCTACTCCTTCTCCGAGGCCGACCACCGCAAGGCCATGTGGCTGATCGAACTCGGCGCGCAGGGCGAGATCGCCGCCGCCGAGTGCATCGACACCCCCGTCCCGCGCGCCCTCGCCCGGCTCCGCGGACGGCTGGAGGACCTTCTGCACGATCCGGCGCACCAGGTCCACGAGGACGCCTGGGTCGAGGCCACCCTCACCGACCCGGTCCGCCCCGACGACCCCATGGCCCGCCTCGCCGCACGCTTCCCGCACACCCTCACCCTCGCCTTCGACCCCGAGGGCCGCCAGGAGGAGACCGGCGCCTCCTACGCCCAGCGCCTCAAGGGCCGCAGCGACCAGGAGATCGCCGAGGACTTCGTCGCCCACGTGCGCGGCGGCGGCCACGCCGACGAGGCCGAACGGGCCGTCCTCCAGGGCGCCTTCGACGACGTACGCGCCGACGACAGCCACCGGGAGACCCACCGATGAGGCTGCACCGGCTGGCCGTGACCGCCTTCGGACCGTTCGCCGAACCCCAGGAGATCGATTTCGACGCCCTGTCCGGCGCCGGCATCTTCCTGCTGCACGGACCCACCGGCGCCGGGAAGACCTCCGTGCTCGACGCCGTCTGCTACGCGCTCTACGGTTCCGTGCCCGGCCCCCGTCAGGCCCCCGGCACGAGCCTGCGCAGCGACCACGCCGCCGCCCACACCCCGACCGAGGTCACCCTCGAACTCACCGCGGGCGGCCGCCGCCTGGAGATCACCCGGCGGCCCGAACAGGAGCGCCCGAAGAAGCGCGGCACGGGCACCACCAAGGACAAGGCCCAGAGCTGGCTGCGCGAGCACACCGGCGCGGGCTGGGAGCCGCTCAGCCGCTCCCACCAGGAGATCGGCGAGGAGATCGAGCAGCTGCTCGGCATGAGCCGCGAGCAGTTCTGCCAGGTCGTACTGCTGCCGCAGGGGGAGTTCGCCCGCTTCCTGCGCGCCGACGAGGCGGCCCGCGGCCGACTGCTCGGCCGGCTCTTCGACACCCGCCGCTTCGCCGCCGTCGAGGCCCTGCTCGGCGAGCGCCGCCGGGCCGCCGAGGCCAAGGTCCGGGCCGGCGACGAGAAGGTGCTCCACACCGCCCAGCGGCTCGCGCAGGCCGCCGGGGACAGCGCCGACCTGCGGGCCTGGCCCATGCCCGGACACCAGCCGGGCGATCCCGGGCTCGCCGAGGCCGTCCGGGCCTGGGCCGCCGTCGCCCGGTGCGCGGCCCGCGAACGCCTCGACGTCGCCGAGTACGCACTGGCCGCCGTCGAGAGCCGGCACGCCGCCGCCCGGCACGCGGCCGAGGACGCACGGGAGCTCGACCGGCTGCAGCGCCGGCACGCGGAGACCCTCCGCCGGGCCGCCCTGCTCGCCGAGGCGGCCCCTGAGCGGGAGCGGGTACGCGGCCTGCTGGACCGGGCCCGGCGCGGCGCCCTGGTGGCCCCGGCCCTGGAACTGCGCGGCGCCGCCTCCGCGGCGCACCTCGCCGCCGCACATGCCGAGACCTCCGCCCGCGCGCAGCTCCCGCCCACGCTGAAGGAGGCGGGAGCCGAGCAGCTGGCCGACATCGAGCAGCGGCTGCGCGAGGCCCTCGGCGCGCTCGGCGCGGCGCAGCGGACCGAACAGCGCAGCGCCGAGATCGGCCGTGAACGGGCCGACCTGGAGCGGGAGTCCCGGGCCGCCGAGGAGCAGCACCAGGAGTCCGCCGAGTGGCTGGAGCGCTGGGAGGCGACCCGGACGGCGCTGCAGGACCGCGTGGACGCCGCCCAGCAGGCCGCCACCCTGGCCGAGCAGCTCGCGGGCCGGCTGGAACCCGCCCGCATGCAGCTGAACGCCGCCCGCCGGCGGGACGAGCTCGACGCCGACGCGGCGCGCGCCTCGGCCGAACTGCTCACCCTGCGCGAGGAGTCGGCCGCCGCCCGGGAGCGCTGGCTGGAGCTCAAGGAGGCCCGCCTGCGCGGGATCGCCGCCGAGCTCGCCGAGGCACTGGTGGCCGGGGAGGCCTGCGCCGTGTGCGGGTCCGCGGAACATCCCGCTCCGGCCCGCCCGGCCGCCGGCCACGTGGACCGCGCGGCCGAGGACGCGGCCCACGCCCACTTCGAACGGGCCGAGCGGACCCGGGCCGCCGTCGAGCGCCGGCTCGCCGCCGCGCAGGAGGCCCGCACCGAGGCCGCGGCCGCCGCCGGCGAGGCCACCACCGCCGAACTCCTGGACCTGACCGCCGACCTGAGTGCCCGCCATGCCGCCGCCCATGCCGCGGCCGCCGGCCTGCACGCCGCCCGTGAGCAGCTCGCCCGGGCCGAGCGGGAGTACGCCGCGCGCAGCGCCGACCGGCAGGGCGCCGAGACCCGGGCCGCCGCCAGGGCCTCCCGGCGCGAGGCCCTCGACCGCGAACAGGCCGGGCTGGAGGCCGAACTCGCCCTCGTACGGGACGGCGCGCCCAGCGTCGCGGCCCGCGCCCGCACCCTGGAGGACCGGGTCCGGATGGTCTCCGGCGCGGCCACCTCGCTGCGCCGGGCCGAGACCACCGCGGCCCGGCTGAAGGAGGCCGACGACCAGCTCGCCGACGCCGCGTTCAAGGCGGGCTTCGAGACCGTCGAGGCCGCCGCCGACGCGGTGCTCCCCGAGTACGAGCGCACCGCGCTCCAGCACCGGCTGGACGCGTGGCAGACGGAGGAGGCCCTGCTGGCGGACCGCCGTCGCGAGACCGGCGCCGCCGAAGCGGCAGCCCTGCCTCCGGCCGCACCGGATGCGGCCGAGGCGTACGAGGCCAGGGCCGCGGCGAAGCTTCGTACGGCAGGGTCGGCGGCCGACGCGGCCCGGGTGCGCTGCGCGGAGCTCGACCGGCTCTCCCGGCAGGCCGAGCAGGAACTGCGCGCGCTCGGCCCGCTGCGCGAGGCCTACGACCGGGTCGCCCGGCTGGCCGGACTCACCGCCGGCACCTCCGCCGACAACGAGCGCAAGATGCGCCTGGAGGCCTACGTACTGGCCGCCCGCCTGGAACAGGTGGCCGCCGCCGCGACGGTACGGCTGCTGCGCATGTCCGGCGGCCGCTACACCCTGGTCCACTCCGACGCGCGGGCGAGCGGGCGGGGGCGCTCCGGCCTCGGACTGCACGTGGTCGACGCGTGGACCGGCAGTGAGCGGGACACCGCCACCCTCTCGGGCGGCGAGACCTTCTTCGCCTCGCTCGCCCTGGCGCTCGGCCTCGCTGACGTGGTCACCGACGAGGCGGGCGGGATGCGCCTCGACACCCTCTTCATCGACGAGGGCTTCGGCAGCCTGGACGACCAGGCGCTGGACGAGGTGCTCGACGTCCTGGACTCGCTGCGCGAGCGGGACCGGAGTGTCGGCATCGTCAGCCACGTCGCCGACCTGCGGACGCGGGTCCAGGCCCAGCTGGAGATCGTCAAGCAGCGCGGCGGCTCCGTGGTGCGCCACCGGACGGCGGCGCTCACGGACTGAGCGGCCTGCGGGGCAGCGGAGAGGAGTAGACGATGCTCGTCGTCACCGATCCGAGCCCCGCGATCCGGCCCGTGACCTCCTCCAGGTGCGACATCGAGCGGGTCGCGACCTTGAGGACGAAGCAGTCGTCGCCCGTGACGTGGTGGGCCTCCAGGATCTCCGGGGTGGCCTCCAGGAAGTCGTGGAAGGGCTTGTAGTTGCCGTGCGGGTAGCGCAGCCGCACCAGGGCGAGGATCGACTTGCCGAGCCTTTCCGGGTCCACCACCGCCGTGTAGCCGGTGATGATGCCGGTCTCCTCCAGCCGGCGGACCCGTTCGGTGACGGCGCTCGCGGACATGGACACGGAGCGGGCGAGCTCGGTGAAACTGGCGCGGCCGTCCCGCTGGAGTGCTTCGAGGATCCGCCAGTCGGTGGCGTCAGGGGAATAGTCGGTCATGATGCAGGTCTAGCAGGGGATTCCCCGGTCGAACAAGGAAAAGCCCGGGGAAACCCACTTCCGGTGATGATCAACAGATCGTAGATTTCTCGCCATGACGACGACGCAGACGCACCAGCCGGGCTCCGCCGCCCCCGCCACCACCAACCCCGTGCTCCGGGTGCCCCCGGCCTCCCCGGCCGCGGCCGCCGCGTACTTCGCCGCGAGCCTGGCCTTCCACGCGGACGTGTCGGACGTGGCCGCCGCCTTCAAGGCCCACCGCGAGCAGGGCGCCGAGCTCGGCTTCCAGCTCGTCGACTCCCGCTCCACCCCGTCCTGGGACCAGGCCCACGTGCCCGGCGCCGTCCACCTGCCTACCGCCCTCATCCCCGAGCAGGCCGAGCGGCTCCTGGACAAGAACATCCCGGTGGTCACGTACTGCTGGGGCCCCGGCTGCAACGGAGGCACCCGCTCCGCCCTCGCCCTGGCCGAACTCGGATTCCAGGTCAAGGAGATGCTCGGCGGCATCGAGTACTGGATCCGCGAGGGCTTCGAGGTCGAGACATGGCAGGGCAGCCAGCAGCGCGCCGAGGCCGACCCGCTGACCGCGCCGACCGACTCGGACGACTGCGGCTGCTGAGGTGAGCGCCTTACGGGGCCGAGGGCCGGTACGGGGCCGACCGTCTCCACCGGGCCGACGCGGACGGGCCGCCCGTCCCCAGGGGACGAGCGGCCCGTCCGTCGTTCGCCGCCGGGCGGCCGGGCCCGGGTGTCAGAGCTTCGACAGCTCGTCCACCAGGTCGTCCAGTCCCAGCGAACCCTGCGACAGCGCCGCCATGTGCCAGGCCTTCAGATCGAAGGAATCACCGTGCGCGGCACGCGCGTTGTCCCGGCCCAGGAGCCAGGCCCGCTCACCCAGCTTGTAGCCGATCGCCTGCCCCGGCATCGACAGGTAGCGGGTCAGCTCGCTCTCGACGAAGTCCGCCGGCCGGCCGCTGTGCAGGCCGAAGAACTCCTGCGCCAGGTCCACCGTCCACTGCTCGCCCGGGTGGAACGGCGAGTCCGCGGGGATCTCCAGGCCCACGTGCATGCCGATGTCCACGATGACCCGTGCCGCGCGCATCATCTGGCAGTCCAGGTAACCCAGGCGCTGTTCCGCGTCCTTGAGGTAGCCCAGCTCGTCCATCAGCCGCTCCGCGTACAGCGCCCAGCCCTCGGCGTTGGCGCTGACCATGCCGACGGTGGCCTGGTAGCGCGAGAGCCGGTCCGCCACGTGCGTCCACTGCGCGAGCTGCAGGTGGTGGCCCGGCACTCCCTCGTGGTACCAGGTGGACACCAGGTCGTACACGGGGAAGCGGGTCAGGCCCATGGTGGGCAGCCAGGTGCGGCCCGGGCGGGAGAAGTCCTCGGAGGGGGACGTGTAGTACGGGGCCGCGGGGCCGCCCGGCGGGGCGATGCGGGACTCCACCTTGCGGACGCGCTCGGCGAGTTCGAAGTGCGTGCCGTCGAGGTTCTCGATGGCCTCGTCCATCAGGCCCTGCAGCCAGGCCTGGACCTCGTCCACGCCCTCGATGTGGGTGCCGTGCTGGTCCAGGTGCTTCAGCGCTTCCCAGGGGCCGGCGCCCGGGAGGATCTTGGCGGCCTCGGACTTCATCTCGGCGAGCAGCCGGTGGTACTCCGACCAGCCGTAGGCGTACGCCTCTTCCAGGTCCAGGTCGGTTCCGTTGAAGAAACGGGCCCAGCGGGCGTAGCGCTCGCGGCCCACGGTGTCGGGCTTGCCCTCGACGGCCGGGGCGTACACCGAGCTCATCCAGTCGCGCAGTTCGACGACGGCGGCGGTCGCGCCGGCGGCCGCGGCGTCCAGTTCGGCGCGCAGGGAGTCCGGACCGGCGGAGACGAAGCCCTCGAAGAAGGGCGCCTCGGAGCCGTCCTGGCCGACCCAGGTCGTAAGCTGGCCGATCATGGTGGTGGTGGCGCGGGGGCCACCGTACAGGCCGCGCTCCAGGCCGAGTCCGAGGCTCTCGCGGTAGCCGTCGAAGGCGGCGGGTACGGCGCGCAGGCGCTCGGCGATCGCCGCCCAGTCCTCGGCGGTGTCGGCGGGGGTCAGGGAGAAGATCTCACGGACGGAGTGCGCGGGGCTGTGGATGTTGCTGACCGCGCACAGGTCCTCGTCGGCCTCGAGTACGGCGAGCTCGGCGGTGAGGCGCTCGCGCAGCAGCCGGGCGCAGCGGCGTTCGGCGTCGCCGTCGGCGCCGGGCGCCGACTCGGCGGCGTCGAGGCGCGTGAGGGTCTCGCGGATGAGCTCGGCTACGGCCGCACGGCCCGCCGGGGAGAAGTCCGGGAGCTTGCTCGAACTCGCGGCGACACCGAGGTAGGTGCCCGTGATCGGGTCGAGGGCGATGAGGTCGTCGACGTACGCGTCGGCCACCTGGCGGGGCAGCCGCGGTGCACTGCCGTTGTGGAGGGTCTCTGACATGCGGACATCTTCGTATGCGGGACGGGTTCCCGTCATCACCGATTGCCGTCGGACTGCTGACGTGGGCCGGAGCAGGGTCGGTAATGCGTGCGAGAAATCTTCAACCACCGTGCCGGACAAGCGACTTCACGTCCCCGGGGCGAGGGCCGCCGGGGACGTGGCGCGCATAGCTTGGCCGGATTCCGCCGGAGCCGGTGCCCGGTCAGGGCCCCGGTCCGGGCGGATCGTCAGGGGCGGCGGCGCGGAGCCGACTGCTCCTGCGGGAGCTCGTGCGGGAGCTCGCGGGGATGCTCGTAGGGGAGTTCGTAGGGCAGCCGGGAGCTGACCGGGGTCGCGTCCAGCCGGGCCGTGATCACCAGGGTGCCCTCCTCGATCTGGTAGTCGAGGGGGAGGCCGAGGCCGCGCATGGCGGCGACCATGCCGGTGTTGGAGGCCTGGGTGACGGCGTACACGCTGTCGCACCCGGCCTCGACGGCCATCGCGATGAGTCGGCGCAGCAGCTCGGAACCGATGCCGCGGCGCTGCCAGTCGTCCTCGATGAGCAGGGCGACCTCGGTCTCGTCGCCGTCCCACAGCAGGTGGCCGAGGGCGACGAGCTTCCCGGAGGCGGTGGTCGCGGCGAGGGTGCGGCCGAAGCGGGGGCTCAGCAGGTGGCCGAGGTAGCGGTCGGCGTCGTGGACGGGGCCGTGGTAGCGCAGCGAGAGGGTGCGCTCGGAGCAGCGGTCGTGCATGGCGCGGGCCGCCGGCAGGTCGGAGCCGTCGGCGCGGCGCACGGTGATCTCGTTGCCCTCGGGCAGGGTCAGTACGTCCTGGCTGCGCGGGACGCGGGGGCCGAGCCGGGCGTCGAGCTCGACGAGCGCGCGGGCCCGGGCGAACTCGGTCGGGGTGAAGGGAAGGTAGGGCCGCTCCACGGTGATCGCACCGCCGGAGGGGTCGCGCAGCCGCATGACCGTGGCCTCCAGCACCCCCTCGACCGGGGCGTCCGCGCCGGCGTTGGGGCGGCCGGAGAGGGTGGTCGCCGGGATCGAGTGGATCGTGCAGCGGCCGAGCAGCTGGCGCAGCGCGAGGGGCAGCTCGGCGGCGTCCAGGGCGGTGCGGGTGGCGAGACCGAGGACCCGGGTCGGGGTGTCGACCAGGTCGTGGGGGTCGGCGCGCTCGATCCAGGTGCTGTGGCCGCCGGCCCGGGAGATCGCCCGGGCGAGGTCGGCGGAGGGCAGCTCCTGCGGGGCGCGCAGCAGGAACTCGTCGACTGTGCCGCCCTCGGGGAGCGGGTGCGTCTGGAGGGTCAGGATGTCGACGCCGTTACGGGCGAGGGCGATGCAGAGGGCGGCCAGGGAGCCCGGCTCGTCCCGTACGGTCGTGCGCATCCGCCAGAGGGCGGTGCTGCTGGCGGTGGCGGTGGCTGTCGCGGTCGCCGTTGCCGTCGCGTCGGGGCTCGTCGACGCGAGCGGCTGCGGATCGGTGGGGGCTGTGCTCCGCGGCGGGGGCGCATGGCTGTGGCGCCGTGCCCACCAGGTGTGGAAGGCCGCCGTCACCAGGAGTACGACGGCCGAGGCCACGAGCAGGACCGGGCCCCTCGGGCCGTGTACGACGAGATTGGCGATGCCGTCGGCCACCGCGACGGCGCAGAACATTGCGGCGAGTTCGACGACGTCGCGGCGCCAGTGGTGACGGTGGGAACGGTGCGCGGAGGCGGGGTTACGGTCAGTCATGCACACCACTGTGGCGCAGGGGTGTTGCGTGATCACGAACGATCTGTGACCGACTGGTTAAGTGTCCATCTGGCCGATTTCACCCAGTTTTCGGGGCCATTTCCGGTTCGCAGGTCGGAGGGGCCGCTGTTTCCGGAGGCTTCGGGGCGTCACTGGCCCACGCGCCCGGGCTGGAGCGTCCGGGTGAAGAGTACGTCCCCTCCCTGACGGCGCAGGCGGACGGTGAGCTCCCCGCTGCCGCCGTCGATGTCGACCTCGCCGTAGTACGGAGGGTTCTCGGACGGTGACATGTTGGCGAAGGGGGCGGACTGCACGTAGGCCGTCTCCGGGCCGAAGGTGGCATCGAGGCGCCCGGCCGGGAAGCCGCCGGCGCCGATCGGGCCGGACACGAACTCCCAGAACGGCGCGAAGTCGGTGAAGGCCGCCCGCTCGGGCGCGTAGTGGTTCGCGGCGGTGTAGTGGACGTCGGCCGTGACCCAGAGGGTGCCCGTGATGCGCTGGTGCTTGATGTGCCGCAGGAGTTCGGCGATCTGGAGCTCGCGGCCCAGCGGAGCGCCCGGATCGCCCTGGGCGACGGCTTCGAAGTTCGCGGTCCCGTCGGGGACGACGATGCCCAGGGGCATGTCGGCGGCGATGACCTTCCAGGTGGCGCGGGAGCGGGACAGCTCGCGCTTGATCCAGGCCAGCTGCTCGGGGCCGAGGATGCCGATGGGGTCCTCGGTCTGGGTGCCGGGGGAGTTGGCGTTCCGGTAGGTGCGCATGTCGAGCACGAAGACGTCGAGCAGCGGGCCGTACCGCATCACGCGGTACATCCGGCCCTCGGCGCGGCCTCCGCGCAGGTCGGTGACGGGGAAGTACTCCCCGAAGGCCTGGCGGGCGCGGGCGGCGAGGGTGTCGGCCTCCTTGACGGTGTAGCGGGAGTCGTCGATGAGCTGGCCGGGGTACCAGTTGTTGCGCACCTCGTGGTCGTCCCACTGGGCGAGGACCGGGACCTGGGCGTTGAAGCCGAGCAGATTGCGATCGAGCAGGTTGTAGCGGAAGTTCCCGCGGAACTCGGCGAGCGTCTCGGCGACCTTCGCCTTCTCCTCGGTGGTGACGTTGCGCCAGAGGCTGCCGTCGCGCAGCGGGGCGGTGGCCTTGATCGGCCCGTCGGCGTAGATCGTGTCCCCGCTGAAGAGGAAGAAGTCGGGGTTGCGCAGCCGCATCTCCTCGAAGACGCGGTAGCCGCCGAGATCGGGGTTGATGCCCCAGCCCTGGCCCGCCAGGTCGCCGGACCACAGGAAGCGCACGTCGTGGCGGCGGGAG
Organism: Streptomyces sp. NPDC040545; assembly: GCF_055595065.1. Taxonomy (NCBI): domain Bacteria; kingdom Bacillati; phylum Actinomycetota; class Actinomycetes; order Kitasatosporales; family Streptomycetaceae; genus Streptomyces; species Streptomyces sp. NPDC040545. The sequence continues at coordinate 68,312 of NZ_JBVIWA010000021.1, forward strand.
ACGGGGGTGGTGCGGAAGGTGCCGTGGACCGGAGCGGAGCTGCGGCGAGGGTCGTCGGGGTCGGTCAGGACGACGCGGTAGTGGATCTGCCGGCCCGGCGGCAGGTCGCGCAGCACGGTGGTTCCGGTGAAATCGCTCGACGGGCCGAGCAGCGGGCCGTGGTGGCGGCGTACGGCGTAGCGGAACGCCTCGCTCGGGGAGGTCTCGACGTACATCCGCGCCAGGCGGTCGGAACGGGTCCATACGGTGGCCGAGTGGGCGGTGATCTCGCCGGACTGCACGCCCCAGAGCGCGCCCGGCCGGCCGGAGCGGGCGAAGGCGGGGACGGCGAGCGCCGGGGCGGCGATCAGGGCGGAGGACAAGGCGAGGGAACCGCCGATGAGGGACCGTCGGGTGTGCGGGATCGATGCCATCGGTACGTCTCCTGGGGCCGGCGAGGACGGGTCGGACCAGCGTGCCGTTGCACACCGGCCCGGCCGCGTCTCCCACGCGAACCGCGGATGAACAGCCGTCAGCCGCCATTCGTTCACCTGTTCAGGTGTTTGGCCGATTCGGCCAACTCGGCCAACTCGGCCGAATCGGTCGGTCCGGCCGGTCCGCCTGCCCGGCCGGTCCGCCTGCCCGGCCGGTCCGCCTGCCCGGCCGGTCCGCCTGCCCGGCCGGTCCGCCTGCCCGGCCGCCCGGCCGCCCGGTCCGGCCCGTCAGGCGGCGACGAGCCGCACGCTGCGGGCCGTGTCCAGCACCACCCGGGACACGAGCGCCGGATCGTCGTTCATCGGGACGTGGCCGCAGCCCGGGAGCCGGACCAGCCGGGCGCCGGGGACGGTGTGCTTGGCGCGGATGCCCTGGCGGCGCAGCAGCAGCCGGTCGCGGGTGCCCCAGGCGATGGTGACCGGCAGGCCGGGCACGTCGTCGGTGAACCGTACGGAGCCGCCCGCGGCCAGGGTGTCCTCGAAGCCCGTGGCATCGCGCAGGGCGAGGGTCTCGGCGACGACCGCCTCGGCCGGGCGGCGGGAGGGGCGGGCGTAGATGGTGCCGGTGAGCGCGGCGCGGCCGGCGGCGGTGCGCGAGAGCCGTCGTACAGCGGGCAGCGGCAGCGCCTTGGCGCCGGCGCGCATCGCGAGGAGGGTGGCGAAGGCGTAGCGGCGCTCGGCCTCGGTCCAGAACCCGGCGGGGGAGAGGGCGGTGACGGAGCGGACGAGATTGCTCCGGCCCATTTCGAGGGCGAGCAGACCGCCGAGCGAATTGCCCGCGACGTGCGGGCGCTCGACGCCGAGGGCCGCGCAGAGCGCCCCGAGGGCCGGAGCCACGGTCCCCAGGGAGTACGGAACGCCCTTGGGCAGGGGCTCCGAGGCGCCGAAGCCGGGCAGGTCGACGGCGATCACCTCGTGCTCGGCGGCCAGGATGTCCATCACCGGGTGCCAGGCCTGGAGGTGATGGCCTATGCCGTGCAGCAGGAGGAGCGGTTCGCCCGCGCCTTTGCGCTCGTAGGCGACGGTGGTGGGGCGGGGGCCGAGCGGCGAATCGATCGTGAAGGAGACCGTGGCGGTCATGCTGCTCCTCGTCGGTTGGACGCGTGCGAGACAGGATGTCAGTAGTGCCTACCGCCATGATTACCGTCCGGTAGCCCTTGACTACAAGCCTTCCGCGCCCACGAGAACATCCTATGAACGGCTTGATACGTATGCCCGTTCTGCCCGGCAAAGGTATGAGCATTGGTCTTGACCAAGGGGGTGTGCCGTCCTATCGTCGCAGGGATAGTGCAGGAACCTTTAATAAACAAAGGCGCGGAACTGCCGCTGGAACACACGGCGAGTGCAGCGATGGCAGGAGGAGTCAGGGTGGGGACCACGCAGCTCGAAACGGCACCGGAGCCGAAGTACTGGCACCTCAAGACCGTCCTCAGCGAGGCGCTCGACCAGGACTTCGCCGTCGGCGAGGTGCTGCCCAACGAGCGTGAGCTCGCGGCCCGTTTCGGTGTCGCCCGTGCGACGCTGCGTCAGGCGCTGGAGCAGCTGGAGCTCGAAGGCCGGCTGCAGCGCCGCCGGGGCGTGGGTACCACCGTCGCCCCGCCGCGTGTCGGTGTCGCCGTGGGCAGCGCGCAGCACAGTTGGCCCGGCGAGAGCGTCGACGGCTGGGAGCCGGTCGACGCGGCCGAGACCCTGCCGACGGCCGCGGTGCTGAAACTCCTCGGTACCGGGGGCGCCTTCGCCGCCGACCAGCCGGTGCACACGGTGCGCCGGACCCGGGTCACCCACGGCCAGGCCGTCGCCGCCGAACTGCTCTACGTCCCCGCCGCGTCCGTGCCCGGACTCCCCGCCATCGAGGCCCCGGCCGGACCGGCCCGCGCCCGCACCGTCCTGCGCGAACTGCAGCGGCTGGTGCTCGACGGCCAGGACCGCTCGGTGGAGCTCGGCTCCGCCCGCGCCGACGACGCCAAGGAACTGGACCGCCTGCCCGGCGCCCCGGTGCTCCTGGTCACCACGCGTTACTTCACCACCGCGGGCACGGCGGCGGTCTCGGTGGCCACCTACCGCGCGGACACCTGCCGCCTCACCTTCGGCGACTCGGGCAACGTCGAGATCACCCACGAGCCGCGCGTCGCCTCCTGACGCCGCCCGGGGCGACTTCGGTCCCCGGTCCTTCCGAGCACGCGGACGTGGCTACGGCCCGGCACCAGCCACTGCTGGGGCCGGGCCGTAGCCGTGTGCAGGGGAGGGCGCGGGTCGGGTCAGCGGCGGGCCGTGACCGTCTTCTCCACCGCGAAGAGCTCCTCCTCGACGTGGTCCAGCGCGAGCCGTAGGGCACCGGTCGCCACCGCGGCCTCGCCGAGCATGGACTGAGCCACCCTCGGCGGGCGCAGGCAGTAGCGCTCCAGCTCCTGGCGGAGGGGCTCCAGGACCCCGTCCAGACCGGCCGCCCAGCCGCCGACGACCACCAGCTCCGGATCCATCGCCAGGACCAGCGCCGCCACGTCGTGCACCAGCCGCTGCAGGAACCTTTCCACAGCGGCCACCGCCCGCTCGTCGCCCCGCTTGGCCATCGCGAAGACCTCGGCGACGGCAGCCTCGTCCAGCGGATGCAGCGGCTCACCGGTGGTCGACAGCAAACGCTCGGGCGTGACCTCACGGCCCAGCAGGTGCAGGGCGCCGATCTCGCCGGCCGCCCCGCCGAAGCCGCGGTGCAGCCTGCCGCCGATCAGCGAGCCGGCGCCGGGGCTGAGCCCGGCCATCACGAACACCATGTCACCGGTGTCCCGCGCGGCGCCCTTCCAGTGCTCGGCGACCGCTGCCGCATTGGCGTCGTTCTCGACCTGAACCGGGCAGCGGAAGGAGCGGCGCAGCCGTTCCCCGAGCGGCAGCCCGGTCCAGCCGGGGAGCGCGGTGCCGAGGCGGACCGTGCCGTCCGCCTCCACGATCCCGGGGCTGCCGACGCCTACCGCCCGCAGTGAGTCCCGTGGCACGCCGGCGCGGCGCAGCAGATCGGCGACGGCCGCCCGGACCCGCTCCAGCCGCTCATCGGCGGACGCCGTCTCCGCGACGTCCTTGGTACCGGCTCCGATGACGCGGCCGTCCAGCCCGGAGAGCAGCACCGCGATCCGGTGCGAGCCGATCTCGATGCCCAGCAGGTGCCCCGCCTCGGTCCGGAAGCGGAACCGCCTGGCCGGGCGGCCTTGCCGCCGCGCGCCCTCCTCCGCCTCCGCCTCGACGACGAGCCCGGTCCCGATCAGCCCCTCCACGACGCCCTCGACGGTCGGCCGGGAGAGTCCGGTCAGCCGTGTGAGGTCGGTGAGGGTCGGCGATCCGGCCGTCCGCAGTGCGCGCAGCACCACGGCGGAATTGATCCGCCGGAGCAGAGAGGGGTCCCCGCCGGTCAGCTGCCCCAACGTGTGTCCTCCCAGGTAGCGAGCTTGTCAGCCGGATCGTACTGCCCGCCCGGTGCGTCGGCGAGAAGCAGCCCCCCATCGGCCGGAAGCAGACCTTCCCTCACGCGGGGGAGACGAACCCCGACTCGTACGCCGTGATCACCGCCTGCGTCCGGTCCCGCGCCCCCAGCTTCGCCAGGATCGCGCTGACGTGGGACTTGACCGTCTCCGTGCCGATGATGAGCTCGGCGGCGATCTCCACGTTGGTGAGCCCCCGCGCCATCAGCCGCAGGACCGCCTCCTCCCGCTCGGTCAGGGCGGCCCCCTCCAGCACCGCCCGGGCCTGCCGGTTCCCGTACTCTGCGGCCAGGGCCCGCACGGCCGCCGGGAAGAGCAGCGTCTCGCCCTCCGCCACCAGCCGTACCGCGTGCACGATCTCCGAAGGCCTGGCCCGCTTCAGCAGGAACCCGTCCGCTCCCGCACGGAGCGCCTCGTAGACGTACTCGTCGTTCTCGAAGGTGGTCACCACGAGGATCTTCGGCGGGGAGTCCACCGTCCGCAGCACCGCACGGGTCGCCTCGATCCCGTCGAGGAGCGGCATCCGCACGTCCATCGCCACCACATCCGGCCGCAACTGCCGGACCAGCGGGATCACGGAGGCCCCGTCGGCCGCCTCACCCACCACCTCGATGTCGGGCTGGGCGTCCAGGACGGCGCGCAGACCCGCACGCACCAGGGGTTCGTCGTCGACGAGCAGTACGGTAACCGGCATCCGGTCAGCGTATTCGCTCCAGCGGCAGCCGGGCGCGCACTCTCCAACCGCCCTCGTACAGCCCGGTTTCGGCCTCTCCGCCGAGCAGCGCGGCGCGCTCCCGGATGCCGCGCAGGCCGCTGCCGCCGCCGACCGTGACCCCGGGGCGTTCCGGCAGCGGGTTCGTCACCTCCAGGTCCAGCCGGCCCGCGGTCATCTCCACCCGAATGCGCACCGGCACGGGGCCGCAATGACGCAGTACGTTGGTCAGCGCCTCCTGCAGGATCCGGTAACCCTCCCGGGTGACCGGTTCCGGCAACCTCTCCAGCGGCCCCGTCAGTTGCGCGTCCACCACGGAGCCGGAGGCTCGCGCCGACTCCAGGAGCCGGTCGGCCTCCGCCAGCGTCGGCCACTGCGACGGCGGCTGTCCCGACTCCCGCAGCACCCCCAGCACCCGCTCCAGATCCTCCAGCGCGGCCCGGCCCGTCTCCTCGATCGCGCACAGTGCCCGGTCGGTGAAGGCGGGATCACCCGCGGCGCGTGCCGCACCCGCCTGGACGACGGCCACGGTGAGCGCGTGCCCGATGGAGTCGTGCAGTTCCCGCGCGATGCGAGTGCGCTCCAGCAGCTGCTCCGTGCGCGCCTCCAGCGCGGTCAGCCGTTCGGCGGCGGACGGGCTGAGCAGGCGGGTGGCGGCCGCGGTGATCAACTCGCCGAGGACGGCCACGATGGCGATGAGGACGACCAACGGCACGGGCACGAGCAGCGCGGCGGCCCAGCGCCCGGGCACGAACGGCAGGAAGTCCTCCGGACCCAGCGGATGCCCGACGGCTATCGCGACGAGCTCCACGGCCATCGCCGACAGCCAGACCGTGGCGCCGAACGCACCTACCGCGATGACCATCCGCGTCTCCAGCCACAGCACGGTTCGCCAGCGGTCCCCCCAGCGGCCCGACGGAGCGAGGCTTATGGCGCTGTCGGAGGAGCCGCGGTCGTACGGTGTGAGCAGGAACTGTGCCTGCAGGCCTTCTGCCAGTCGCACCCAGGGCACCAGCCCGAACGGCAGGACGAGCAGCAGCGGCACCCAGGGCCACCGGGGCATGATGAACATCCATACCGCGAGCAGAAGCAGCGGCACGCAGAGGTGCAACCAGCGTGAATAGGTCACCGGTTGGAACGGGGCGCGCAGCAGTCGGTTCATGACTCCATGGTGGCAGCGCCCTGTTCAGGGGCGTCTCCCCCACGTGGGGGAGACGCCACCCTCGCATGGGGGAGGGAAGGGGTGGGGCCGGCGGCGAGTCTTGAGCCATGAACAGCATCGAGATCCGAGAACTCACCAAGCGATACGGCGCCCACCGTGCGGTGGACGGCCTCACCTTCGATGTCCTGCCCGGGCGGGTGACCGGATTCCTGGGCCCCAACGGCGCGGGCAAGTCCTCCACGATGCGCCTGCTCCTGGGCCTGGACCGGCCCACATCCGGCACGGCCACGATCGGCGGCCTGCCCTACCTGGAACTGACGGACCCGCTGCACCGGGTCGGGGCCCTCCTCGACGCCCAGGCGGCCCACGGCGGGCGCACCGCCCACGACCACCTCCGCCTGCTCGCAGCGGCCGGCCGGATCCCGATGCGCCGGGTGGAAGAGGTCTTGGAGCAGACCGGCATGGCCTCCGTGGCGAAGCGGCGGATCAAGTCCTTCTCGCTCGGCATGCGCCAGCGCCTCGGTATCGCCGCCGCTCTCATCGGCGACCCGGGAGTGCTCCTGCTGGACGAGCCCACCAACGGCCTCGACCCCGAGGGCATCATCTGGATCCGCGAGCTGATGCGTTCCCTCGCCGCCGAAGGACGCGCCGTCCTGGTCTCCAGCCATCTGATGTCGGAGACGTCGGCGCTGGCCGACCACCTCGTCGTGCTCGGCAAGGGCAAGCTCCTGGCCGATACCTCGATGGAGGAGTTCATCGACGCCCGCAGCACGCCGAGAGCGCGCCTGAGGACCGCCGACCCCGCCCGGCTGCGGGCCGCACTGGCCCGGGACGGATTCGAACTGGTGGCAGCGGACGACGGGCGATGGAGCGTCGAAGGCATACGGGCCGAGCAGCTCGGCGGCCTGGCCGCCCGTGAAGGGGTTCCCCTGCTGGAACTGTCCGACGAGCGCGCCTCGCTGGAGCAGGCCTACCTCGACCTCACCGCCGATCACGCGCAGTTCAGCGCGGCCCACTGACCATCCACCCGCTCCCGTACCTTCAGGAGGCTTCGCCATGAGCGCCGCACTGCCCACAACCCCCGTACTGCACTCGGAGTGGGTCAAGATCAGGACTCTCCGGGGCACTTTCTGGTCGCTGATATCCGTCCTCGTCCTCACCGTGGGCATCCAGGCGTTGGCGGCTGCGGCCCTGGGCCGGTCCGACGAGGGCAGCATGGGGGACGACCCGCTCCTCGCGGCCTTCTACGGACTCAACTTCGGCCAGATAGCGGCCATCGCCTTCGGGGCCACCGCCTTCTCCGCCGAGTTCCACAACGGAGCACTGCGCACCAGCCTCACCGCCGTGCCCGACCGTACGCGGTTCTACTTGTCGAAGATCTCGATGCTGGGCGCGCTCGCCCTCGTGGCCGGCCAGCTCGCGGGATTGCTGACCTTCGTGACCGGACAGTCGTTCATGGGCCACGACGCCCTTGAGCTGGGCGACCCCGGCACCGTGCGGGCCGTAGTCGGCTGCGGTCTCTACTTGACACTCATGACGCTGTTCGCGGCCGGGCTCACGGCGGTGCTGCGCAGCGGGGTGGCCGTCCTGAGCATCCTCATACCCTTCGTCGTCATGGTGTCCTTCATCGTGGGCGCGGCGGCGACCGGGGTGGGGCAGTTCATGCCGGACCGGGCCGGGCAGGCGATGATGCGCAGCCAGCAGTGCGGCGACCTCGGTCCGTGGGGCGGGCTCGGGGTGCTGGCGCTGTGGGCGCTGACCGCGGTGCTCGGCGGCTGGCTGGCGGTGCGCCGCCGGGACGCGTGACGCCGGGCCAGTTGTCAGTGCCCCTCGGGATACTGACGGTATGACCACGGCAGAGCACCTCGACACGATCGACCGGCTCCGGGAGAAAGAGTTCCCGCCCGAGCCGGTCCGGACCGGAGGAAATAGCAGCGGCCCGGGATTCCACCTGGTCGAGCTCGCCCGGACTCGGGGCTTCTGGGATGACGACGGTTCGGGCCGGGTCGAGGCGGCCGACCAGATCGGCGCCGAGTACGGGGCGCTCGCCCAGGCCGCGACCGACCGGTGGGGGGAGCCGCAGGTCTTCAGCCTGGGGACGCTGAGGGACCGCGGCTTCGCCGGGGAGGAGATACCGCAGCCGTGGGACGAACTGGGCAGCACCACCGACCATGTGCACCTGTGGCGGGTCGGCGCCCGCTGGCTGGTGGTGTACGTGGCGCAGTGGGCCGGCGAGGACCCCTACCAGCTGATGGCAGGGATCACGGTCACCGACCCGCCTTAGGGGGTGCCCTGTCGGCCGGCAGGTCGCGACGGTCCCGGCTGGTCGTCGTCCGCCTCGGCGGCGGTGCGGAGGCGGGCGTATTCCTGGGCCATGGAATCGGCGGTCCAGTGGGCGTTGAGACCGCTCGGGTTGGGGAGGGCCCAGATGCGGGTGGAGCCGATGGTCCGCTCCTGGGGGCCGATCTGCGCCTTCTTCTCACCGAAGGCGGTGCGGTAGGCCGTGACGCCGACGACCGCCAGCCACTGGGGGCGCAGCAGTTCCACCTTGGCCGTCAGGATGCGGCCCCCCTCGCGGAACTCCTCGGCGCTCAGCTCGTCGGCGCGGGCCGTGGCCCGGGCCACGACGTTGGTGATGCCGAGACGGTAGGTCAGCAGCTCTTCCTGCTCCGCGGGGGCGAGGCGGCGCGGGGTGAAGCCCGAGAGGTGCAGTACGGGCCAGAACCGGTTGCCGGGGCGGGCGAAGTGGTGGCCCGTCGCGGCGGAGAAGAGTCCGGGGTTGATTCCGCAGAAGAGCACACGCAGACCGCCCGCGACCACGTCCGGGAGGACGCGGTCGCGGGCGGCGTTCAGCTCGTCGGGGGTCAGAGGATCGACCCCGGCGCGTACCCGGCGGCCTCCGGGTGCTGCTTGGCGATCGTCTCAATACGGGAGATCACCACCGCGACCTGGTCGCCCGCGGCGCCCGTGAACGACAGCTTGTCGGCCATCAGGGCGTCGAGCTGGGCCCGGTCCAGCGGCATCCGCTCGTCGGCGGCCAGCTTGTCCAGCAGCTCGTTGCGTTCGGCGCCCTGCTCGCGCATGGCGAGCGCGGAGGCCACCGCGTGCTCCTTGATGACCTCGTGGGCGGCCTCGCGGCCCACGCCCGCCCGCACCGCGCCCATCAGGACCTTGGTGGTCGCGAGGAAGGGCAGGTAGCGGTCCAGCTCGCGGGCGACGACCGCCGGGAAGGCGCCGAACTCGTCGAGGACCGTCAGGAAGGTCTCCAGCAGGCCGTCGAAGGCGAAGAAGGCGTCCGGCAGGGCCACGCGGCGGACCACGGAGCAGGAGACGTCGCCCTCGTTCCACTGGTCTCCGGCCAGCTCGCCGGTCATCGAGGCGTAGCCGCGCAGGATGACCATCAGGCCGTTCACGCGCTCGCAGGAGCGGGTGTTCATCTTGTGCGGCATCGCGGAGGAGCCGACCTGGCCGGGCTTGAAGCCCTCGGTCACCAGCTCGTGGCCCGCCATCAGGCGGATGGTCTTGGCGATCGACGACGGGGCGGCGGCCAGCTGCACCAGCGCGGTGACCACGTCGTAGTCGAGCGAGCGCGGGTAGACCTGGCCGACCGAGGTGAAGGCCTGGGCGAAGCCGAGGTGGGCGGCGATCCGCTGCTCCAGGTCGGCCAGCTTGGCGGTGTCGCCGCCGAGCAGGTCGAGCATGTCCTGGGCGGTGCCGACCGGGCCCTTGATTCCGCGCAGCGGGTAGCGGCCCAGCAGGTCCTCGAGGCGGTCGTAGGCCACCAGCAGCTCGTCGGCCGCGGTCGCGAAACGCTTGCCCAGGGTGGTGGCCTGGGCGGCCACGTTGTGGGAGCGACCGGCCATGACCAGCTCGGCGTGCTCGCCGGCCAGCTTGCCGAGGCGGGCGAGGACGGCGACCGTGCGGTCCCGGGCGAGCTCCAGCGAGAGCCGGATCTGCAGCTGCTCGACGTTCTCGGTCAGGTCACGGGAGGTCATGCCCTTGTGGACGTGCTCGTGACCGGCGAGGGCGTTGAACTCCTCGATGCGGGCCTTCACGTCGTGCCGGGTGACCTTCTCGCGCTCGGCGATGGAGGCGAGGTCGACGGTCTCGAGGACGCGCTCGTAGTCGGCGAGGGCCTCGTCCGGGACCTCGATACCGAGGTCCTTCTGGGCGCGCAGCACGGCGAGCCACAGCCGCCGCTCCAGCGTCACCTTGTACTCGGGGGACCACAGGACGGCGAGCTCCGCGGAGGCGTAGCGGCCGGCCAGGACATTGGGGATGCGGGGCTTGGCAGTCACGTGGAGGGATTCTACTTGGGCCACCGCTGTGTGTTTACGCAGGTAGGGCCACCACTCGGGATTGTGCCTTGCTACGAGAGCAGCGAGTCCCCGTACGGCAGCAGCTCGGGGCGCTTGGCCGGGCGGCCGTCCCCGGAGGAGCGGCCCGTCAGGCGGCGGCCGATCCAGGGGAGCAGGTGCTGCCGGGCGAAGCTCAGGTCCTGGGCCCGGCGCACGGTCCAGCCCGGGGGAGCGGCGACGGGCAGTTCGGTGCGCCAGTCCAGTTCGGCGGGCAGGCCCAGCGCCTGCCAGACGGCCTCCGCCACCCGGCGGTGGCCCTCGGCGGTCAGGTGCAGCCGGTCGACGTCCCACATCCGGGGGTCCGCGAGCACGGCGGCCCCGTACAGGTCCACCACCACGGCGCCGTGCCGGGCGGCGAGCTCCTCGATGATGGCGAAGAGCTCCTCCATGCGCGGCCGGAAGCGTTCCATCACCGGCCCGTTGCGCCCGGGGGAGCGCATCAGGACGAGGCGCTTGCAGGAGGGGGCGAGGAGTTCCACCGCCGACTCCAGGTGGTCGCGGACCCGGCCCATGTCCACCTTGGGGCGCAGGGCGTCGTTGAGCCCGCCCACCAGGGTCACCACGTCGGCGCCCATCGCCGCCGCCACCGGGACCTGGTCCTCGGCGATCTGGCCGATCAGCTTGCCGCGGACCGCGAGGTTCGCGTAGCGGAAGCCCGGCTCCCGGGCGGCGAGGCGGGCGGCCAGCAGATCGGCCCAGCCGCGGTAGGAGCCGTCCGGAAGCAGGTCGGACATGCCCTCGGTGAAGGAGTCACCGATCGCGACAAAACTGGTGTAAGAGGCATTCATCTCCATGGCGGAGTGATGTTACCGGGCGGTACCCCGGCCCCGCAGGGCCGGGGACATCACGCCTCGAAGGATCACGTGGACGCGGGCCTGCCGAACAGCTCCCGCAGCACGTCCTCCATCGTCACCAGGCCCGTCATGGCGCCGTCCGCCCCGAGCACCGCCGCCAGGTGCGTACGGCTGCGCCGCATCGCGGTCAGGGCGTCGTCCAACGGGGTCTCCGCCCGCACCTGGGCGATCGGTCGCAGCGCTGACGCCGGGAAGGGCTCGTCCCGTTCCTCGTCGTCCACGTCCAGGACGTCCTTCACGTGCAGGTAGCCCAGGATCTTGTGCTCCGCGTCGATCACCGGGAACCGGGAGTACCCGGAGTCGGCCGACAGTAGCTCCAGCTCGGCCGGGGTGATGCCCTCGCGGGCCGTGACCACCCGGTCCGCAGGCAGCACCACGTCGGTCACCGGCCGCCGGCCCAGTTCCAGGGCGTCGTGCAGGCGCTCGCTCGCCCGGTCGTCGAGGAGCCCCGCGTCACTGGAGTCCTTGACCATCCGGGCCAGCTCGTCGTCCGTGAAGGTCGCACCGACCTCGTCCTTCACCTCTACCCGCAGCAGGCGCAGCAGGGCGTTGGCGAAGGCGTTGATCGTGAAGATCACCGGCCGCAGCGCCCGCGTGAGGGTCACCAGCGGCGGCCCCAGCAGCAGTGCGGTGCGCACGGGCTCGGCCAGTGCCACGTTCTTCGGCACCATCTCGCCGAAGAGCATGTGCAGGTACGTCGCGAGCGTCAGCGCCACCACGAAGGAGATCGCGTGGGTCACGCCCGCCGGTACCCCGACCAGGTCGAACAGCGGGGTCAGCAGATGTGCGATGGCCGGCTCGGCCACCACACCCAGCACCAGCGTGCACAGCGTGATGCCCAGCTGGGCCGCCGCCATCAGCGCCGACACGTGTTCCAGGCCCCACAGGACGGCGCGGCCGCGCCGGTCGCCCTGCTCGGCGTACGGTTCGATCTGGCTGCGCCGGACCGAGATCAGCGCGAACTCCGCGCCGACGAAGAAGGCGTTGACGACCAGGGTCGCCAGGCCGATCAGCAGCTGGATGACGGTCATCGGGCCTCCTCCGTTCCCTCGGCGGGTTCGGCGGGGGCGTGCAGCAGCACACGCGAGGCCCGGCGCCCGACGGCGTCCACCACGTCCAGGCGCCAGCCGTTCAGTTCCATCCGGTCGCCGACCGCCGGGATCCGGCCCAGCTCGGTCGCTATCAGGCCGGCCAGGGTCTCGTAAGGGCCGTCCGGTACGCGCAGTCCGATCCGCTGGAGCTGGTCGGTGCGCGCCGCACCGTCGGCGGAGTAGAGCAGGTGCCCGGCCTCGTCCGTACCGGCCGGGGCCAGATCCGGGGTCTCGTGCGGATCGTGCTCGTCGCGGACCTCGCCGACGACCTCCTCGACGATGTCCTCCAGCGTGGCCACGCCGGCCGTGCCGCCGTACTCGTCGATGACCACGGCCATCGTCTGCTTGCCGGACAGGCGGTCCAGCAGCCGGTCCACGGTCAGCGACTCCGGTACGAAGAGGGGCTCGCGCAGCAGCTGCGACACGGGACGGCGGCGGCGCTCCGCGGCCGGCAGGGCCAGGACGTCCTTGACGTGGACGGTGCCGACGACGGTGTCGAGGCTGCCCCGGTACACCGGGAAGCGGGACAGGCCGGTGGCCAGCGTCGCGTTCGCGACGTCCTCGGCCGTGGTCTGCACGTCGAGGGCCGTGACCTGGACGCGCGGGGTCATCACGTTCTCGGCGGTCAGATCGGCGAGGTTCAGGGTGCGGACGAACAGCTCGGCGGTGTCCTTCTCCAGTGCGCCCGCCTTCGCCGAGTGGCGCGCGAGCGCGACCAGCTCCTGCGGGGTGCGCGCGGAGGCCAGCTCCTCGGCCGGCTCCAGCCCGAAGCGGCGCACCATGTGGTTCGCGGCGGTGTTGAGGTGGCTGATCAGGGGCCGGAACGCCCGGCTGAAGACCCGCTGCATGGTCGCCACGCGCTTGGCGATCGCGAGCGGGGAGGAGATCGCCCAGTTCTTGGGCACCAGCTCGCCGACGACCATCAGGACGACGGTCGAGAGCGCGGTGCCGAGGATCAGGGCGGCGGAGGAGGCGGCGGCAGCCGACAGGCCCATGGCCTCGAAGGGGCCCTGGAGCAGGGTGGAGATCGACGGCTTGGAGATCATGCCGATGACCAGGCCGGTGACGGTGATGCCGAGCTGGGCGCCGGAGAGCTGGAACGTCAGGGTGCGGACGGCGGCCAGAGCGCTGTCCGCGCCACGCTCGCCGCGCTCGACGGCTCGTTCGAGTTCGCTGCGTTCGACGGTCGTCAGCGAGAACTCGGCGGCGACGAAGACCCCGCAGACGATGCAGAGCACCAGTGCCACGACGAGCAGGAGCACCTCGGTCATCGGTCGATCACCTCCGTCCCATGGTCGGCCAGGAGGCGGGGGATCGCGCGATGTCGCGAACGGGTGTGTCGGGGACTGGGAGGCTCGCCCATGGGCGGACGCTCACACCTTTCACTCAAGAGGGACCTTTCACCACATGGTAAAGGACGGGCAAAGGGAACGGATCATTCTTTTGGCGGAGCACGCCCGGATGATGGGATCCGGCCATGACTGATCTTCATATCGGCTCCGCGTCGGCCGCAGAACTGGGAGCGGTCCTGGCGTTCTGGAAGACCGCCGCGGAGGGAACGAGTATCAGCGACGATCTCGCCGGGGTCGAGCGGCTGCACGACCGCGACCCCGAGGCGCTGCTGCTCGCCCGGCGCGACGGGGAACTCGTCGGCACGGTGATCGCCGGGTTCGACGGGTGGCGCTGTCACCTCTACCGGCTCGCCGTGCACCCCGGGTACCGGAGGCAGGGCATCGGGGCCGCGCTGCTGGCCGCCGCCGAGGAGCGGTTCGTGGCGCTGGGCGGGCGGCGGGGGGACGCGATGGTGCTCGATCGCAACGAGCGGGCGCACCGGGTGTGGGACGCGGTGGGCTACCGGCCGCAGGAGCAGTGGACGCGCTGGGTCAAGCCGCTCGGCTAGCCGCCGCTGCGCGTGGCTGTGCCCGTGCCCGTGCCCGTGCCTGGGCCTGGGCCGGTGGGTGGGGGGGGGCCGGGGGGGGGGGGGGGGGCCCCAAGAAGGTGGGGGCCTCCCCCCGGCCCCAAGCCCCAACAACCGCGGGGGGGGGGGATTTTGCGGGCGGGGGGGAGGGGGGGGGGGGGCCCTGTG
>NZ_JBVIWA010000021.1:82527-155198 GCF_055595065.1 Streptomyces sp. NPDC040545
TTGGGGGGCAAAGCTATTCGGCAAGCCTCGTTGATGGGGGGTGTTCCTGTTTTTTGTCCCGGGTTGGGGGCTGGGGTGGGGGGTTGGGTCCTCCGGGGTTGGGCCCCCCCCACCTCAAGGATTCGGGGCTCCGCCCCCGGCCCCGCGCCTCAAACGCCGGCGGGGCTGGAATTTGCGCCGGCCGGGGTGAAGGGGGAAGGGGTCCAGGTGGACAGGAAGGACTCCGCCGACCAGGTGCCCGACAGGGACGGGGCCAGCCAGGACGGGGCCGACGCGCGGAAACGGTCCGGCGCGAGGGTTCCCGAGCCTTCCGGGACCGCGCCCAGCAGCGGCAGGCCCGAGGACTTCGTGAGGTCCGCCAGGTTGCAGCGGGCCGCGAGGTCCGGGTCCTTCGGCCAGCTGCCCACCACCACACCCAGCGGGGTCAGTTCCCGGGCCCGCAGGGCCTCCGCCGTGAGCGTGGTGGAGTTGAGCGTGCCCAGCCCCGCCTGGGCCACGATCAGTGTCGGCGCGCCGAGCAGGCGGGCCGCGTCGGCCAGCGTGTTGCCCGCCTCGTCGAAGCGGACGAGCAGCCCGCCCGCACCCTCCACCAGGACCACGTCGTGGTCCAGCGACAGCCGCTGCGCGGCCTCCGCGATCTGCGCCGGAGACAGCGTCGGCAACCCCGAGCGGCGGGCCGCCGTGTCCGGGGCCAAGGGCTCCGGATAGCGGACCAGTTCCACCGCCGTGACGGAGGGACCGGCCAGCCGGACCACCTCCGCGGCGTCCCCCGGCTCCTGCGCTCCGACACCCGTCTGCGCGGGCTTGAGCACCGCCACCGATCGGCCGGCGGCCACCGCGGCGGCCGCGATCGCCGACGTGACCACCGTCTTGCCGATCTCGGTACCCGTCCCGGACACCATCAGTACGGACATCTCAGCCTTCCTGCGCCGCCGCGCACACCGCACGGCAGATACGGTCCACGTCCTCGTCACCGGTCACGAACGGCGGCATCACATAGATCAGGTCCCGGAACGGGCGTACCCACACGCCCTCCCGCACGGCCGCCCGGGTGGCCGCCACCACGTCGATCTCGTGATCGAGCTGCACCACGCCGATGGCGCCCAGGACGCGTACGTCCTTCACCCCGGGGATGTCGGCCGCGGCCGACAGGCCCTCGCGCAGCCCGGCCTCGATCCGCTTGACGTCGGTCGCCCAGTCCTGGCCGAGCAGCAGCTCGACGGAGGCCAGGGCCACCGCCGTGGCCAGCGGGTTGCCCATGAAGGTCGGCCCGTGCGCCAGCACCGGGACCTCGCCCTGGGAGATGCCGCTCGCCACCCGCTCCGTGCACAAGGTCGCCGCCAGCGTGAGGTAACCACCGGTCAGCGACTTGCCCAGGCACATCACATCCGGGGTGATCCCCGCGTGGTCGGCCGCGAAGAGCGCGCCCGTACGGCCGAAGCCGGTGGCGATCTCGTCCAGGATCAGCAGGACCCCGTACTCGTCGCACAGCTCGCGCAGCACCCGCAGGTAGCCGGGGTGGTGGAAGCGCATACCGCCCGCGCCCTGCACCACCGGCTCCACGATGACCGCGGCAAGCTCGTCCGCGTGCGCGGAGACCGTCGCGCGCAGGTGGTCGGCGTACGCCGGGTCCACGGGCGTGTCGAAACCGGCGGGCGGCGCGTCCGCGAAGACCTGCCGCGGCAGGTGACCCTGCCACAGCTCGTGCATCCCGCCGTCGGGGTCGCAGACCGCCATCGGCTGCCAGGTGTCCCCGTGGTAGCCGCCGCGCCAGGTCAGCAGCCGGGTCTTGCCCGTCCGCCCCAGCGAACGCCAGTACTGCAGGCACATCTTGACCGCGACCTCGACGGACACCGAGCCCGAGTCGGAGAGGAAGACGTGCTCCAGCCCCGGCGGGGTGATCTCGACGAGCTTCGCGGCGAGCCGGACGGCGGGCTCATGGGTGAGCCCGCCGAACATCACGTGCGACATCAGACCCAGCTGCGCGGTGGCGGCCTCGTTGAGCACCGGGTGGTTGTAGCCGTGGATCGCCGACCACCAGGAGGACATGCCGTCGACCAGCTCTTCGTGACCGTGTCCCTGGGACGGGTCGGCGAGCCGCAGCCGTACCCCCGAGGCGGAGGCGATGATCAGCGGCTCCTGCCGCCCGGGCATCGGGCCGTACGGGTGCCAGACGTGCTGCCGGTCCAGTGCGAGCAGTTCGGCGCCGTCGGCCAGCGGTCCACGCTGATCAGGCATTGGGGGCGATGTCCGTCCCCGCGCCGCGTCGGCGGACCGCCACCAGCTCCGGGCGGACCTCGCCGGCCTCGGCCTGGACCGGTACGGGCGCCTCGTCCGCCGGCGCGTGGCCGGAGCAGCCGCCGCACGCGGAGCCGCAGCCCGCGGCTTCGCCCTCGGCGGGCGCGCCCGAACCGCAGGGTGAGGCGCCGCCGTTCGAACCGCAGCCCCCGCCGGTGGCGGCGGCCGCGACGTCGGAGCGGTGCGCGGGAAGGGTCGACGTACCGGCACCCTCCACCTCGAAACCGGCGTCCGCGATCATGTCGAGGTCGGCCTGACCGGCCTGGCCCTCACTGGTCAGGTAGTCGCCGAGGAAGATCGAGTTGACGATGTGCAGGGCCAGCGGCTGCATCGAGCGCAGGTGGACCTCGCGGCCGCCGGCGAGGCGGACCTCGACGTCGGGGCAGACGAACCGCGCCATCGCCAGGATGCGCAGGCAGCGCTGCGGGGTGAGGTTCCACTCCTTGGCCAGCGGCGTGCCCTCGAACGGGATCAGGAAGTTGACCGGCACCGAGTCCGCGTCCAGCTCGCGCAGCGAGAAGACGACGTCGACCAAGTCCTCGTCGCTCTCGCCCATACCGGCGATCAGACCGGAGCACGCGGACAGACCGGCGCCGTGCGCCTTCTGCACGGTGTCGACGCGGTCGGCGTAGGTGTGGGTCTTGGTGATCTGCCCGTACGTCGCCTCGGACGTGTTCAGGTTGTGGTTGTAGGCATCCGCGCCCGCGTCCCGCAGCCGCTCCGCCTGGCCGTCCGAGAGCAGGCCGAGGCACGCGCAGACCTCGACGCCCTCGTTCTGCTCCTTGATCGCCGCGATCGTCTTGCCGACGCGGTCCACGTCCCGGTCCGTCGGCCCGCGGCCGCTCGCGACCAGGCAGACCCGCTTGGCGCCGCCCGCGACACCGGCGGCGGCGGCCTGGGAGGCCTCTTCGGGCTTCAGCCACGTGTACTTGAGGATGCCGGCCGTCGACCCCAGGCGCTGGGAACAGTAGGAGCAGTCCTCCGGGCACAGGCCCGACTTCAGGTTGACCAGGTAGTTCAGCTTGACCCGACGGCCGAACCACTGGCGGCGCACCTTGCCGGCCGCGGCCACCACGTCGAGCAGTTCGTCGTCAGAAGTCGCCAGTACGGCGAGCGCTTCTTCGCGGGTCGGCAGCTCTCGCCGCAGCCCCTTGTCCACCAGGGTGTTCAGCAGGTCCATGAACCCGATCCTGGACCACACCCCCGCTCCCGGCCAAGGAGAGATCGCACAACATGGCCGGATGGGTGTGTGTGTATCACCACACCTGGCGCAGCGGTCACGCGAGCTAGGGTCGGGGCAGGTCTGTGGACTGCCGACAAAATACGAGGACGTGCCGATGCCCGAGCTCACTCCCGACCCGGTGGACGTCTTCGCGTGGATCGACGACGCGGAGCGCGCGCGGGAGGAGGCCGGCCTCGTCCGCACGCTGCGCCCCCGGCCACCGGCGTCGCCGCTGCTGGACCTCGCGAGCAACGACTACCTCGGCCTGTCCCGGCACCCGGAGACCGTCCGGGGAGCGCGGGAGGCGGCCCAGTGCTGGGGCGCCGGAGCCACCGGTTCGCGGCTGGTGACGGGTACGACCGAGCTCCACACCGAGCTGGAGCGGGAACTCGCCGCCTTCTGCGGCTTCGAGGCCGCGCTCGTCCTGTCCTCCGGCTACGCGGCCAATCTCGCCGCCGTCACCGCGCTCAGCGGCCGGGGCACGCTGGTCGTGTCCGACGCCGGGAACCATGCCTCGATCGTCGACGGCTGCCGGCTCTCGCGCGCCGAGACGGCCGTGGTCCCGCACGCCGACCCGGACACCGCACGCAAGACGCTCGCCGCGCACGAGGGCCGCGCGCTGCTGGTCAGCGACTCGGTGTTCTCCGTGGACGGGGACGCCGCCCCGCTGGCCGAGTACGCCGCCGCCTGCCGGGACCAGGGCGCGGCCCTGCTCGTCGACGACGCCCACGGACTGGGCGTGCTGGGCGCGGGCGGTCGCGGCGCGCTGCACGCGGCCGGCCTCGCGGGCGCACCGTACGTGGTCGCCACCCTGACCCTCTCGAAGTCCCTGGGCAGCCAGGGCGGAGCCGTGCTCGGCCCGGCCAGGGTGATCAGGCACCTGGTCAACACCGCGCGCACCTTCATCTTCGACACCGGACTGGCCCCGGCCGCCGCCGGGGCGGCGCTGGGGAGCCTGCGCCTGCTCCAGCGGGAGCCGGAGCGCGCGGACCGAGCCCGCGAGGTGGCCGCCCAGCTGTACGGGCGACTCACCGCGTCCGGCCTGACCGCGGCCCGGCCGGACGCGGCCGTGGTGTCGGTACGGGCCCCGTCGGCGTCGGCGGCACTGCGCTGGGCCGCCGACTGCCGCGAGGCGGGTCTGTCCGTGGGGTGTTTCCGTCCGCCGTCGGTGCCGGACGGCATCTCCCGGCTGCGGCTGACCGCCCGGGCCGATCTCACGGGGGCCGAGATCGATCGGGCGGTCGCGACGATCCTTGCGACCGCACCCGCGGGAGCCACGGACGGCCAGGTCCGGTAGACCGTGTCGGCCGGGGTCCTGGGCGTTTCCCGTGTGCTGGGCGTTCCCGGGTCCAGGGCGTTCCCGGGGGTCCCGGACGGGGCTACGCGTGCGCGTCGGCCCGTACCGAGGCGAGGAAGCCGGTCCAGGCGGGCCCGGTGAAGAGCACGGCCGGCCCGTCCGTCCGCTTGGAGTCACGGACGGCCAGCAGGCCGCCGTCCAGGACGGCCGCTTCCACGCAGTTGTTCATTCCGGTGCTACGGCTGCTCCGCCGCCACCGCGCGCTGATCAGAAGTCCGCTGGTGGATAAGGGGGTTGCGGACACGGGCGTGCCTCCTTACGCGTCGTCAGCGAGTGAGCTGATGAGATCCGACGAGTCCTGGGGCGGGAGGGCGTGCGCCTGGATGGTGCGGAACGCGGCGCCGTACGCCTCAAGGTCTTCCTTCCGCTCCAGATAGAGGCTACTCGTCAAATGGTCGAGTACCACCACATCCAGATCAGCTATGTCCGGAAATGAAAAAATAACGAACGGTCCGGTCAGTCCGAGATGCCCTCCGACGCTGAACGGAAGCACCTGCAGGCTGACTTGAGGCAGCTTCGACACCTCCGCCAGGTGCCGCAATTGCTCGGCCATCACCCCGGGCCCGCCGATCTGCCGGCGCAGCACCGCCTCGTCCAGTACGGCGCTCAGCTCCAGCGGGGGATCGGCCCGCAGCACCGACTGCCGGGCCAGCCGTACGTCGACCAGCGCGTCCACCTTCGGCTCCGGCAGCCCGCCCAGCGCGGCCCGGGTCACGGCTCGCGCGTATCCGGGCGTCTGCAGCAGCCCGGGCACCACGGACAGCTCCACGGTACGGGCCGACCTGGCCCCCGCCTCCAGGCTGATGAAGTCCCGGTACTCCTGCGGCAGCAGCCCCCGGTAGTCGTGCCACCACTGGCGGCCGCGCCCGGTGTCGCCCGCCGGCCCGGGGCCGGCGGCCGAGGCCGACAGCGCCTCCAGCAGCGCGCGCTGCTCGGGGCCCACGATCTCACCGTAGGCGTCGAGGAGGAGCCGGATGTCCTCCGGCTTCACACCGCTGCGGCCTGTCTCGATGCGGCTGATTTTCGACTGGTGCCATCCCATGATCCGGGCCGCCTCACCACTGGTGAGTCCGGACCGGTCGCGCAGGGCACGCAGTTCCTCGCCGAGCTTGCGTCGGCGCACCGCGGGACCGTGGTGCACACCCGCCTCCTTCCACCGGCACAGCTCGCACCAGTCTGTCGTCCAAATAAGCTCTTCCGTAGCAGAGTTCACCGCATCGAGCGACAGATATATGCACATCTTGGGGGAAAGGCAGATGTGACGGCACGATGGGTGGCACTCTGGCGTCCAGCACAGATCCGGGGCTTTTCGCCCCGGTGGGAAAGGGACCGTCGCCATGGCAGATCACCAGGAAGCATCCGTCACTCTGCCGAGCGATCCGGCCTCGGTCGCCACTGCCCGACGCTACGTCGCGGAGGTGCTGGGCGAATGGGGACTCCCCGATGACGCCGACACGGCCGACAGCGTCCGGCTGATCGTCTCGGAGCTCGCCACCAACGCCGTACAGCACACGTTCGGCCAGTCGCCCACCTTCACCGTCGATGTCCGGCTGGAGCGCCAGGAGTGGCTGCGCGTCGGGGTGACCGACAGCCACCCGCGCTGGCCCAAGCGGCTCCCGGCCGCCGTCCAGCAGGACAACGGCCGGGGCATGGTCATCATCCGCTGGCTGACGGCGGAGGCGGGCGGCCGGCTCTCGGTCACCCCGACCGAGGACGGCGGCAAGACGGTGTGGATCGCGCTGCCCTGGAGCGTCGGGGCCCCGGTGCGGAGCGCCACCGGCTACTGACCTGCCGGTCCCGGTACCAGTCCCGGACCCGGAACGGGAACCGGACCCGGAACGGGACCCGGACCCACCCGTGCCCGGAACGGGGCCCGGACCGGGACCTGGACCGGGACCGGGACCTGGACCGGGACCCGCTCAGGCGAGGCCGCGCTCGGCCGCGCTGCGCTCGATGCACAGCTCGTTGCCCTCGGGGTCGGCGAGCACGACCCAGCCCGCGACGCCGTCCGCGTCGCGGCGGTCGTCCACGAGCTTCGCGCCGAGCCCGATCAGGCGCTCGACGGTCTCGTCCCGGGTGCCGGTGGGCGGCTGGATGTCCAAGTGGACCCGGTTCTTGACGGACTTGCCGTCCGGGACCCGGATGAACAGCAGGCCCGGCGCCCCGGGCAGGCCGGGCTCCAGCATGATCTCGTCGTCACCCTCGACGTCGTCGGGGTGCATCGTGAAGCCGGTCACCGCGGACCAGAACTCGGCGACCCGGTAGGGGTCGAGGGCGTCGAAGGTGATGTGCCGGACGGGGTTGATGAACACCTGTCTCCTCGATGGGGATCCGTGTGCGGAGCCGTATACGGAATCGGGTCCGCGGGGCACCGGAGTTGAACCGGGTACCTGCCCGAAACGTGGGTTAACTCAGCGGAAAAGCGCAGCGCTTAGCGTGGCGGCCACGTTCGACCGCCAATGATCATCCATGATCCGGTAAAGCGGTGGTGGTCGGGGTGGAAAGCCTTTCCTTGTGTTGGGCAAGAGACGCTTGGTTCGGATATGCGCAGGTCAACAAGGTGTTGAAGGGCGGTAGGGTCGCCCCGCCCCTTGTTGATCTTGTCCCGGAAGCTTGGTGATACGAGTGCAACTGACACCGCACGAGCAGGAGAGACTGCTCATCCACGTGGCCGCCGACGTGGCCGAGAAGCGAAGGGCACGCGGGGTCCGCCTCAACCATCCGGAGGCGATCGCGCTGATCACGTCGCACCTTCTGGAGGGGGCCCGCGACGGCCGGACCGTGGCCGAGCTGATGGCTTCGGGCCGCACCGTCCTGACCCGCGAGGAGGTCATGGAGGGGATCCCCGAGATGATCCACGACGTCCAGGTCGAAGCGACCTTCCCGGACGGCACCAAGCTCGTCACGGTCCACGACCCGATCGTCTGAAACGGAGTACCCCCGCATGATCCCCGGCGAAATCGCCTACGGGGACGGCCCGGTACCCCTCAACGAGGGCCGTCCCGTCACCCGTCTCACCGTGCTCAACGCGGCCGACCGGCCGGTCCAGGTCGGATCCCACTACCACTTCGCCGAGGCCAACCCCGGCCTCGACTTCGACCGCTCCGCCGCCCGCGGGCTCCGGCTCAATGTCGCCGCCGGCACGGCCGTCCGCTTCGAGCCGGGGATCCCGGTCGCGGTGGAACTCGTGCCGCTCGCGGGCCTGCGCACCGTACCCGGGCTGCGCGGCGAGACCGGAGGGCCGCTCGATGGCTGAGCTCTCCCGCCAGGTGTACGCCGACCTCTTCGGGCCGACCGCCGGTGACCGGATCCGGCTCGCCGACACCGACCTCTTCGTGGAGATCGAGCGGGACCTCGGCGGCGGCCCCGGGCTGGCCGGCGACGAGGCCGTCTTCGGCGGCGGCAAGGTGATCCGCGAATCCATGGGGCAGGCCCGCACCACCCGGGCCGAGGGCGCCCCCGACACCGTGATCACCGGGGTCGTCGTCCTCGACCACTGGGGCATCGTCAAGGCCGATCTCGGCATCCGCGACGGCCGGATCTGCGGCATCGGCAAGGCCGGCAACCCCGACACGATGGACGGGGTCGACCCCGCCCTGGTCATCGGCCCCGAGACCGAGATCATCGCCGGCAACGGGAAGATCGTCACCGCCGGCGCCATCGACGCCCACGTGCACTTCATCTCCCCGACGGTCATCGAGGAGGCGCTCGCCTCCGGGATCACCACCCTCGTCGGCGGCGGCACCGGACCGGCCGAAGGGAGCAAGGCCACCACTGTCACCCCCGGGCCCTGGCACCTGGCCCGGATGTTCGCGGCCCTGGAGGCCTACCCGGTCAACATCGGACTGCTCGGCAAGGGCAACACCATGTCACGCGAGGGGATGCACTCCCAACTGCGCGGCGGCGCCCTCGGATTCAAGATCCACGAGGACTGGGGGGCGACCCCCGCCGTCATCGACGCCTGCCTCTCGGTGTGCGAGGAGACCGGCGCCCAGGTCGCCATCCACACCGACACGCTCAACGAGGCCGGATTCGTCGCCGACACCCTCGCCGCCATCGCCGGGCGGACCATCCACTCGTACCATACCGAGGGTGCGGGCGGTGGGCACGCGCCCGACATCATCACCGTGGTCTCCGAGCCGAACATCCTGCCCAGCTCCACGAACCCCACCCGGCCGCACACCGTCAACACCGTCGAGGAACACCTCGACATGCTGATGGTCTGCCACCACCTCAACCCGGCCGTCCCCGAGGACCTCGCCTTCGCCGAATCGCGGATCCGGCCCTCGACCATAGCGGCCGAGGACGTCCTGCACGACCTCGGAGCCATCTCCATCATCTCCTCCGACTCCCAGGCCATGGGCCGGGTCGGCGAGGTCGTGCTGCGCACCTGGCAGACCGCCCACGTGATGAAGAAGCGCCGCGGCTTCCTCCCCGGCGACGGACCCGCCGACAATCACCGGGCCCGCCGCTACGTCGCGAAGTACACGATCAACCCCGCCGTGGCCCAGGGGCTCGCCCGCGAGATCGGCTCGGTCGAGACCGGCAAACTCGCGGACCTGGTGCTGTGGAACCCGGCCTTCTTCGGGGTCAAGCCCGAACTCGTCATCAAGGGCGGCCAGATCGCCTACGCGCAGATGGGCGACGCCAACGCCTCCATCCCCACCCCGCAGCCCGTCCTGCCCCGGCCCATGTTCGGCAGCCACGGCCGCGCCCCCGGCCTCAACTCCCTCAACTTCACCGCGCAGGCCGCGCTCGACGACGCCCTGCCCGAACGGCTGGGGCTCGGCAAGCAGTTCGTGGCCATCGAGGGCACCCGCAAGCTGAGCAAGGGCGACATGCGCAACAACGACGCCATGCCGAGGGTCGAGGTCGACGCCGACACCTTCACGGTCACCATCGACGGGGAGGCCGTGGAACCGGCGCCCGCAGCGGAACTGCCCATGGCCCAGCGCTACTTCCTGTTCTGAGACGAGGTCCTTGCCGATGAGCCGCGCCGCGCTCCTCGTCCTCGCCGACGGCCGCTTCCCCGCCGGGGGCCACGCCCACTCCGGCGGGGCGGAGGCCGCCTGCAAGGCGGGCCGGATCCATGACGCCGCCACCCTGGAGGACTTCTGCCGGGGCCGGCTGCACACCGCCGGCCTCACCGCCGCCGCGCTCGCCGCAGCCGCCGCCCTCGGGCTCGACCCGGCCGTGCTCGACGCCGCCGCCGACGCCCGTACCCCCTCGCCGGCGCTGCGTACCGCGGCCCGGCGGCTCGGGAGGCAGCTGCTGCGCGCCGCCCGGGCCACCTGGCCCGCCGCCGAACTGGAAGCCCTGGCCGCGGCGTTCCCGCGCGGGGCCCACCAGCCCGTGGTGCTCGGCGTCACCGCCCGGGCGGCCGGGCTCGGGCCCGGGGACGCCGCGCACGTGGCGGCGTACGAGAGCGTCGGCGGACCCGCCACCGCGACCGTACGGCTGCTCGGGCTGGACCCCTTCGAGGCGAGCGGGGTGCTGGCCCGGCTCGCACCCGAGCTCGACGCCGTCGCGGCCCGGGCGGAGCGGGCCGCGCTGCGGGCCCGTTCACAGGGCCCGGACGCGCTGCCCGCGACCTCCTCGCCGCTGCTGGACATTTCGGCGGAGGTCCATGCCGACTGGCCGGTACGCCTCTTCGCTTCCTGAATCCCCTGAAGGAGACCCCCATGCACCTCGACCATGCCGTGACCTACCCCCACCGGCACACCCACAGCGCCGATGCCCTGCGGCCCGACGGCACCCGGCGGGCCCTGCGCATCGGGCTCGGCGGACCCGTCGGCTCCGGCAAGACCGCCACCGTCGCCGCCCTGTGCCGCGCGCTGCGCACCGAACTGTCCATGGCCGTCGTCACCAACGACATCTACACCCGCGAGGACGCGGAGTTCCTGCTCCGCGAGGCCGTCCTGCCGCCCGAGCGGATCACCGCCGTCGAGACCGGGGCCTGCCCGCACACCGCCATCCGCGACGACATCTCCGCGAACCTGGAGGCCGTGGAGGAACTGGAGGACGCCTTCCGGGAGAACGGCCGACTGGACCTGATCCTCGTCGAGTCCGGCGGGGACAACCTCACCGCCACCTTCTCCCGCGGACTCGTCGACGCCCAGATCTTCGTCATCGACGTGGCCGGCGGGGACGACATCCCCCGCAAGGGCGGACCCGGCGTCACCACCGCCGACCTGCTCGTCGTCAACAAGACCGACCTCGCCCCCCACGTCGGCTCCGACCTCGACCGGATGGCCCGCGACGCCGCCGCGCAGCGCGGCGAACTCCCCGTCGCCTTCCAGTCGCTGCGCGGCCCCGAGGGGGTCGCCCCGGTGGCCGCCTGGGTCCGCGAGCGGATCGCCGCCTGGTCCTCGCGGTGAGCGCCGCGACCACCACCGGCACGGCGCCGCCATCCCGGACGCCCCCGGCGGGCCTGCGGGCCACCGCCCGTATCCACGCCGTCGCCGACGGGCGGGGCGGCACGGCCCTGCCGCTGCTCGCCGGGGAGGGACCGCTCGCGCTGCGCCGTACCCGCTCGCCGTCGGCCGCCGAGGCCGGGGTCATGCTGGTCGGCGCGATGAGCGCCCCGCTCGGCGGGGACCACCTCACCGTCGAGGCCACCGCCGGCCCCGGGGCGCAGCTCGCCCTCGCCTCGGCAGCGGCCACCCTGGCCCTGCCCGGCCGGGCCGGCGAGCCCGCGCGCTACGACGTACACCTCACCCTGGGGGAGGGGGCGTCGGTGCGGTGGCTGCCCGAGCCGCTGGTCTCGGTGCGCGGCAGCGACCTGAGGGTGCGCACCCGGGTCCGACTCGCCCCCACGGCACGGCTGGTGCTGCGCGAGGAGCAGGTGCTGGGCCGCACCGGGGAGGTTCCGGGCCTGCTGAGCAGCCGTCTCACCGTCGACCGCGGGGGCCGTCCGCTGCTGGACCAGGAGCTCGCCTGCGGCCCCGGCGCTCCCGGCGGCTGGGACGGCCCGGCGGGCCTGGCCGGGTACCGGGCGCTCGGTCAACTCCTCGTCGTGGACCCCGCCTTCGCCGAGGATCCGCCCGCCGCGGCGGTCCTGGGGGAGTTCGCCGCGGTGACGCCGCTGGCCGGCCCGGCCGTCCTGGTGACCGTCCTGGCCGCGGACGCCCTGCTGGTGCGCGAGCTGCTCGACGAAGCCTGCCGTACCTACGGGTGGTGAAAGCGGGACGCAACAGGCACCGCTCAGCGGTACACGCCTTTCCGGTTATCGGGTTGGCAAAGAAGTCGATCCGGCCCTGTCGCCGGGTCCCGGTCAGACGACAGGATCCCCCTGCACGCCGACGACCGAACCCGACCAACCCGGCCGCCCACGGCGGCACCTGACGCAGGGGGAACAACCACGTGATACGCAACGCGGCGCTGGGGAGCGCCGCCACACTGATCACCGGCACACTCGCGGCGAGCCTGCTGCTGGCCCCGCCGGCCGCGGCGGCCCCGGCCGGCAGCGACGGCAGGCTGCCGGAGGCGCTGGGCGTTCAGATCGCCGCCGCCCGCGCCGCCCGCACCGGGATCGACTGGAAGGACTGCCCGGCGGACTGGGGCTTCGAGAAGCCCATCCAGTGCGGCTGGGTGAAGGTTCCGCTCGACTACGCGAAGCCGTACGGCAAGACGATCGACATCGCCGTCGACCGGATCGGCAGCACGGGGACCAAGGAGGAGCGCCAGGGCGCGCTCGTCTACAACCCCGGCGGCCCCGGTGGCTCCGGCATGCGCTTCCCGCGCCGCGTCACCACCAAGAGCCCGCTGTGGGTCAACACCTCCAAGGCCTACGACTTCGTGGGCTTCGACCCCCGCGGCGTGGGCCACTCGGCGCCGATCTCCTGCATCGACCCGCAGGAGTTCGTCAAGGCCCCCAAGGCGGACCCGGTCCCGGACTCCGAGGCCGACAAGCGCGCCCAGCGCAAGCTCGCCGCCGAGTACGCGGACGGCTGCAAGGAACGCAGCGGCGAGATGCTGCCGCACATGACCACGCCGAACACCGCGCGGGACCTGGACGTGATCCGGGCCGGCCTCGGCGAGAAGAAGCTGAACTACCTCGGCGTCTCCTACGGCACCTACCTGGGCGGGGTCTACGCGACCCTCTTCCCGACCCACGTGCGCCGCATGATCGTCGACAGCGTCGTGGACCCGTCGCAGGACAACATCTGGTACGAGGCCAACCTCGGCCAGGACGTCGCCTTCCAGATGCGCTGGAACGACTGGCAGGACTGGGTCGCCAAGAACGACACCGTCTTCCACCTCGGCGACACCCGCGCCAAGGTCGAGGCCCGCTACCAGAAGCTGCGCGCCAAGGCCAAGGCCAACCCGCTCGGCGGGATCGTCGGCCCGGCCGAGCTCATCGGCTTCTTCCAGGGCGCCCCGTACTACGACTCCTCCTGGGTGCCCGTCGCCCAGACCTGGGCCGCGTACGAGGCCGGTGACGAGAAGGCGCTCGTCGACGCCATCGCCCCGGACATGACGGACACCAAGGGCAACGCGGCGTCCGAGAACGGCAACGCCGTCTACACCGCCGTCGAGTGCGCCGACGCGAAGTGGCCCACCAGCTGGTCCAAGTGGGACCGGGACAACACCAAGCTGCACCAGAAGTACCCGTTCCTGACCTGGTCCAACGCGTGGATGAACCTCCCCTGCGCGACCTGGAAGGCCAAGCAGAGCACCCCGATCGCGGTCGGCGCCAAGCACGGGCTGCCGCCCGTACTGATCGTCCAGTCCGAGCGCGACGCCGCCACCCCGTACAAGGGCGCGGTCGAGCTGCACCGCAGCCTCGCCGGCTCGCGGCTGATCACCGAGAAGAGCGCGGGCTCGCACGGCGTCACCAGCCTGCTGAACCCCTGCATCAACACCCGCGTGGACAGCTACCTGCTCACCGGCAAGGTCGACGCCAAGGACGTGACGTGCGCCCCGCACGCCACCCCCGTGGCCCCGGCCCCGGCCGCGGCGAAGTCCCTGTCGTCCGACGCCCCGGCCGAGCCCTCGGTCCTCCCGGCGCCGGAGGAGCTCCCCGCCGTCCGTTAAGGACGTGCGGGACCGGCCAGGACGAGCGGGAGAAGGCTCAGCGCGCGGTGCGCCGGGCCTTCTTCCGCTGTTCCTCCTCCTCGGCCTTGACCTCGGCCGCGTACCGGTCGACGTACTCCTGGCCGGACAGTCCGAGGATCGCGTACATGATCTCGTCGGTGACCGCCCGCAGGACCGCCCGCTCGCCCTCCATCCCGGCGTACCGGGAGAACTCCAGCGGTTCGCCGAAGCGGATCGTCACCCGCCGGATCTTCGGGATCTTCTTCCCGGGCGGCTGGATCTCGAAGGTGCCGACCATCGCGCAGGGCACCACGGGCACCCCGGCGCCCAGGGCCATCGCCGCCACACCCACCTTGCCCTTGTAGAGCCGGCCGTCGTGCGAGCGCGTCCCCTCCGGGTAGATGCCCAGCAGTTCGTCCTTCGCCAGTACCGCCAGCCCCTCGCGCAGGGCGGCCTGCCCGGCGTCCTTGCCCGACCGGTCCACGGGGATCTGCCCGGCGCTGCGGAAGAAGGCGGCGGTGAGCCGGCCCTTGACCCCGGGGCCGGTGAAGTACTCGGCCTTCGCCAGGAAGGTGATCCGCCGCTTGAGGATGGCGGGCATCAGGAAGTGGTCGGAGAAGGACAGGTGATTGCCCGCGACGATCGCCGCACCCTCGGCCGGGATGTTCTCCAGACCCTCGATCCGGGGTCTGAACAGCAGCCGCAGCAGGGGGCCGAGCAACACGTGCTTGAGCAAGTGGTAGAACACCAGGCCGCTCCTGTCGATATCCCGTTGTCACAGCCATTTTACGGACGGTGAGCCACGGGATGCAGGGGGCGGAGGGGACCTCTTACTCAGACATTGCGTGTGGCGGCCATCCCGGCGGTCAGCAGCCCCAGCACCACCCAGCCGAACCACAGCCAGCCGTTGCTGCCCAGGGCCACGGAATACGTGGCGACGGCCACCAGAGCGGCGAAGGTCATGACGGCCATCGCCTTAACGGATCCGGTCATGCCCCATGGTCGCGCGCGAAGCGGTGTCGCGCTACTGGCCACGCGCTTGGAGCGAGGCGAGATACGCGTTGTACGCAGCCAGCTCCTTGTCACCACTGCGGTCCTCGGCCCGGTCGGAGCGCCGCGCGGCCCGCTGCTCGGAGTGGTACCACTGGTATACGAGGGCGATCAGGACCAGCACCGAGGGGATCTCGCTGAAGGCCCAGGCGATGCCGCCGCCCCACTGCTGGTCGAGCAGGGGGTCGATGCCGAGGGACGCCGGCGGGTTCGCGTACGTCTTGATCATCGGCTGGCTCGCCATCATCAGGGCGATGCCGAAGAAGGCGTGGAAGGGCATGCCCGCGAACAGTTCCAGCATCCGCATGACGTAGCCCGGCCGGTGCGGGCCCGGGTCGATGCCCATGATCGGCCAGAAGAAGATGAGGCCGACCGCGAGGAAGTGGACCATCATCGCGATGTGCCCGGTCCGGCTCTCCATCAGGAAGTCGAAGAGCGGGGTGAAGTACAGGGCGTAGAGGCTCGCGATGAACATCGGGATCGTGAAGGCCGGGTGGGTGATCACCTTCATGTACCGGCTGTGCAGCAGCTTCAGCAGCAGCTCGCGCGGCCCCTTGTGGCCGCGGGCGGCGGGCGGCAGCGCACGCAGCGCCAGCGTCACCGGGGCGCCCAGCAGCACCAGGATCGGGGTGACCATGCTGATCACCATGTGCTGGACCATGTGCACGCTGAACATGACCATGCCGTAGTCGTTCAGCTTGGTGCACATCACGAGGATCACGGTCAGCACGCCCGCGCCGAAGGCGATGGTCCGGCCCAGCGGCCAGGAGTCCCCGCGCCGGCGCAGCCGCAGCACGCCCCACCCGTACAGGGCGAGCCCGACCAGCGAGCCGATCAGGAAGAAGGCGTCGAAGGAGAACTCCAGTCCGCGCCCGAGAGTGAACGGCGGCAGGTCCATGTCCATGTGCATGTCCATGCCGTGCCCGCTGTGATCCATCTGTTCACTCCCTTGACCGTGGTGCCCCACCACAGTAGTGCCGCCCCCGCACGCTCTTGCGCGCGGGGGCGGCGGTAACGGGCATACGGTTACAGAACCGTCTGTGCCTCGTCGTAGCGGTCGGCCGGAACCGTCTTGAGGGTGGAGGTCGCCTCGGAGAGCGGCACCATCACGATGTCCGTCCCGCGCAGCGCGGTCAGCATGCCGAACTCGCCCCGGTGCGCCGCCTCCACCGCGTGCCAGCCGAAGCGGGTGGCGAGGACCCGGTCGTACGCGGTCGGCGTGCCGCCGCGCTGGACGTGGCCCAGGATCACCGGCCGGGCCTCCTTGCCCAGGCGGTGCTCCAGCTCCACGGCGAGCCGGTTGCCGATGCCGGCGAACCGCTCGTGCCCGTACATGTCGACGCCGCC
This sequence comes from Streptomyces sp. NPDC040545, assembly GCF_055595065.1. Lineage (NCBI taxonomy): Bacteria > Bacillati > Actinomycetota > Actinomycetes > Kitasatosporales > Streptomycetaceae > Streptomyces > Streptomyces sp. NPDC040545. The sequence continues at coordinate 98,838 of NZ_JBVIWA010000021.1, forward strand.
CTCCTCCAGGTCCATCGACCCGGGGCGCGGCTTGGCGCCCTCGGCCACCACGACGATCGCGAACCGCTTGCCCGCGGAGAAGCGCTCGCCGACGATCTCCGTCAGCTGCTCGATGTCGAAGGGACGCTCCGGCACCACGATCGCGTGCGCGCCGGCCGCCATGCCCGAGTGCAGGGCGATCCAGCCCGTGTGGCGGCCCATGACCTCCACGACCATCACGCGCTGGTGGGACTCGGCGGTGGTCTTCAGCCGGTCCAGCGCCTCCGTGGCCACCCCGACGGCGGTGTCGAAGCCGAAGGTGACGTCCGTGGAGGCGATGTCGTTGTCGATGGTCTTCGGGACACCGACGATGGGCAGACCGGCCTGCGAGAGCAGGTTCGCGGCCTTCAGCGTGCCCTCGCCGCCGATCGGGATGATCGCGTCGAGGCCGAGGTCCGCGACATGCCCGCGGGCGCGCTCCACGCCGTCGCGCAGGTGCGCGGGCTGGACCCGGGAGGAGCCGAGGATGGTGCCGCCGCGGGCCAGGATGCCGCCGACGGCGTCGAGGTCGAGCTTGCGGTAGTCCGCCTCCAGCAGGCCCTTCCAGCCGTCGAGGAAGCCGATCACCTCGTCGCCGTGGTCGACCACGGCACGGTGCACGACGGAGCGGATGACGGCGTTGAGACCGGGGCAGTCGCCACCGGAAGTGAGCACACCTATGCGCATGGCAGGAACGGACCTTTGCAACGTGGGCCGACGACCGGACCACGTCGTCCGGTTGGAACTACGGCCACCCTACAAGCGGTGGAGAGGTGGACTGAACCATCCTCCACATGCTGGTCGCACTCGTCGTACGAAACGATGTCGGCCCGGTTCCCCCTAGGGAAAACCGGGCCGAACACATGATGCGGGGGCCGCCCCGATGAGCGGTCCGCAGGGGTGCTACGCGGGCTGCGTCGCGGCGGCGATGCGCTCCGCGCGCAGCGCCTCGTACCACCGGTCGTCTATGGCCGGCAGCGCGTTCACGTCGAGGGCCAGCTTCAGCAGCAGGTCCGCGATCTGCGGGTTGCGGGCCATCACGGGACCGTGCATGTACGTGCCGAACACCGTGTCGTTGTACGCGCCTTCGGTGCCGTCACCGGTGCCGTTGCCACGGCCCATGGTCACCCGGGCGAACGCCTTGGCCGTCGGGCCGAGGTGGGTCACGCCCTGGTGGTTCTCGAAGCCCGTCAGCTGCGGCAGGCCCAGGCGCGGGTCGATGTCCGCGAGGACGTCACCGACGCAGCGCTCGCCCTCACCGCGCAGGGTGACGACGTCCAGCAGGCCGAGGCCCTCCTGGCGCTGTCCCTGGTCGTTGACGAATTCCTTGCCGAGGATCTGGTACCCGGCGCAGACGGAGAAGACGATCGCCCCGTTCGAGACGGCCCGCTCCAGGCCGCCGTCGCGCAGCAGGCGCTCTGCGGCCAGACGCTGCGGCCGGTCCTCGCCACCGCCGATCAGGTAGATGTCGCCCGAGGTCGGGATCGGCTGGTCGCTGCGCACGTCCACGCGCTGCACGTCCAGGCCGCGCTGGCGCGCCCGGCGCTCCACCACGAGGGCGTTGCCCTGGTCTCCGTACGTGCTCAGCAGGTCCGGGTAGACCCACACCAGACGCAGGCTGTTGTCGCTCATGCTCTTGTCCTTTATGGGTACTAGTTGCCGACGCGGCGGCGCACGTCCTGGAAGGCGGTGTAGTTGGCGATCAGCTCGATCTGTCCGGGCGGCGCGAGCTGCACGGCCTCGTCGAGGGTGTCGCACACCCGGAAGTCCAGGCCCGCGACCTCCAGGCGGACCGCGAGGTCCAGCTTGCGGTCACCGATCACGAAGATCGGGTGACCGGCCAGCCGCGGGTAGTCCACGTCCCACAGCCAGGAGGTGTCGGTGCCGTCGGCACCGCGCGCGTTCACCGAGAGGATCACCGGGGTCGGCGGGGGATCGATCAGCGAAAACGTTTCGAGCCAGCCCGCCGGGTTCTTCGCGAGCAGCAGCCGCAGCTCACGGCCCTGGAAGCTCACCACGTCGTAGCGGCCGGCGACGGCCTGCACCTGGTACATCCGCTCCAGCGCGACCTGCGGCGGGACGCCGAAGACGGCGGCCACGGCCGCCGAGGTGGCGGCGTTGGCCTTGTTGGCGCGGCCGGGCAGCTGGAGGTGGATCGGCCAGGCCGAGCCGTGCGGGTCCAGCACGTGGTCGCCGGAGAGCACCCAGGTCGGGGTCGGGCGCCGGAATCCGCACTCGCCGCAGAACCAGTCGTCGCCCGGGCGCTGCATGACACCGCCGCAGGAGGGGCACGACCAGGCGTCGTCCTTCCACTCCTGGCCGGCCGCGACCCACACCACGTTCTGCGAGGAGGAGGCGGACCACACGATCAGCGGGTCGTCGCAGTTCGCGACGATGACCGCCTTCGAGCCCTGGAGGCCCTCGCGCCACTTCTCCGCGAGCATGCGGGTCTCGGCGGCGCGGTCCAGCTGGTCGCGGGAGAGGTTGAGCAGGGCGATCACCTTGGGGGTGACGTCCCGGGCCACTCCGGCCAGGTACTTCTCGTCGACCTCGATGACGCCGTACTTGGCGTCCGAGCCGCCCGCCAGCGCGGAGGTGATGCCGGCCGGCATGTTGGCGCCGAGGGCGTTGGAGACGACCGGACCGCTGGCCCGCAGGGCCTCCGCGATCAGCCGGGTCGTCGTGGTCTTGCCGTTCGTCGCGGAGACGAGGACGACATCGAGATGTTGCGCCAGCGCGCCGAGAAGATCGGGGTCGAGCCTGAGTGCGACCTTGCCACCGATCACCGATCCGCTTCCGCGTCCCGCGGCCCGCGACACCGCCGCCGCGGCCTTGCCCGCCGTCACGGCCAGCTTGGCCCGCGGCGAAAGCGGCTCCGTGTTGCCTGCCATCGTCCCTTGTCCTCCTTGCGTCGGTCGGCCCCAGCCTATCCAGTACCGGCCGGAGCCTTGACCGCGGCGCCCCCGCCCCGCCGCGGATCTCCTCATATAGTCGCCCGTCGTAGGCTTGACGCCATGCGACAGCGCCCCATCCCCGGTACCTCCGGCCTCGTCCGCACCATGAGCCTGCTGGGTGATCCGGTGCTCCACTCCGCGTGCGCGGACGTCACCGCATTCGGCCCGGAACTCGACCGGCTCATCGAGGACATGTTCGCCACGATGTACGCCGCCGAGGGCGTCGGGCTCGCGGCGAACCAGATCGGCGTCGGACAGCGGGTGTTCGTCTACGACTGCCCCGACGACGAGGACGTCCGCCACGTCGGGCACATCGTCAACCCGCGGCTGGTGACGGCCGACGGCGACGAGTTCCTGGGGCCGGAGGGGTGCCTGTCCCTGCCGGGGCTGGAGGCGGGGACGGTCCGCTTCGACCACGCGGTGGTGGAGGGCGTCACGTCGGACGGGGCGGCTGTCCGGATCTCCGGGACGGGATTCTTCGCGCGGTGCCTGCAGCATGAGTGCGACCACCTGGACGGGACCGTGTACGCGGAGCGCGTGACGGGGCTGCGGGCCCGTCGCCTGCGGCGGGCCATCCGGAAGACCCCCTGGGGCGCGGAGGCGCTGCGCGGCTAGCCCGTTGCTCCCTCGGCCGGGGCCGTATTCAGCCGCGCCGGGGACGTCGGCTCCCGTCTGTGCTTTCAGGCTCGCCCGGGCCACTTTCAGCCCCTCCGGCGTTTGAGGAGCGGGTCCGGGCAGGGCCCGGTGCCCGGCGGAGCCGGGTTTCCTGGGGCTCCGCCCCGGACCCCGCGCTTCAAACGCCGGCGAGGCTGGGTTTGGCCCCGGCCGAGGCTGGAAGGGCCGGCGGGGCTGGAGGCAGGGGCTAGAAGCCCGGGCCGTCTTTGCGGTTGCCGGCGGTGGACAGGCGGCCCCAGAGGAGGTCGGTGAGGCCCGCTACCAGGTCCGCGCGCTCGCAGGGCCGTTCGCCCAGCCACCAGTCGCCGGCCGCGTGCATCATGCCGACGATGCCGTGGCCCCAGATCCGGGCGAGGCGTTCGCCGCCCGGGCCGAGGTCCACGCGTTCGCCGATCACCTCGGCAAGCTCCTCGCCGAGCCGGCGCAGCAGCGGGGCCGAGTGCAGGCCGACGTCGAAGCCGCGTTCGGCGCTGTGGGAGTCCTCGGCCGGGTGCATGAGGAAGCGGTAGACCTGAGGGCGGGCCTCGATGGCGGCAAGATAGGTGTCGAGGGTCGCCTCCACCCGGCGGCGCCGCTCGGCGGGTGCGTCGAGCGCGGCCCGCAGCGAGTCGAGCAGGGCGTCGGTGTGCCGGACGGCGAGGGCCTGGTAGAGGCCCGCCTTGTCCCCGAAGTGCCGGTAGAGGATGGGCTTGGTGATGCCGGCCTCCGCCGCGATCGCGTTCATGGAGGCTTTGGGGCCGTCCCTGAGCACGACCCGGTCGGCGGCTTCGAGCAGCTCCCGCCGACGGCGTTCGGCCGCTCCCGGCTCGCCGGCCTGCTGAGTGGTCTCCATGACGTGTTTCTCTCCCCGCCCTTGCGATGTGCGTGACGCCCACGCAACGTAACACCCCGCACACCCCGCCGATCGAATCGAGGTCGCCCCGGCCGGCGTCGTGGCCGGTGCGGACGGTGCTTGACAGTGCTTACTCGCCGGTAACAGACTGTGGTCTTCGCGTAGGTTACCGCTAGTAACTTCCGCAGGGACGAGTACAGACAGGTGGAGGGGACATGGCGGAGTTCACCATGGAGCTGAACGACGACCAGAAGCAGGTGCGGGACTGGATCCACGGCTTCGCCGCCGATGTGATGCGCCCCGCGGCCGCCGAATGGGACGAGCGCGAAGAGACTCCCTGGCCCGTCATCCAGGAGGCCGCGAAGGTCGGCATCTACTCGCTGGACTTCTACGCCCAGCAGTTCTTCGACCCGACGGGCCTCGGCATCCCGATGGCGATGGAGGAGCTCTTCTGGGGGGACGCGGGCATCGCCCTGTCCATCGTCGGCACCGGACTCGCGGCCATCGGCGTCGTCGCCAACGGCACCGAGGAGCAGATCGGCACCTGGATCCCGCAGATGTACGGCACCCCCGACGACGTGAAGGTCGCGGCCTTCTGCTCCTCCGAGCCGGACGCCGGCTCCGACGTCGGCTCGATGCGCACCCGCGCGGTCTACGACCAGGCCACGGACGAGTGGGTGCTCAACGGCACCAAGACCTGGGCGACCAACGGCGGCATCGCCAACGTCCACATCGTCGTCGCCGTCGTCGACCCCGAGCTCGGCACCAAGGGGCACGCCTCCTTCATCGTGCCGCCGAACACCCCCGGCCTGTCCCAGGGCCAGAAGTTCAAGAAGCACGGCATCCGCGCCTCGCACACCGCCGAGGTGGTGCTGGAGGACGTACGGATCCCCGGTTCCTGCCTGCTCGGCGGCAAGGAGAAGCTGGACGAGCGCCTCGCGCGGGCCCACGAACGCGCCCGCAGCGGTGGCGGGGAGCGCGTGAAGAACGCGGCCATGGCCACCTTCGAGGCCTCCCGGCCGGCGGTCGGTGCGATGGCCGTCGGTACCGCGCGCGCGGCGTACGAGGTGGCCCTCGACTACGCGAAGACCCGTACCCAGTTCGGCCGCCCGATCATCGACAACCAGGGCGTGGCCTTCCAGCTCGCCGACATGCGCACGCAGATCGACGCGGCCCGGCTGCTGGTGTGGCGGGCGTCCTGGATGGCGGTTGCGGGCCGGCCGTTCGAGTCGGCGGAGGGCTCGATGTCGAAGCTCTTCGCGAGCGAGGTCGCCAAGAAGGTCACCGCCCAGGCGGTCCAGATCCTCGGCGGCAACGGCTTCACCCGTGAGTACCCGGTGGAGCGCATGCACCGCGACAGCGCCATCTACACGATCTTCGAGGGCACCAGCGAGATCCAGCGCCTGGTGATCGCCCGCACGATCTCCGGCATGCCGATCCGCTGACGCGCGGCCGCGGACGAGAGCTCCCGGACGCCTCACGGTGTCCGGGAGCTCTCGCGTCACCTGGGCAGGGGGGTGAGGCAGGTGCGCGTGGAGCCGTCCGGGCCGTACTCGGGCCCGGCGACCCGGTCGAGCGGGGCACACCGGTCACCGGACGTCTCCAGTCGCTTGCTGACGCGGTACTCGGCGCGCGGCGAACCGCAGTCCCGCACGTGCAGCCTCAGCCTGTCCCCGTCCCACTCGTTGCCGACGCACTGGCCCACCGACAGGGTCGGCGTGCTGTCACCGACGAGCAGGGCGATCCCGATCAGCGCGGGGATCCCCAGCAGGACGAGCAGCACCGGTGCGAGGAACAGCAGGACCGGGCCCCGGCGCCACATCGGCTTGCCCGGGTCGAGCGCGGGCCGGTGGCCGCCCGCCGGGGGAGCGAGCTTGCGGAAGGCCGCCCGCGGGCCGAGGTTCATCAGCAGCGTCACGGGCGTGATGAAGACGGACAGCGGCCCCCACCAGCCCTGCCACAGGGTGTCCGAGGTCATCCGGCGGTAGGTGGCGAGCCCGCAGTCGCGGCAGAACGGCCCGCGCAGGCTCAGGAACCGCATCAGCACGATCAGGCCCTGGTGGCCGCGTACGGTCGCGTGCGCGGCGGGCCAGGCGCCGCACAGCCGGCAGCCGTACCGGCCCGGCTCCGGGTGCGTGCCGTACGCGCCGTACGCGCCGTACGTGCCGTACGCGCCGTGGGGCTGCGGCCCCGCATGCCCGGGGCCGGCTGGGCCGCCCTGCTGCGGGACGGGAGCGGCGTAGGGGTTGTACGGGCCGGCGCCCTGCTGCTGCGTCGGTGGCTGTGGCGGAGTGGCCACGGAGATCTCCTCGGTCGCTTCGTGATCACCGGCAGGGTGATCACGAAACCTTAAGGCCGCAGCAGCCGTGCGAGGGCCCGGCCGAAGAGGAGCCGGCCCGCCGCCGCGACCAGGGGATCCAGGGCGCGGGGGAGGCCGCGCAGGCGCAGCTCCTCCCGCCAGTGGACCTCCGCGCCGCCCGTGGCGAGGGGGCGGATCTCGATCTCCGCCCAGCCCGTCACCGACCGGCCGCGCTTCTCCAGCCGGACCAATCCCGGCAAACCCTCCGCGGGGGGTCGCCACACGACGACCTCCATGCGATCGTCGAATGTGATCCTGCTCACGCCGGTCCGGGCCGTGAAGATCGTTCCGACGTGGGTCGGGGGAGCCGTCTCGATGATCGTCCGGGTGAGCGGGACCTGCTCGCCGTGGCGCTCCCAGTCCGTGAGCATCGGCCACGCCTCGACCGGCGGCAAAGATGTGCGGTGAACGATCCGGATAGCGGGCATGAGCGCATGGTAATCGGGCATACACACCGTGAACTGGACGGCGGATATGGGTTCCGTCCGGGGGTGGCGATCAGTAATACTCACCGCCACCGTGGATCGCGGATTCGACCGGGTGACCACCGGCGCCCCCGCCCCACTTCGCGAGGAGGTGCGCCATGTGCTCCCACCAGCCACCCTGCCCTAGTGCCGACAGCGCCGATCACGACGCCGCCCGCATTGTGGCCTCCCATCCTGAACAGGGCTGGAGCCTGCTGTGCAACGGAGTCGTGGTGTTCGACGACACCGGTGAACTGCTCCCCGACAGCCGCACGGTGGAACCCCGCCGCCCGGTACTGGTCTGAGCGAGGAGGCAGCATGCGCCAGCAGCTGATCCGTAAGCCCGTCCCGAAGCCCGCCCCCCGAGACCTGGACCTGCGCACACCGTCGGGCAGACCCCTCCCGTACTGACGGGAGCCCAGGATTTAGGCCGTACTCCGGTCCCACCGGCCGAGATTCAGCCGGTGGGCGCCGCCGCGCCGCCCAGGAACGCCGCCTCGTAGGCGGCGTCCCCGATCGCCGCGCGGGCCTGCCGCTCGCCCTGGTCCCGCAGGGCCGTCAGCGAGGGTGAGCCCATCTGCGGCCGGCCCACCGTGCGCCACCATGCGTGCCCGGTGCCGAGCAGCCGCGCCGCGAGTTCCCCGTCGCCCAGCCCGGCCACCGCCGCGGCCAGGAGGTCCAGGCCGAGCGCGATGCCGAAGCGGTCGCCGAGGAGCCGTTTGCCCGAGAGCATCGCCCGTACGTGCCGGGCGGCCTCCCCGTGGTCGCCCAGGCCCAGCGCCGCCACCGCCAAAATGTAGTCCGCGTACGCGCGCAGCCAGCGCTCGCCGAGCTCGGCGCAGGCCTCCCGCAGGGACCGTGCCTCCTCGGTCGCCTCCTCGAAGCGGCGCAGGTCGCACAGGGCGTAGCCGGTGGCCAGCTTGCACAGGAGCCAGCCCGTGCCGCTGGTGCGCCCGCCGTGGCCCGCGCGGGCCCGGGGGCCGGCCAGACGCAGGGCCCGTACGGGGTCGCCGGGCATGAGGACCGACACCGCGTGCAAGTAGCCCGCCCGCAGCTCCCGCTCGGGGTCCGCGAGCCGGGCCGCGTCGCGCGTGCACTCGTCGCCGAGCTGCCGCGCCGCGTCCATGTCGCCCTGGAGCAGCGCGGTGAGTCCGAGGGCCCACACGGCCTGGTTGTACGCGGCCCCCGTGCGCGGAGCGGCCTGCAGGGCCCGCTCCAGGAAGCCGCGGCCCTCGTGCACGTGCCCGCACGCGAACCAGTAGAACCACAGGGCCCCGGCCATCTCCAGGGCCGCCGTCGGGTCGGCGGCGATCAGGTGCTCCAGCGCGGTGCGCAGCTGCGCGTGCTCGGCGGTGATCCTGCGGTACCAGTCCACCTGCCCCGGGCCCATCCATCCCCGGTCGGCGGCCTGGGAGAGCGCCGCGTACCAGTGGGCGTGGCGGTCGGTGACGATCTCCACCTCGCCGAGCTCGTCCAGCCAGTCCTGTCCGTACTCGCGGATCGTGTCGAGCATCCGGTAGCGGGCCCCGGTCCCGCGCACCTCGATGCGCAGGACGACGGACTTGGCGGCGAGGCCCGCCAGTACGCGCTCCACCCGGGCGGCGGGCAGCGGCCCGCCCGAGCACACCGCGCGCGCCGCCGCGATGTCGAAGTCACCGGTGAATACCGAGAGCCGGGCCCACAGGAGCCGTTCCAGCGGCTCGCACAGTTCGTGGCTCCAGCCGATCGTGGTCCGCATGGTCTGGTGCCGGCGCGGCAGCGCGGCCCGGGCGTCGGACAGCACCTCGAAGCGTTCGCCGATCCGCTCGGCCATGTGCTCCAGCGTCCACAACCGCAGCCGGGCTCCCGCGAGTTCCAGCGCCAGCGGGATGCCGTCCAGGCGCCGGCACACCTCGGCGGCCAGCGCGGTCCGCGCCGGGTCGGCGAAGACGGCCGCCGCCCGCGGGGCCGCGGCCAGGGCGCGGGCCCGGAAGAGCGTGAGGGCGTCGCTGTCGGGCCCTTCGCAGGGCAGCGGCCGGACCTCGACGACCTCCTCGGTCGGCATGCCGAGCGGCTCGCGGGAGGTGACCAGGATCGTCAGCCCAGGTGCGGACTGGAGGAGTTCGCCGACCAGGTGGCGGCAGTCGGCCACCAGGTGCTCGCAGGTGTCCAGCACCAGGAGCAGCTCCTTGTCGGCCATCCACGCGCACAGCTCCTCGTCGGGCGGGCGCGGGGAGTGGTCGGCGAGGCCGACGGTGTGGGCGATGGTGGCGGTGAGCAGGCTCGGATCGCGCAGGGGTGACAGCTCCACCCACCAGACCCCGTCGGGGCGTGCCTGGCGGGCGGCGGCGACGGCGCGCAGGGCGAGCCGTGACTTGCCGACACCGCCCACCCCTGTGAGGGTGACCAGTCTTCGCTCGCTCAACAGGCCGTAGAGGAGCTGGAGTTCGTCTTCCCGGCCGACGAAGCTCGCAGGCTCCGCGGGCAGGTTGCCGGGCACCGGGCAGGGACCCGGTCCGGGATCGCCGTCCGCGGAGTCTGCCTGATTGTCATTGAACGAGTACTCACCGAACACGGATGTATTGTGCGCGATCTTCCCGTGCGGCCGTGCTGTTCAAGCCGGATCGGTGTCTTCTTTCACGCGACGAGTGTGATCCGCCGCTCCGCGGAGAAGGATCCCCAGTTGCCGTCGGGGAGTCTCGCCCGCAGTTTCACGGCCCAGACCGTGCCGGTCGGCTCGGCCACCGTGAGGCGGTGCTCCGCCCGGCCGCTGGGCACCGCACCCGCCCCGAACTGGATGACGGTCGTGGGCAGTCCGTTGACGTACAGCTCGTACTCGGTGGTCTGGCCGCCGGTGTCCGGGGCGGTCCAGGTCAGTGTGACGGTGCCCGGGGAGGCGGTCGCGGCGAAGTCGGCGGGGGCCGTGCCGGGACCGTCGCCGGAGGCGGGCGGGGTCGTCACGTCCACCGGCGGGCCGTCGGGGGAGGAGTTGTCCGCCCCGTCGCGGGCCCGGACGGTGAAGGTGTAGACGGTGTCGGGCCGCAGGTTGTTCAGGGCCGTGGCGCTCTCGCCGGGGCCAGCGGTGTGGATCCGGACGCCGCCCTGGTAGACGTCGTAGGCCGTGACGCCCGTGTCGTCGGCCGCCGCCGTCCAGGACACCTGGGCGGACCGGGGCCCGGTCGCCCGGGCGGTGGTGGCGGCCGGGGCGGTGGGAGCCGTGCGGTCCTCGGCCTTGGCGGCCGGGGTGGTCACCCGGGCGGCCGGGCCCGGGCCGGAGAGGTTCCCGGCGGCGTCCTTGGCCCGGACCGTGAAGGCGTAACCGGTCTGCGGGGCGAGTCCGGTGATGTCCACCATGGTCTTCTCGGCGGGGAGTTCGCGGACCAGGCGGTCGGCTTCGAAGACCTGGTAGCCGGTCACCCCGTCCCGGCCGGCCGCCGCGTCCCACATGACGTGCACGCTGGTGGCGCTGCCGGCCTGGGCGGTCAGTCCGGCGGGGGCGGGCGGGGGTTCGGTGTCGGGCGCGGTGCAGGCCGTGAGGCCGGTCATGCCGGTGATGCCCGCGACGGCCAGGCAGAGGGCGAGCGTGGGGGCGCTGCGTCGCACGGGGTGCCTTCCTCGGCTTCCTTAATGGTCTAGACATATATGGCACGGCGGACGCGAGCCCGACAAGCCCCCTGCGCCCACCGGCCCGCGCAGTGCCGGGTTCATGTCCTTCTGCTCCCGCTCCGGCCGCTCCGCGACGCGTTCGTCAAGGACCGACCGGCCGTCACGGACGGTCAACACCCGTACGGCGGACACGTCTTTCGCCCGAAGGCACCCCCTCCTGCGCCACCATGACGGCGAGTAAGGAGGTTTCGATGGTGATTTCCCTCTCGGTGGTCGTCCTGCTCCTCATCCTGGCCTGGATCTTCCTGCGCAGCGGCGGTCTCAAGTTCTCGCACGCCGTCGTCTGTGCGCTGCTCGGCTTCTACCTCGCGAGCAGCAGCATGGCCACGACCATCCACGACGGCCTGACGGCCACCGCGAACGTCGTGTCCAGCCTCAAACCTTGATCGACTGTTGCGCCTTCGTGAATCATCCGGTCCGTCCATGGACTCCTCGAGCGGTGCGATCTAGCGTCTGGCGGCGGCGCGACATCAGACGCAATGTCAACAACGCTGAGAGACATGGAGGAAGCCCGGATGCTCCGAAGATCGCTGAACTGCGCCGTGCTGCCCGTCGTCGCCGCACTCACGGTGATGTACAGCGGCTCGCCGGCCCAGGCCGAGGAGATACCCAAGGCCCCCGGCCACCGCCTCGTCACCCACTACGACGGCGCCCCCGCGGCCGCCGCCCCCCTCCCCGGCGAGGCACCCCCGCAGCACCCCTTCCTCGCGCCCAACGGCCGCAGCGGCATGCACTCCGACGCGGCGGGCAGCGCCACCTCCCCCTGGCCGGGGCCGCTCGGCAAGAACCCGAAGGTGACCAGCGAGAAGATCGCCGCACTCGGCGGCGAGTGCGCGACCGCGACCTTCGACTCGGCCGGCCGGCTCGTCACGGTGTGCGGCACCTTCTCCGGCTTCAAGGTCAAGCTCCTGGAGCCCCGTACGCTCGCCACGCTCGCGGAACACCAGCTCCCGCAGCGCTCCTCGACGGTCGAGGCGATCACCTCGCTCGACTTCGCGAAGATCTTCAAGGACACCTCGGGCGGGGCCTACTTCTACCTGGACAACCAGGACCGCGCCGTGCTGGCCGACTCCCGCCAGCACATCCTGCGCCTCGCCCACTCCCAGAACCCCGACGGCAGCTGGAAGTTCACGGTCGACAACGACTGGGACCTCACCGGACAGGTCCCGCACGACTGTGTGACCTGGACCAACCTGTGGCCCAGCGGCACCTGTGACCCCGTCACCTCCGTGATGCCCGACTGGAACGGCCGCATCTGGTGGGTCACCCGCCAGGGCCGCGTCGGCACGGTGGACCCGGTGACCTCGCAGATCCGCTCCGTCCAGCTGCGGGGCGAGGAGATCCAGAACTCCTTCTCGGTCGCCGAGGACGGTGTCTCCATCGTCTCCGACCACGCGCTCTACAGCTTCCGTGCCACTGCCGACGGCACCCCCGAGATCCAGTGGCGCCAGACGTACGACCGGGGCACGGCGTCCAAGCCCGGTTCGGTCAACCAGGGTTCGGGCACCACCCCGGACCTCTTCGGCCAGGGCTACGTCGCCATCACCGACAACGCCGACGACCGGATGAACGTCCTGGTCTACAAGCGGGGCGTGGACGTACCCGCCGACCGGCGGCTGGTCTGCAAGGTTCCGGTGTTCGGCTCCGGCGCCTCGACCACCGACAACTCCCTCATCACCTGGGGCAACAGCATCGTCGTCGAGAACAACTACGGCTACGAGAACCCCACCACCCTGCTGCTGGGCAAGTCCGTCGTGGGCGGAGTGGCCCGCATCGACGTCCGCGCCGACGGCAGCGGCTGCGACACGGTCTGGGAGAGCGCGATCCGCGCTCCCTCCGTGGTCCCGAAACTCTCCACCGCGAACGGGCTGCTCTACTTCTACGAGAAGGAGCCGAACGCCTGGGGCATCGACGCCTGGTACCTCACGGCCGTGGACTTCCGCACGGGTGAGCGCCGCTGGCGGCAGCTGACCGGCACCGGTCCGCTCTACGACAACAACTGGGCCCCGATCACCCTCGGCCCCGACGGCACCGCGTACGTCGGTGTCTTCAACGGCATCGTCGCGGTCCGCGACAACTGACCGACGAGCCGCCCGCCGCCGGGCCCCTCCGGCGGCGGGCGGCCGGTCACGTCGGTACCATCGCCTGGTCGCGGACGGAAAGTGAGTCGACGCCAGCATGACTGTCGAAGTGAGAGGGGAGTCCGTCCGCGGATTTCCCGGCCGGGCGCGAGAAGTCGCGATCCTGCGGGCGGTGCTGGCGGGCGAACGTGGCACCTGGTGCGTGGCGGTCACCGGCGAACCTGGGATCGGCAAGAGCCGGCTGCTGACGGAGCTGGGGAAGCTCGCGGACACAGCAGGATGGGCGGTCCGCGGCGCACGCGCGGCGGAGTTCGAATCCCACATCCCGTTCGGTGTGTTCGTCAACGCGCTCGACGACCGGCTCGCCGAGCTGGGCCCGGAGCGTCTCGCCGTCCTCGGGCAACAGCAGCTCGCACTCCTCGCGACCGTGTTCCCGGTGATTCCCGCCACCGGCCCCGCCGACCTGGTCGACGCGGAGCGGTACCGGCTGCACCGAGCGGTCCGGGCGTTGCTGGAGCTGGTCGCCGAGCCGTCCGGGCTGGTGCTCGTCTTCGACGATCTGCACTGGGCGGACGAGGGTTCGGTCGAGCTGCTCGACCACCTTCTGCGCCACCCGCCCCGCGCGCGGCTGGTCCTGGCACTGGCCGGCAGGCCGCGGCAGACGTCGCTGCGGCTGTGGCACGCGCTCTCCCGCGCCGCGGCCGACGGAGGCGCCGAGCTGCTGGAACTCGCGCCGCTGAGCCGGGCCGATGCCGGCCACGTCATGCCCGAAGGCCTGGGCCGTTCCCGGCGGGAAGAGCTCTACCGGGCCAGTGGCGGAAACCCGTTCTACCTGGAAGCCCTGGTGCGGGCCGGTGAGCGGGGTGTCGCCGTCGGTGATACGGCGCTCCACCCCGACGCGGCGATCCCGGTGGCGGTCCACGCGGTGCTCGCCGCCGAGTTGGCCGCGCTGACCCCGCAAGAACGCGTCGTCGCGCATGCCGCCGCCGTCGTGGGTGACGACTTCGAGACCGATTCGCTCGCCCGGACGGCGGCGATGGACGCCGGGGCCGTTCTCGCCGCGCTCGACCGGCTCGCCGAGCGTGACCTGGTGCGGCTGGACGGGGCGACCGGCCGGTTCCGGTACCGGCATCCGCTCGTGCGCAGCGTCGCCTACCAGGATGCCGGTCCTGGCTGGCGGCTTCAGGCACACGCCCGGGCCGCGTCGGCACTCCGGAGCCGGGGCGCGCCGCCGGCCGAGTTCGCCCGGCACGTGGAGCGATCCGCCGTCCGAGGTGACCTCGAGGCGGTCGCGGTGCTCACCGAGGCGGCCGAGGCGACGATGCACACCACGCCTGCGACCTCCGGGCACTTCCTGCGGGCGGCCATCCGGTTGCTCCCCGACTCGGAGTCGGCCACGCCGCAGCGCCTCGTCCTGCTCGGCCGGCTGGCACAGGTACTCGGCGCCACGGGCGACCTGCGGCAGGCCAGGGAGACCATGCACGAGGTGCTGCGGTTCCTGCCTGCCGAACTCACCCGGATCCGGGCACAGACAGTGCGGGCCTGTGCGACGGTGGAGCAGATTCTCGGGCGCTACACCGAGGCCAGGGCGATGCTGCACAGCGAGTGGAAACGCGTCCAAGGTGTCGACGCCCACTCGGCGGCCGTCCTGCTCGTCGCGCTCGTCGCCGGTGAGAGCGTCGAGCGCGAGCACGGACAGGACCGGGTGGCCGAGGCGATCGCCGCCGCCCGGGAAGCCGGGGATCCGATGCTGCTCACGACGGCGTTGTCGGCCGCAACGCTCATCGACCGGCGGGCGGACCGCCTGGACGAGGCGGCCGCACTCCTGGACGCGCTTCCCGACAGCGACCTGGTCCGGGACGTCGATGCGGCATTCTGGCTGAGCTGGTCGGAAATCTCCGCCGATCGGCTCATGGCGGCGAGCCGGCACATGAGCCGCGGCCTGCAACTGGCCCGCGCGAGCGGCCAGTCCCACAAGATCGCGCTGCTGACCGCGATCCGTGGCATGGTGCATGCCTACCTCGGCGAACTGGCGGAGGCGGCGACCTGCTTCGACGACAGCCTGGAGTCGGCGCAACTGACCGGCAGCGAGGAGCTGCGCGTCATGGCGCTGACCTTCGGGTGCTGGATCACCACCTGGCGCGGTGACCTGGCCGAGGCGATCCGCCTGGGCAAGGAGGCCATCGTCGTCGACGACCAGACGACGGCCATGAGTTCCTGGCGCAGCGGCCAGGCCGAGGCGATGCTGGCTCAGGCGCTGTTGCACTCGGGTGATCCGCACGCGTGCATCGAGCTGCTGCTCACCCGTGGCGGTGGGACCGAGCTGCCGGCGGTGGGCCCCCGTACCAGGCCATTGGTGTACCTGATGCTCACGGAGGCGGAGGTCGCGGCGGGCCGGGTGGCCGCAGCCGCGGTATGGGCCGACCGCGCGGAGGACGCGGCGCGCCGGCTCGAGCTTCCGCTGCGCACCGCCATGGCACAGCAGGCCCGCGCGATCGCTACGCTGCCGACGGATCCGGCGGCAGCCGCACCGCTCGCCGTCGCCGCTGCCGGCACGTTCGGCCGGATCGGGGTGGCCGTGGAGGCCGGGCGGGCGCACTTGCTCGCCGCGACGGCGTTCGGCGGCAGCGGGGCGATCGACCAGGCCCGTGCGCACCTCGTGTCCGCCCGCGCGCTGTTCACCCGGTGTGGCGCGCAACTGTTCCTGCCCCAGGTCGCGCGGGAGGAGCGGCGCCTGAACGCGCGCGGCCCCCGGCCCGAAAGCGGTGCCGAGCGGTTCGACCTGACCGCCCGTGAGGTCGAGATCGTCAACCTCGTCTCGGACGGCCTGACCAACCGGGACATCGGCCTCCGGCTGCATCTGAGTCCCAAGACCGTCGAAGTCCACCTGGGCCGGGCCTACGCGAAGGTCGGCGTCTCCGGTCGGGCTGCTCTGGCCGGCGTGTGGGCCGCCGCGGCGCGTGACTGAGGACGCCGCGGCAGCCGGCACATCAGTTGCCGAGTCCGCGCACGTACAGGTTGAACTTCCGGCCGGTGCCGTCACCGCCCAGGTTCGTCGCGCCGGTCGTGAATGCGACGTGGTGGCCGTCGGCCGAAATCGCGGGGCTGTAGCTGTGCCCATCGCTCTGCGAGCCGTCGTCCGCGACGCTGACCCTGGTCGTGGTGGCGGTCACCCGGTCTCGCACATACACGTCCCAGCGGGAGTTGGTGTCGCCGGTCACCAGCTTGTCCTCGCCGGACACGAAGGCGATGTATCGGCCGTCGGCCGAGAGGGGCGTCCGCTCCTGGCCGGGGGTCCAGCCGTCGCTCAGGCCATCGGGGCCGAGGTTCACCTGCGTCGTCGTCCGGGTGACCCGGTCGTACAGGAAGATGTCCGTGTCGAACGGCCCGCCGGTGTCGCCCGCCACCAGATTCGACGCCGTGGATTCGAACGCGACGAAGCGGCCGTCGCCCGAGACGGTCGCCGTGCGACTGGCGGAATTGCCTTCGACGCCGCCGGGACCGACGCTGATCCGGTCGGTGTACCCGGTCAGCCGATCGTGCACGAACACGTCGTCAGCGCGATTGTTGTCGGGGAACAGGGACAGCGTCTTCGCCCCGGAGGAGAAGGCGACGTAGCGCCCGTCTGCCGAAATCGACGGCAGTTGGCTGATGCCGTCGCCCTGGCGAGCGTTCGAATCGACGCTGACCCTGGTGGTCCCACCGGTCTGCCGGTCGCGCACGAAGACGTCGTGGCTGTCGTTGGTGTCGCCGGACACGAGGTTCGACGCGGGGGAGTCGAACGCGACGAACCGGCCGTCGGCGGAGACCGACGGATGGGAACTCTCACTGTCGCTCTGTTCGCCGTGGCTTCCGACGCTGACCGTGGTCGTCTCACCGGTCTGCAGGTCGTGCACGAAAACATCGCGGTAGCGGTTGGTGTCACCGGCCACCAGGTTCGTCGCGAAAGACTCGAACGCGACGTAGCGGCCGTCGGCGGAGATCGACGGATTCCGGCTCACGTTGTTGGCCTGGTTGCCCGCGGAGTCGACGCTGACCCTGGTGATGACGCCGGTCTGCCGGTCGCGCACGAACACGTCGTCCGCCCGGTTCGTGTCGCCGGCCACCAGATCCCTTGCCGGTGAGGCGAAAGCCACGTAGCGGCCGTCGGCGGAGATCGACGGAGCGCCGGCGGAGTTGCCGATCGGTGTCGTGCCCGCCGGCTTCGGTTCGGCATCCGTGGCATGCGCGACGCCGCCCGCCAGCAGCGCCGCGGCCATTCCCGGCGCGAGCACGGCGCGCCCTGCGTTGCGGATTACGGAGATGCGTCTCATGGGTGTCCTTCTGTTCGGTTCGCCGCCACGGCAGCCAATTGCGCTGATCAGCCTTCCGTGCCGGACCGGCCGAAGCATGAGGGAACCCCCTACACCTTCGGCGTCGCGCCCTGCGCGTCTCGTCAGTGCGCCCGGCGGTGCCACTCCTCGGCGAGCAGCCGGTAGGAGTTCACCCGGTCCGCGTGTCCGTGCGTGATCGTGGTGATCAGCAGTTCGTCCGCGCCGGTCGCCGCCTGGAGCCGCTCCAGGTGATCGGCGACGGTGCGCGCGGAGCCGACGAACCGGGTCTCCAGCCGGTCGGCCACCAGCCGCCGGTCCGCGTCGGTCCACGGCAGGGCCCGTGCCTCGGCCGGGGTGGGGTAGGGGATGGCCCCCTCGGCCGTCCGGATGCTGCGTACCCAGGCCCCGTACCCGGTGGCCAGTTCGCGCGCCGTCTCCTCGTCCTCGGCCACCACCACATCGGCGGACACCGACAGATACGGCCGGTCCAGCTCGGCCGACGGCTTGAAGGCGGCCCGGTACCCCGCGGCCGCCTCCAGTACCGCCGCCGGACTGACGTGGTAATTGGCCGCGAACCGCAGCCCGTTGCGACCGGCCGTCTCCGCACTCACCCCGCCGCTGCTGCCCAGGATCCACACCTCCACGTCGGCCCCTTCGCCGGGGACGGCATGCGCCTCCACCCCCTCCGGCGAGCGGTACTCGCCCCGCAGCAGCGCGAGCACGTCGTCGACCTGCTCGCCGTACTCCTGCGGCTGGGCCCCGGGCAGGTTCAGCAGCTTCTGCTGGAGCGCCACCCGCGGGTGGCCCAGCAGATGGGCGAAGGAGAACGGGTCGGGGATCCGCAGCCCGTTCGGCGTGTACCCGTCCACGACCGGGGTGAGCGGCGGCTGCGGGCCCGGACGGTCGGACGGCCGGGGCCGGCCCGCCGAACGGCCCAGCCCCAGGTCGATGCGCCCGGGATGCAGTGCTTCGATCAGGCCGAACTCCTCGACGGTCGACAGCGCGGTGCGGTGCCCGAGCTGCACCGCGCCGGAACCGAGCCGGATGGCCGAGGTCGCGGAGGCGGTCAGCGCGAGCACGACCGCCGGGGAGGTCCCGGCCACCCCGGGATTGAGGTGGTGCTCGGCGAACCAGTAGCGGGCGTAGCCGAACTCCTCGGCCCGCCGGGCGAGATCGATGCTGCGGTGCAGGGCCTCGGCGGCGGTGGAACCGGAGGAGACGGGGACGAGGTCGAGGACCCCGAGAGGGATGCCGGGCATGGCCGGACTCCTTAAAGGTCGGGGAGGCAAGGGTCGGGGAAGGCGGGGTCGGGTATCGCGCGGCGCAGGACCGGCGCGATGTCCGACTGGAAGAGTTCGAGCGAGGCACGGTGCTCCGCCTCGGCGAGCCCGCCCGCCTCGGCCTGCAGGTGCAGGGCCGTGTGGCCGAAGGCCTCGTGGTAGCGGTGCACCTTCTCGATCACCTGCTGGGGGCTGCCGATCAGTGCCGAGCTCCGCTCGACGAAGTCCTCCAGGGTCGGGAAGACGGGAGCCGTGCCCAGCTGCTGGTGGAAGGCGAGGTAGCGCGCGAACGCCGGCCGGTACGCAGCGACCGCCTGCTGCGAGGTGCGGGCCGCGTGGTAGCCGGCCGTGCCCGCGCCGACCACCGCCCGGGCCGGATCGTGCCCGTAGTGCTCCCAGCGCTCCCGGTAGTGGCGGATCAGCTCCGCGTACGGGCCGATCGGGTGGGTGACGTTCGCCGAGATCAGCGGGTCGCCGTAACGCGCCGCGAGATCGACCGACTCCCGGCTCGTGGCACTCCCGTGCCAGACCCGCAACGTCCGCTGGTACGGCCTCGGCAGCACCTCGGCGCCGCTCAGCGCGGGCCGGAAGCGCGGCTGCGCGCTCACCTTGTCCTCCCGCCAGATCCGGCGGAACAGCTCGTAGCCCTCGGCGTTGCGTTCCCACTGGTCCTCGGGGGTCACCTGGAAGAGCTCACGCTGCGCCGTGCCGTTGCCCTTGCCGATCATCAGCTCCAGGCGCCCGTCGCTGAGGTGGTCGAGCGTCGCGTAGTCCTCGTACGCCCGCACCGGGTCGAGCAGGCTCAGGGTGGTGACGGCGGTGAACAGCCGGATCCGGCGGGTGAGCGCGGCGATGTGGCTGAGCACCACGGGTGGCGAGGAGGACAGGAAGGGCCGCTCGTGGCGCTCGCCCACGCCGAAGCCGTCGAAGCCGAGCTCCTCCGCCAGCAGCGCGGCGGTGACCACCTCACGGAACCGCTCCCGGGTGGGCTTGAGGCCACCCGTCGCGGGGTCGGGGGAGTCCGTGATCAGGGTGATGGCGAGGAATTTCACGAGGCCGGGGCCGGAGCCGGGGCCGGGGCCGGTGCCAGGGCCGGAGCCGCGAGGCCGAGGTGGTCGCGCAGGGTGGTGCCCTCGTACTCGGTGCGGAAGACCCCCCGCTCCTGGAGCAGCGGTACGACGGAGTCCGCGAAGCCGTCCAGACCGCCCGGGGTGATGTGGGGGACCAGGATGAAACCGTCGGCGGCGTCCGCCTGCACCAGCGTGTTGATCGACTCGGCGATCGTGGCGGCCGAGCCCACGAAGGTCTGGTCGGCGGTGGTCGCGATGACCAGCTCGCGGATCGACAGGTTCTTGGCCCGGGCCAGCTCGCGCCACTGCCGGGCCGTGGCGAGCGGATCGCGGAACTGCCGTACGCTCGCCCGCCCGAGGGCGATGGTGTTCTCCCCGACCTTCGGGTCGATCTCGGGCAGCGGACCGTCCGGGTCGTAGGCGGACAGGTCCCGGTTCCAGACGTGCTCCAGGTACTTGATCGCGGTCTGTCCGCTCACCTGGAGGCGGCGCACCTCGTGCGCGATCTCCCGCGCCTGCGCGTCGGTGTCCCCGAGGACGAAGGTGGCCGCGGGCAGGATCTTCAGCTGGTCGTGCGTACGGCCGTGCCGGGCGAGCCGGCCCTTGACGTCCGCGTAGAACTCCCGTCCCGCGTCGAGGGTTCCGTACCGGCCGAAGATCGCGTCGGCGCCGGCGGCGGCGAACTCCCGGCCCTCCTCGGAGTCGCCCGCCTGGAAGATCACTGGACGGCCCTGCGGGCTGCGCGGCACGTTGAAGCGGCCCTCGATGTCGAAGTGCCGGCCCCGGTGGGCGAAGGCCCCGGCCCGCGCGTCGCGCAGGAAGGTGCCGGACCCCGCGTCGGCGGCGATCTCCGAGCCGTCCCAGGAGTCGAACAGCTCGGTGGCGGTGGCCAGGAACTCCTGGGCGCGGGAGTAGCGATCCTCACGCGGCAGGAATCCGCCGCGCCGGAAGTTCTCGCCGGTGAAGGCGTCCCAGGAGGTGACCACGTTCCAGGCGGCCCGGCCCTCCGAGAGGTGGTCGAGCGTGGCGAACTGGCGGGCCACCTCATAGGGCTCGTTGAAGGTGGAGTTGATGGTGCCGGTCAGGCCCAGGCGCTCGGTCACCGCGGCCAGGGCGGCGAGCACCGTGAAGGTGTCGGGCCGGCCGACCACGTCCAAGTCGTATATCTCACCGCCCTGTTCGCGCAGTCGCAGCCCCTCCGCGAGGAAGAGGAAGTCGAACTTGGCGCGCTCGGCCGTCCGCGCGAAGTGGATGAACGAGTCGAAGTCGATATGGCTGCCGGCGGCCGGGTCGCTCCACACGGTGGTGTTGTTGACGCCCGGGAAGTGGGCCGCGAGATGGATCTGCTTGAGCGGCTTGCTGCTCATGGTTCGTCCTTCCGGAGGGTCCGGGTCGGGCGGCGGGCCGGGCCGTGATCAGGCTGCGGGCCGCGCGTAACGGTTGGCCGGGCGGTCCAGCCCGAGCAGGCCGCGCAGGGTGTCCGCCTCGTACTCCTGGCGGAACGCCCCGCGCCGCTGCAGCTCCGGCACCAGCCCCCGGGTGATGGCGGGCAGGTCGTGGGCGATCACGCCCGGCCGCAGCAGGAAGCCCGACAGACCTGCCGAACGCCGTTCCAGGAGCAGGTCCGCCAGCTGCCCGGGACTCCCGGTGAAGACCGCACCGTCACCGGCGTACGGGGCACCCGCGAGCGCGTCGAGGCGCTCCAGGCGTGCGGCGGCCGCCGGAGCGTCCGCGTCGAGGAACACGGTGAGGTCTCCGAAGAGGTGCAGCGGGTCCGCCGCGGGCCCGGCCGCCTCCCGGGCCCGCCGGATCGCCGCCACGGCGGCGCGCGTACCGCCGTCGTCGCGCGCGGCCACGTATCCGACCTCGGCGGACCGGGCGACGAGCGCGTACGAGGCCTCGCCGTCGCCGGACGCGCTGACGACGGGCTGTCCCTGCGGCGGGCGCGGGGTGATCGACGGCCCCCTGACGCTGAAGTGGCGGCCCTCGAAGTCGATGTGGTGCAGCTTCTGGCGGTCGACGAACCGGCCCGTGGCCACGTCCCGGATCTCCGCGTCGTCCTCCCAGCTGTCCCACAGCCGCCGGATCACCTCGACGTGGTCGGCGGCCTCCGCGTACAGCTCCCCGTCCGCGAACGGAGCGGTCCGCCGCCCGAAGTGCCGTGCCTCGTGGGCGAGCCCGGACACCTGGATCCGCAGGCCGGCCCGGCCCCGGCTCACGTGGTCGAGCGTGGCGATCGCCTTGGAGATGTGGAAGGGCTCGGTGTGGGTGGCCGTCACGGCCGGGACCAGCCCGATGTGCCGGGTCAGGGGTGCGACGCGGGCCGCGGTGAGCACCGCGTCCAGCCGCCCGCGGACCCGGTCCGTACGCACGTCGGGTCCGGCGGGCGAGGAGGACTGGAGGGCGAGGCCGTCCTCGAAGGTGATGAAGTCGAGCAGCCCGGTCTCGGCCTCGGCGGCGAGACCGGCCCAGTAGCGGGCGGTGAAGAGCTCGGCGGGCCGGGCGCCGGGCTCGCGCCAGGCGGCCGGGTGCCGGCCCGCGCCGTCGAGGGCGACGGCGAGGTGCAGGGGCGCCGGGGACGATGAGGAAACGGACACGGGGAATTGCGCCTTCCTGCTCGGCGTACGAAAAAGGGAAGCCGATGCGGGATCACGTAATCGGCCCGTCATCAATTTCTTTCGAAAACGCTACGCCCGATAGCGGTGCCATACAATGACCGGAATATTAAGAGAAGTTGGCAGCGGTGTTGCCCGGGGCCCGGACGGCCAGGAAGAAGGGCCGGCGGCGCAGGGTGAAGCCGATCGGCTCGTAGAGCCGGATCGCCCGCGTGTTGCTCGCCGCGGTGTGCAGGAACGGGACCTCGCCGCGCTCCCGGATGCCCGCGGCGACCGCCCGCACCAGCCTCGTCGCCAGGCCCCGGCCCCGGTGGCCGGGATGGGTGCACACCGCGCTGATCTCGGTCCAGCCGGGCGGACGCAGCCGCCGCCCGCCGGGTACTGGGCGAAGGCGGTGTGCGCGCCGGACAGGGAGGCCCAGGCCGGGTTGTCCAGGACGTGGGGGTTCAGGACGTGGGGGTTCGGCGAGGTGTGCGCGGGGGTGCTCATGAGTTGCTCAGGGGCAGGCCGGGCGGGTTGACCGCCGAGGTCTTCACGGCCTCGTCGGACAGGTTCCAGGCGGCCAGCAGTTTCTCGTACTGGCCGTTCTCGATCAGGTGGTTGATGGCCGCCGCCACCGGCTCGGCCAGCCCGCTGTCCTTCTTGGCGGTCGCCGCGATCAGGCCCTGCAAGGACTCGCCGGCGCCGGAGAAGGACCCCGCGTTGCGCGTGGGGGTGCTGCCGTTCGCGGTCTGGGTGACGTGGTAGGCGATGGAGGGGTTCGGGGCGAAGTTGATGTCGATCTTCTTGCCGCTCAGGGCGAGGAAGACGCTGTTGGTGTCGGGGAAGTACTTGACGGTGAGGTCCTTGCCCTCGGCCTGCAGCTTCTTCTGCCACTCCAGGAGGATCTTCTCCTGGTTGGTGCCCGAGCTGACGGCGACCGTCCGGCCCGCGAGGTTGCGGTAGTCGCCGCCGAAGTTCCAGGAGCTGTCCTTCAGCACCTCGAAGGCCAGGTTGTCCTGCCGGTACGAGGCGAACTCGTACTTCTTCTTGCGTTCCTCGGTGACCGTGACGTTCGTGAAAGCCACGTCGACCTTGCCGCTGTCGATGCCGACGAAGAGGTTCTCCCAGGTGGAGTTCTTCACGACCGGCTTGAGCCCGAGGGCGGCGGCCACCAGCCGGCCCAGGTCCGGTTCCGCCCCGGTGAGCGTCTTCTGGTCGGTGCCGAGGTAGGCCAGCGGCGGGAAGCCGGCGGGGAGCGCGCCGACGCCGACGACCAGCTCGCCCCGTTCGCGGACGGCCTGGGGCAGCCGGGCGCGCAGCGACTCGACGACGGGGACGGACAGTTCGGTCTGCCGCGCGGCGCCGTTGGACTCCGCGCCGACGGTGACCTTGCCGGAGGCCGTCGCCGTCCCGGTGGCCTCGGCATCACCGCACGCGGTGAGTCCGCCGGCGAGGGTCACGGCCGCCGTCGCGGCGCCGAGGCCCCGCAGGAGTCTGACGCGCAGGGTGGGCTCGTGGTGCATGGCGTTCCTTTGCGGGAGTGGGAGTGCGGGTGAGAGTGGGGGTGGGGGTGAGGGAGGGGCGGGGTCACAGGACCTTGCTCAGGAACTCCCGGGTGCGCGGGTGGGAGGGCCGGTCCAGGACCAGCGCGGGCGGACCCTGTTCGACGATGCGGCCGTCGTGGAGGAAGACCACCTCGTCGGCCACCTCGCGGGCGAAGCCGATCTCGTGCGTGACGATCACCAGCGTGGTGCCCCCGGTGGCCAGCTCCTTGATCACGGACAGCACCTCGCCCACGAGCTCCGGGTCGAGCGCGGACGTGGGCTCGTCGAAGAGGATGACCCCCGGCCGCAGCGCGAGGGCCCGGGCGATGGCCACCCGCTGCTGCTGCCCGCCGGACAGCTGCCGCGGATAGGCGCCGGTCCGGTCCCCGAGCCCGACGCGGTCCAGCAGTTCCCGTGCCAGGGCCTCGGCCTCGGCGCGGGGGAGCCGCCCGGTGGCGACCGGAGCCGCGGTGACGTTGTCCAGCACGGTGAGGTGCGGGAAGAGGTTGAAGTTCTGGAAGACGAAACCGATCCGGCTGCGCTGGGCGAGGATCGCCCGCTCGCTCAGCTCCTTCAGCCGCCCTCCGTGCCGCCGGACGCCGATCGGCTCGCCGCCGACGCTGACGTACCCGGCCTCGGGCCTCTCCAGGTGGTTGATGACCCGCAGCAGGGTGGACTTCCCCGAGCCGGAACGCCCCAGGACGACCGTGACCGTGCCCGGCGGGACCGTCAGGTTCACCCCGTCCAGGACCGGCCGGCCCGCGAACCACTTGTGCACGTCGTGGACCTCGATCGCGGCGGCCGGCGCGGCGAGAGCGTCGGTCGCGGTCATCGGGCCGTCTCCGTCCGGAAGCGGACGCGCAGCTCGCGCACGGCCGTCCGGACCCGCTGCGCCGGGGTGGGCGGCAGCGTGCGCAGCGCACCGCGCGCGTAGTGCCGCTCGACGTAGAACTGGACGACGGAGATCAGGCTGGTGAGGATCACGTACCAGGCGGTTGCCACCAGCAACAGGGGTACCACGTCGCCCGGGTAGGTGCCGGCCAGGTTCTGCACCGAGCCGAAGAGGTCGAGCAGGGACACGTAGAAGACCAGCGAGGTGGCCTTGACCAGCCCGATCAGCAGGTTCACGTACGAGGGGACGATCGCGCGCAGTGCCTGGGGCAGAACGATCCGGGTGAACCGGTAGCGCCCGGGCAGGCCCAGCGCGGCCGCCGCCTCGTGCTGGCCCTGGTCCACGGAGAGCAGGCCCGCCCGTACCACCTCGGCCGCGTACGCCGCTTCGGCCAGGCTCAGGCCCAGGACCGCGATGACCATCTCGGGGGCCGGCCGGGACTCGTCGAAGGTGAGGAAGGCCGGTCCGAACGGCACCCCGATGCCGATGGTGGGGTAGAGCGCCCCGAGGTTGTAGAGGAAGAGCAGGACGACGATCAGCGGCACGGATCGCAGCAGCCAGACGTACGCCCAGCTCGCCGACCGCAGCACCGGGTTGGCGGAGAGCCTGGCGAGGGCGAGCAGAACACCGCCGGCCAGGCCCAGCACCGCGCTGTACGCCGCCACCTGGAGGGTGATGAGCAGCCCGTCGAGGATGACGGGCCGCAGGAACCAGTAGGCGAAGCGGTCCCATTGGTAGAAGGGGTTGGTGAGCAGCCCGTGCGCGGCCTGGGCGGCGAGCACCAGCACGACGCCGGTGGCGAGCCACCGCCCGGGCCGGCGGAGCGGGCGGACCCGCTCGGCCGGCGCGGGCGGGCCGGAAGGGCCGGTGGGCGCGGCGAGGACAAGGGATTCGGTCACGGACACTCCAGCAGCTTCGACAAATCGAAGAATCGAAAAAGCAGCCGTCATGCCGGAAAGAAGAGGCCGCCGATGTCGTTGTCTGCGGCGTAAACTAGGCAGCCCGGAGAAGGGCTGTCAACGTTCCTGATCGGTATCCGGATAAGCGTGCGGCAATTTAATCGGCCGTACATGAAACGCCTTCCGGCGAAATAATTCGGGGTGCGTGGAGTATGTGGGGTCTGGGGGCTGATGGGGTGTGAGGGTCTGTCTCACAGCCAGGGGATCTGCTCCGCGGCGTACCGGTAGGCGCGGAAGACCGAGTTCTGGGAGCCGGCCGAGGACTCCAGGCCCACGCCCTCCCCGAAGGACCGGAACTGCGGGACCACGAACTCCCATACGACCTCCCCGCCGGGGGTCACCTCGAAGAGCCGTCCGAAGGAGCCTTCGGCGATGAAGGTGTTGCCGTTCGGCAGGCGCTGGGCGCTGGACATGTACGGGCTGAAGAAGTTCTGCGGCGGGTTGTCCTCGTACGCCCACACCTCCTTGCCGGTGGACGGGTCGAGCTCCAGCACCCGCGAGTACGGCACCGAAGTGGTGTCGCGGTAGGTGCCGTTGTCGAAGACCAGCAGGGTGCCTCCGGGCAGTTCGTGCGGATGGTGCTGCTGGGCCAGCACGTCCGGGCCGATGCGCCACCGCACGGACCCGTCGGCGCGGTCCACCGACACGGTGGTGGACGCGCTGCGGAAGCCCACCACGATCGAGCCGTCCGCGCTCTCGTTGACGGTGTTGGCCATCGGCCAGTGGTTGCGGGCGAAGTGCGGGTTCAGCGGCACCTCCGCCGGGTCCAGGTGCTCGATGGCTGCCCAGCGCCACACGATCTCCCCGTCCCAGGTCAGTTCGTACACCACGTCCCCGTAGATCACCCCGCCGGGCGCCTCGGATCCGGGGATGCCGCCGCGGATCCGGGCCGCGTCGGCCGGGTCCAGCGGCTCGACCGCCCCGATGATCAGGTTTCCGTTGCGCAGGAGCGAGGCGTCGTGGTGGTGGAAGGGGTGCCGGACCTCGCGGATCACCGTCGAGTCCGGGGCCAGCTCCTGGAAGATGCCGCCGTGGTAGACGTCCCAGATGGGGAAGAGGGTCGGGCCGCCGGTGTCCTTGGCCGCGTAGAAGAGGTTCCCGTTCGGAAGGATCTGCGCCTGGCGGCCGGGCGGGTGCGGGGAGTTCCAGGTGTGGACCGGCCGGCCCTCGATGTCGACGAGGTGGATCTCGCCGGCGCTGGTGATCGGTGTGTAGAGGGTGAGGCCGCCGTAGCTGCGCTCGGGGTCGTGGGCGATCAGGCCGACGCCGCGGCGGCGCAGGGTGTTCTGGTCGACGGTCATGGGAGCTCTCCTGGGTGGGTGTGCGTGTACGTGTGCGTGGTTCAGCGGACGGTGACGGCGGCCGGGTCGACGGCCGTCAGGGGGCCGGCGTCGAGGTACTTCAGCAGTGCGGCGCGGTCGGCGGCGCCGGGCAGGTTCTGCGCGGCCTTGGCCCAGGCGGCCTCCTCCTCCAGCTGCGCCAGCAGCTCGGGGGAGAGGGTGGCGCCGTAGGTGTAGCGCGGCTGGTAGGTGTCGACGTAGGCGGCCTGGAGGGCGCCCTTGGACTGGGCGAGTAGGGCCTTGCGCGCCCCGGCCGGGTCGGCGCCGAGCTCCCGCTGGGCGCGCAGCAGCGTGCGCAGGACCGCGGTGGTGCGCTCCTCGTTCGCCGAGGGGCCGGCGACGAGGAGGGTCCTGGCCGTGTACCCGGTGAAGAGGAGCTCGGCGTAGGAGCCGCCCAGGGCGGTGCGCGCGGCGTCGTAGAAGCTGGGGAAGGTGACCCCGGCGTCGACGTCCCCGCGGGCCAGGGCCGAAGTGACCTGGTTCGGGGCAAGGTTGACCACGGTGACGTCCGCCGTGGTCAGCTGCGCCGAGGCGAGCATCCGCGACAGCGCGTACTCGACGTTCGTGCCCTGCGGGACTCCGACCTTGAGGCCCTTCAGTGCGGCGAAGCCGGTGATCTGCCGGTCGGTCCGGGTGAGCAGGCGCCAGTCGGAGAACCGGGACAGGTCGGCGACGACCCGCAGCCCGCGCCCGCCCAGCGCGGCCGTCACGGCGGGCAGATCGCCGACGACGCCGAGCTGGGCCTGGCCGCCGAGTACGGCGTTCAGCGCGTCCCGGCCGGTGGGCTGGGTGGTGACGGTGGCCTCGATGCCCTCGGCCGACCAGAGGCCGCGCTCCTCGGCCACGTGGACGGGGGCGCCGCCGAGATGGTCGCTCGCGGCGATGGTGACGGCCGGACGGCCGCCGTCCGCCGATTCCGACGGGGAACCGGCGCAGGCCGTGGCGAACGGGGAGAGCAGGGCGGCCAGCAGTACGGCGGCCACCGCGCGGGGTCTGAGCATGGTGAACAGTCCTTCCGTGGACATGAGCGGGATCATGGGGAACCGAGGTGGCGGGCGATCAGGGAGCGCAGGTCGGGATCGGGCGGCCCGGCCGGCACGGCGTGGTCGGCGAGCACCCGCCCGGGACTCCCGCCGAGGACGATCACGCGCCCGGCGAGCGCCAGCGCCTCGTCGATGTCGTGCGTGACGAACAGGACGGTGGTGCCGCGGCGCTGCCACAGCTCCCTCAGCAGGGTCTGCATCCGGGTCCGGGTCAGCGCGTCCAGCGCTCCGAACGGCTCGTCCATCAACAGCACTTCGGGTTCGGCTGCCAGCGCCCGGGCCAGCGCCACCCGCTGCTGCATCCCGCCCGACAGCTGGGCCGGGTACTTCTCCGCGCCGTCCGCGAGCCCCACCTCGGCCAGCGCCGCGAGGGCGCGCCGGCGGCGCTCCGTACGGGGCAGCCCGAGGCGCTTGAGGGCGAACTCGACGTTGCCGCGGGCCGTGCGCCACGGGAACAGCGCGTAGTGCTGGAACACCACGCCCCGCTCCGGCCCGGGCCCGCGCACCGGCTCCGCGCCCGCGGTCACCCGCCCGGCGGTGGGCCGTACGAAGCCGGCCACCGTGTTGAGGACCGTGGACTTGCCGCATCCGCTGGGCCCGAGCAGCGCCGTGAACGAGCCCGCCGCGAACTCCAGGTCGGCGTGTTCCAGCACCGGCGGGCCGGCCCCGTAGCCCGCCGAGAGCCCCTCCAGCCGTACCGCGAGGCTCATGACGCGCTCCAGTGCACGAACCGGCGGCCCACGGCGGCCAGGACGAGGTCGACGGCCACCCCGAGCAGCCCGAGTACGAGCAGCCCCGCGAACATCCGGTCCACCCGCAGGAACTGGCCGTCCACCTGGAGCCGGTACGCCAGCCCGCTGTCCGCACCGCCCAGTTCGGCCGCCACCAGCGCGAGCAGGGCCACCGAGGCCCCGTAGCGCAGCGCCGCGAGCAGGGCGGGCGCGGCGGCGGGCAGCAGCACCTCGGTGAACCGCCGGTGCAGCGGGGCACCCAGCGACCGGGCCGCCCGCAGATGGGAGACCGGCACCCGGGACACCCCGTCGTGGACGTACAGCCAGACGGCGAGGAGGACGGCGTACGCGATGAGCAGGCGCTTGGCGCTCTCGCCGATGCCGAACCAGGCGGTCGCGAGCGGTACCAGCGCGATGGCCGGGATCGGCCGCAGGAAGGAGATCACCGGGGTGACGGCGGCGGACACCTTCGGCAGGTAGCCGGTGGTGAAGCCGAGCGCGCCGCCGATGACCGCGCCCAGGGCGAAGCCCTGCCCGGCCCGGGCCAGGCTGGCGCCGAGGTCGGCGGCCAGGGTGCCGCTGCGGGCGCTGTCCGCCAGGGCGGCCGCGGTCTCGCCGGGTGTGGGCAGCAGTCCCGGGGCGACCCCGCCGGAATGGGCGAGGAGGTACCAGAGGGCGAGTACGACGCCGGCCGCGCCCAGGGCCGGGCCGAGCCCGGCGAGGCCCCGGCCGGGGGGTGAGGGGGTGGCGTGCACGGGGCGGCTCCTCGATCGTTTGCAGCGCGTTCGTTCCGACGCGTTGATAAGTGAGGTCAATAATTGACCACGCTTATGTCGGGAGTGTTGCGGCAGTGCGAAACCTCCCGCGGCCCCCCGGCACGCCGGACCCGATGAGGTACGTTCACCTGCGTGTCTCGCCCAGAACCCACCCCCGAAGCGATCGAGGTCGGACGGGTGATCCGCGGCTGCCGCAAGCAGCGCGGCGTCTCCATGGCCGTACTCGCCACCCGCTCAGGCCTCTCCCAGCCCTTCCTCAGCCAGCTGGAACGCGGACTCGCCACGCCCAGCCTCAGCTCGATCTACCGGATCGCCGAGGCCCTGGACGTCACTCCGGGCACCTTCCTGCGGCCGCCCGACCGGCCCGGCGCCGTCAGCCACGAGAACGACCCCCAGGTGATCCGCGTGAACGAGGCCGCGGGACAGATCGCCCAGGTGCTCATCCCCGGCGGGCGCAGCACCGTGATGGAGGCCTACGAGCACCACTTCGAGCCCGGCCGGGGCGAGCGCGGCTGGTTCGAACACCCCGGCGAGGACTTCCTCTACGTCCTGGAGGGCGAGATCGTCCTGGAGGTCGAGGGCGAGGACCCGCTCACCCTGCGCGCCGGCCAGAGCGCCCACCACCGCGGCGAACTCCCGCACCGCTGCCGCCTGTCGGGCCCGGCCGCGGCACGCACCCTGCTCGTCATCGCGAACGCCTGAGCCAGACCGGCAGGGCACCCTCCCGGGCCGGACCCCCGTCCCGCCCCGCGGACCCGGACGTCCGC
This sequence comes from Streptomyces sp. NPDC040545, assembly GCF_055595065.1. Lineage (NCBI taxonomy): Bacteria > Bacillati > Actinomycetota > Actinomycetes > Kitasatosporales > Streptomycetaceae > Streptomyces > Streptomyces sp. NPDC040545. The sequence continues at coordinate 129,178 of NZ_JBVIWA010000021.1, forward strand.
AGCCTGTCGACCGCCGCCAGCCGCGCCCCGACGTCCAGGTCCCACAGCCGTACGGTGCCGTCCGTACTGCTGCTGGCCACCGTCCGCCCGTCAGGGGCGAAGACCACGCCCCACACCGCGTTCGCATGGCCGGACAGCGTGGCCACCGTCCGGCGTCCGGCCACGTCCCACAGCCGGACCGTGCGGTCGTTGCCGCTGCTCGCGAGCGTGCGGCCGTCGGGGGAGAAGGCGAGGCCCCGCGCCGAGCCGGTGTGCCCGGCCAGCGCCGCCAGGAAGCGGGGGCGCCGCGCGTCCCACAGCCGTACGGTCCCGTCGTTGCCGCTGCTCGCCAGCGTCCGCCCGTCCGGGCTGAACGCCACACCGCGCACCGCGCCCCGGTGGCCCGTGAGGACGGTGAGCGGGCGGCGCCCCGCCACGTCCCACAGACGGACCGTCAGATCGTCCCCCGCGCTCGCCAGGGTGCGCCCGTCGGGGCTGAACACCACATCGTTGGCGAAGTCCGTGTGACCGGTGAGGACGGCGAGCGGGCGGCGCCCCGCCACGTCCCACAGCCGTACGGTGCCGTCGGAACCGGCCGAGGCCAGGGTCCGCCCGTCCGGGGAGAACGCCACCGAGAACACGGTCCCGCCCGGGCCGTCGAGCACGGCGGAGCGCCCGCGCGCCGCGGTGTCCCAGAGCCGGATCGTGCCGTCCGAGCCGGCCGAGGCCAGGGTCCGCCCGTCCGGGGAGAACGCCACCGAGAACACCGTCTCGCCGTGCCCCGCGAACGTCGCCAGGACCCGGCGCCCCGCGACGTCCCACAGCCGCACCGCGTGATCGGCCTCCGCGGTGGCCAGCCACTTCCCGTCCGGGCTGTACGCGGCGTGCCAGACCTCCGTGAACGGCCGCGAGGCCAGCACCGCGCCCCGCAGGTCCCACAGCACCACCGACTGGTCGAAACCGGCGGTGGCCAGTATCGCGCCACCGCCGTCCACGGCCACCCCGAGGACGTAGTCGGTGTGGCCGGCGAGCGTGGCCGTGGCCCGGCCCCCCGCCACGTCCCACAGCCGGGTCGTACCGTCACCGCCCGCGCTGACGACCGTCGTCCCGTCCGGCGTGTAGGCGACCGCGTTGACGTCGTCGCTGTGCCCGGTCAGCGTGGCCGTCGTCCGGCGCCCGGCCACGTCCCACAGCCGTACCGTGCGGTCGACGCCCCCCGTGGCGACCGTACGGCCGTCCGGGGCGAAGGCCACGCCCAGCACCTCGTCGGTGTGCCCGGTGAGGACGGCTGAGGGACCTGCCTCCACCGGGTCCCACAGCCGTACGGTCCGGTCGGCGCCGGCCGACACCAGCTTCCGGCCGTCGGCGGCGTACGCCAGGGCGTTCACCCGCCCGGTGTGGCCGGTGAGGGACGCGAGGGCATGGTGGTCCCCGGCGGCGTCCCACAGCCTGATCGTCCCGTCGGCACCCGCGACGGCCAGGCTCCGCCCGTCGGGCGCGAAGGCCACGGCCCGGGCGCCCGCCGTACTCTCCGGGAGCTGCGCCCCCGCGCCACGGCCGGCGGTGTCCCACAGCCGCGCCGGCCCGTCCGTCGAGGTGGCCGCGAGCATCGAGCCGTCGGGGCTGAAGGCCACCGCGCGCACCCGCCCCGGCATGGTGAAGGTCGCGATCGTCCGGCGGTCGGCCACCCGCCGCAGGAGCACCGTCCCGTCGGAACCGGCGCTCGCCAGCAGCCCGTTGCCCGGGCCGAAGGCCACCGCGTTGACCGGCCCGCCGTGCCCGCCCAGGCGGGCGACGAACGGCTGGGACTGGGTGCTCAGCAGCGCCCCGCGGGCCTCGCTCGTCGCCGAGGTCCGGTACGCCTCCCCGGCGAGCAGCATCGAGGCCTCCGGCCGGCCCGAGGCCAGCGCCGCGGACTGCAGGGCGAGCGCCCGCGAGCGGGCGACGCGCTCCTGGCCGAGCGCGCCCGAGCGCTGCTGGTACGCGAGCCCGCCCGCGCCCACCGCGAGGACCAGCAGGACCACGAGCGTGGCCAGCGTCCACTGCCGCAGCCGCACCTGACGCCCGGCCTGCTGCTCACGGCTGTCCTGCGCGTCCCGGCTCGCCCGCAGGAAGGCGGCCTCCACCGGGCCGAGCCGGCTCCAGCCGTCGTGCTCGTCGGCCCAGGCCCGGGCGGTCTCCAGCCGGGTCCCGCGGTGCAGCGCCGACGGATCGCGGCCCTCGCGCTCCCATTCGGCGGCGGCGTGGGCCAGTTGCTGATGGACCAGCAGCCCGGCCCGGTCGGCGCGGATCCAGCCGCGCAGCCGCGGCCAGGCGTGCAGCAGGGCCTCGTGGGTGATCTCGACGGTGTCGCTGTCCATGGTGATCAGGCGGGCCCGGACGAAGGTGTCGAGCGCGGCCGCGGCGGGACCCGCGTCGGCCAGCTGTTCCATCAGGGCGGTCCGGCTCATCCGGCGGCGCGTGGCGCCCGTACCGTCGGCGACGTGCACCAGCCGCACCAGGACGCGGCGGAGCGTGTTCTGCTCGGCCGGGTACAGGCGGGTGAACACCTCCTCGGCGGTGCGGGCGATCGCCCCCTGGATGCCGCCCGTGCGCTCGTACCCGTCGACGGTCAAGGTGGCGCCCTCGCGCTGGCGCCAGGTGGCCAGCAGGGCGTGCGAGACCAGGGGGAGCACCCCGGAGGGAGTCCGGTCGGGCTGATCGTCGCGCAGTCCGGCATCGCGCAGCAGCAGCGGGAACAGGCCCGGTTCGAGGGTGAGACCGGCGAGGTCCGCCGGGCGGGTGATCGATTCCCGCAGCTCCGCCAGGGACATCGGCGGCAGGACGAACAGCCCCCGGGTGAAGACCGGGGCCAGCTCCGGCAGGTCCAGGCAGTTCCCGGAGAAGTCGGCCCGTACGCCGACCACCACGACGGCGGGGTCGGGACCCGCCGCTCCGGGACCCGCTGCTCCGGGACCCGCTGCTCCGGGACCCGCTGCTCCGGGACCCTCCGCTTGGAAGCCGTCCGGTGCGAGGCCGTCCGGCCCGGGACGCGCGGCCGCCAGCGCGCACAGCACCCGGACGAAGGCGCGCCGCTCGTCCTCGTCGGAGCACAGCGTGAACAGCTCCTCGAACTGGTCGACGAGCAGCACCGGACGCGGGGGCGGCGGCGTCCGGTCTGGGCCGTCCGCCGGGGGAGGGCCCCAGCGCCGCCGGACGGCTTCCAGCAGCGCGTGCGGCCGGTCCCGGACCTCGCCCACGGTGACGCCGAGCTCGCCGCCCAGGGCTTTCGCGGCGCAGTCCAGCAGTTCCTCGAGCGGGTGCGCGGTGGGCGTGAACCGCAGCACGGGCCAGCTGTCGGAGCCCGGCATCGGGAAGCCGCCCCCGCGCAGCGCCGGCACGAGACCGGCGTTCAGCAGGGAGGACTTGCCCGCTCCCGACGGGGCGAGCAGCATCAGCGGCCCGTCGCCGGTCCGTTCGAAGACCCGCTCGATCAGCTCGGCCGTCGCCCGCTCCCGGCCGAAGAACCAGCGGGCCTCCCGCGCGGTGAAGGCCGGCAGGCCCCGGTAGGGGCACTCGCCGCCGGCCTGCGGGCCGACTGCGCCGCCGCCACTGCCATCGGCCCCGCCGCCGTCCCCGCGCGGCCCCGTTTCCCGGACCATCCGCACCAGTTCACCCCCGGCCCGCAGGACGTCGTCGCAGCGTCGCGCGACGTCGACGGTGACGCGCTTCGAGCCGGTCTCGATCTTGCTCAGATAGCCCTTGCTGTAGTGCGTCTGCCGGGCGAGGTCCGCCAGGGACAGGCCACGTTGCACCCGCAGACGTCTCAGCTGTGCGGGAAAGGGCATCACGGCGTCGTCGGACCCGTGCGGGCGGTCGGTCTCTGGCCGGCGGTCCGGATCCCCCAAGACATCCCCCATGGCAGTGCGCGCCCAGGCAGCGGTACGGGAGCGCCCAGGCTACAGGGGGGGTGGGGCGAACGACCGCCTTTTCGAACCGGTATGACCAGAACACGAGCGTGCGGAGCCGCCTGGAAAGCGGCTCCGCACGCCGCCCCGGAGGGGGCGTCGCTACGGGTTGAGCCGGACCGAGTCGACGGGCGTGAGGTCGGCGTGGACGCCGGTCTTGGCGGCGATGGGGCTGCCGCAGCCCGAGCCTCCGGAACCCGTGCACAGATTTGCGGTCGCACCGCCGTACTGGTTGTTGAGCACCCAGTGGTTCCCGAACTGATTGCTCAGATTGTGCGCCCCGTAGGTGTAGAAGACGTGCGTCGGCCTGACGGCGGGATTCTGGTTCTGAGGGTAGATGCAGACCGCCCCGTCCGGGCATCCGGCCCACGCGTCGGCCGGCTTGGCCTCGACCGTGCCGCTGAGCGCGATCACGGCGACGACGGAGGTGGCGAGCGCGGCGGCGCCGCGGAACATCCTGCGCATGATTTCCCCTTGTGGTGCTGGCCCCGTGCTGACGGCTTCAGCCTGCCCCCGGCCCGCACCGGGGTCGACGGGTTGCCCGTCGCCCGACGCGGCAGCGCCCGGGAAACCCCCTGCCACGAGCCCGGACGCGGAGCGGCGGGCAACGGCCGGGCGGGGCGGCGTAAGACTTTCGTCATCGGTGCGGGCATGGCGCACGGCGGGCCGGCCGCGTTGAATCCGTAGGCAGTGACCGGCAAAGGCGAAGAAGAGGGAACGGCAGTGACACGGAACAGGCGCGGACGGCTGTGGGGCGGGGCATCGATCGCGGCGGCGGTGGTGCTGGCGGTGGCGCTGTACTGGCTGCAGCCGTGGAAGCTGTGGCAGGACGAGACCGTCCGCGAGGCGCTCCCGGCCGCCGCCGCGCCGTCAGGCCCGGGCGCGCCCGCGGCCGTACCGGGGGCCCCGGCCGCCCCGGTGACCGTGGCCCGCGGGACGCTCATCAGCCACGAGCACAGCACCACCGGAGCGGTGGAGCTCATCCGGCTCCTCGACGGGTCCCACACCCTGCGGCTGGCGAACCTCGACACCAGCAACGGCCCGGACCTGCGGGTGTGGCTGACCGACGCCCCCGTGAAGGAGGGCGTGGCGGGCTGGCGCGTCTTCGACGACGGCAAGCACGTGAGCCTCGGCAAGCTCAAGGGCAACAAGGGGGACCAGAACTACCTGGTGCCCGCCGACGTGAACGTCGCCGAGTTCACCAGCGTCACCATCTGGTGCGACCGCTTCGACGTCTCCTTCGGAGCGGCGAGCCTCGCCGCCGTGTGACGCGCCTTTCGGGTCCGCCCGGGCCGGGCGACACGCCGTAGGGCCGGAGCTGATCGGGCGTCACCCCGTTCGGCGGTCTCCCGGAGTACGACTATCCACTCCTCCGGACGGCAAAATGCGGCCGTTTGCCCACAGGATGTATCCATCCGCCCATGCAGTGTGGCAATAGGTCGTAATCGCCCATAACTTCAGAATCGTGACGAACCGACAAATCAAGTCCCTCACGTGCATCGCAGTCGTCATGGCAGCAGGCCTCGGCGTGCTCGCGCCGACCGCCGCCGCCGAGGCCGGACGCAGAGTGCACCCGGGCGACTCGATCCAGGACGCGGTGAACTACGCCAGGCCGGGCGACATCATCACCGTGATGCCCGGCACCTACTACGAGAACGTGCTGATCACCAAGCGGCTGACCCTGCGCGGCTTCGGTGCCCGTACGGTGATCAAGCCGCCGGTCACGGCTGCCGCGCCGGTCACGCCGGTCGCCCCCGTGGCGCCGCCGGCCCCCGGGGCGTCGGCGGCGCCGGTGGCACCCGGAGCGGCCACGGCGCCGGTGGCACCCGGTGCGGCCCCGGCACCCGGTGCGGCCACGGCGCCGACCGGCCGGGCGCTCGCCTGCTCGCAGGCCAACACCGGAATCTGCGTCATGGGGACGGCGGAGCAGCCCGTCGTCGGCGTGGACATCCGGTCGCTGACCGTCTCGGGCTTCAAGCGCAACGGCATCTGGGCCTCCTACACCGACCGGCTGAGCGTCCAGCGGGTGATCGCCGAGAAGAACGGCACCTGGGGCATCGCCCAGGAGCGTTCCACCCGCGGGCTCTTCCGCGACAACATCGCCCGCGACAACGTCGAGTCGGGCCTCTTCATCGCCAACACCGTCGACCGGGAGGGCGGCGCCACCGACACCCTGGGCGCCGTGGTCCGCAGGAACACGCTGACCGGCAACCGGATCGGCGTCACCGTCCGGCGCGTCCGGAACCTCTCCGTCTACGGCAACACCCTCACCGGCAACTGTGGCGGCATCTTCGTCGTCGGCGACGAGGGCGAGCCCGGCGCCGGGGACATGACCATCCGCAACAACCGGATCCACGAGAACAACAAGTTCTGCAAGGGCAACACCCGCCTCCCCGACATCCAGGGCGTCGGCATCGTCCTCACCGGGGCCGAGGAAACGATCGTGCGTTCGAACGACATCCGCGGCAACGTCGGATCCTCCCCGCTGTCGGGCGGAATCCTGCTGTTCAAGAGCTTCGTGGGCGCGACGAACACCGACAACGTCATCCGGGACAACGTGGTGCGTGACAACAAGCCGGCGGACCTGGCCAACCAGGGGACCGGTACGGGCAACCAGTTCGTCAACAACCGGTGCGCATCCTCCGTACCGGCCGGGATGTGCTGACGCGTGACCCCCCTGATCAGCAGAATCGAGGCCTCATGACCACGGTAAGTCCCATCCCGACCCCGATCCCGTCCCCCCAGCACACCCCCCAGCCGGCCATGCGCCTGCGGGAGCTCGTCTTCGGCGCGGCCTGCGCCGCCGCCGTACGGGCCGCGGCCCGCCTCGCGGTGGCCGACGCCCTCGGGGAGTCGCCCGCCACCGCCGCCGAACTCGCGGTGGCGGTCGACTCCGAGCCGCTGCCCCTGCAACGGCTGCTGCGCGCCCTGTCCTGCTACGGGATCTTCGCGGAGACGGAGGACGGGAAGTTCGTCCACACGGAGATGTCGCGGCTGCTGCGCGAGGACGACCCGCACAGCCTGCGCTACATCGCCCTGTGGTGCACGGAGCCCTGGACCTGGCAGGCCTGGCCGCGGCTCGACGACGCCGTCCGGTCGGGCGGCAGCGTCTTCCACGAGCTGTACGGCAAGGGGTTCTTCGACTACCTGCACCAGGACGCGCACGAGTCGGCCCACGTGTTCAACCGGGCCATGACCACGTCCAGCATGCAGTCGGCGCTGGACGTCGCGGAGCTCCTCGACCTCACCGGGATCTCGGTCGTCGCGGACATCGGCGGCGGCCAGGGCCACGTACTGGCGAGCCTGCTGGAGAAGCACCCGACCGTACGAGGCGTCCTGCTCGACCTGCCCGGCGTGGCGGCGAAGGCGGATCCGCGGCTGCGGGAGGACGGTCCGCTCGCCGCACGGGCCGACATCGTCCCCGGGGACTGCCGTGAGGCCATCCCCGTCGACGCCGACATGTACATCATCAAGAACATCCTGGAGTGGGACGACGACAGCACCCGCAGGACCCTGCGCAACGTCGTCGAGGCGGCCCGCCCCGGATCCAGGGTCGTCATCATCGAGAACCTGGTCGACGACACCCCGTCGATGAAGTTCACCACGGCCATGGACCTGCTGCTGCTGCTCAACGTCGGCGGCGCGAAGCACACCAAGGCCAGCCTCTGCGCCCGTATGGAGGACGCCGGACTGGTGATCGGTGAGATCCGGCCGGTCAACGCGTACCTGCACGCGTTCGAGTGCACCGTGCCCGGGTGACCCCGGCCGGCATAGGACCGCACGCCTCGAGACCGGCACGAAGCCGGTCTCGAGGCGTTTTCGGGGTCCCGGGCGCCGGCGTCAGGCGGCCAGGGCGGCGTTGACGAGGTCGAGGAACTCGCGCGGCGACTTGCACCGGTCCGCGTGGGCGGGCAGCGGCTTGCTGTGCCGGTTCTCCAGCTCACCGACGATGCCGAGGAGTCCCAGGGAGTCCAGCCCCCACTCGTCGAAGCCCGAGTCGGGGCGGCTCGCCATGGCCGCGGGGTCGACGGTGACGCCGGCCCCCTTCTTCATCAGGGCGGCCAGTTCTTCCATGGTCAGTCGAGCGGTCATGACGGACAACTCCTCAGGCTTGGACCGGCGCGCGCCGGTCGGTGATCAGGCGCATTTCAGAGCGCGCGAGGAAGCGTGAGATCTCCTGGTCGGTGGTGGGGACGCCGTCCTTGGCGCTGTCGAGCAGCCGGGCGAGCACAGCGGCCTTGTGGCCGCCCTCGACGCCGAGGGCCAGTGCGGGGCGCGCGTCGAGCGGGCCGCGCAGGTCGAGGAGGCGCACGACGATGTCGTCGCGCTGGAAGACGGTGCTGCCCTCGATGGGGCTCGTCGGGTCGTCCACGGCCGCCTCGTCCTGCCCGGCGAGCAGCCGGGCGAGCGCCATGCCGCACCCGTCCTTCGCGGGATAGAAGAGGGCGTGCCGGCTGACGTCCGCGGGCTCGCGCCCGCCGGCCGCCACATGGTGCACCGCCGGGAGCGCCGCGCGGGTGAAGAACATCCGGGCCGATCCGGGGTCGCTGAGATCCCGGTCCTGCTCCAGGTAGGGGTTGATGGCCTCCTCCAGCGCCCGTACCTCGGGCTGCTGGGACACGTGGCGCAGGGCCGCGAGCAGGTCGCCCTCGACCTCGACCGCCCGCACGACACGGTTGCCGTGCATGAACAGCGAGGTGCGGCGCAGCCGGGTGCTCTCGTCGACCTGGGCCTGCGGGGAGGTGTACCCGGCCAGGAGCTCCGCCACCACCGGCTCGCTGCCGGGCTTCACGGTGAAGGTGAGCGCGTGGCGGACCACGCCGTCACCGCGCCGCGGAGCGACCTTGAGGCTGCCCCGCGCCGGGTCCGCTGCCTCCGGTGAAGAGGAGGCGGAGGGCGGGCCGGTGGGGGAGAGGGAGCCGGAGCCCGGCCCCTTGCCGGTCACGTGCAGCACGCTGAAACGCAGCGAGCGGGTATCCCGTACGCAGCCGTGGAGCGGCTGCACCGACGCGACGTGTTCCTCGCTGTTGACCCAGGCCAAGAACCGCGGTGCGCTCTCCCATTCGCTGGTGATGAGCCACTGCGACGGATTCTCGATCGACTGGCACAACTCGTCGCGGATGTGTCCGGGGACGGAGGACACCTGCTCGCGGAGATGTTCGTACACCTCCAGGAACTGATTCTGCGCTCCGTCGTACAGATCCAGCAGCAGCACGACCCGAAGCCTCGAGCCGTCGAAGGCGGACTGGGATATCCGTTCCGACAAGGTTGTCATCGTTCACACTCCTTCGAGACCACACGGTCGCCACGGGGCGGCGCCACCCGAACCGATCGTTGTCCCGTAATCCCTGCGGCGCGAGAGGAGAGAACCAAGCGGGTGAACGAGCGAGGGAACCGGGCTCGTACAGGGCATGGAAGAGCCATGAAGGAAAACGTCGACCACCACGTCCCGGTCCTCATCGTGGGCGGCTCGCTGGTGGGTCTGTGCACCTCGCTCTTCCTCGGCCGGCATGGCATCAGACACATGGTGGTCGAGAAGCACGCGGGTACCTCGATGCACCCACGCGGACGCGGTATCAACGTACGGACGATGGAACTGTTCCGGGTCGCCCGTGTCGAGGACCGGATCCGTGAGGCCGCCTCGGTCCTGGCGGACAACCACGGCATCATGCAGGGCGGCTCGCTGACCGGTGACGACCAGGAGTGGCTCTTCGAGGAAATCGACCCGGGTGGCGCGCTCGCGCGCTTCAGTCCGGCGGCATGGTGTCTGTGCAGCCAGAACGACATCGAGCCGGTCCTGAGGTCCGTGACCCCCTCACTCGGAGCCGACCTGCGGTTCTCCACCGAACTCCTCTCCTTCGACCAGGACCCGGGCGGGGTCACCGCGATCGTGAAGAACCGGGAGACCGGGGAGCACAGCACGGTGCGCGCGGACTACCTCGTCGCCGCCGACGGGCCGCGCAGCCCCGTGCGGGAGGCGCTCCGGATCGGCCAGAGCGGCTCCGGGGACCTGTTCCACAACGTGAGCATCACCTTCCGGTCGCAGATGCTGCCCCACGTGGTCGGCGACCGGCGTTTCATCGTGTGCTACCTGACCAAGCCCGATGCCGACGGGGCCCTGCTGCCGGTCGACAACGGTGAGCGGTGGGTCTTCCACGCGCCCTGGCACCCGGACCGGGGCGAGACTCTGGAGGACTTCACCGACGAGCGCTGCGTGGAGCACATCCGCCGGGCCGTCGGCGCCCCCGACCTGGACGTCGAGGTCACCGGCAAGGCCCCCTGGCACGCCGCCGAGCGGGTCGCCGAGCGGTACGCGGTCGGCCGCGTCTTCCTGGCCGGCGACTCCGCCCACGAGATGTCCCCTACCGGGGCGTTCGGCTCGAACACCGGCATCCAGGACGCCCACAACATCGCCTGGAAGCTCGCCGCGGTGCTGAACGGTTCGGCCGGGCCGGGACTGCTGCAGACCTACGAGGCCGAGCGGTTGCCGGTGGCCCGGGCGACGAGCGAGCGCGCCTCGGCGCGTTCGGCGGAGCACAGCCACCCGGGGTACGAGCCCGAGCCCGCGTCCACCTTCGGGGCCGCGCCCGCGGCCGGGCCGGATTCCGCGCCGGGCGGCCATGGCGGTGGCCGGCAGGGCGGGGTCCTCTCCGTGGCCATGGGCTACCGCTACAACCGGGGCGCGGTGCTGGGAGCCGACCCGGACCGGCCGGTCGTACCCGAACGGATGCGGCTCTGCGGCGATCCGGGCAGCCGCGCACCGCACATGTGGCTCTGCGGTCCGGGGGATCCGGAGCCGAAGTCCACCGTGGACCTCTACGAGCGTTCCTTCGTGCTGCTGTGCTCCGAGGGCACGCCGTGGCGTGCCGCGGGGCGGTCCGTCGCCGAACAGCTGGGACTGCCCCTGGACGTGTACGCGATCGGTACCGGCCCGGAGGCCGACCTGATCCCGGCGAACGGCGGCGACTGGACCGAGGTGCACGGCACGACCGAGCAGGGTGCGATCCTCGTCCGCCCGGACGGTTTCGTGGCCTGGCGCTCGGCGCAGGCGGTGGCGGATCCGGCAGCGGTCCTCCACGAGGTCCTGACCACGCTGCTGGACCGGTCCTGATCCGACCGTTCCAGTTCCCGTTCCCGTTCCCGTTCCCGGAGGGACGAGGGCGCCGTCCGGCGGAGTGACCCGCGGGACGGCGCCTTTCACCTGGCGGCGAGGCGGCCGGAGCCGGACCGGGTCATCGCGGCGTCTTCGAGCCGAGGCCCCCGGGTGTCCTCGGAACCCAGTCGGGGACCGCCGAGGCCTGCTTCGGATCCGGCTCCCGCATGGTCACGCGCCAGCCGTCCTCTCCGGCCCTTCCGGTGAGACGCACGAGGAACGACTTGGTCTGGCCCGTGTCGTGGAAGTACACGACGACGAGCTGCCGCACGGACCCCTCGTCGTAGAACTCCGCGGTCACCTTCCCCTGGGCGCCCTCGTGGAAGGCCCGGATCCAGTTCCGGGCGGTCCGCTCGACGTCCCCCTTCGCGTCATCGGGCTCGGCGGCGAGCGACTCCACCTCCCCGGCCTTGCCGTCGGCGAGCCGCCAGACCAGCTTCTGGGTGATCTCGAGGGACTCGGAGGTGGGGTACCCGACCACGCCCAGCGGTTCGTGGCCCGCGTAGTCGGTCGCGTACCGCAGCTCCTCCTCGTCGGCGGCACAGGCGGTGAGGCCGCCGCAGGCCAGCACGGACACCAGGGCGGCGCGTACGACGAGGGCAGCCCTCGGGCGGGCGCTCATCGGGGAACCCATACTTCCTCGGTCTTCCGGTGGTCATCGAGTGATCTCGTTGCAGAGAGCTGCAACGTACTGCGCCGACCGGGCAGTTCGATCCGGTAAACGGACATGAGGGACACAACTCGCGCCTCAGTGACGCAATTCACTCAATGGCTGGATTTTGACCCCGTGGGTCTCACACCCCGCCATCCGGATGCCGGACAACTCCGCGCGCCGGCGGGGAACGCCGTCTACTCTGGCCGGGCAGCTGGTTCGCCCCGTCCGCCAGGCGGGATGCGTCGTAAGAGGGAACCCGGTGGGAATCCGGGACTGCCCCGCAGCGGTGAGCGGGAACGACCGCCGTCATACGCACTGGGCCCGGACGGGTCTGGGAAGCGACGGCCAGTAGGAGTCTCGTACGGCATCCGTACGACGAGACGTGCCCGCGAGTCCGAAGACCTGCCCGTTGCCCGTACGCGACCGATCGCGCACGGAAATCCCGGTGACCTCGTGGGCGGGTCGGCGACACATCAGGCGGACGACCGCGGACGCGTGCAGCTGCACGCACCCGTACCCGGTCGGGATCCGCCCGGTTCGTCATCCCTTCGCGCCCTCGGCCCCTCACCGGGTCCACAGGAGAACGCTCGCGAAGGAGAGTTCCGTGACCCGCACGACCCCCGCCGCAGGACGGCCCACCGTGGCCACCGTGTACGGCTACCCCCGACAGGGCCAGAACCGTGAACTGAAGAAGTCCGTCGAGGGCTACTGGAAGGGCCGCGTCACCGCCGACGCCCTCCGGGAGACCGCCCGCGACCTGCGCCGCACCAACTGGCAGCAGCTCGCCGACGCCGGCATCACCGAGGTGCCGACCGGTGACTTCTCGTACTACGACCACGTGCTCGACACCAGCGTGATGGTCGGCGCCGTCCCCGAGCGGCACCGCGCCGCCGTCGCGGCCGACCCGCTCGACGGGTACTTCGCGATGGCACGCGGTACCCAGGAGGTGGCACCGCTGGAGATGACCAAGTGGTTCGACACCAACTACCACTACCTGGTGCCCGAACTCGGCCCCGACACCGTCTTCACCGCCGACTCCACCCAGCAGGTCGCCCAGCTGGAGGAAGCGCTCGGGCTGGGCCACACCCCCCGCCCGGTCCTGGTCGGCCCCGTCACCTACCTGCTGCTGGCCAAGCCCGCCCCCGCAGTCGCCGCCGGCTTCGACCCGCTGGCCCTGCTCGACCGGCTCCTGCCCGTCTACGCCCAGGTCCTGGCCGACCTGCGCGCCGCCGGAGCCGAGTGGGTGCAACTGGACGAGCCCGCCCTGGTGCAGGACCGCACCCCGGCCGAACTGAACGCCACCGCCCGCGCGTACCGGGAGCTCGGCGGCCTGACCGACCGGCCCAGGCTGCTCGTCGCCTCCTACTTCGACCGGCTCGGCGAAGCCCTGCCCGTCCTGGCCAAGGCACCCGTCGAAGGTCTCGCCCTGGACTTCACCGAGGCCGCGGCCGCGAACCTCGACGACCTCGCCGCCGTCGGAGGCCTGCCCGGCAAGCGCCTCGTCGCCGGTGTCGTGGGCGGCCGTAACATCTGGATCAACGACTACGAGAAGTCCCTCGCCACCCTGGGAACCCTCCTCGGGCTCGCCGGCCGGGTGGACGTGGCCACCTCCTGCTCCCTGCTCCACGTGCCGCTGGACGCCACCGCCGAACGGGACATCGACCCGCAGGTCCGCCGCTGGCTCGCCTTCGCCCGCCAGAAGACCGCGGAGGTCGCCACCCTGGCCCGGGGCCTGGCCCGCGGCACGGACGCCATCGCCGCCGAACTCGCCTCCAACCGGGCCGACCTGGCCTCCCGCGCCGGCTCGGCCCTCACCCACGATCCGGCGGTTCGGGCCCGCACCGCCGCCGTCACCGACGCCGACGGGCGGCGCGCCCGGTCGTACGCGGAGCGGACCGCCGCCCAGCGGGCGCACCTGGGTCTCCCGCTGCTCCCGACGACCACGATCGGATCGTTCCCGCAGACCACCGAACTGCGCACGGCCCGCGCCGACCTGCGGGCCGGGCGCATCGGCACCGCCGGCTACGAGGACCGCATCCGGGCCGAGATCCGGGAGGTCCTGGCCTTCCAGGAGAAGGCCGGCATCGACGTCCTGGTGCACGGCGAGCCCGAACGCAACGACATGGTCCAGTACTTCGCCGAGCAGCTCACCGGATATCTGGCCACCCAGCACGGCTGGGTCCAGTCCTACGGCACCCGCTACGTCCGTCCGCCCGTCCTGGCCGGCGACATCTCCCGCCCCGACCCGATGACCGTGCACTGGACCACGTACGCCCAGTCGCAGACGTCCAAGCCGGTCAAGGGCATGCTGACCGGCCCCGTCACCATGCTCGCCTGGTCCTTCGTCCGCGACGACCAGCCCCTCGGCGACACCGCCCGCCAGGTGGCGCTGGCCCTGCGCGACGAGGTGGGCGACCTGGAGGCGGCCGGCACCCCGGTCATCCAGGTCGACGAGCCCGCCCTGCGCGAGACCCTCCCGCTGCGGGCCGCCGACCACGCCGCCTACCTCGCCTGGGCCACCGAGTCCTTCCGGCTCACCACCGCCGGAGTCCGCGCGGACACCCAGATCCACACGCACATGTGCTACGCCGAGTTCGGCGACATCGTGGAGGCCATCGAGGACCTCGACGCCGACGTCATCAGCCTGGAAGCCGCTCGTTCCCACATGCAGGTTGCCGGTGAACTGGCAGGCGCCGGCTACCCGCGCGAGGTCGGCCCCGGGGTCTGGGACATCCACTCGCCGCGGATCCCCTCCGTCGCCGAGGCGGCGGCCCTGCTGCGCAAGGGCTTGGGGGCCATCCCGGCGGAGCGGCTGTGGGTCAATCCCGACTGCGGCCTGAAGACCCGGGGCTGGCCGGAGACCCGGGCCTCCCTGGAGAACCTGGTCGAGGCGGCCCGGCAGGTACGCGCCGAGGTCTAGGCCGTCTCTTCCGGACCGTCGTCGCCGACGAGGCCCGCCACATGGTCGGTGATCATGTCGAGGACGTCCGCCGAGATCCTGTCGTCGCCCAGAGCGAGATGGTTCAGCGTCAGCCCGTCGGTCATGGCGGCCAGATAGCGGGCCAGCACGCTCACGGGCACGCGGAGTTCGAAGGCCATGTGGTGACGGAGCTGCTCGATCAGCTCGGTGTACGTGTCGCAGTACCGCTCGTACTGCCGCCGCGCCAGGTGCGCGAAGTCCGGCCGGCGCAGGGCGTACTGGGTGAGTTCGTAGGTGAGCATGTGTTCGCCCGGGTGGGCGGACACATGGTCCCAGTACGCCTGGAAGCCCGCCCGGACGGTCTCCCGAAGGGTGGCCTTCGGCTGGATCGCCTCCCTCACCACGGTGACGCTGTGGTCGGTGATCGCCGCGATGACGGATTCGAGGAGGGCCTGCTTGGATTCGAAGCAGTAGTGGAAGACGCTCAGGGACACGCCCGCCTCGGCGGCGATCGACCTGGTCGTCGTCGCGGCGACGCCGTCCCGGGTCATCGCGCGGATGGCGGCCTCGGTCAGCTGCCGGCGCCGCTCGGCCGAGGGCATCCGTGCCATGGGCGTTCCTTTCGGTTCGTGCAGCGGTGCGTGGTGCCTGGTGCGTGCCGTGCCGTGCGGTGCCATGGCGGCCGGGACCGGCCGGATCAGCAGATCCGGCCGGCCCCGGCCCCTGGACTCGTCTTCGGCGGGATCAGCTGCTGTAGACGCCGACCTCGTGGAGCGAGTACCCCCACTTGGTGCCGCGCTCGATTCCCTGGATGCGGACGTAGCGGGCCGGCACCCCGGAGAAGCGGGCCGTGTCCAGGCCGCCGTCACCCGCGGTCGTGGACCAGACGGTCTGCCAGTTCGTGTCGTCCGTGGAGACCTCGATGCGGTACGCCTTCCCGTACGCGGCCTCCCAGTCGAGCGTGATGCGCCCCACCCGGTTCGCGGATCCGAGGTCGATGCGCAGCCACTGGCTGTCGTTCCACTCGCTCGCCCAGCGGGTGCCCGAGTCCCCGTCCACGGCCCGGCCCGGGGAGTAGTTCACGAAGGGGTTCCACCACTCCGCGCTCGACGCCGAGGCCGGGGAGCCCGTGGCGAGGTTCACCCCGGACTTGTGTTTCTCGGAGTTCCCCCAGGTGGTCAGGTAGGACTCGGCGCCCTTGAACAGGTCGTCCACCACGCCCTGGCCGCCGACGAGGCGGATGTCCTCGATCCAGTCGGGGACCAGGCCGTAGTGCGAGGCGCCGTCGGTGTTGAGGTCCCACGTGCGCGAGCCGGTGGTCTGCCGGTCGATGACGGATCCGCCGTCGGTGCTGCGGAACGGGTAGCGCACCGGGTTCGGGGTGCCGGCCCCGCGCGGTCCGGGCCAGCCGCCGACGCCGTTCATGTCGGTGCCGTACCCGTAGCCGACGTTGTACTTGTCGCGCAGCGCGTCCGTCCGCTTCGCCTCGGCGCTGAATCCCTCGGCGCCGCTCATGTACGAGGCGATGAAGCCGCCGAGCTTGTAGACCCGCTCGGTCCAGTCCATGTCCATCCAGCTGTGCGAGGAGATCACGCCCGGGTACGACTCGGACTCCATGATGTCGAAGGACCGGCCGGCGGCCTTCACGCTCATGTGGTCGACCTCGAGCATCATCTTGCGCTTCATCATGCCGCGCACCGCGTACTCGCCGA
The DNA here is from genome assembly GCF_055595065.1 of Streptomyces sp. NPDC040545. Classification (NCBI taxonomy): domain Bacteria; kingdom Bacillati; phylum Actinomycetota; class Actinomycetes; order Kitasatosporales; family Streptomycetaceae; genus Streptomyces; species Streptomyces sp. NPDC040545. Next base: position 145,544 of record NZ_JBVIWA010000021.1, read on the forward strand.
GTTCCGTGAGTCCGCGCGTATTGCACTGGGCGTCTGCGGCGTAGGACGGGACCGCCACCCCTGCCGGGAGTTTGCTCTGCACGGCGGGCGCGGCCGCCGCCAGTCCGATGGGGTTGTCGTGCTGCGGGCCGGTGCACTTCTCCGTCTTCCAGAAGGTCCCGGTCGACAGGAACTGGCCCACGTTGATGGCCGTACCCAGGGCGCCCTCGTCGAAGCGGACCCCGCACAGGGCGTTGTCGAACTTGTGGCACAGGAACATGCTGCGCACCCCGAGGCGGTACAGCTCGTCCAGGCCGCGGTCGATGTCCGCCTTGCTGCACTGTGCGATGTCCAGGATCTGCTTGCAGCCGAAGGGCTCGGAGGTCTCGACCCCGAGGACCACGGCCAGCTTGCCCTGCTGGACGACGTCGCGGGCCTGCGCGGAGTCGGTGACGATCCGGAACCAGCCCTTGCCCGGGCCGCCGTACATCTTGTCGATGTAGGCCTGCATGTCGTAGGTCTTCTGCGCTTCGAGCCGGATGGCGGTCATCTCGTCGCAGCCGCGGTCCTTGAAGAAGTAGACCGAGCAGATGACGCCGTTGGTGACGAGGTCGTTCACGAGCACGCGCTGACCGCCGCGCCAGGCCCGCTCGACCCAGGCGTAGTAGTTCTGCTGGTGGGTCAGCGAGTCGTGGGCGGGCCAGTCCTTGAAGGTCGGCCAGCCGTTCGGGTCGTGCTTGCCGTCACCGCCCTTGGTGATGAAGTCGAAGATGGCGAGCGTGCCGTCGGGGTAGTGCTCGGGGCAGTCCTTGAGCGCGTCGGCCACCCCGGCCTCGGAGAACGGCTTTCCGCAGATGAGGCGGCCGCCGAAGCCCTCGTTGGACATCAGGTGGTCGTGCGCGTCGACGAAGCCCCGGACCCGTCCCTGGGAGTCGGTCCCCTTGAAGGGTTCCCCCGTGACGTTGATGTCGGAGTCGGGTGCGGGCCGTGCGACCGGGTTCCACCAGCCGGGGTCGGCGGCGGAAGCGGGTACGGGGCCGAGCACCATGGCCACCACGGCGAGGAGCAATGACAGGACCGCCAGGGGCCTACGCCTGTGGTGCGTGTGTCGAGAAATGGTCATCACTCACGTCTTAAGGTCAGCCGGATGGCGCGGTCGGGGAGCCGGATCCGTTGGGGGGCATGACGCGTCACGGCCACAGGCGTGACTTGTCATGGACCCCACAATCGGTGGGACGAGAATCGCGACTGCCATCGACAGAGTCAATAGTCCGGGACAGCTGACCTGATGATTCATCAGATGGACCGTATCTTCACAAGGCCCACGCACCAGGGCGGCCCGGCTCGGCGCGGTACGCGCAGGAGTGCGCGAGCCGGGTCCGCCCCGCCCCGTCCGGGGCGACGGCGCCGTGGCGTCAGCGCGCGCTGTGCTCCGGCAGGTCCATCTCGGCCGGGGCGGTCCCGAATCCGCGCGCCGTGGCCTTGGGGGCCGGCTTACCGCAGAACGCCGCTTCGAGGGTGCCGCCGAGGGCCGTGTTCGCCTCCCCCTTGTTCGAGGTGTTCGCCATCGCGGAGAGGGAGCGGCGCCCGTCGCGGGTGGAGAAGGCGTAGGTGTAGAAGCCCTGCACGGTACCCGTGTGCCCGTAGACCGAGGTGCCGCACGACAGGTCGTAGCGGCGCAGGCCGAGCCCGTAGAACCGGGTGTTCGTGGCGTCGGTCGGCGTCGCCGTGAGCATGGCGTCCAGCATGCGGGCGGGCAGCAGCCGCCCGCCGAGCAGCGCGGACGTGAAGGTGTTCAGATCGGCGGGGTTGGAGATCACCGCTCCGGCGGACTGGGCCCACGACACCGTCTGCTCGGTGGAGTCGACCAGCGGCGCGCCGGCCTCGTCGGGGTGCAGGTAGCCGCGCGTGTGCAGCCCCTTGATCTGCGCACTGGGGTGCACGTAGGAGGTGTTGCGCAGCTTCAGGGGCTTGAAGATGCGCCGCTCGTACTCCTTGGCCACCCCGTTGCCGGTGGCCTTCTCGATGAGCATGCCGACGACGACGAAGTTGGTGTTCGAGTATTTGTACGCGACGCCGGGCTCGGTCGTCCGGGGCTCGCGGAGCGAGAGGTCCACCAGCTCCTGGTAGCTGAACACCTTGTTGCGCACTGCCTCGAAGCCCGGCACGGTGTGCTCGAACATCGCGTTCGTGTAGTCCGCCAGCCCGCTGTGGTGGGTCAGCAGATGACGCACCGTGATCCGGTCGTCGGGCAGCAGTCCGGGCAGGTACCGGTTGACGGCGGTGTCCAGATCGATCCGGCCCTCGTTCACCAGCTGCAACAGGACGACGGAGGAGAACGTCTTGCTGACGCTCCCGATCCGGAAGCGGGCCTGCGGGTCCATCGCCGCGCCGGTGGCCTTGTCGCGTACCCCCTCGGTCCGGACGGTGACCCCGCCGGGTCCGCTGAAACGGGCCAGGGCGCCCGGCGCACCGGCCGCAGTCGTGTTCCGCAACGCCTGGGTCAGCGCTTCGAGATCGGGTGTGGTCGGGGCGGCGGCGTGGGCGGTGGTCGCCGGAGCCACGGCGGCCATCGCGGCCAGCAGGGCCGCACTGAGGGCCAGACGGCGGTTCATGGGCAGGGGCACGATGCTCCTCGGGTGGGGGGTCGTACGGTTCGGGCGACACGAGCCTACGCAAGATCATCGGACCGGTCGTCCACCGGAATGAGCGGGAACGCGCCAATTACGAAGGCCAGTTCAGCCACACAGGCGAGCCGCCTCGCACATCCCGTTCCCGCCGGCCGCGCGGCGGGGGCCGGTTGCCCGGGTGCGCCGCACCCAGGCAACCGCGGGGGTGCGCGGCCTAGTCTGAAGCCGTGAGCAGCAACGATCTCGGAGATTTCCTGCGTGCCCGGCGCGCACGCCTGCGGCCCGACGACGTGGGACTCATCTCCTACGGACGCCGCCGCGTGGCAGGGCTGCGCCGGGAAGAGGTCGCGGTCCTCGCCGCAATGAACAGCGACTACTACGCCCGGCTGGAACAGGGGCGCGAACGCGGCCCTTCCCCGCAGATCCTCGACGCGATCAGCGGCGCCCTGCGCCTGGACGAAGCGGCACGGGAACACCTCTTCCGGCTGGCGGGCACCGCGCCGGACGCTGACCGGCCGCAGCCCAGGGAGTCGATCGGCGCCGCCCTGCGCCAACTGCTGGACGGATACACGGGTACCCCGGCGTTCGTCCTGAATCCCGCCACCGACCTGCTGGCGGCCAACGCGATGGCCGACGCGCTGTTCTCCCCGTTCGCCCGGCGGGACAACCTCGCGCGCATGACGTTCCTCGACCCCGCGGCCCGGCCGTTCTTCGTCCGCTGGGACCGCGCCGCCGAGGCGGTGGTGGCCGGCCTGCGCCACGCGTCCGGCCTCGATCCGCACTACCCGGCGCTGAGCGCCCTGGTCCGCGAACTCGAACAGGCCAGCGCGGAGTTCACGGCGCTCTGGGCCGCTCACACCGTCCGCGGCAAGACCCACGACACCAAGGAACTCGACCACCCCGGCGTCGGACCGCTCGTGCTCGGCTTCCAGTCTTTCGCCGTGCTCGGAGCGCCGGGCCAGCAACTGGTGATCTACCACGCCGAACCGGGAAGCCCGAGCGCCCGGGGTCTCGCCCTGCTCGGCAGCCTGCACGCCACCCGCCGGAGGCCGTGACGGCCGGTGGCAGGACCTCCGGACGTCATGACCTCAGGGAGGTCAATGCCGCCTGGCGGCCCGGCCGGCCGCGGCGCCGAGCACGTGCGCGCGGGACGCCTGGACCTCCTCGCGCAGGGCGGGCAGGTCCACGTCCAGGACCTGCCCGTTCCATTTGCGGGGCGTACCGCCCACGAGGACGGCGCTGATGTTGCGGGCGTCCGAGCCGAGAACGACGGTCCCGATCGGATCGTTGAGGGGCATGTTGTTGATGTCCTCGGCGCGGATGACCAGCAGGTCGGCCTTCTTGCCCGGGGTGAGCGAGCCGGTCACCGCGTCCAGGCCGTTGGTCCGGGCGCCCTGGAGGGTGGCGAAATCCAGGACGTCACGGGTGGTGATGCGCACGGGCTGCCCGTCGGTGCCGTGGACGGCGTTCACCGCCCGCATCCGCTGGACCGTATGCAGGGCCCGCATCTGCGTGAACATGTCTCCGGCCAGGGCGACTTCGACGTCGATGCTCAGTCCGGGCCGGATGCCGGCCGCCAGGGCCTCGTCGACGGCCGGTACCGCGGTCTCCAGTCCGATCTGCGCGTCCGAGGTGGGGGCCAGGGCGATGGTCGTGCCGCTCTCCCCGATCGCCTGCCAGGCGCGCGGAGTCAGGCCGGTGGCGTGGATGAGGGTCAGGCCGGGGCCGAGCAGGCCGTCCGCCGCCCACCGCAGCACCGCGCGGGAGGAGGGGGCGCCGAAGACGGCGTCCACGCTCACACCGACGTCCAGATCGCGGGCCGCGCGCGCGAGTTCAGGTCCGTACGAGAGAGCGGGACCGGCGATCTCGTCGGTGGCCAGTGCGGCCACGCGCAGCGTCAGCAGCTGGTCGTCGCTGCTGAACCAGCGCTCCTTGAGCCGGGCCAGGTCACCGGGCCACTGCCGGTCCCAGTCCCCGAAGTGCGGTCCCATGGAGGCGTGGACGCCGCGGATGCCGGTGTCCAGCAGGGCTTGGACGGCGGCGTCGGAATGGTCGGGCGTGCGTGCGTTGTGGGAGAAGTCCAGCATGCAGGTGATGCCGCTGTCGAGGGCGGACAGCGCGGCCAGGCGGGTGCCGGCGTACATGTCCTGCGGCCGGTAGACCGGCGCGTAGCCGGCCAGGGTGACCGAGACGTAGCCGCCGAGATCGTCCACGTCCGGCATGATCCGGCGCAGCTGGGTCTGCCAGGCGTGACGGTGGGTGTCGACGAAGCCGGGCGTCAGGATCGTGTCGGTGGCGTCGACGACCACGGCGCCGTCCCGGTCCAGGCCGGGCCCGACCGCCGCGACCGTATCGCCTACTACCAGCAGGTCCGCGTGGTCGAGGACACCGAGGTCCGGGTCCATCGTGACGATCGTGGCGCCGGTGAACAGGACGCGCCGTCCCGGATCGGCGGCCCGGAGCCGGAGCCGGTCGAGGACGGCGGTGCTGGTGGTGTCGTTGCGGGGCATGCGGAGGTCCTGCCGTGCGGGGATGTGGACCCTCAGCCTCGGCCCGCGGAGAGGCGGCAGCCAGGCCGCCCTCTGTCCGGGTGCGGCACACCCACGCTCACGCTGCGGCGGCCCGCACCGCCCATGCGGCGAGCGCGCTCTCGCGCCCGCTGCGGCGCAGACCCGCGTCGGCGCTCCTGGTGGCCCAGGCGACGTGCCCCTCGGGGCGGACCAGGACCTCGCGGACCCCGCCGAGCTCCGGGTGCTCCTCGGTCGCGCGGGCGGTGACGGCGCCGATCCGCGGGCCGGAGCCGGCGGCGGGGTCCCCGTACGCCTGGGGGTGCGGGTCCCGCGCGTCCGTGAGCCGGAGCAGGAGGAAGCCGCCCCGGTGCAGGAGTTCGTACACCCGTGTCACGTCCGAACCGGTCACGCTCAGGCCGATGTGGGGCATCCGGCGGCCGACCAGCGGATCCGCGTCGGGGAGCCGGCCGGGTAGGCGGTGCTCAGCGCGGGCACCCGTTCGGCGAGACGGCCGTTGACCTCGGGCATCGCCAGCAGTTCCTCGAACCCGAAGTCGGAGCCGCAGATCCGTATCAGCGCCGTACGGAGCTCCTCCAGGGTCACCGGTACCCGCGCCGGCGTCCGCATCCGCTCCGGATCGATGTACACGAAGCGGGTGAGCCCGTCCTCCAGGGGGACGGCGAGTGCGCCCGCGGCGCGCGCGGTCGCGAGGGTCGCGGGGTCGGCCCCGACGGTGGCGAAGTGCCCGAGCACTCCGGTCAGGGTCTCGTCGGTGCCCGGGAAGCCGATTCCGGCCGCCTCCCGGACGAAGCTGCGCCCGCCGTCGCATCCCGCCAGGTAGGCGGCGCGCATCGTCCGCAGCTCCCCGTCCGGCCCGCGCACCGGTATCCGCAGCTCACCGCTGTGCTGCCCACGCTCGTCAGTGGCGACTTCGCGGCGCACTTCGATGTCGGGCTGTCCCTGCTCCTGCCGGGGCTGCGGGCCCTGGATCGGGCGCCGACCTGCGGCGATGGCCCTGAAATATACTGTCGGGGTGACTGAGAACTCCCTGCCTCCCTGCCCCGAATGCGCGGGCGCGTACACCTACGAGATGGGAGCGCTCCTGGTCTGCCCCGAGTGCGGGCACGAGTGGCCGCTCGCCCCCGGTGAGTCCGGCGGCGTCTTTGAGGAACGGGTGGTCAAGGACGCGGTCGGCAATGTGCTGGCCGACGGGGACACCGTGACGGTGGTCAAGGGCCTGAAGGTCAAGGGCAGCCCGTCCGGCATCAAGGCGGGCACGAAGGTGCGCAACATCCGGCTGGTGGACGGCGTCGACGGCCATGACATCGACTGCAAGGTCGAGGGGTTCGGCGCGATGCAGCTGAAGTCCAGCGTGGTCAGGAAGGTCTGACCGGACCGGACCGGATCCGGCCGTCTGTCGGCGGATGTCGGCGGAGGCCGGTGGAGCACGAAGGCGCCTGTCGGGCATGGTCCCGATCAGGCGCCTTCGCCGTTCTCCCGCAGGGGTGGGGCCGATCCGGCGGGCGGCTCATGAGCCGGCGCGCTCATGAGCCGAGAGGATCGGCGGAGGCCGCCCCGGCGGGGCCGGCCGGTCAGCGCGCGGCGTACAGCCGGAGGGGGGCGGCCGTCGCGGTGGCGATGGTCGCGGTGGCGGCGAAGACGACCTCGCCGTTCTGGCGGGCGACGACGCGTACGGGATGACGGTCCGGCGCGGTCACCTCCGCGGCGTTCGGGAGCGTCTCGATCCAGCAGGCCGAGGTCAGCTCCGCATAGCGGAAGAAACGAATCTCCATATCGGTCAGGACTCCCCGCCGGGGGAACGCGGACCGGTACGCGGCCTGGCGCACGGCTTCCAGGAGCAGCATGCCCGGGGCGTGGTCGACGGGGTGGTCGAAGAGGATCGGGTGGTTGACATCGGCCCGGAGCTGGGCGCGCCGCGTGGAGCTGGTGGGGGAGAGGACCACGTCGTGGAAGCGGTCGCGGCCCACGCGGCGGGGAGTCAGCGGCGGCGGAAGCGGGATCGTGCGGGCGGCCACCTCGGCGAGGTCCCCGTTCCGGCCGCGCAGACGCTGGTAGACGGCCTCGGGCTGGTTGGTGAATCCGGCCTCGGCGGTGCCGAGGAGCTCTCCGTCGCGGGTCGCGGTCACGTGCATGGTGAGACCCGCGAGTCTGCGGCCGCGGCGCGAGATGCCGGAGCAGCGGATGTGCAGCGAAATATCGGCAGGAGTCGAACCGACCGCGAGGGCATCGGCGTTGGTCGAGTAGCTGAACGTGTCCCAGATCTGGCGGTGACCGAAGGGTACGTCGTAGGCGACATGGCTGAGGAGCGGGATGGCCTGGCGGACCGACTCGGCAAGGAGGAGGGGGTCGTGGTGACCCCCGTCCGGTGTGTAGAAGCTGTGGGCACGGGGCCATTGGGCGGTGACGACGTATTCGTCCGGCGCGACGGTGCGCCACCCGGTGAGCAGCACCTCCGAGTGTGCGCTCTTGTGTACGTACTCCCGCGGTAAGGCGCTGCTGAGCGCGGCGACGGGTGAGGCGGAGTGATCGGTTGACACAGTCATGGTTGAGCCCCCCTGGACGTCGGACATGAGCTGGTGCTTGTTCGGCGCAGGTCCTAAAATAAAGGATGTTCGTTTTTTTTGTCGAGATTAGTTAGGTGCTCATGTCAGAACGAAAGCAGCAACGCGCCCCTCAACTCAGGGCAGTTCAGACCAAAGCGGCCATCCTGCGTGCCGCGGCCGAGGTCTTCGACGAGTTCGGCTTCAGCGGAGCCAGCATCAGCAAGATCATGAAGCGGGCGGACGTCACGCAGGGCGGCATGTACTTCCACTTCAGCTCGAAGGAGGAACTCGCCTACGCCGTCATGGTCGGCCAGGGCGACGGCCTGGAGTTCCCCGCCGGGGAGGACGGCCTGCAGCACCTGGTGGACATCACGCTCTACCTCGCCGAGCAGCTCCAGCACAATCCGGTGCTCCGCGCGGGCGTCCGACTCGCCGTGGAGCAAGGGGAGTTCGGCCTGCGCGACGACGTCGCCTACCAGGCCTGGGTGCTGGAGTTCCGCCAGCAGCTGCGCTTCGCCCGGGCCAAGGGCGAACTCCAGCCGGACGTCGACGACCACGAACTGGCCTGGGTGCTGGTCAGCTCCTTCACCGGGGCGCAGCTCTTCTCGCAGGCGTCCACCGGCCGGGCCGACCTGCCGCAGCGGATCGCCTCCCTGTGGCGCTACCTGCTGCCCGCGGTCGCCGCCGACGACGTCCGGGGCGGGGTGCGCCTGACGCTGCCGCCGAGCGAGCCCGAGCCGGAACCGGACGCGGAGCCGGAGGCGGAGGCGAGGCCGCGGCCGAAGCCGGCATCGGGGAAGCGGGCGTGAGCACCCCTCGTATCGTCGTCACCGGCGCGACGGGCTTCGTGGGGTCCGCGGTGCTGCGCCGGCTGGCCGAGCGGGACCAGCAGGCCATCGTGCGCGCGGTGTCCCGTACACACGCCCCCGCGGACTTATCCGGGGCGCACTGGGTGGGCGCGGACCTGGCGGACGGACCGTCGCTGCGCGGGGTGTGCGACGGCGCGGACGTCCTGCTGTCCCTGGCCTCCTACGTCGGACCGGACGCCGACCGGTGCGCCGCGGTCAACTCCGCCGGAACCGCAGCCCTGGTGGCCGAGGCCCGGCGGGCCGGAGTGGGGCGGATCATCCACCTGTCCACCTGCGCGGTCTACGGTCCGGGGCCCCATCGGGGGCAGGACGTGGGCGAGCTGACGCCCGCCCCGGTATCGGCGGCCAGCGGCAGCCGGCTGGCGGGGGAGGGGCCGGTGCTCGACGCGGGGGGACTGGTCCTGCGCGCGGGGCTCGTGCTGGGGAGAGGCGACCGGTGGGCGGTACCGGCCCTCGTCGACGCCTTCCGGCGGGTACCGGCGGGGTGGGCCGGAGGGGCAGGACTCGCTTCCTTCGTGGACGTCGACGACCTGGCGCGGCTCATCGTGGCGCTCGCGCTCGGCGGCGCCGCCGCCACCGACGCCACGGGTGTCCTGCACGCCCACCACCCCGAGCCGGTGCGCAACCGGGACCTCATGGACGCCCTCGCCGAGCATCGCGTGCTGCCGGCGCGACCTGACGCCGACTGGCCGTGGCGCAGATGCCTGGACGCCCTGGCCGCGACCCCCGGATGGGTGAGCGAGCGCCAGTTCGCGCTGCTGGCCGGTGACCACTGGTACCGCGCCGACGCGGCATGGGAACGCGCCGGGATCGCACCTGGACCCGGCCCGCTGAGCCGGATCGGCCCGGCGGCCCGGTGGTACCGGGAGAGAGGCGGGATCGCCCCGGGGTGACGGCGATCTGCCAAAGCCTCACCGGGATGGGGCGTGGGCGGCCTGTGTCGAGCAGGGCGGCGGGTAGCGTCCGGAGCACAGCCGGTCACCCCCTGAAGGAGTGGAAATGTCCGACCTTTCGAACATCGTCAAGGCGTATGACGTGCGTGGCGTCGTGCCGGACGAGTGGGACGAGTCCCTGGCCGGGTTGTTCGGTGCCGCGTTCGTGGA
>NZ_JBVIWA010000022.1:0-36008 GCF_055595065.1 Streptomyces sp. NPDC040545
CGACCACTGCTCACCAGAAAGATCCCCACGCCCCACACCATGATCATCACGGCGCAAGGCGCGGGCCGGAACCCCGATCTAAAACACGGCCTAGTGCTGTGACCGGGCAGCTCGGGGACACGATGTACACGGCGGCCGCGTCCGGTGTCCGTTCGAGCGCCGCCGCCACGTCCGCCGCGGTCACCCCGTGGGCGATGCCCTGCTCCGGGTCGACGGACGGCTGGACGGCGGACGGCTCGGTCCGGCGGGCGGGGGGACCTGGCCGCCCATGAACGGAGGCGGTGCCGGCCGGGGGCCGGTCATTGCCCGGAGGCCGACCCTCGTCCCGCACGGGCGTCGAGCACCGCCGCGGTGAAGCCGGCCAGTTGAGCCCGGAGCTCCTCGCGGGGTACGCCCTTCTCGCCGGCCAGATAGGCGACCAGGTCGGCTCGGGTGGCCGCGAGCAGGGCGTGGGCGCAGAAGCCGGTGTCGGCAGGACCGGGGACGAGCCGCAGCAGGTCCCGGAGCAGCGTGTGCCACCGCTCGTAGTGCTCCGTCCGGTAGGGGCTGTCCGCCCCGCTTCCCTCCAGCGCCACGGCGAGATGGCGGTTGTCGAGCTTGAAGCACAGGAGGGCGTCGAGCAGGGCCGGTACGCGAAGGGGCGCGGGCGTGGCCGGCCCCAGCGGCGGGGGACCCTGTTCGACCGCTTCACGGATCGGTTCGAGCCGTGCCTCGTAGAGCGCGCGGATCAGTCCGTTGCGGTCACCGAAGGCGCGGAAGAGCGTCGCCTTGCCGACGCCGGCCGCTGCCGCGATATCGGCCATGGTGACTTCCTCGGGGCTCCCGCAGTGGGCGAAGAGGGTGTCGGCGGCGGCGAAGACGGCCGCCCGGTTGCGGACCGCGTCCTTGCGCGGCTTGCGTTCGACGGTCATCGGGTTCCCTCCGGTTTGCAATACGGACCGTCGGTCCGTATCTTTCGTGAAGAGAAACGGACCGTCGGTCCGTATCGTAGTGGACGGAGAACCGTCGTGCCCACAACCACCTCACCCCCGGATCTGTACCGCCACAGCCTCCGCCTGCTCCTGGACAAGGACATCGCCTCCTGGACCGGCCTGTGGGCCGAACACGGCGCCATGGAGTTCCCCTTCGCCCCTCCCGGGTGGCCCGGGCGGCTGGAAGGGCGGGACGCCATCGCCGCCTACATGCGGGACTATCCCGACCACATCGACCTGCACGACTTCCCCGACCTGCGGATCCACGAGACCACCGACCCGGAGACCATCGTGGTCGAGATGCGCGGAGTGGGCCGTCTGGTCGCGACCGGGGCCCCCTTCGACATGACGTACATCGCCGTCGTGACCGTCCAGGACGGGCAGTTCACCTCCTACCGCGACTACTGGAACCCCCTTGCCGTCCACGAACCCGGGGCGGCCTTCATGACAGACCCCGACCCCACGAGGAGCAGCGCCCGATGACCGCCACCGCCGCCACCACCACCCCGACCGGCACCACCCTGGTCCTCGGAGCCACCGGCACCACCGGCAGCCGCACCACGGCGCACCTCGTCGCCGCCGGTCGGCGCGTCAGAGCCGGCAGCCGCCGGGCCACGCCGCTCCCGGGCGCCGAGCCGGTCCGCTTCGACTGGTACGACCCCACCAGTTTCGGCGACGCCGTCGCCGGGGCCGACCGCGTCTACCTCGTCCCGCCCGTCGGCGACCCGGACCCGGCCGCGGTCATGGTGCCCTTCCTCGACCGGGCCCGCGCCGCCGGCGTACGCCGCGCCGTACTGCTGAGCTCCTCGGCGATCACCGAGGGCGGACCGGCGGTCGGACAGGTACACCGGGCCCTGCCCGGCCTGTTCGACGAATGGGCGGTCCTGCGCCCCTCCTGGTTCATGCAGAACTTCACCGGCACACACGCCCACGCCGACAGCATCCGTGACGACGGCGCCATCCTGACCGCGGCCGGGACGGGCCGGGTCGGATTCGTCGACGCCGACGACATCGCCGCCGTCGCGGCCCGCGCCCTCACCGACGACCGCGCACCCGGCACCGACCTGGTCCTGACCGGCCCGGAGTCCCTGAGCCACGACGACATCGCCGCACTCCTCACCGAGGTCACCGGCCGCCAGGTGGTCCACCAGCACCTCACCTACGAGGCCATGCGCGACCGCCTGGCCGCGCTCATCCCGCCGGAGTTCGCCGCGATGCTGGCCGGGATGGACCGGTCCATCGCCGAAGGAGCCGAGGACCGCACCACGGACACCGTCCACCGCATCACCGGCCGCCCGCCCCACGACTTCCGGACGGTCGCCCTACGCGAGCTCTCGGCCTAACCGGACGGGCCCGCGGTGTGGTCGAGGATCGCTGCGGTGATCGTCGCCCAGTCGGCTCGCTCGACCCCGTGACCGGCATCCTCCAGAGCCAGCAGCCGGCCCCCGGGAATCCGCTTCGCGAGTGCCTCACCGTGCCGGATCGGGAACATCGGATCGGCGGTTCCGTGGATCACCAGCGTGGGTACGGTGATCGAGGACAAGGGGGCCTGCGAGACCTTGCCGTCCGTGAGCGAGTCGTGGTTGCGGGCCGCTCCGAAATCGTGCGCGCGCTCGACGTCGCGGCGGACCAGGCCGCGGGCGGCGGCCTCGTCGAACGGGCGCCGCCCTCCCGCGAGCACGCGCGCGTAGGCGACCTGGTGGTCGATCACCGTGTCGGCGTCCGAAGGGTCGGGTGGGGCGACCGCGGCGAACCGGGTGAACTCCTCGGCCGGCGGGGGCAGCTCGTCGTCGCCGGGCACGGCGGAGGACGTGCTGATCAGGACGAGCGACCGGACGCGGGCGGCGTGATCGAGCGCCAGCAGCTGCGCCAGGGCCCCTCCGGCCGAGACGCCCACGACGTGCGCGGCCGGGATCCCATGGGCGCGCAGCACGCGGACGGCATCGGCGACCAGGTCCGCCGCGGTGTACCCGGGGCGGCCCGGCGCGCAGGTGACCGACCGGCCGGTGTCGCGGTGGTCGTAACGGATCACGAAGCGCCCGCCCGCGGCGAGCATCCGGCAGAAGCCCTCCTCCCACCAGAGCATCGAAGCCCCCAGGCCCATCACGAGCAGGACGGGCGGATCGGAGGGATCGCCGAAGGACTCGGTGCACAGCTCGACGCCGTCCACCTCGATCACGCGCTCGGCCATCGCCGCTCCTCCTCGCCCGTCCCGTCATGCCCACGTACGGGAGGCACCGGTCAGTCGGAAGCCCCCGCCGCCGCGGACAGCAGTACGTCCACCAGCCGGTCCGCGGCGTCCGGCCTCCCGTACGCACGCGCACGCTGCGCCATCGCCGTCCGCCCGGCGGCGTCGGTCAGCAACGGACCGACCGCCTCCGCGAGGGTCCGCCCGGTGACCTCACCGAGCAGGGCCACCGCAGCGCCCGCATCGGCCAGGTGCCGCGCGTTGTGCGCCTGCTCGTTCCCCGCCGAGGTGGCCAGCGGGACGAACACCGCGGGCTTGCCCAGCGCGGTCAGCTCCGCCAGCGTGCCCGCCCCGGACCGGGACACCACCACATCGGCGAGCGCCAGTACGTCGGGCAGCTCCGGCCCGACGAAGCCCGTCAGGTGGTACCGGCCCGCGAGGACCGGATCGAGAGCCGCGGCGGCGGACCGGAGCTCGTCGACATTGGCCGGGCCGCACTGGTGGATGACGTTCGCGTGGCTCAGCAGCCACGGAAGCACCTCCCGCACCACGCCGTTGATCTGCTGGGCGCCCTGCGCCCCGCCGGTGACGTAGACCGTCGGAAGACGCCTGTCGAACCCCGTCAGGTTCAGCGCCTGCACCGCCTTGTCGGGGTGCCCGGTCAGGATTTCGGGCCTCACCGGGTTGCCGGTGACGACCGCCCGGCCGCGCACCTCGTCCGGCAGCAGCGGCAGCGACGACTCGGAGGACACCGCGATGCGCGTCGCCGAACCGGCCAGCTTCCGGTTCGCCAGGCCCAGCCGGACCGTCTGCTCGTGCAGCACCAGAGGGCGCTTGCACAACCGGGCGGCCAGCCCGGCCGGGACGGCCACGTACCCGCCCGTCGCCAGGACCACGTCCGGCCGGAACTCGGCCACGACCGTACGGGCCTGGGCCACCCCGAGCGGCACCCGCGCCATGTCCTTGACGTTCGCCGCCGAGAGCATCTTCAGGGGATTCGCCGATCTGCGGATCTTCCCCGTGGCGACCGTCCTGAACGCGATGCCCTCCGCCGGGGCGACCCGCGCCTCCAGACCGTCCGCGGTTCCGATCCACAGCACGTCGAGCGCGGCCCCTTCGGCGGCGAGGCGGCCGCGCAACGTGCGGATCGCTGTCAGGGCAGGGTAGGTGTGACCGCCGGTCCCGCCGCCTGTCACGAGCAGCCGGAAGGGACGGGAGAGCGAAGAAGCGTCCATCCGGCCACCCTACTGTCCGGCCCGCCCGCGGCCTCCGACGGGGCACGAGCACCTGCGAGTCACCTGCGCGGCACCCGCGAGGCGGCTGCGACCTGCGGGTATTCGCCCGGACGGCCCAACGGGCACGGGCTCCGGCGGACGCCTACGCTGAAACGGCAACCCGCCGACACGCCCCGGTCCCGCGGTCAGGGCCGGTGCGCCCGGCTCAGTTCAGCACCGAAAGGCGGTTCCGACATGGCCACCAGGTCTGACGCTCCCGTTCTCGACACGCTCGCCGCGATGACCATCGACTCCATCGAGCACTGCGGCATGGACGAGAAGACACTCATCACCACCCGCATCGCCGCTCTCGTGGCCATGGACGCCCCGGCCATCTCCTACCTGGCCCACATCAGCCCCGCGGTCAAGGCCGACTTCACCGTCGAGCAGTTGCAGGACGTGCTCGTCGCGATCGCCCCCGTCGTGGGCACCGCGCGCGTCATGTCGGCCGCCGGTCACATAGCCCAGGCGTTCGGCGTCGCCATAGCCATGGTCGAAAGCGAAGCAGAAGCCATGGCCAACGCCGAAGCCGAAAGCCGCCACAAGACCTGATCCCTCCCCGACGGAGCCCGCGCGCGCAAGGGCTTCCTCCTCGGCTACGCGCCGGCGCGCTGACACGGCGGAATGCCGGAGCCGCGAACAACTCGCGGCTCCGGCAACCGGCCCCGGGGGAGGGCCGTTCTCGGTGGGCGGTGGAGGATGCGGCAGAGCGCGGGCGCATCCCCGCCCAGGGTCAGCCCGCGGAGCCGTCCAGGGTGGTGTCGGGGATCCAGGAGCCGTGGAGGCCGGAGCTGACGCGGTGGGGGAGGTGGACGGTGGCGATGCGGTCGAGGCCGGAGGCGTCCAGCACGACGAGCTGGGACGCGTTCTGCTTGAGGTCGGAGACCACGGTGAGGAGGTAGCCGTCGTCCTCGCGGGCGGTGCCTGCGGCGGGGACGAAGACGGCCTCGCTCGGCATGCGGGCGTCGCCGATCTGGTGGATGCGCCGGGCGCCGGTGGTGCGGTCGTACTTCACGATGCCGTAGCCGCCGAAGCCCTTCTCGTCGGGGAAGGAGATGGCGTACTGGTAGCGGTTCTCGGCGCCGAGGTAGTCCTCGTTGATGGTGGGGAACTCGACGGGGAGGTCGTCGATGATCTGCTCGTCGACGGTGCCGGCGATCAGGTCGAGGACCCAGCGGCGCGTGTAGGAGCGGGCGACGGGTTCGCTGCCGCGTCCGGGTGCGCCGACCCACCAGTTCCAGGAGAGACGGAAGCCCTCGCGGTCGACGGTGGGGCCTTCCAGGACGATGCGGCCCTGGCCGTCCTCGTAGGCGTTCGAGACGTGGAGCATGTTGCCGGGCTCGATGGAGAACCAGCGGGTGTGGCGGGCGCCGTCCTCGCCGCGGGGCATGACGCCGATACGGGCGGGCTGGTGGTCGCTCCAGCTGTAGGGGATGCCGGAGCTCTCGGTGTGGTCGAAGGTGACGTTGCCCTCGACGAAGACGACGTGGCGGCGGGTGAGGGCGAAGTCGTGCTTGAGGGAGGCGGTCGCCCCGGGGACCTCGGCGCTGTGGGTGATGGCGCCCTTGGCGTCGGCGACGTAGTGGGTCAGGAACGGCGGGAAGGGGGAGGAGCCGAAGAAGTGGAGTTCCCCGGTCACGGGGTCCTCCTTGGGGTGCGCGGTCATGGCGGTGCGCAGTTTGCCGTCGAAGTCGTAGGCGCCGACCGTGTCGAGGTCCGGGGTGAGCTCGAAGGGGAGGTTGGCCTCGCACAGCGCGAGGAGGCGTCCGGCGTGCTCGATGACGTGGGTGCCGGCGGCGCTGGCGGTCAGGTCGGGGCCGTGCTCGGTCATGTAGGGGGCGCCGTCGAGGGCGGGGGTGTGGACCCAGCGGTTGCGGTACCACTCGGCGCGCCCGTCACGCAGCCGGATGCCGTGGACCATCCCGCTGCCCTTGAACCAGTGGGTGGGGGTGACACCGGGCTTCGGGTTGTGCCCGTTGCGCAGCAGCCGGCCCGTCAGCTCGGGCGGCAGCGTGCCCTCGACGGTGAGGCCGGAGGCGGAGACCTCCTCGGCGACGGGGGTGTAGTGGCCGGTCAGGTACGGCGGGGTGGTCGTCATGGCGGGAATCCCTCTCGTGGATACGTGGATACGTGGATGTGTGGGGGCGCGGAGATACGTGGATGCGTGGAACCGGAGGTGCGCGGAAGCGCGGACGTGGTGCCCGGTCAGGCGGGCTGTTCGGCACGGCTCTTGAGGTGGGCGAGCCAGCCCTCAAGGGAGTCGTGGAGCGCCTTGCCGAGCTCGTCGGTCTCGGCGTCGACCGGGGCGCCGCTCCAGGACTCCTCGGTGCGGACGACGACCCCGGTACCGGACTGTGACCGTTCGAAGACCCACACGTGGATGCCGACGATGCCGTCGACGGTCCCGCCCCAGACGATCCGCTTCCCGGGGACCAGCTCCCGCACGGTGGAGGTGATGTCCAGGCCGTGGGTGAGCCAGCTGAACGATCTGCCGGGCAGCAGCGGTCCGTCGACCTCGGTCCGGTCGATGTCGGTGTTCCAGGCGGGCCACGCCGCGACGTCGGTGTGCAGCGCCCACACGGTCGTGAGCGGGGCGTCGATCACGGTGCTCAGGCGGACGATCACGGGAGCGGTCTCGTCGATGGTGATCATGGCGGTACTTCCTGTCTGGATGAGGTGTGCCGGTGGTGCGGATGTGGCTGATCTACCGGGCCGGCCCGGCGGGGGAGAGCGGGGAGGTTCCCGGGTCGGTGGCGGGCAGGGCGGTGGCGGTGGCCGGGTTACGCGCCCCGGTGCGGCGGGTGAGGAGCAGGGCGAGGAGTGCGGTGGTGGCGAGGATTGCGGCGGAGACGGTGAAGGCGGCCCGGTATCCGGCGGTGAGGGCTTCCAGGGGAGGCTGGTTGGTGGTCGCGTGGGTGGTGACGGAGCCGGCCAGGGTGGCGAGGGCGGCGAGGCCGATCGCGCCGCCGACCTGGCGGGTGGTGTTCACCAGTCCGCCGGCCAGTCCCGCGTCCTGCCGGGGTACGCCGTCCACGGCGAGGGCGGTGAGCTGGACGAAGGCGATGCTCAGGCCCAGACCGACCAGGATGCTCGGCCCGAGGACATCGACGAGATAGCTCCCGTCCGCCCTCATCCACGACAGCCACAGCAGACCCGCCGCCTCGGCGAGCAGGCCCGCGGTGAGGGTCGCCGTGGCCCCGATGACCCGGGCGATCCGCGGGGCGAGAGCGGAGCCGATCATATGGGCGACAGCCAGGGGGAGTTGTCCCACTCCGGTGACCAAGGGGCCGGATCCCAAGACCTGTTGCTGGTAGAGCGGCAGGAAGAAGAACAGGGCGATCCATACGGAACCCAGCAGCGCCATCAGCAGATTGCCCGCGGCGACCCGGCCGGCGGTGAGCAGCCGCGGTGGTACGAGCGCGTTCGGCCGGCGGCGCTCGATCACGCAGAAGGCCGCGAGCAGCACGGCGGCGGCGCCGAGGGAACCCAGCACCCGGGCGTCCGCCCAGCCGGCGCCGCGCGCCGTGGTCAGCCCCCACACCAGGCAGGTCAGGGCGAGAGTGACGGTGACGGTGCCCAGCAGGTCGAACCGCCCGCGCTGCCGCTCGGCCTTTCCGCCGGCCCGCGCCGACGCGTCCCGTGGCACGAGCGCCACCACGGCGGCCAGCACCACCGCCGCTCCGAGCCCCACCGAGTGGAAGATCCAGGGCCAGCCCCAGGCCTGGGTGAGCACACCGCCCAGCAGCACGCCGCCCGCCGCTCCCGCGCCGGAGACCGCTCCCCACACCCCCAGTGCCCTGCCGCGCCCGGCGCCGGGCGGGAACCGGTCCATCACCAGGGCGAGCGCGGCCGGGGCGATCGCGGCGGCGCCGACGCCCTGCACCGCACGGGCCGTGATCAGGACGCCGGCGGAGGTGGTCAGTCCAGCCGCCACCGAGGCCAGCGCGAACACGGCGAGCCCGGCGGCCAGCACCCGGCGGCGGCCGAGCAGGTCGGCGACCCGTCCGCCCGCCAGGAGCATCGCGCCGAACGCCAGGCCGTAGGCGTTGACCACCCACGTGGTCCCGCCGTCCGAGAGGCCGGCCCCTGCACGGATCTGCGGCAGCGCCACATTGACGATCGAGGTGGCGAGCATGACGGTGAACTGGGCCGCGGCGAGCGCGGCGAGCACCGCTCCCGGCCCGGGGGCCCGGGCCGCTGCCCGGCCCGTCTGCGTGAGTGCAACGTTCATGTCGCACAGACTCGGCGCGGACGGTGTCCACTATCCAGGCCCGGCCGGGGTGACCACTGTCCACTCCTGTCCGCACCTGTCCACCCGGCCGCGGCGACGGCGGGCGTCCGCCGTCACTGACGAGGGTCGTGCAACTCCCGCTGCCACAGGGCCTCGCAGAGCAGGTCCAGGCCCTGGCGCAGGTGCCGGCGGTAGGTGCCGTACGGAAGGCCGAGGCGGCGGGCCGCCGCCTCCTGGGTGGGCGCACCCGAGAAGTGGCCCGCCGTCAGGGCCTCGCGGGCGCGCACCCCGCGCGGGTCGAGCCCGAGGTCGTCGACGGCCCGGCGCAGCAGGGCGCGCAACTCCCCGACGGGATCACCGAGGTCGGCCGCGAGACGGGTCCGCATCAGGGCGCAGGCGGCGAACGCGTCCGCATCACGCCAGTGGGCCAGCGCCTCGCGTACGGCCTGGTCGAACGAGGTGCGCGAGACGGGCGACGGCCCGGCCGGCGCGGCGGGCGCCTCGGTGGCCGATATGAAGTGCATGAGCCATGACTCCACCGGCAGCCTGCGCCAGTCGACGCCGAACACCCCGTACGTGTACTCGCCGACCCGCGGCCGCGCCCCCGTGTCCGTCAGGGTGCCCTTGACGCGCTCGGCCCAGGTCTCGGCGTCCCGGAAGACGGCGAAACCGTACGCGCGCCCGCGGGCGCGGGCCGCCTCCGCCTGGGCCCGGGAACTGCTCAGGTCGATGACGCGCGAGGGCACCTGGTACTGCTCGGGGTAGATCGAGAAGCGGCTGACGCCGATGTGCTCACCGGGGCTCACCGGCGCGGTGGCCTCGGTGTACCGCCACGCGGCGGCCACGACGGGATCGGTGGCCAGGTCCTCGGCATCGGGAGGGGAGGGCAGCGCGAGCCGGGCCGTGAACGCCACGATCCGGCCCGTGCTCACGAGCCGGTAGACGCTGAAGGCCTGCGGCTGGCGCTGCGCCCAGTAGCGGACCAGGTCCGCGGAGGCGGCCCCTTCCGTCTCGGTGGCCATGCGCAGGATGACATCGATGTCGTCCGGGTGCAGGGGACGGTCGTGGACCTCGTCCTCGCGGGACCAGGAGCGCAGCCGGGCCAGCGTCGCGCCCTCCCGGAACAGGTAGAAGAGATCGTCGGTGACCGTCCACACCCGCTCCTCGGGCGCCTCGCGCAGGATGCGCAGGTACTCGTCCGCGAGGCGCTGGCGCATCGCCTCGAAGGCGTTGGGAGCCCGCCACCGCAGGTCGGCGGCCAGCGTCTCGCGTGCCGCGTCGTGCGGATACAGCCCCCGCAGGGTGGACTCCATGAAGGGCAGGTCCCGCAGCCAGGAGAACAGCGGATGGACGTCCTCCCCGGGCAGGACCGCGGCCAGCAGCTCCTCGGACGTCGAATGGGCCTGCGCCGCCACCTCCAGGGCGCGGCGGTGGGCCGCCGTGGGCACCTCCCCGATCAGCCCCGCCAGCAGGGTGCGCAGCACGTCCGCGGTCGGTGCCCAGATCTCCTCCCGGCCGCAGCCCTCGGATCCGGCCGCGGCCGCCAGCGACAGCGCCAGCGGATTGCCCCCGGCGAAGCGCAGCACCCGGTCGCGCAGTTCGGGCCGGATCTGCGCCGCCACCAGCAGGCTCCGGGCCTGCTCCGCGGAGAACGGCTCCAGCTCGCTCACGTGCAGGAGCCGGGACCAGGCGGGATCGGCGGCCCACTGCGGCTGCGGAGCGCGCCGGCCGCCCAGGACGACCAGGGTGTCGTCCGCGGCGCGCGGCAGGAAGTGGTGCCACAGCCAGCTCTCCAGCCACTGGCAGTGCTCGAATGAGTCCACGAACAGGACCGTGCCGGGGACGTCCAGGAACGGTCCGGCGGCGTGCTCGAAATCGGCCGGGTCCCGGCTGACGAACCGGCCGTCGAGTTCGACGAGCAGCCGGCCGGCCGCCCGCGCGTGGTCCGCCAGCCGCCGCAGCAGCGTCGACTTCCCGATGCCGCCGGGCCCGTACACGTAGAACGCGAACGGCGCCTGCGGATCACCGGCCAACGCCTCCCCGAAGCGCCCGAGTTCCTCGTCCCGGCCGACGAAGGCCCGTACGCGCGCCCTGCTCAGTCTTTCCCCCACGGACACCATGGCGGCTCCATCCCTTTGTTCAG
Organism: Streptomyces sp. NPDC040545; assembly: GCF_055595065.1. NCBI lineage: Bacteria > Bacillati > Actinomycetota > Actinomycetes > Kitasatosporales > Streptomycetaceae > Streptomyces > Streptomyces sp. NPDC040545. The sequence goes on from NZ_JBVIWA010000022.1 coordinate 10,808, forward strand.
CAGCGGACAGCGATCGTGGTGGTCCGGGATCTTCCGCAGGCCACCTGGCTCCGACCTGGCGAAGCCGGGCCGGCCTCCTCGGGGAGGGGCCGGGCGTGACGGCGGGTGAGTGTGCGCGCCCGGCCGGGAGGACGTCACGGAGGCCGTGTCGTCGTCGTTCCCGCCGGGCACGCACCGCTCACCCTGGAGGCTCGAACGGCCCGTTCATGTCACCGGATGAGACCGAGGTTCCCGTCGTCGGGTTGACCGGTGACCAGGAGGGTGGTCTCTTCGACGCGCCGGAAGCGGCCGTCGGGGGCCAGCTCGGCGAACAGGTAGACCTCGGTGCGGGAGGTGTGGCCGTCGTCGTGGACGAGGGTGACGGTGTGCCGGTCGGCGTAGCGCGCTCCGTCGCGGAGCTCGTCGTGGACCTCGACGCGCCCGCTGCGGATCACGGAGCGCAGGCGCGTCATGTGCTCGGCGAACGAGGTCCGGTCGCTCCACACGCCGTTGGTGCGCTGGCGGTAGTCGGGGGTGAAGTGCCGGTCGATGGCTTCGGTGAGGTCGAGGCCCGGGGTGAACAGCAGATCGGTGATGGCTCGGGTGATGTCGGTCGATGTCATGGTCGTCTTCGCCTGATCGGAGTGGGGGGTGTACGGGGGAGCCCGGGAAAGCGGGGGAGCCCGGGCATGCGGGGGGAGCCTGAGCATGCGGGGGAGGCCGGGGATGCCGGGCGAGGGACGGGCGCCGGTCATGTACGTCGTTCACGGCCGGTGCCGCTTCAGCGCACGGGGGTGAAGTCCAGCGACAGCGAGCGCGGGCCCCGGGTGTACAGGCCGGACTCCTGGTACCGGAAGCCGGGGCTGTAACGGACCTGGTCGAGCAGGGGCAGGAGCATCGCGGCGACGGTCTCGATCTCGGCGCGCGCGAAGGCCGCGCCGACGCACTGGTGGAGTCCGGTGCCGAAGGACAGGTGCTGGGCGGCCGCGGTGAAGGAGCGGGCGGTGCCCAGGTCCGGGCGGTGGATGTCGAAGGTGTCCGGGGCGGCGAAGGCGTCCGGGTCGCGGTTGGCCGCGCCGATCATGCAGAACACGGTGGCGCCCGCCGGGACGGTGGTCCCCGCGAACACGCTGTCCTCCTCCGCCTGGCGGGGAATGAGCTGGACCGGCGGGGAGTAGCGCAGGGTCTCGGCGATCGCGGCGGCCAGCAGGTCCGGATCCCGGCGGACCTGTGACAGCTGCTCGGGGTGGTCGATCAGGTGCTTGAAGAGCAGGGCCAGTGTCTTGTCCGCGGGCTCGGCGGAGGCGACGAGGACGTTGAAGATCAGCGCGGTGACGTCGCGATCGCTCATGGCGATGCCGTCGAACTCGGCGGTGCACAGCTTCGATATCAGGTCGTGACCGGGGTTGCGGCGCCGCCGGCCGATCACGGGGAGGAGATAGGCCTCCAACTGCTCGGCGCAGTCCAGGCAGTGGCGGCGGCGTTCGGGGGTGAGGGCGAGGCTGGTGATGAACTCGGCCACACCGCTGTGCCAGGCGGCCACCTGCTGCCAGTCCCTTCGGTCCAGGCCCAGGACGTCGAGCGTCACGTGGATGGCGAAGGGCTTGCCGAAGTCGTTGACCAGGTCCATCCGGCCCCGGGCGAGGAAGGGGGCCAGGAGTTCCGCGGCGTTGGCGTGGATGGCGCGGATCTGGTCCTGGAGCGCCGGGCCGGTGAAGGCCCGGACGGCGATTCTTCGTTTGGCGGTGTGCTCGGCCCCGGTCATCTGGGCGAGGACCGGCCCGCGCATCACCGGCTCGGCGCGCACCTGCAGCGTCTCGGTGGTGAACGCTTCATGGTCGGTCAGTACCCGCTTCACGTCCTTGTAGCGGGAGAGGAAATAGCTGTCGATGGCCGGCTCGTAGTGCACGGGAGCCTGCTCCCGCAGCTGTGCGAAGGAGCGGTGGGGGGCGGCGGCGAAGTCCTCGGACAGGACGCTGAGACCGGTGTCGACCACGGGGGGCATGGTGAAGACCTCTCGAACTGCGCAACGCGTGGGGGGACAAGGCCCGGGGTCGGCGCGCGCGCCCCGGTCCTGGCCGGAGGGGGTTCCGGCCGGGACGCCGCCTGTGCCCCTCGCGTTCGCGGGAGAGCGGGCAGGCAGGCCGTCCGGCCTGCAAGACGAGCGAACGGCGTTATGGGTTGCGCTGGTTGGGGCGGCTTCCGACCCGGCCATTGGGCGGAAACCGACGCAAGATCCGCAGCTCTCGCCATCAAACGGACCGGCCGGTCAGTACCGGAACAGCACTCCCCGCCAGGTCCATCCCGCGTCGAGGACCATGGTGCGCAGGGGATCTCTCACGTCCCGCGTGTCGAAGCGGAACGTCTCGACCTTGCGCCGACGGCCGTCGGCACCACGGCGGAACTCCCACTGCCGGTACACAGTGAAGCCCCCACGGCCGTACTGCTGACCGGATTCGTGCGACGGCTGCCACCGCTCCTCCAGAACGAGCACCTCGCGCTTCGCCGGCACCAGGCGCATGCGGGTCTTGAGCGTCAGCTCCGCCTTCGGGATCTTGCACTCCGCCACCAGGTCGGCCTTCTCCTTCGGGAAGGCCTCGCGCACGCTGAAGGGTACGTTTCGGGCGTTGAGCGCGAGCAGCGCTTCCCGCAGCTCCATGGTGGGCAGGGGGCGGACATCGCCGGCGGGGTACTTGGTGCCGGTCCACTTGTCCCAGAGGCGCCCCATCGTCAGACCCCCGCCCCGGCGTCCGGGCGCACGTCCTGGGACCCGCCCGGCGTGAACGGCCCCTGCGGCCCGCTGTCCAACCGCAAGCCCACCCGCTGGTCCGCACTGCCCGCGCACTCGCGGTCCCACTCCTGATCGAAATCTGCTGCCATGTCCACATCTCCCCCGTCGGCGGCTGATCATATGCACGGCAACTGCACACGGACCAAGCGTCTTGGGCGCGATCTGAGGTTTCTCGTGCGCGAGGCGGCGGACGGGCGAGGCGCCCGGCCTCCGGCCGCGCGGGGCACTCCGCGGGGTGCGCCCCGCACGAGCACGGGCGCACCGATCGCATCGCGCCGCCGTTACCACCAGCGGACGGGGTACCGGGCAGCTCCCCGGCGTACGCGGGACGCCGCGAAGCCGGCGAGGACCAGGACCACGGTGGCGCCGAGCAGCAGGGGGACGAACCGCGCGGGTGCCGGAGCCTGCAGCACGACGACGACGGCGGTGGCGCAGGCGGGCGAGTGCGGGGTCCGGGCGAGGGTGGTGGCGGCGAACGTCAGCCCCCCGGCCAGCGCCGCGCCCCAGGGGCTGCTCTGCCACAGCGCGAGGACCACGTAACCGGCTCCGGCGCCCAGCAGGTGCGCGACGACGACGCTCCGGGGCTGGGCCATGGGCAGGGTGGGCGTGCTGTGCAGGACACCGGCACTGGCGGCCAGCGACGGTATGAGCACCGGTTCGCCGATCACCGCCCCGATGGCCGCGAGCACGAGCAGGACGGCGGTGACCGCGCCGACGCCGTGGAGGGCCGCTCCCGCACGCTCGCGCCGCCTGGGGAGCGGCGGTACGTCCTCGCGAGGCGCCTGGGGGCCGGGCGCGGGCCGGCGGGGCAGCACGGAGTCAGCGTTCACGAGGGCGGCTCCTGGCACGGCGGTACACGGGGCGGCGGGTCGGCGGAGCGACGGCAAGGTCGCGCACCGTCAGCCACCCTGCACCGCTGATCTGTCACGGGCCTACAACGCCTCCTCCGTGCGACGGCGCGCCGTCACGTGCGGCGCTTGATCGGTTCTCCGAGCAGCTCGGTCAGTTCCGTCTCGACGGCGGTCAGCAGTGCGGGTCCCCAGACGGTCAGCGTCTGTTCCCAGGGGTGGCCGAAGGTGCCCAGGCGCAGGTCGTCGGTGAGGTGGAGGTAGTAGTCGCCGTCGGGGTAGGTGCCCAGGCCGGGGCGGGGCGGCCGTCCCGGGGCGTCGGTGCGGCGGGGGTCGTAGCGGTAGCCGTCGTGCTGCCAGTCGAGCCAGTACACGAACTCCCCGGGCTCGGTGGCGGTGAGCAGCCCGCGCCGGACGATCGCGTCGATCCGCCCGGGGACGTCCGGGACCGGCCGGTGGTGGGCGTGCAGGTGCCAGACGGCGGAGGGGACGGGTTCGGTGATCGCTGGCCGGTAGGTGGTGCCCGGCTTGAAGTCGAAGTCCGCGTAGAAACGGTCCCACAGCGGACCGTCGTCGTGGAGCCAGTCAAGGAACTGCGCGGGGCGGGTGCTCTCGGGGGTGCCCGGCGGGCGCCAGTGGTAGGAGCGAACGGTGGTGACTTCCGTGAAGCCGGCCCTCAGCAGATTTTCGCGCAACGGGCCTTCGGCCTCGGCGAGGAGGGGCTGCCCGAGCAGGTTCTGTACGCGCCAACGGTCGGTACAGGCCCTGACGAAGTCCGCATCGTCGTCGGTCAGGCCGCCGACGAGAGCGAAGGGGCCCACGTCTGCGTGAGCCCAGGCGGCCGCGACGACGAGGCCGTCCTCCAGCAGGACCTCGATGAGGACATCGCCCTCGTCCGAGGCGCCGTCGGCGATCATCTCGGCGTAGGGCGTCGCGTGGGGGCCGGGGGAGGCCACGGCGACTGCCCACGTCCGCTCGGCCTGGTCCCTCACCCGGTACAGGTCGTGCACCCCCGCCCGGGGCTCCGCCACGGCGGCGGGCCGCTCGCCGGGCAGCGGCGCGGCGAGCAGTACGGAGCGCTCCCAGCCCGGGGTGAACCCCGCCGCCGTCAGCGCGGGGCCGAGTTCCGGCGAGTCGTGCGCGTAGACCTTCCACTCCACCGGCTCACCGCGCTCCGCGAAGGCCGCCTGCTGGCGGCGCACCAGTGCGGCGGTGTCCGTTCCGGGGGTGAGAGGGGTGTGTTCGGCGGTGCCGTGCGTTCCGTAGTGGCGGCGCACGACCGGTCCGTCGGCCTCGACGACCACCCCGACCGGATGCCACTGCGGGACCCGCCCCCGCAGCTCGTCGTACATCGCCCAGCGCTCACCCGTGTCCATGACCGGGAGCCTAAGGGCCGTCCCCGCCGTCCCCGCCGTCCCCGCCGTCCGGGGTGGTCGTGGTGTCCACGCAGCTGCCCCGATATTCATATCCGCCCCGGCCGGGGAGTCGTGCGCCGTCCGGCTGCCGCGTGCCCTTGGATGGGGCCGTACGCGGACGGACCGACCACCAGCTCCCGGAGACCGGTATGAGGAAGATCAAGGCGCAGCTTTTCATCTCGCTCGACGGTGTCGTCGAGGCGCCCGATCAGTGGCACTTCCCCTACTTCAACGAGGAGATGGGCGCGGCCGTCGACGCGACCCTCGGCAGGGCCGACACCCTGCTGCTCGGGCGCCGGACCTACGACAGCTTCGCGGGCGCCTGGCCGGACCGGGAAGCAGCCGGCGGGGAGGACGCCCCGTTCGCCGAAGTGCTCGGTGACGCCCGCAAGATCGTGGTGTCGAACAGCCCGAAGGACTTCACCTGGCGGAACTCCGAACTGCTCGTCGGCGACCTCACCACAGCGGTCGCCGCGCTGAAGAACGAGCCGGACACGGACACACCCGTCTGGATCAGCGGCTCGGTCTCCGTCGTACGCCAACTGGTGGCCGCCGGGCTCCTGGACGAGCTCAATCTCCTGCTGCACCCGATCGCCGTACGCAACGGCATGCGCCTGTTCGAGGAGGACGCGCCGTCGATCCCGCTGGAGCTGGTGTCCGCCGAGACCTTCCGGACCGGTGTGCTGAACCTCTTCTACGCCGTGGCCACCGCACCCGGCGAGGGGACGTACGAGGATGCCAAGACCCACCTGCCCCAGCACTAGCAGTGAGCGAGACCCCGTACCGTGTTCGTTCCGAACGGCGGCGATCCGGCCACTCCTTCCGCTCCTTCGTGATCGCGGGGGTGGCGGGCGCTCTGGTCGGGCTGGTCGGCGGCGGATTCCGGTGGTGCCTGGACCATGCCGACCAGCTGCGCGGTTCGGTTCTGGAGGCGGCCGCCGGGCTGGGGGCGGCGGGACGGCTGATTCCGGTCGTCCTCACCGCCGTGGGCGCCGCGGCGGCGTGCGCGATCGCCCAGCGGGTCCCGCATGCCGCAGGCAGTGGGATCCAGCACGTGGAAGCCGTATGGCGGCAGGAGGCCGAGGCCCGCACGGCCTGGCTGCTGCCGGCGAAGTTCCTCGGCGGTCTCATCGCGATCGGCTCGGGCCTGGTCCTGGGAAGGGAGGGGCCGATCGTCCATATGGGCGCCGCCATCGGGTCCGCGGCGGGCCGGCGCGGCCGCCTGGATGCGCCGGACTCATGGGATGCAGGGGACGCAGGGGAGGCGCAGGGCGCGGAGGACCTCCGCATGCTGCACACCGCGCTCGGTGGGGCGGGGCTGGCGGTGGCGTTCACCGCTCCGCTGGGCGGGCTGCTGTTCGTCTGCGAGGAGGTGACCGGCACCGTCCGGCCGCGTCTGGTGCTCCTGACCCTCGTCGGCACCGTCACGGCGGTGTCCTGCTCCCAGCTCATCGTCGGTGACGCGCTCGTCCTTCCGCTGTCGGACGCCCCCGACCCGCCGCTGTGGATGCTGCCGGTCTTCCTGCTGACCGGGATGACGGCCGGCGCGCTGGGCGCCGCGTACAGCGCCCTGGTCGTACGGACACTGGAGGTGTGCGACCGGCTGACCCGGGTGCCCTTGGTCGCCCGCGCCGCGGTCATCGGGGCCGGGGTCGGCGCGCTGATGGCCTTCGATCCGCTCCTCACGGGCGGTGGTGACCAGTTGAGCGAGCGCCTGCTGACGGGCGGAAGCCTGACGGTGGCGGCGCTGGTGCTCTGCCTCGCCGTCCGGTTCGTGGCCGGACCGCTGAGTTATGCGGCCGCGACTCCTGGCGGCCTGTTCGCGCCACTGCTGGCCCTGGGAGCCCTGTGGGGGACGCTCACCCACGCGCTCGCCTCCCCCCTGCTGCCGGCCGGCTCGGCGGGCGCGGCCGCGTTCGCCGTGGTGGGAATGGCCGCGGTGTTCACGGGCGTCGTACGGGCACCACTGACGGGGGCCGTCCTGGTGGTGGAGATGACGGGTACCGGCGCGCTCCTGCTGCCCTTGCTGATCGCGTGCTTCGCCGCGACCGTCACCGCGGACCGGCTGGGCAGCGAACCCGTCTACGACGCCCTGCGCCGCCGGATGCTGGAACGTGCCTGACGCGTGCCACGGAAATCGGGTCGAGGCGGCCGCCCCCCGGGGACCCTCACCGGGAGAGCTCGGCCCGCCACTGTCGTGGCCACTGCCCCGACGGCGGTGGAGCCCCCTCTATGCCGAGGTCGCGCCGCGCGCTCTCGTAGAAGGCGTCACGCGCCGCACTCGCGAGCCGATGCGCCTGGGTCCACCTCTCGCCGTCGACCGCGCCCTCCCGTACGAGCAGCTCGACGGTCCAGATCGTCTCGTGCCAGTGCCGCGCCGCCGCGATCGTCGCCGCGTCCCCGACGAGCAGGACGGACTCCCACTCCGTCGCCCGGTGGGACTCGGCGTCGGCGAGCATGGGCAGACCTTCGGCCGGTGCCAGAGGGTCGGCCACGTCCGCGAATCCGAGAGATGCGCCGATGCGCTGGGCGACGCGAAGCTGTGCTTTGAGGGCGTTGGCGTAACGGCCGTACGTCTCGAAGCGCTTCTCGTCCCACCGCTCCTCCCGCTGCCGCCTCCACCGCCGGCGCTCGGTCAAGGTCTGTACGGCGTAGGAGCCGAGCGAGCCGACCACCACGCCTATCAGAGCGGGCAGTTGATCGAGTAATGCCACAGTCCCTCCCCGAACCGGTTCCCTGCTGCCGCACGATAGCCGCGCCGCCGCGGAACGCCGCACGGTTCGTTGGCCGAACCCGAACCGCCGGCGCGAAAATACCCGGGCACCGGCGGCAGGCTCGCACTATCGTGGGCCGCATGAACGTCACCGGCTCCAGCACCACCGCGACCGCGCGAGCGACCAGCTCGCCGGTTGCCGCCGCCTGACCTTCCCCTCTCCCCGGCGACCGGACAACGGTCCGTCGGTTGTGCCGTGGCGCCCTTGCCCCCGGCCGGAGACTGCACGGTCCCGTTCTCCGGTGCCTCTCCCGCTCGACGCGAAGGAGTCACCCCATGAATACCGAGCAGCTCATCACCACGTTCGTCCAGTACTTCGAGGAGCGCGGGCACCGCCGCATCGTCGGCTCGACGCTGCTGCCACCGCCCGGCGACCCCGTACTCTTCACCACCTCCGGCATGCACCCGCTCACCCCGTACCTGGAGGGCCGCCCCCACCCCCTGGGCCGGCGACTGGTCAACGTCCAGCGCTGTCTGCGCACCACGGACCTGGAGGAGGTCGGCGACGCCACCCACCTGACGGTCTTCGAGATGCTCGGCACCTGGTCGCTGGGCGACTACGAAGGCCCGCTCAGTCTCGACTGGGGATACGGGCTCCTCACCGAGGGGCTGGGCGTGGATCCCGGCCGGCTGTACGCCACCGTCCACGCCGGCGACGACCGGACCGGGCCGGACACCGCCTCCCTGGAGCTGTGGCAGAAGCTCGGCGTCCCCGTCGAACTCACCGTGGAGGACAACTGGTGGTCCAACGGGCCCGTCGGACCGTGCGGTCCCGACTCGGAGATCTTCCTGTGGAGCGGCGACGGACCGCCCGAGTCGACGCCCACCCGCGACGACCGCTGGGTGGAGGTGTGGAACCACGTGACGATGACCCACCGCCGGCTCGACGACGGTTCCCTGCTGCCCCTTCCCCAGCGCAACGTGGACACCGGCCTCGGCCTGGAGCGGCTCGCCTCCCTGCTCCAGGGCAAGCCCTCCGTGTTCGAGTGCGACGTCTTCGACCCCTGGCGCAGCCTCGTACCGGACCTGTGGCCCCTGGACGAACGGTCGCTGCGCGTGGTCTGCGACCACCTGCGCTCGGCCGTCGTGGTACTCGGCGACGGCGTGCGCCCGGCCAACACCGGCCAGGGCTACGTGCTGCGACGCCTGGTGCGGCGGATGCTCACCGTGCTGTGGCAGGAGGACGCCTCGCGCGGCATCGAGGACCTGCCGGACGAACTGGTCCGGCACACCCTGGACCACTTCCGGCAGGAGATGAGCCCGGTCGGCGTACGCCGGATCCTGCGCGAGGAGGAGCGCCGGTTCCGTCGGCTCCTGGAGCGCGGGCGGCAGGTGCTCGCCCGCCCGCGGTTCCGGGGCCCGCTGACCGAGGAGGACTTCCACTACCTCCACGACACCCATGGGCTGCCGCGCGAGCTGGTCACGAGCCTGCTGCAGGAGTGACGACGCGGAGAACGTGCAGAGTGCATCGGAGCGTCGTCGTGCCCCGTCGCCCCGAGCGGCGTGCTGGTGGGTTCGCGGGCCCTCAGCACGCCGCCGACAACGGACAAGGATGGGGGACGGCACCTAGCCGGCGCTGATGGCCGCCACGTGCGTGGAGCCGTCACGCAGGGCGGTGATGCGGACCTGCCCGGCGGGGAAGGGGCCCCTCCCGTTCGGGCCGGGTACCTGCGAGAACGGCGTCCAGGAGCCGTCCGCCCTCCTGACGTTGTGCCAGATCCGTCCGTCGAGCCCGACCGCCACCACCTGGGCGGAGCCGTCGGGTGTCCCGGCGATGCCGATGGCGCTGGCCCCCATGGTCGCCGTGGTGACGCCCCGCGGGGGCCGGAAGCCGGTCCAGGAACCGTCCGGCCGCCTCAGCTGGTGGTACACCATCCCGTCGAGCCCGATCGCGAGGACCTGGGAGGACCCGTCGGGCATCCCGGTGATCGCCAGGGCCGGACCCGAGAACGTCGGGGGCCCGTGGTAGCCGGCCAGGCGCCCCCAGGCCGTCCACGTGCCGTCCCGCCCGCGGGAGCAGTGGTACATGGCACCATCCGTGCCGTAGCAGAGCAACTGGGAGGATCCGTCGGGCATGGCGGCGATCGACACCTTCGTCGCGCCCCAGCGGCTCTTCGCGGTGGTTCCGGGCAGGGCACGGAACCCGGGCAGTCCGCCGTCGGCGCGGCGCTGCTGGTGGAGGACGGTGCCGTCCATGGCCGTCACCACGATCTGGCAGGTGCCGTCGGGGAAGGCCGCGATGTCCGCCTCGCGCACGGTGAATCCGGCCGAGCCGTCCGGTCCCGCGACGCGCTGCCAGGGCTGCGGCGCGGCCGCACCCCGTACGGTGGTCAGCCACAGACCGTTGTCGGGCGCGATGCCCAGCACCACGACCGAGCCGTCCGCCATGCCGGCCACGGCACTCTGCACCCCCGCGAACGAGCCGGAGCCCGAGCCGCTGCCCGAGCCGGAGGCCCCGGCCAGCGGACGCATGCCGCTCCACGACCCGTCGGGGCGGCGCTCGGTGTGGAAGAGCACCCGCCGTTCGACGTCGTACGGGGGCAGGTGCGCGGAGTAGAACCACACCGGGTTGGTGATGGCCACCAGTTGGTCCAGGGTGGTGGAGGCGGGCTTGGGCCGGCGCACCTCGGCCCGGGCGAACAGGGAGGCCTTGCCCCAGCCGCGCCAGCGCAGTTGCCCCCTGCCGCTGCCGTCGATGCAGGTGGCGGCCATGATCCCCCACTCGGTGTACAGCGTGGCGATGCTGTCGGGAGCACCCGTCACGTTCAAGGTCACGTCGACGGCGTCGAAGAACGACAGGGGCAGTTCCTGACCGGGTCCCGCGACCGCTCCGCCGGCGCGCGCGGTGAAGTCCAGCGTCACGGCCGCGGATTCGACGGCGTACGACCGGCCCAGGCGCAGAGCGTCCAGTACGGCGGGCGTCGACAGCGCGTCGGCGTACACGACGTTGTGGGGCCGGCCGACGGCGTCCGCGGGGCTGTGCGCGTCGCTGTTGCCGACGGCGGCGACCCGCTTGCCGAGGCAGAGCATGAGGTGCCAGGCGGCGATGTTGGCCGCGTCGTCCAGGGTCCACGGTCCGTTCCACACCTCCAGCGCGTCCACCCGGTCGAGGCCGAACTCCCAGAAGGATCCCGCCGCCGGAGTGAGCGGATGGGCGGCGATCGTGAGTCCGCCCAGACTGTGCACGCGCCGGGCCTGGTCCTCGAAGGCTCCCTGGTTCGCGGGGCCGTAGCGCCAGTCCACCCATTCGCCCTGCGGCAGGCCGACGGCCAGCCAGTGGCCGTGGCGCGTGGTGACCTCCTCGGCGTTGATGACCAGCAGGTCGGTCGGGACGTTGCCCTGCCAGGTCACGCCGGTGGAGCTGGTGTTGTGGTCGGAGGTGGCGATGAAGTGCATCCCCTCCTGGCGGGCGGCCGCGACGATCTCCTCCACCGTGCGCTGCCCGTCCGAGTGGACGCTGTGCAGGTGCAGGTCGCCCCGGTACCAGCCGGGGCCCCGCCCGGCCACCGCGGCCGGCAGGATGTCGTACGGGGTCCGCGGCAGCGGTTCCCCGAGGTGCAGGGTGACGTCGACCTGCCAGGCCATACCGCCCGCGCTGCCGACCATCGGCCCCAGGATGACCGACCAGGCGCCGGGCTCGACGGGACCGGGCACGTAGCCGGGGGTGGCGTCCGCCGCGGAGAGGGTGAAACCGGACCGTGCGCCGCCCGACCAGCCGCGGAAGCCGGCCGGGCCGAAGATGCCGAGGTCCAGGATCCCGGCGGCGGCGTCGTGGGTGGTGGCGACGGAGATCCGCTGGATCCCGGCGGGGACGTCGAAGGCGACGTACGCCCACTGGTCGTTGCCGTAGGGGGAGTGGCCGCGGTAGGTGGTGGTCACCGTGTCGGTGCCCTGGCCCCTCGTCGCGGCGTGCGCGATCGGTGCGGGAACCAGCGCGGCGGCTCCGCCCGCGGCCAGCAGGGCGCCTAAGCGGAGCAGGGACCGCCGCTCGACAGAGGGGTCGGGGCCGGGGTCGGGCGCATCGCTCGGGAGGTGTTCACTCGGCACAGCCGTGCTCTCCGTTCACGTGGGGTGGCGTGGAAGGCGTGCGTGCTGATGCGGGATGCGGGATGCGGGAGTGCGGGAGTGCGCCGGAAGGGGTGCGCCCGGCTAACGCCGTGAGCGCTGGGCCTCGACGATCTGTCGCACGGACCCGTCGACGTCCGTACGGGCCTGGACGCGCTCGGCGAAGCCGGGGAACTGCCCGGCGATGGCGCTCAGCAGCCGCAGCTCCAGCGGCGCGACGTTGACCTCGCACCGGTCGCGGCGGACGGCTCGTACGACGCCGTCGGCGACCTGGCCGGGCGTGACGGTCCTGATGCCGTTCGGAGTGGTGGCACCGGTGGCCGCGAACATTCCGGCGTCGCGGACGAATCCGGGCTGGACCAGGGACACCCCCACCCCCGTACCTCTGAGCTCCTGGCGCAGGGCGAGAGCGAATCCGCGCAGCCCGAACTTCGTCGCGTTGTACAGGGAGGTCGACTTGGTGGCCGCCTTGCCGGAAAGGGAGCCGACCAGCACGATGTGGCCGCGACCGCGGCCCACCATGTGCTCCGCGAGCAGCCGGGAGAGCACGACGGGCGCGCGGAGGTTGACGTCGACGGCGCGGTCGAGCTGGTCCTCGGTGTAGTCCAGGAGGTCGCCGCTGGCGGGCAGGGCGGCGTTCGCGACGAGGATGTCCGTCTCCGCGCAGCTCTCGGCGAGGTGTACGACGTCGGACCGAACGGCCAGATCGGCGACCACGGTACGGGCGCCGCAGGCGTCCGCGGTGGCCTTGAGGGCTTCCTCCCGCCGCCCCGTGACCGTGAGGCGGGCCCCCTGCGCGGTCAGGCGAGCGGCCAGGGCCGCGCCGATGCCTCCGGTGGCGCCGGTGAGCAGAACGTTCGATCCGGATATGTCCACGAGCACTCCCGTGCGGCTGGCGAAGTCCCTCAACTGTTCGTTCGAACGAACAGTATGGACGGCTCCGCCCCTTGTCCACACCTCGTGGTCCCCAACTCCCCAGCGCCGCCCGGGCGGTCGAGCCGGGCCATGGGGCAGAATTGCGCCATGCCCCATGCTTCCGACACCCGCCAGAGCATCATCGACGCCGTACTGCGGATCATCGGGCAGGACGGCATCGCCGCCGTCACCAACCGGCGGATCGCCAAGGAGGCCGGGGTCTCCCTCGGCTCCGTCACCTACCACTTCGCAACCCAGCACGAACTGCTGCGCGAGAGCCTGCTGCACTTCGTGGCGGAGGAGACCCGGCACTTCACGGCGCTCGCCGACGCGTGCTCCGACGAGCAGTTCGACATCGGACAGGCGGCCGAGGTGGTGGCACAGGTGGCGGGCGGCAACGCCTTCGACAGCCGCCACATCGCGCCGTTCGAGCTGTACGTCCAGGCCGGCCGGGACGAACGGCTGCGCGCCGCCGCCGCCGAGTGCTTCGCCGCCTACGACCTGCTGGCCACCCGGATCCTGACCCACCTCGGCGTCCCGGACCCCGAACGCCTGGCCGGGGTGGCCGTGGCCCTGGTCTTCGGGCAGCAGCTGCGCCGCCTGGCGACCGGAGCCCCTGCCGAGGACCTCGTCGACACCCTGCTGATCCTCACGAAGTTCACCCCGGCGCAGACCTCGTAGCCGGGGTCCGGCCGGCTCCGGTCGCTGCCGGCATCCAACAGGGGCAGCGACCGGACCGGCGTGGAGCGTCGCGCGGTGAGCGCGGCGACTTCAGTACGTGTACCCCACATGCGCGAGCGCCTGCTTCAGCAGCGCCGCGTGACCGCCCGGCATCTCGCCCTGCACGGCCGCCGAGAGTGCCTCCTGAGGGCTGAACCAGACCAGGTCCAGGGCGTCCTGACGGGGACGGCAGTCACCCGTGACCGGCACGATGTAGGCGAGTGACACCGCGTGCTGGCGGGGGTCGTGATAGGGGGTGACGCCCACCGTGGGGAAGTACTCGGCGACGGTGAAAGGCTGCAGGGAAGCGGGGATACGGGGCAGGGCCACGGGCCCCAGGTCCTTCTCCAGGTGGCGGAGCAGGGCGTCACGGATCCGCTCGTGGTGCATGACACGGCCGGACACCAGGGTCCGGCTCATCGCCCCGTCCGTGCCGATCCGCAGGAGCAGTCCGATGGTGGTGACTTCGCCGGTGTCGTCCACGCGTACGGGGACGGCCTCGACGTAGAGGATCGGCATCTGGGCCCGGGCCATTTCCAGCTCGTCGCTGCTCAGCCAGCCGGGCGTAGTTTCGGTCGTGTCAGACATTCCTTGATCCTACTTTCCAGGGCGGGTTCCGGCCCAGCTCACGCGTCCACCCGGCCGGGAGGGAATGGAACCCCGAAGGCCGTCCCCGCCACCACGGGCGGCCGGAATTCCGCGGTACGCGGGGCTGACGTACCGTTCGATCATGAGCATGCCGCAGCCCCAGCAACCCCCCGGCCCGTACGGGCCTCCGCAGCCCCCGCAGCCCCCGAATCCCTACGGCGGACAGCCGTACGCCGCACCGCCCGCGCACCAGCAGCCGTATCCCGGGCAGCCTCACCAGGGGCAGCCGTACCCGGGGCAGCCCGGTCCGCCGCAGCCCTACCCCGGTCAAGGAGCGTGGGGGCAGCCCCCGACGGGCACGCCGCCGCGCAAGAACCGCATCGGCATGGTGGTCGGGATCGTCGCGGGAGCGGTGCTGGTGCTCGGCGCGATCGGCGCGGTCGGCGCCCGGGTGAGCGGATCCGGATTCCCCGAGGCCCGGTACCGGCTCACCGTTCCCAAGACCCTCGTCGACGGCAAGTACGAGCTGGTCCAGGACCATTCCGCCACGGCGGGCAAGAAGGCCCTGGAGGGCACCTACGACTCGACGGTCCGCGATCCGAAGCCGGCTGCCGGTCAGTACGCGTCCGAGTCCCCGAAGGAGTCGGGCGCCCTGGTCGTCTCCGGGATGTACGGCCAGTTCAAGGACACCGCGGGAGCCCGCAAGAAGATGCTGCGCGGCGCCGCGGAGTCCGAAGGCGCGTCCCTGGGGGTCCCCGCGCGGGACATCACCCCCACCGGATCCGACATCACGCTGTCCTGCCAGGTGCTGACGGTGCGCCAGAGCGGGGTCGAGAGCTCCCTGCCGATGTGCGCCTGGGTCGACGGGAACACTGGCGCCACGGTCGGCATCCTCAGCGAGGAGACCGCGCAGCAGAAGCCCGGCTCCGTCGACCTGGCCAAGACCGCCGCGACGACCCTCAGGGTGCGTGCCGAGATGCGGCAGCCGATCGGCTGACCGCGGCGGCTCTAAACCGTCGCAGAGTTATGCCCAAAAGATGACTTTCTGCAGCCAGAACCGGTCGGATAGCAATGACGAGGCGCCTGGAACGGCCTGCCGATGGTCGGCAGCGGCCCCAGCGCGCCGAGGAAGGAACGTCCCGTGATCCGCATCCGTCACGCCGCCGCTCTGGCCACCATGGCCGCCGTCACCGCTCTCTCCATCGCCGCGAGCCCCGCTTCGGCGGCACCCGGCGACACGCTCACCATGTGCTCCAGCACGCTCACCCCGGACGGCTGGGTGGACGCCCAGTGGTGGAACAGCGGCGGGTGCGGTTCCGGCTTCACGCCCAACACCAAGCAGATCAAGGACCTCAGGGGCTACCCGGTCGGCACCCAGGTCAACGCCTGCGCGTCCACGTGGCCGCCCGCCGGCTGGACCATCACCAACACCTACTACTCCAGCGGCTGTCGCTACTCCGCCGTCCCCAGCTTCAACCCCAACACCTGGACCCTGAAGCGCACCTCCTGACTCGCGCGGGTGGCCCGTACGGCGTGTCCGGCGCCGCCGGGCCGGGCCGGCCGGGCCCCGCTGCCTACCGTGGCCCCATGAGCACACGTCCAGCACCGCCGTGGGCCGGGTACGGGATCCGGTTCGCCCGGCCCGCCGAGTCGGGGGCGGTCGCCACGCTCCTGGCCCGCGCCTTCGCCGACGACCCGGTCATGGCATGGATGATTCCCGCCGCCGACCGGGAACGCAGGATCGCCCGCTACTTCCGGCTGGCCCAGCGGCAGCAGCGGCCCTTCCACGAGAAGCTGGGCTTCCGCGTCACCGGAGAGATCCGGCTCCCGGAGGGCGGCCCGACCCTCCGGCCGATGTGGCGCGACCCCGATCCCACGGCGGGACGCCTCGCGAAGGGCCGGTGATACGGGGCCGTCGCCGCTCCTCAGATGCGCTGCGCGGTCAGCCTCTCTCCGTCCGACCCGAGGACCAGCACGTTCCTGGCGGTACCGACCCGGCCGTGATCGCCGTCCCACGACTCGACGAAGCTCCGGGCAAGCGATTCGGCTCCGGGCGTTCCGGAGCCTGCCGAGTAGTCCGTGCTCAATTCGACGTCATAGTCGTGTTCGGTCAGTCGGGCCACGACCAGCGCGCGGGCGTGGTCGGCCTGCCGCGCTTCGCCCTTGGTGCGAGCCCAGGCGCGGAACCGCTCCAGCATCTCCGTATCCGCGGTCCGCTCGATGACGGGTCCGGTGGGCAACCGCTCAGGGGCGTTGGCCACGCCGTCGAGACAGCCTCGCACCCAGGAGCCACGATCCATCTCGGCGTCGCTGCCCGCCTGCAGGGCCCGGCGCGTACAGCCGCCCCATACGGTCTCGTGCACGGCCGCGCCCTTCCCCGAGGAGTCGTAGACGGCCTTGCCCGCGCTGTGTCCGGCACGGTAGGCGACCACGTACGCCGGTACGGCAGACGGGCGGGACTCGGGCGCGGGTCCGTCGGAGGGCGCACCGCTGCCGCAACCGACCAGGCCGACCGACGCGGCGACCGCCATACCGAGTAAACGTCCTGAGCGCTGATTCATTGTTCCCCCTGGGTGCGGACCGTCACCCACTGAGACGTCAGCCCGGGCCCATCGGTCGCACCGGTGAACAGGGTTTCGCTCACCGCGTGACGGCGACCCCCTCACCACGCGCGCACGACTTCAACTGTGCTGCGAACCAAGGCCGTTACTGACGGGACCCTCCGCCGGGCCCCCCGGGTGCGGCCGTCGACTTCGCCCCTCCCGCCACGTTCCCTCTGCAAGCCCCTCCTGGCAACTCGCCCTCTGTCTGATATCGGCCCAGGCCGCTTCTTCCGGATCAGGCCGGGTCAGGCCTGATCCGGAAGAAGGGCCTCAGCGGATGCCGGAGCGTACGCGGACCCGGGGGACCTCGCGGACCCCGGGGGCCTCACGGATCTCACGTGACGCAGGGGCCTTTGGTGCATCGGGGAACTCGGCGATCGTGTCCGGAGCCGCCCTGAAGCGGTCCTGCTCGAAGGTCCGGAGCAGGTCCGCCGCGACGCTCACCGCGATCGTGGCAGGTTCCTTGCCGGTGATCTCGGTCATTCCGATCGGAGTCTTGATCCGGTCGATGGTGGCGGCGTCGTGGCCTCCCTCGGTGGCCAGGCGCTTGCGGAACCGCACCCACTTGGCGGCCGAGCCGATCAATCCGATCGAGCCGAGACCGGCCGTCCGCAAGGCGGCGTCGCACAGCGCGGCGTCCTCGGCGTGATCGTGGGTCATGATCAGGACGTGGGCGCCGGGCGGCAGCTCCGTGAGCACCTCCTCCGGCAGCAGCGGTGTGTGGTGCACGTGGATCTGCGCGACCGCATCCGCGAACACACCGAGCCGTTCGTCGGTGAGCATGTCGGAGCGGGTGTCGATCAGGTGCAGATCGAGGTTGTGGCGGGCCAGGATGCGGGCCAGCTCCAGTCCGACGTGCCCGACGCCGAAGACGGCCACCGCCTGGACCACCGGCAGCGGTTCGAGGAGCAAGCTCACGGCGCCGCCGCAGCACTGCACACCGTGGGGTCCGATGACCTTGTCGTTGAGGGCGAACTCCATCAGTTCCGGCTCCGGATCGGCCTCGGCATTCAGCTGGCGGGCCCGGTCGATGGCGACGGCCTCGATGTTGCCGCCGCCGATCGACCCCCAGGTCTCGGTCCGTCCCACGACGAGTTTGGCACCGGCCCCACGGGGCGCGTGGCCGCGCACGGTCGCGACGGTCACGAGCACGCCGGGCTCCCGGCGTGCTCGCAACCGCGTGACCGCGGCGATCCAGGTCATGTCAGGCATTGCTCAAAGCGCTTGTGTCGGTACGGATCTCGCTGCCGCCCAGCACGTGGCTGTCGCCGCCCCGCACGTCGGCCTTCTCACGGGCCGCTTCGATCGCCCAGTAGACGGCCTCCGGGGTCGCAGGGGCGGCCAGTTCCACACTGACACCGGCGGGTCCGAACGCCGCGGCGGCCTGCCGCAGCGCTTCGCGCACGCAGAACGCCAGCATCAGCGGAGGCTCACCGACCGCCTTGGACCCGTACACCGCGCCCTCTTCGGTGGCGTTCTCCATCAGCGTGACGTTGAACTCCGCGGGCATCTCCGAGAAGCTCGGCAGCTTGTAGGTGCTCGCGGCCTGGGTCAGCAGCCGGCCGCGGTTCGGCCCGTCGCTGGTGTCCCAGCGCATGTCCTCGAGCGTCAGCCAGCCCGCGCCCTGCACGAAGCCGCCCTCGACCTGACCGATGTCGATCATCGGGGACAGGCTGTCGCCGACATCGTGCACGATGTCCACCCGGCGGATGCGGTACCCGCCGGTGAAGCCGTCCACCTCCACCTCGGCCGCCGCGGCGCCGTAGGAGAAGTACTTGAACGGCGAGCCCCTGAAAGCCTTCGCGTCCCAGTGCAGCCCCTCGGTCCGGTAGTAACCGGAGGCCGACAGCTGAACGCGCTGGAAGTACGCCGTGTGCACCAGGTCGTCCCAGGCCAGCTCCTTGTCGCTGCCCAGCGTGCGAGCGACACCGTCGACGATGCGCACGTCCGAGGCGTTCGAACCCAGCTGGCCGGCGGCCACCTGCAGCAGCCGCGCGCGCAACTGCTCGCAGGCGTTCTTCACGGCGCCACCGTTGAGGTCAGCCCCGGAACTGGCGGCAGTGGCAGAGGTGTTGGGCACCTTGTCGGTACGCGTGGGGGCCAGCCGCACCTTGTGCAGCGGGATACCCAGCGTGGTCGCGGCCACCTGCAGCATCTTGGTGTGCAGTCCCTGGCCCATCTCGGTGCCGCCGTGGTTGATCAGGACGGAGCCGTCCTTGTAGATCAGCACCAGCGCGCCGGCCTGGTTGAAGGCCGTGAGGTTGAACGAGATGCCGAACTTGATGCCGGTGATCGCGAGCGCCCGCTTGGTGTGCGGGTGCGCGGCGTTGAAAGCGGCGATCTCGCGCTTGCGGTCGGCGATGCCGCCGTTCTCCTCGACCTGCTGCCAGACGGCGGCGATCCGTTCCGCCTGCGGGACCGGCTGGCCGTACGGCGTCGACTGGCCCAGACCCGGCTGGTAGAAGTTGCGCTTCCGCAGCTCCATCGGGTCCAGCCCGAGCAGCGGCGCGACCCGGCCCAGGATGTCCTCGATCACCAGCATGCCCTGCGGTCCGCCGAAGCCCCGGAAGGCCGTGTTGGAGACCTTGTTGGTCTTGGCGATGCGACCGGCGACCCGCGCGTTGGGAATCCAGTAGGTGTTGTCGATGTGGCACAGCGCACGGGCGCAGACCGGCTCCGACAGGTCCAGGCTCCAGCCGCCGTCCGCGGTCAGCGTGGCGTCCAGCGCCTGGATGCGGCCGTCGGCGTCGAAGCCGATCTTCCAGTCGGCGTGGAACCCGTGCCGCTTGCCGGACATGGTCAGGTCCTGGGTGCGGTTGAGCCGCACCCGGACCGGCCGGCCGGTCAGCTTGGCGCCGAGCGCGGCGATGGCCGCGAAGCCGTGCGGCTGCATCTCCTTGCCGCCGAAGCCGCCGCCCATCCGAAGGCACTGCACGGTCACTTCGTGGCTGTGCAGACCCAGGACGTGCGCGACGATCTCCTGGGTCTCCGAGGGATGCTGGGTGCTGCTCTGGATGAACACCTGCTCGGCCTCGTCGATGTAGGCCAGCGCGGCGTGCGTCTCCAGGTAGAAGTGCTCCTGGTCGGAGAACTGGAACTCGCCGGTGAACACGTGCGCCGAGTCGGCGAAACCGGCGTCGATGTCGCCGGTCACCATCACGGGCCGGGCGCCGTGGAAGCTCTCGGCCGCGATCGCTTCCTTCAGCGTGATCACGGAGGGCAGTTCGTCGAGTTCCACCTCGACGGCCGCCGCACCGAGCCGGGCCGCTTCCAGGGTCTCACCGAGCACCCAGGCGACCGCGTGGCCGTGGAACATGACCTCGTCGGGGAAGAGCGGCTCGTCGTGCTTCATGCCGGCGTCGTTGACGCCCGGCACGTCGGCGACGGTCAGTACGCGGACCACACCGGGCACGGCGAGCGCTGGCTCGGTGCGCAGCGCGGTGATCCTGCCCCGGGTCTTCATGACCTGGACCGGGTAGGCGTGCAGGGTGTCCTTGGTGCGGTACACCAGGTCATCGGTGTAGAGCGCGGTGCCGGTGACGTGCAGTACGGCACTCTCGTGCGGCATGGAGACGCCGACTACCGGCTTCTCGGGACGCTCGGACAAATGGCTCATGAAGACACCGCCTCGGTGGTTTGCGCGTGCAGCTTCAACAGGCTCTGGCCGAGCATCGCGGAACGGTAGACGGAGCTGGCACGGTGATCGCTCATCGGCGTGCCCTCACCCCGCAGCACCCGGGCAGCGGCCTCGACCGTCTCCGCCGACCACGGCTTGCCCTCCAGGGCGGCCTCGGTGGCGAGGGCACGGATCGGGGTGGCGGCCACGCCGCCCAGACCGATGCGCGCCTTGCGGACGATTCCGCCCTCGATGTCGAGCGCGAATCCGATCGCCACGCTGGAGATGTCGTCGAAGCGTCGCTTGGCGATCTTGTGGAAGGCCGTGACCGGCGACAGCGGCAGCGGGATGCGCACCGCGCGGATCAGTTCATCGGGGCGGCGCACGCTCTGCCGGTAGCCGGTGAAGTACTCCGCGAGCGGGACGACGCGCTCACCGTCGGCGTCGGCGAGCACCAGCGACGCCTCCAGGGCGAGCAGCACCGGCGGGCTGTCACCGATGGGGGAGCCGGTACCCAGATTGCCGCCGAGGGTGCCGCTGTTGCGGATGAGTCGGGAGGCGAACTGCGGGAACAGTTCGGCCAGCAGCGGGACGTCGCCGTCGAGGCGGCGTTCGATCTCGGTGAGCGTCACCGCCGCCCCGATCTCGATGTGGTCGGATTCGACGCGCAGCTCCCGGAGCTCGGGCAGCCGGTCGATGGCGACCACGCACTCCGCCCGGCGGGAGCGGATGTTCACCTCGACGCCGTAGTCGGTGGAGCCGGCTACCACGACCGCGTCGGGCCGCTCGCGCAGCAGCTGCAGCGTTTCGGCCAGGGTGTCCTTCCGCAGGAACGTGGCGCCGTCCTGCGTGTACTCGGTGGCGACCGGCGCGGGCGGGTCCTGCTCGCGACGCTGCGCCAGGGGGTCGTCCTCGGTGGGCTCACCGACCGCGAAGGCGGCGTCGCGGATCGGGCGGTAGCCGGTGCAGCGGCACAGGTTGCCGCTCAGCGAGTGCAGATCGAAGCCGTTCGGACCGTGCTCGGCGTCGTCGTCGTGGGTGTCGGCGCCGTCGGCGGGCTCCGCGTGCGCGCAGCGGTCGGGCCGGTAGTACTCGGAGGCCATGCTGCAGATGAACCCCGGTGTGCAGTAACCGCATTGGGAGCCGCCGCGGACCGCCATCTCCTCCTGTACCGGGTGCAGCGTGGGCCGCTTACCGGGTTCGCCGACCGTGGCGAGACCTTCGGAGGTGATGATCTCCTGGCCGTCCAGTGCCGCGGCCGGCACCAGACATGCGTTGACCGCCACCCAGTCGGTGGGCTTGTGCACGCCAGGACGGGCCACCAGGACCGAACAGGCGCCGCACTCACCCTCGGCGCAGCCCTCCTTGGTGCCGGTGAGGCCACGCTCGCGCAGGAGATCGAGCACAGTGGTGTGGGGTGCAGCCGGGGAAAGCGGTGTCTCTTTCCCGTTGACGGTGATCCGCGCCGCTACCATGGCACATCCTCATTTCCGCGCATGGTCGAGCTGATTATGCTAGTAGCCATTTCAGGGGCTTTCTATTTCGCTGGCGCAGCCCGGGGAGAATCCGGGGCGCGACTCGGCACGCGACGACGTGCCGCAGGCGGTGTGAGAAATCGAAAGATGCCGGGGCCGCAGAAGGGCACACCGGAGAAGAGGGCTGTTCAGCAGCCGTGTGCTACAAGACCCGGAGTCCAGGCGATCTGATGCGCGGGGCGGTGCAGTTCGGAGATGATCGACATCCGACTTCGCCTCCTCCATCAGTTCACGGGCCGGTCGGCTCGAAGTTACGTTGCCGCAGGTCCATCGGTCAAGCCGCCGTGCGGAGACCATTTGGTCCGCGGAAAGCCGGAGCGAGGGCGGGCGGCGGCGCGGACGCGCTCGACGCGCCGGTGCCGCTCACCGCCGTACGGCGGTGAGCGGCACCTTCTCCGCCGGAGGGCCCCGGCGAGGCAGCGGGTCAGGGGTCAGGGGGTCTGGAGCTTGTCCAGGATCCACTCGCCGAGTTCCACGGTGATGACCGTGTGCCCCTGGTTCTCGCTCGCGCACATGAAGTGGTCGAGCTCGCTGGAGGCGGTGTCGATCTTGCTGTAGAGCGCGTCGCGGTCGTCGATCTCACCGGCTGCCACGGCGCTGACGCTCGGAACGAACGTGGTCGCGTTGTAGGTGAGTTCCGCCGGCTCGCCTTCGAGGAGTCCGGCCAGCATGGCGGCGGTGCCGAAGTTCGCGGGCCGGCCCGGCAGATTCAGGGCCTCGGGGAACAGCCCGCCGGGAGCGCCGTCGATGTCGGGCAGACCGCTGGTGGTGATCCGGATCTCGGGGTCTCCGGTCTTGTTCAGGAGGGCGACGACCTGCTCTCCCGTGTCCTGCGTGTCGAGGCGGGTGCCCGTCAGCTCCGCACCGGTGGTGCGCATCGCCGTCACGCCGGCCGGGATGTTGTTCCCGGCACCGGTGCCCGTGCCGTTGGCGACCCCGAGCCGCCGCACGCCGGGGGGCCAGCTGCCCACCCGCTCCAGCTCCGCGAGGAAGTCGGTGCGCGCCCGGTCCTGGCGGGCCTCCGCGGTGACGGTCTCGATGTGCCAGCGCAGCAACTGCCGGGCGGCCGGGCTGTTGACCATCCGCGAGAAGCTGCTGAGGAGTTCGCCGAATCCGGGGAGGTTGCCCCAGTTGTCCTTCACGAAGTGCGCGAACGCCTGTACCGAAATGGGCAGCCAGGCTCCGTTGTGCGGGGTGTCGTAGGAGAGGTAGGTCGCGGTCTCGTGCTCGTGACCGTCGTGGTGCATCTTGGCGAGGGCGTAACGGGTGACCAGCCCACCCATGCTGAAACCGCCGACCGTCAGCTTGGCGGTCCCTTCGCGGTCGGCGATGGCCTTTTCGATGCACTGGATCGCCACGTCGGCGTTGTCGGTGATGGACGCCGACCGCTCGTCGAAGCCCAGGACCACCAGGTCGAAGCCGGCCTCCTTCAGCTTGGTGATGAAGGGGTACTCGCCGTTCTCCAGGCCGTTCCACAGGGCGTCGGGATCGCTCTTCCCGGCCGAGAAGCCGTCGGCGAGGATCACCGGCTTCCTGACATGGGTCTGGCCCGGATTGCTGTAGAACACCCATGCGGTTCCCCCTGTGAGGGGCCAGACGGTGTCCCACGCGGATGCCCTGGGGTGGTGGGGCTGGGCGCCCGGGATGGTGTTGTCCCAGATGCTCACAACAGACATGGACATGTAGTCCTGCTCCTCTGTCTCGTGGTGCGGTCGAGCGGCGTCACCGGTCAGGCCGCGACTGACGGCACAGACCTGGAACCGGCGGTACGACCCTGCGTCCGGTGTGCGGTACCCGCCCGGCCCGGTGCGGGGGACGCGACGGGGGCCGTCCCCGGGCACGACGTGAAACGGGCATGGGGACGGCCTGCAAATGACAAATGCCTCATGCCTTCGTCATGTGCGGAACCGGAACCATGATCCCGAAGCCGGCACCCCAAATCCACCGAATCCCGACCATGTCACTCGTACGTGGAACACGGCTCCCTCGCAGGTCACAGGCGTGCAAGGGAAGAAACGATGATGCTGGCCCGACATCGGCGAGCGGGTCACGCGTCCCCGGTCCAGGGGCACCGCGCTGTGCAGGCTGACGACCGCGGATCCCATGATGGGCTTGTCGGTGACGGGGCTGAACTCCGTGACGCCGGCGAGCACCATGGCGCAGACGTGTCGGTGTCCGCGCGCCATGCCCGTACGGGGATCTCCGGCGGACCGGACGGTGTGCGCCGGCGGCTCGGCGGAGGAGGACGGTTCGGCCTCGCCGTGCGGACCGACGGCGTGTGTTCCGGTCTCCTTGCCCAGGGTGGGCCGGACCAGTGTCGCTGTGTCCCCCTGGTTCTGGCTCGCCGCGGCATGGAGATCACACGCCAGACGCCTCTCGTCGAAGAACGTAAGGCTCACATCGCCCAAATATCCGCAGTTCCCGACGGTCCCACCAGGGAACCGCGATCAACTCGGTCGACGGGCGGAGCCCTGCTCAGGGCTCTGCCTGCGGTCACGGCGGGTGACCGCGACGGCTGAGATCTCGATGCTCCGGGAGCCCAGGACGCAGGCGCTGGAGCCCTGAGTTCAGCGGCGCCCGGAATGGTTAAGGGCAGATCAACTGAACCTTAAAGGTGCCTGTGTCCTCCTCGCCCCGTGTCGATCAAGACCGTCGGTACGCGTGCCGCACACCTGGCGACCCTCCTGGGACCTGGGGCTGTGACCTGCTTCTTCGCACGTCGTCCTGCGAGTCACGAGCCGCCCGGCGGATCGCCTTGCAGCGCCTCAAACCTCTTCGCGGCCTGTTTCGTAAAAAGGCAACAGGACTGAACTCGCTCGGAAAGTCGGCCGTATGCAGGACGTCAGGGGGGCAACGTCCATCGGATCGAGGAGTGTCAGGTGTCCAGGAAACGGACCATGAGTCTCAAGAAGAAGTTCGTGCTCTCTGCTGTCGCGGGAGCCCTGGTGGTCGGCGGGGTCGCCGCCACGGTGGCGATCGGCAATGCCGCTGTCCCCGACGTCGTGTGCCAGGGCTCGACGGTGACGCTGTCGGGCGAAGGCGGTACGCCGGCGGCGTCCAGCGGGACGTTCCCGGTGGGGACGAAGTTGAAGGTGACGAATCTGGACAATGGTCAGTCGACGACGGTGGCGGTGAACGGTCCGTCGGGTAGTTGTGTCCTGCTGAACAACGCCGCGTTCGAGAAGGTGCGGGAGCCGGGTAAGAACTTGATCCGGCGGGCGCGTATCGAGCGGGTGGGTGGGGGCGGTGACGCGGCGGCTCCTGCGGCTCCTGCGGCGGGTGCGTCCGGTGGGGCGGGTGCGCAGGTGCCGCCGGCGACCGGTGAGGTGGTGTGCCCGGGGTCGACGGTACGT
>NZ_JBVIWA010000022.1:36101-128155 GCF_055595065.1 Streptomyces sp. NPDC040545
AGTGGGACGTTCCCGGTGGGGACGAAGTTGAAGGTGACGAATCTGGACAACGGTCAGTCGACGACGGTGGCGGTGAACGGTCCGTCGGGTAGTTGTGTGCTGCTGAACAATGCGGCGTTCGAGAAGGTGCGGGAGCCGGGCAAGAACCTGATCCGGCGGGCGCGTATCGAGCGGGTGGGTGGTGGCGGTGACGCGGCGGCTCCTGCGGCCCCCGCGGCTCCTGCGGCTCCTGCGGCGGGTGCGTCCGGTGGGGCGGGTGCGCAGGTGCCGCCGGCGACCGGTGAGGTGGTGTGCCCGGGGTCGACGGTGACGTTGTCGGGTGAGGGTGGTGCGCCGGCGGCGTCGAGTGGGACGTTCCCGGTGGGGACGAAGTTGAAGGTGACGAATCTGGACAACGGTCAGTCGACGACGGTGGCGGTGAACGGTCCGTCGGGTAGTTGTGTCCTGCTGAACAACGCCGCGTTCGAGAAGGTGCGGGAGCCGGGCAAGAACCTGATCCGGCGGGCGCGCATCGAACGCGTGGGCTGAGCGACCGGAGCCCGTCCGGGCCTCCGAGGTCACGGCGGGGCACGGCGCGCGCCGTCCCCGCCGTAGCACGCGTAGCACCGGCGGCCGACTCCACCGATCACGAGCCCGAGGCGGAGTCGGCCGAGTGGACAGGGGCGGACAGCACTGAACCGTGATCGCCCCCGCCGGCCCTGGATAGTGGACACCGTCCGCATCGAGTCTGGGCGCCATGAACCTTGGACGCACGAAGGACGGGCCCGGCGCCCCACCCCGCCAGGGGGCAGCACTCGCGGCCCTGGCCGCAGCGCAGTTCACCGTCATGCTGGCCACCTCGATCGTGAACGTGGCGCTCCCGCAGATCCGCTCCGGAGTGGGCCTGTCGGACGGCGGCACGACCTGGGTGGTCAACGCCTACGGCCTGGCGTTCGGCGCGCTGCTGCTGGCCGGGGGCCGGGCAGGTGACCTCTTCGGCCGTCGCCGGGTGCTGCTCGCCGGCCTCGCGGTGTTCGCGGGGGCCTCCCTGGCGGCGGGGCTGGCCGGCTCTCCGGGCCTGCTGATCGCCGCCCGCGCCGTGCAGGGCGTCGGAGCCGCGGCCGTCGCCCCCGCCGCTCTCGCCCGTCCTGACCACCGCCGCCGCCCTGCGGGCGCAACGAGGTGCCACCCCACCGGAGATCCTGTCCGGCAAGCTGCTCGGCGCCGCATGGATCGCCGCCTTCACCGCCCTGTTCCTCGCCATCACCGGCCTCACATCCGTGCTCGACCAGCCGCAACTCCAGTCCGTCCTCTGGCCCGCCGGCTCCGGCCTGATCGTCGGCCTGCTCTATCTCGCCGAGGGCGCCGTACGACGCAACCTGCTGCACTACGGCCTCGGCATCTGGCTCGCCCTGACCTCCACCGCGGCCCTCTCGCTCACCGCTCCCAGCCTCTACTGGCTCCTCGCTGTCGCGGGCGGCGGGGCCTACGCCCTCGCCGCAGCCCTCGAACACCGCCGCCTCCACTCCCTCCCGGGCCACCCGCGCGCCTGACGTTCGGCTTCTTCGCCCGTCAGGGCCGCAAGCCGGCCCGCCTGAGGGCGATCTCGGAGAGGTCGGCGATGACTTGCCGGTCCCCGCGCCGCCAAGCGTCCGCGAGACCGCCTGGAGGCGTGGGGAGCGCCGCGAGGTCGCCCAGCCGTCCGGTGAGGGCGCGCAGGGCGAGCAGGTCGGCGCCTCCGGGTGCGTCGAGGAGGCGCCGCATGGTGATGCTGCGCCGGATCCAGCGCAGGCGCGCGGGGAGCCACAGCAGCAGTACGACGGCCACCGGGGCAACGATCAGAGCCAGTGTGGTCAGGTTGGCCACCTGGCTGACGGCGTCCTGGAGCGACTGTCCGGCGTCGGCGATCCCGGAACTGGCGTCGGCAGCGGACCGGAGCGGCTTCTTCAGGAGGTCGCCGACGAACGGCACGTTCGAGGCCGCGTCGCCGGCGTTGCCGAGCTCGGTGGCGAGGCTGTCGCCCGAGCTTTCGACCCTCCGGCCGGGCTCAGCCAGCAGCATGATGGCATCGTGGACGGCCAGGGCGAACCACACGGCCGCGGCCATCAGGACCACCGCGATCAGGTCCGCGAGAATCTGGCGGTTCCGACGTGCTGGAGTCTGTGCGTACAGGCGCATCGGCGGGCTCCCGTTCGGGTCGGACGTCGAGGAGGACCGGCCCCGCCGGGCGAGGCTCGGCCGCTCTGTCGACCGTACGCCGGGCTCGGCCGTCCCACCGGTCCCTGTGGACGAACGTCCGCTATGCGACGCCTGGTCGGCGCACGTACTCGCCGAGCGGGACGGGCCGAGCCAGGGCGGCGCCGACGGCCGATGCCCCGCAAGTCCGCCGCACTACGGGGCACCGAGTGCGCAACTGGCGGGTGCTCAGGAGCGGGCCGGCCTGGGGGCGCCGTCGCCGAGTACGAACTCGGCCGGCCAGCTCTCGCGCAGGATCCGGGCCAGCAGCGGGTGCTCGGAGTCGAGAACCTCGCTGGGCCGGATCGAGCCGTCCGCCGCCTCCCGCTGCCCGCCGAGAAGGACGGGTGCCTGGAGCAGCTCCTCGCCCCACGGCTCGATGGCGTTGGCGAACAGGCCCTCGAAGCGGTGCCCCTCCAAGGTGCCGTCGTGCACCCGGCGGGTGTAGTCCTCGATCGCCTCGGCGGCCAGGCGCACCCAGGCCAGGTGGACCACGGTGCGGCCGTCGTCGAGGCGGATCGGCAGCCGGACCTTGAGGAAGTTGCCAATGCCTCGGGCGACCATCACCGCGCCGGTGTCGGCGGTGACCCGCTCCGCCCGCTCGGCCGGGGAGAGTGCGGCGATCAGGTGGGGGAGGGGGTGGGCGAAGCCGGGATGCTCCGGGTCCAACGTGCCGCCGCAGTCGCACCCGCACCGGCCGGCCGCGTTGCCGTGCCCCTCCTCGCCGGAGCCGACGGGCAGCACCAGGGTGAAGGAGCGGGCGACGGTGAAGACGGTCGGCTCGGGCAGGCCGAGCGCGGCCAGCGCGGCGGACGCGGCCTCGTGCCGCTCGCCGTTGACCCGGACCTCGGCCTCCACGGCGCCTGGGGCGCCGCCGTAGAAGACCCGCACACCGTTGAACCAGGGTGACTCCAGGTCGGCCGTGAAGGTGTCGGCGATTTCGCGGAGTACGTCCGCCTCCACCAGTGCCTTCTGGAGGCGGAGGTTCTCCCGGTCGGACAGCCCGTAGGCCAGCACGCCCGAGGTGATGGACCGCCACCCCGGCACGCCGTGCTCGTCATCGGGACCCCGATGCCCGGCGAGCTCCTCACGCCCGTCGAGCAGCTCGAGCAGCTCGAGCAGGCAGACGCCGGCGGAACGGGCCCAGAGGCCGGCCGCTTCGCGCTCCGTGGTGACCACTACGACGCAGTCCACGAAGCAGGGCACGTCGGGCTGGATGCTCACGTCCGGGAAGGCGATCAGGTCGTAGTGCCGGTCGTCCCCGTGCCCCGCCGGTCCGACAGCGACGGCCCAACCCTGCTGGCTGAGCAGCGAGTTGCCCTTGAGCTCGGCGCCCGCCGTACAGCCGGGGGCGACCTCCTCCAAGGCGTCGCGGACCAGGGCGAGGAAGTCGAGATCGGGCAGTCGGCCCGCGCGGGGCTCGGTGCGGCGCAGGCGGCGGCGTATCCAGGACATGCGGAGGATCATACGGAGGTGGTGGTGGCCGTGGACTACATACATTTCCGTGGTCAGCGTGTGATGCCGGCGCCGTGGTGCGCCGACGCCGTGGTGCGCCGACATCGTGGTGCCGGCCCGGCCGGCCGCGCAGAGCCGTCGGTGACCCGGATCTGCCGGAAGGCGCCGATCCGGCCCCGGTGGTCGACCGTGAGGGTGCCGGCAGGGCAGACTCTGAGCAGAAGGAAAGGGGCGGCCGATGACCGCACAGCCGATTCACCGGCACGAGCCGGAGCGAGTCCCGCGCAATGCGAGGGGCATCGCCGACGCGCTGACGCCGGAGGCCGCGAAGGAATTCTACGCCGAACTCCTGGCCGCCCGGCCGGAAGAGGCGAAGGGCGTACTGCTGCGCTGGTGGGGACGCGCGATGCTCGAATCCGATCCGGGCCGGCAGCGCCGGGTCGAGGCCGCACTCGCGGGAACGACACCGACGATCGCGGTGCAGGACATGCTCGACCGGCGACGGGCGGCGGGACTGCCCGTTGAGTGAGACCTTCGACGACGGCTCCGAGGGCCTGCCGTGCGTACTGTCCGAGGACGTCACCTCCTTCATGATCGACCCTGCGCTGCCGCCCTGGGCGATGGGCCCGATCGTGGCCGCGATGGTCGAGATCGGCGAGACCCGAGGACTCGTCGCCGGCAGCACAGCGGCGGAAGACTGGCCGGAGTGCCGGCTTCTGCCGCTCGGTGAGGACGGGGCGCTGGGCGTCGTCGAGTACGTGATCGCCAAGGAAGCGGTCCCGCCACAGGTGATCGTGACCCGCATCCTGCTGTACTGAGGACCCGCGAATGGCCCGGCCGACGATGCGCCGGTACGCACGAACGGCCACGACAGAAGCGGTCCCCTCTGCCGTCGGCTTCCCGTCCAGCTCCCTGCGGAAGCACAGGTCCTTGAGGAGATAGCCGGGAGTGGTCTTCGGCTGCGGCCCGGTGGCCTTCCAGCCCGCGGCCGGAGCCGCGGCCCAATAGTGGTCGATCACGGCTTGCGGACCGCCGTCGTGCGTGTAGTACGTGTCGGCGGTCAGCCACACCTCGGGTCCGCTGTCGTCCAGGCACTCGGCGCCGCTCGCGCCCGGCACCGGGTTCGCCCCTGCCGGCGTCGGCGCCGGCGGAACGGCAACGGCCGATAGCTCAGCCGGGCGTTGCACGCGAGCGTCACCGGACAGGACCGGCGCGCTGTCGGCGATGATCATATCGGCGTGCTCCCTCGGTGCGATCATGTGCTCAGCCGTTCGCCCGACCGAGACTCTCAACCTCCGGCAGCGTCGTCCCCTACAGTTCGGAAGCCATGACGGCACTTTCATCCTTCACCTTCGTGCGCCACATCGACGGGCTCCGCCACCACTTCGAGCGCGACGGCGAGCGCAACGGCCGCCCCGCCTTCCGCCGGACGGACGGGCACGTGTGGTGTGTCTGGTCGCCGTCCGACGGCTGGCATTGCGAGATCGCCGACGGCCTCGTCACCGCCCATCCGCTCAACGGCCGCGGAGACGAACCCGACCCCCCGGCCACCGTCTGGCGCAGCTTCAAGGACGACCGCTCCTACCTCTACGACCTCCGGACCCTCGACCCCGAAGCCTGATCGATCCACCGGACCGCGCCTGATGCGCCGCGCGGCGCGACGTCCCGCGAACGGCCGCCACCTCCCGGGCGGGGTGGCGGCCCTTCCCCAAAGAAATTCTGCAAAAATACTTCTGGAAAGCTTCCGAGGGCTCTAGCCTCCCTGCATGGTCAGCGAAGAACAGAGACGCGTACTCGATCCTGAGCGGGACGCCGCAGCCCTGAAGGCCCTCACGCACCCGTTGCGCATCCGGCTGCTCGGGCTGCTGCGGCAGGACGGCCCGGCCACCGCGAGTGAGCTCGGGGTCAGGACCGGGGAGTCGTCCGCTTCCACCAGCTATCACCTGCGCGTCCTGGCGAAGTACGCGTTCGTCGCCGAGGCAGAGCACCGGGACGGCCGGGAGCGGCGGTGGCAGGCGGTGCACTCCGTGACCGCCTGGAGCAACAAGTCGATGGAATCCTCACCGGGCAGCCGCGCCTTGCTCAGCCTGTCTCGCAGGGCCCAGATCGAGCACCTGGAAGCGTCTCTCGTCCGGCACGAGGCCGATATCGCCGACGGACGGCTGCCGCCGGAGTGGGTGGAGCCCGCCGGGATCAGCGACTTGATGCCCCGTCTGACGCCCGAATCGCTCACCGAACTCCGGGAGGCGTTCGCCCGGAAGCTCGGGGAACTGACCGCTCGTGATGCAGGGGATCCTCGCGCGGCGCAGGTCGTACTCCTCACCGCAGCACTGCCCCTCGCGCCACGCGACTCCGCCGCGGAGCCGGACGTCTCGGGCCCGGCGGCGACGGCGACGGACGCCGAGAACGCGTCATGACCAGGCCGCTGGACATATCCACCGCACGCCGCCGCTACATCACGGTCTGCGCGCTCTTCTGGTTGCCGCTGGGCCTGAGCCTCGCCCCGCTGATCCTGCTGCTCACCGAGCGCGGCATGACGGCGGCGACGATCGCGGGCCTGTTCGCGGCGCACTCGCTGACGGCGGCCGCACTGGAACTGCCCACCGGAGGACTGGCCGACGTCCTGGGACGCCGCGCCGTCCTGTTCACCGCCGGCCTGCTGAACCTGACCGCCCTGGTCCTCCTGGGTCTGTGCTCCGCTCCCTGGCCGCTCGCCCTGGGCATGGTGCTGATGGGTGCGGGCCGTGCCCTGTCCAGCGGGCCGGCCGAAGCCTGGTACGTCGACACCGTCCACGCGGACGCGGGGCCCGGCGCCGATCTGCGCCCCGGCCTGGCCGGCGGCTCCTCCGCGACCTCCGCCGCGCTCGCCGCGGGAACCCTGCTCGGCGGCGCCCTTCCCTGGCTGCTCGGAGTCGGCCCGGACCTTGGCGCCGGGCTGCGCGAAGCCTCCTCCGGGCTGGTACTGCCCTGTCCGTACCGCTGTTGCTGGGCGCCGCGGTCGAGATCGCCTTCCTGCTGTACGTCGTGACCGCTCTGCCCGAGCCGCCCCGGCCGGCGGCCGCCCTGCGCGACGTACTCCGGGGCGTCCCGGCCACCGTCGTGGGCGGACTGCGTCTGGGCGGTCGGGACACGCTGGTCCGCCGGGTGTTCCTCGGCGCGGGTGCGGCCGGCAGTGCGCTGGTCACGATCGAACTGCTCATGCCGGGACGCGCTGCGGCCGTCACCGGCGCGTCGGAGTCGGGGGCGGTCCTCTTCGCCGTACTGGCCTGCGCCGGATTCATCTGCTCCGGCTTCGGCAGCCACCTCGCGCCGCTGACCGCCCGACTGGTCGGCAGCGGCGAGCGCGCGGTCATGGTGGGCCTCGGCGCCGGCGCGAGCGGGCTGCTTCTGCTCGCCGCCACCGCGGCGTCCACCGGAGCGGGCGCCCTGGCGCTCTCGGCCACCGGCTACGGCCTGCTCTACCTCGGACTCGGCACGGCGGGACCCAATCAGAACGACATCCTGCACCGCCGCGTCACCCGTGCGGGCCGGGCCACCGCGCTGTCGGTCCAGTCCCTCGCCCTGCAACTGGCGGGAGCACTCACCGGCCTGGTCGTCGGGGTCCTCCCGCCAGGCCCGGTGCCGTGGCTGCTGGGAGGCACCGCGCTGCTGGCGGGATGCCTCCTGTGGGTTCGTCGGAGCGGTCTCGCACCGTCGGTTCCGGAGGCGACGAAGCGTCAGCCGCCCGCAGTTTCCCTCTCCGTGCCCGAAGAAGCTGCGCCCTTCGAGGTCTGACCCTCTCAGGGCCGGTTCGGGGGTGTGAGGGGTCTCCCGCACTCCTGTCCGGTGGGCAGGCGGTGGACCGACCGCACCGCGGTCCGGGCGAGGCGGTGTGGTCAGGGCACCGGCCCGGCGGCACACTGGAGTTCCACGCCCCGCAGCGCCAGGAGTGACGTGCCCGTCCCGATGATCATCGACTGCGATCCCGGCCATGACGACGCCCTCGCGATCATGCTGGCCGCCGGGGACCCGGCGGTGGACCTGCTGGCCGTCACCACGGTCGCGGGCAATCAGACCCTCGACAAGACCACGCTCAACGCCCGCCGGGTCTGCACGGTCGCCGGGATCACGGACGTCCCCATCGCGGCCGGCTGCGACCGGCCGCTCGTCCAGCCGCTCGGCGTGGCCGCCGACGTGCATGGGGTCACCGGACTGGACGGGCCGATGTTCCCGCCGCCCACGGTGGACGTGGTCCCGGAGCACGCCGTGGACCTCATCCACCGGCTGCTGGCCGAGCATCCCGAGCCCGTCACCCTCGTCCCGACCGCGCCCCTGACCAACATCGCCCTGCTGCTGACGCGGTACCCGCAGGACGCCTCCCGTATCCGCGAGATCGTCCTGATGGGCGGTTCGACGGAGCGCGGCAACCGGACCCCGGCCGCCGAGTTCAACATCCTCACCGACCCGGAGGCCGCCGACATCGTCTTCCGTTCGGGGGTGCCGGTCACCATGTGCGGGCTCAACGTCACGCACCAGGCACTGGCCACCCCCGAAGTGGTGGCCCGCTTCGTGGCCCTGGGTACGCCTCTCGGGCGGACCTGCGCCGACCTGCTGACCTTCTTCGGGTCCACGTACCGCGAGCTGTGGGGGTTCCCCAGCCCACCCCTGCACGACCCCGTGGCGGTGGCCCGGGTCATCGATCCCGGGCTGGTGCGCTGCGTGGACGCCCACGTCGCCGTGGAGCTGTACGGCCGGTACACGCGCGGCGCCACCGTGGTGGACCTGCACCGCTCCATGGGGCGCCCGGACAACGCGCGCGTGGCCGTGACCCTGGAGACCGGCCGGTTCTGGGACCGCGTGGTCGCCGCCGTCGCGGTGCTCGGCGGCGCGCCGGCCCACGGGCCGGCGCCCTCCTGACAGCGGACGAACGGACGAACGGAGGCACGGAGGCACGGACGGACGTCCACCGCCGTCGTGCCCGTCAGCGCGGCAGACGGGCCGAGTCCAGCAGGGCGTGCAACCGTACGGCCGGCAGCCCGGGGTTGGCCGCCGCTCCTTCGGCGGTTGCCGGGTCCTGGAGCAGGGTCTCCACGGTGTCCCGGGAGAAGAGCGGGTTGGCGGCGGCCGCCCGGCGGACGTGCTCGTCCGGATCCGTCAGCAGTTCCACCGGCGCCCGCCCGGTCGGATCGGCGGCCGCGAGCGCCCGTACCTCCGGGTCCTCGTGCCCCAGCAGGTGGGCCAGGCCGGTCCGCGGCAACCGGGACTGCATGAGCAGGTGGGGGCGTTGCTCGGGGCGGGCGACGAAGGCCGCGAGGACGATCGCGGGCGGGGCCAGGGGGTGCCAGGAGGCCAGCCGGTGACGTACGTCCTCGTCCGGGTCCTCCGCCAGCCG
Organism: Streptomyces sp. NPDC040545; assembly: GCF_055595065.1. Classification (NCBI taxonomy): domain Bacteria; kingdom Bacillati; phylum Actinomycetota; class Actinomycetes; order Kitasatosporales; family Streptomycetaceae; genus Streptomyces; species Streptomyces sp. NPDC040545. The sequence goes on from NZ_JBVIWA010000022.1 coordinate 45,142, forward strand.
GCGCACCAGGTCGGCGGGGAGCGTCGCGCATTTGGCGGCGGCCCGGCGCAGCATCACTTGCTCGGACACCGCGCACTCCCGGTACCACTCCAGGTCCGGCTCGCCGTACGGTTCCAGGATCGGGCAGCTGCAGTCGTCCGCGCCCGCGCTCATCTCGTGGTCGACGGCCTCGCACTGTGCCTTGGTGCGGGGGAGCGGCTGTACCCGGGCACGGGTACGTACCCGCTCGTCGGGGTCCTCGGCGAGCTCCGCCCACAGCGCGGCATCGAGGTCGGCCCGGGCGGCGACGCGTTCGCGGACCCGGGGGTCGACGTCACGGGCGAGCCGGGCGCAGGCGTCGCGGGGCGTGTACGGGTTGCAGGCGAGGGCCCACCGGCACTCCGGATCGGCCAGGGACGCCTCGACGACGGCCTCCGACAGCGCGTAGTTGATGAGGATCGACCACCGGTGATGGCAGGCATGCTCCGGAAGGTCTGCCTCCATGGCCGCGGGGTCCTCCGTCCGCGCGCCACGTTCGGCGGACGCCCGGACGTCCGGATGCGGGTCCGCCAGCAGGACCTTTCGCTGCTCGGGGGTGAGCCAGGACCACGGCCCCGACGCGTAGATCCGCAGTGCGGGCAGTTCGTGCCTGAGCATCCTGCGCATGAAGGAACTGGGTATCTGACACGAGGACACCAGCTCGGACGCGATCTCGTTCGCCGTGAGCAGTCCGGTCTCGCCGGCTTCCTCGGCGGTCAGCAGGAATATGAGGGCGTCGTCGGGCAGCGGCCGGGGTTGCCGTAGGCGCGGGCGGGGTCCACCGGCGACACTCGCGCGGACGAGGCAGTGGGGGTCCTTGACCAGACGGGCGCGCTGGGCCGGCGGGACGTGGGGGTTGCGGGCGAAGGCCCGGCGCACCTTGTGGTCCGAGTGCGCGACCACCACGTCCATGACCTCCTGGGGAAGCGGGCGCTTCTCGCACAGGATCTGCCGGGCCTCCCCGGCGGCCGGGTCCAGCAGTCGCAGCAGGACGCCGGCCGGGGCTCCCGTGTTGGCCGCGACCCCGCGCAACCACAGATCTGTAAGGGCAGAGGGCGAAGTGGGCATCCGGCCATCATGTCAGTTGCCGTGGGGCGTTGGCCGACCGGCAGTTTGACCTTGCCACTGGCGGCAAGGTTGAACGATGACGGGCATGGACAACAACGCCGAACGGCAGCACAACAGGATCGTCGTCGTCACCGGGGCCGGCACCGGGATCGGCCGGGCCACCGCTCGCGCCTTCGCAGCCGAGGGTGCCCACGTGATCGCGGTCGGACGTCGGGCCGAACCGCTCGGCGAGACCGCCGCCGCCGACCGGGCCCGGATCACCCCGCTGGCCGCCGACATCACGGGCGAGGGCGAGCCCGAGCGGATCGTCAGGAGGGTGCTGGAGACGCACGGCCGGCTGGACGTGCTGGTCAATAACGCGGGCATCGTGCGCAGCGGCGCGCTCGGCGCGCTCACGCCCGAAATGATCGCGCCTCAGATCGCCACCAACCTGGTCGCGCCCATCCTGCTGGCGCAAGCCGCACTGCCCGCTCTGGAGACCACCGGGGGCGTGATCGTCAACGTCAGCACCTCGGTGGGCCAGCGGGCCTGGCCGGGCAGTTCGGTCTACGCGGCGACCAAGACCGCTCTGGAACTGCTGACCCGGAGCTGGGCGGTGGAGCTGGCGCCCCGGGGGATACGGGTGGTCGCGGTCGCCCCCGGTGCGGTCGACACCCCGATCGGCGAGCATCAGGGCCTGGCACCGGAGCAGATGGCGGCGGTGCGCACCTGGCAGCTGGCGCACACCCCGATGGGCCGGATCGGCCGACCGGAGGAGGTCTCCTGGGCGATCACCCGGCTTGCCGCGCCCGGGGCGTCGTTCGTCACCGGAGTGGTACTCCCGGTCGACGGCGGGGCTGTGGTGGCGTGATAGGAGTGGCCACCGGAGGTGGCAGAGGTGCGGACAGGCGAGTTGGCGAAGGTGACCGGGACGACGGCCCGTGCGGTGCGGCACTACGAACAGGCGGGGCTGATCTCCTCGGAGCGGGCGGCCAACGGCTACCGGGTCTACGACGAACGGGCGGCGGTGCGCGTGCGCAACATCCGCTACCTGCTGGCCGCCGGGCTCACGCTGGAGGACGTACGGGTGTTCGCCCCGTGTCTGGACGGAAACGTAGCGGCGGCGGAGCCTTCGGTCACAGGTCTGCGCGTCGCGGTGGAACGGCTCGTGGTCCTCGACGAACGCATCGCTGCCCAGACCGAGGCCCGCGACCGACTGGCCGCGGCGCTGCGGCAGGTGTCCGGCGGCCTCGTCCGGCCGGTGTCCTGACGGATCGACGGGAACGGTACGACACGACCAGGGGTCCGACGGCCACGGACGGTCCTGCCAAGGACCGTTCGTTCAGCCGAGGTTGAGGGTGCGGGCCACGAACGCCAGCGACAGCGGAGTCCCACCCGGTTCCGCGGTGGTCGTGGCCTCGGGAGGCGAGCAGCGATCCTCGTCCGCGGGCTGCTCGACCGCGAAGAGGGGATCCGTTCCGGCCAGTTCGTAGAGCCTGACCAGCTTCATGGCCGCCTCGACGGAGGCCTGCTGCTGTCCCTCGTGCCGGTGGCACGGGCCGCCGCCCGTCGCGATCACGCACGGCTTGCCCTTGGCGTTCGGTACCCGGCACCGCACCACGGGATCATGTGTGTGGCACAGTCCCGACGGTCGCGCGTCGACCCGGCACCGTTCGCCCTTCTTCGTCGCCGCACGGCACTGATTCGCGATCATGACCGCCAAGGCTACTCGGCGCGCGCCGGCTCCTCACCAAGCGCCCCGGTCGCCCGGGGGCGGGCGCTGCGGACCTGGGCCGGTGAGGTGAACCTGTACGTCGGATGGCGGCGGGGCGGGTGGCAGCAGTGGCAGCCCGCCGGGGCGGGCCCGAGGCTCGTTCCCGGGGACGACCACGAGGAAGGGACAGCAGTCCATGCAGCATGCCGAAGAAGAGAGCGTCGCCGCGTGCCCGATCGGTACGGTGGGCCGGCATCGGAGCCGAGCCGGACACCTGCGGACCGCCATCAGGCGGACCAACCTGCTCCCGGCGTTCCTGGTGCTCACGGTCATGATGGTGGCCCTGTGGCTGACGGGCATGCCGTTCCTCCAGGCCCTGACGATTTCCACCGCAGTGAAGATCGCGATGGTTCTGCTCGAACTCCGTCGGCTGCCCGGCCCCGGCGGTCCGACCGGGCCGTCCGCCTGAGGGATCGCCTGGCCGCATGCTCGCCCGCACTGGCAGGATTCCCCGGACGGGGGACGGACGTTCGGGAGCGGGCCGCAGAGGGCCCCACGGAGCCGAAGAACGCCGGGGACCCCACGGGGCCGAAGAACGCCGGGGTACGGGCCGTGCTGGACGGTCTCCTGCACGGCGAGGATCCGGTGCTGCGGGTGGCGGCCGTGATCGCCGCCGCACCTCTGGACCCGCGGGTGGCGCTGCGCGCCCACCCCATGCTGCTGGAGATCCTCGCAGATCCCGCGCTCGCCCCGGAGTTCGGGAAGGTCTGGTACACCTTCGACCGCGAAAGCCCGTACGAGCGCAATGACGTCGCGGCCCGGGTCGTGGAACTGCTGGAGCTCGACATGGCGGTGGCGACCTCGTTCGTGACCGCCCTGGCCGGGACCGGGAGCCGGATCGGCGATGCGGAGCTGCGCCGGTGCGCGCTGGACGAGGCGTGGCGCCTGCTGGTGCCCGGCCCTCCGTGGAAGCGGCCGTGCTGCCGCTGGCGGCCGGGCTGCTGGCCGACCCGGACGACGACGTGCGCCACCAGGCCGCGCATCTGATGGCGGTGCTCGGCCCCAGGGCGGCACCGCACGCCGACCGGCTCGCGGCGCTCCTCGACGACCCCGGAGAATCGAAGTTCTTCGACGGCACCGTCGGTGACCACGCGCGGTGGGCCCTGACCCGGATCGGGGACCCTCGCGCACTGCCCGGGCTCGTCGAGCGCCTCGTCGCGCCCTACCGGGAGGTGCAGGGCTACGGCTTCTTCCCGGGCGAACCGCGGCTGCCGGAGGTCGCCGACGTCCTCCGGCCGCTGCGCGCACACGCCGCAGTGCTTCTGCCCGCCGTACGGGAAGCCCTTCGGGACGAGGTCTCCCGCGCGGGGTGGCTGGTCGAGGACCTCCGCAAGGTGCTCCGCGCGTGGGGGGAGAACCCGCTGCTGCCCGGTGAGCCCGCGCCGTACCCGCAGCCGTGGGAACCGCCGTTGCCGGAGCCGGCGCGGGCAGAGGCGATGGTCCTGGCATTCGCCGCCGCCGGGCAGTGGCACTGGACGTTCCCCACCGCCCTCGACGCGCTCACGCACCACGGAACCCTCACCCCACCGGTCCGGGAAGCCCTCACGGCACTGGCGGCCGCGGACCGCCGGTTCTCGGAGTACGGCGACTACCGGGCGGTCCTCCAGGACGAGGAGATCCGCGCACGGATCGACAGGTTGCTCGCGCAGCCGTAGCCGCTTCCCAGGCCGTGTCCGCAAAGCCCCGCCTGCCCCGCGGCGCCTGGCACCGCACCTCGTCCCCCAGACTCCGTCCGGGGGACCCCCAGGTTGTCGGGCGCGCCCGAGTACGTCCAGTACAGGGGCGGCCCTCCGCCTTGCGAGGCAGGGCGCCAGACGCTGCGGGGCCCGCCCTCCGGGCGGCCGGCGCTACTAGGCGGACCTGCGGCGCAGAGCCCGGCGGACCACGTACAGGACGACGAGCAGCAGGATGACGACGACCACGACGATCAAGAGCTTTTTGAACAGCCCGCTCTTCTTCTTGGTCTTCTTGCCCTTCTTGCTCCCGGTGGTGGCCTTGACCTGGGACGACGTCGGTGCGTGGACACCGGTTGCCACGCCGGCGCCGGCGCGCAGGCCACTGTGCGCAAGCGCTGCGGCGGCAGGAGCCTGCCGGGCCGCCGGAGCGGCCGCCGAGGCGGTTGCCGCCGGGCCCAGCAGCAGCCCTGCGAGCACGAAGAGCGGGATGAGTGCCGCTGCGGCCATCGGGCGCTTCTTCGGATTGCTGTTCGTTGTCACTGTTTCCCCTGTTCTCCCCTGCCCCGGCCGGGCCCGGTGGGATCCGGAAGGCCGTGGCTTGGAAGCATCGTCGACGAGTTCGACCGCCCGGGCAAGGACTTGGAGGCAGCGGGCGCCCTCACAGCGTACGTGCGCCCGTCAGCGGACCCCGGGCGAGGGCCGGGACTCCGGCAGTCTGGGCGCGCGGGGACGGGCGACGACCAGGTGCGGGGTGCGGGGTGTGGGGCGGGAGTTGGGGCCGGGGTTCGGGGTGGGGGAGGGGTACGCGTGGTACCGGGGCGGTGTTTTCCGGAGGGTTCCGTTCACCGGCACGCAGGGCGGCCACGGGGTCGTAGAAACCGGTGGGGGCGAAGCGGCCCGCGGCCGGTGTGAACGGTCGGGCAGGGTGCGCGGCGTCGCGGGGCCGGGACCCGGAGAGCACGGCAGCCGCGGAGGCCGCAGAAGCCTGACGGCGAGGACCGGGGGTTTCGCTGGACGGGGTCATGACGGCACTGTCGGCGCCCGGGCGGCACCGGTCGTGTACGAACCGCTCGCCCGGAGGCCGCCGCCGAGGGCCGCCGGCCGGGGCCCGCCGCAGGGCCTGCGCCCGGACGGTGCCCCGCCCGTCCGGCCACAGCCTCGCCTCCGGGCCGCAGCGACCCTGGCCGGCAGGATCAGGAACCGGGGAGGCTCAGACCCGGTGCGCGACCGTCGCCAGGGCGTCCTTGACTTCCTGCACCACGCGGGCCGCGTCCTCGGGGTTGTTCACCACGTCCGTGTGGTTCATGTCGATGACGAGGACCTCGCTGGCCGAGTAGTGCTTGTGCACCCAGTCGTCGTAGCCGGACCACAGCGTCCGGTAGTACTCGACGAGGCTCTCGTCCTGTTCGAAACCGCGGCCCCGCAGTCCGATCCGGTGCAGCACCGTCTCGAAGTCCGCCTTGAGGTAGACCATGAGATCGGGTGCCTTGCGGTACGGCAGGCCGTCGATCTCGCGCATCATCTCGTTCAGCAGCCCCTCGTACACCTGCATCTCGAGGGAGCTGATCCGGCCCAGGTCGTGATTGACCTTGGCGAAGTACCAGTCCTCGTAGATGGACCGGTCGAGGACGTTGTCCCCCTGCTTGTACGCCTCCTTGATCGAGGCGAACCGGGTCTGCAGGAAGTAGAGCTGCAGCAGGAAGGGGTAGCGCTTCGCCTGGATCTCTTCGGGGCTCGCCGTGTAGAAGAGCGGAAGGATCGGGTTGTCTTCCACGCTCTCGTAGAAGACGTCGCTGCCCAGCTCCTTGGCGAGCAGCTCGGCCACACTCGTCTTGCCGATGCCGATCATGCCTCCGACGCAGATCACTGGCATACCTCACTTCTCCCTGGGGGTCTTCTGTTCGTGGGCGGGTGGGCTGGGCGCCCCACACCACTGAGACGCACGCCGGCGCTCACGCGATTCCCCGGGATCTTCATGATCAGCGTCATGTGGTCGCCGTCCGGACCAGGGCCTTGACTCAGGCTGCTCTCCTCGACCGGTCGGCCTGACCGTTCCGCAGCCGCCGCGCAGAGCGACGAGCCGCAGCCCGACGGCCGCCTTGAATCTTAAATGACGATCAGCTCCTCCTCGTCCAGGGCGCCCGGCACCCTCCACGGCCCGGCCCCCTCCGGAGCTCCTTCTGGAGGTGCCTATAGTTAGGGCAGCCTAACTTTGGGCCGTGCGAGCGCCCTCCACCCCCGCCGGTCCTTGCCGACCGAGCAGAACGGAACCTTTATGAGACCCGAGTCCACTCCCCTCGTCTCCCCGCGCGCGGACGTCCTGACCGAGACCGTCGAAGGCTTCGGCACGGTCCGCTTCACCCCGGTCGACCCCGTCGCGGACTCCGCCGTGCTGCACGCCTGGGTCGTCGAGGAGCGGGCGCGGTTCTGGGGCATGAACGGCGTCAGCCGGGAACTGGTCCAGGAGATCTACGAGGACGTGGACCGCCGCGACACGCACCACGCGTTCATGGTCCGGCTGGACGACGAGCCCGTGGCGCTCTTCCAGACGTACGAGCCCACCGAGGACCGGGTCAGCGAGTGCTACGCGGTGCGGGAGGGCGACATCGGCGTCCACCTGATGCTGGCACCGGTGACCGGCCGCCCCCGGCCCGGATTCAGCAGGACCCTGATCGGGTCGCTCATCCGGTTCACCTTCCGCGACCCGGCCGTCCTGCGCGCGGTGGCCGAGCCCGACGCCTCCAACGACAAGGCCCTCGCCCTGCTGAACCGGCTCGGCTTCGTCCGGCAGGGCGAGATCACCCTCCCGGAGATCGACCTGCCCGAGGTGTACCTCCCGCAGAAGCGGGCCGTGCTCGCATTCCTCGACCGCCCCGCCGTCCTCCCGGCCGCCGTGGCCGCCGTGGCCGCCGTCAGCCAAGCCTGACGGCTGATCCGCAGACGATTTGCAGGCCCCCTCGCAGGGTTGGTCGTGGATCCGGCGAGGGCGAGGCTGCGCATCCGGGCGCTGCCCCGTCCGCCTCCCAGCGAGCGACCCGCTCAAGATCGTCTGCCACGGGCCGTACCGCTCCGGGAGATCACGCCACGGCGCCCCGGTCCGCAGCCGCCGCAGCACACCCTCGGCCCGCCACAGCATCAATGGCCAGAAGGCTCGCGGTCCGACTCGCGCGCCGCGTCTGCCACGAACCGGCTCAGCCGGTAGGTGCTCTGTTCCACAGGGCGCCGACACAGCGTGTCGATCCGGACGGGCGATTCGTCGGTCCCCGTCTCCCGAAGACGGCGCAAATGCGCGCGCAGCTCCGCCGGGTCCCTTGTCTCAAGGACCACTTCCCACTGGCCTGCGTCCGGCGCAGTGCGAGCAGCCGGCCGCTGCCTCCCAGCCTCTTGCCGCCGCTTCCGCTTCCCCTGTCCTGGCATCGACCCAGATTCGCCGGCCGGCGCCGGCGCGACAAGTGATTGCGCCAAGCACCCAAGACACACGCGGTGATCGTTTGTCACACACACCCCAGCAGCCCTACCGGCCCGGGGCGCGCAGGAGGCCCGTCGGCAGGTAACCGGAGCGCACGTTCAGCTCCCGGCCGTGTGCCTGTACGGCGAGGGCCGCCAGGGCGACGGCCATGACCGGCAGCAGCGTCCGCGGCGCGGCATCCGGACCGGCGCCGTCGCGGTGTTCCAGGAGACGGCCGGTCAGGGCCTGCTCGAACGCGGGCTGGTCGTCGTCGAGGAGTACGCGCAGCAGCCGCTGGTCGGCGGTCGGCGCGCCCGCCGCATCGAGCCGCGCGGCGGCCGCGGCGCGCTCCTCCGCGTCCGGTTTGCGCAGGGGCGGCACCGCGGACGCGACCCAAGGAGAACTGGGCGTCTCCACCACGTGGAGGTAGGCGCAGAGCGCGTCCATCTCCGCGAGCTCGGCGGGCTCGGAGACCGACCTCAGGGACGAGGCGTTCCCGCTCCACGAAGGCCTCCTCGGGATCGAAGGCACCGAAGGGGAGCGACTCGGATGCCCGTCCTAGTCCTTCGCCGCGGCCTCGGCATTGCGCCAGACCGTCAGGTCGACGGTGATGAACCTGGTCTCTTCCTTCACACCCGACCTGCCGCGGAAGGTCGCCAGCGTGATGTGGCCGGCCTTGCTCAGCACACAGACCTGCGAGCCGTCCGTGAGCTGGTCGAGGCCGATCTTCTCCGTGAAGCGGGTCACGGCGCGGCAGGTCTCCAAGGAGCCCTTCTCGGAGTTGTTCAGCAGGACGAGCTTGCCGTTCGCGGTGCCGAACTTCTCGTCCCCGAACAAAGTGTCCCGGTAGTAGAAGAGGTCTCCGTGGCCGTAGAGCACCCCGGCACCGGTCGGCTCCTCGGCCGGGCGCGGCGGGTTGTCGGCGAACATCAGCTGGTGGTTCTGCGGCACCTCGATGCCCTGGTACGAGACCGGCTGCGGGTCGGGCCGCTTCTGCGCGGCACCCGAAGAGGCACCGCCGCCGGACGCCTTGTCGCCGCCGCCCTTCTCGGAGCCGTCGGGCAGCAGGGACCCGATGACCGCGAGCCCGATGACCGCCGCCGCGACCGCCCCGATGACGATCAGCCCCGTCCGCTTGGGGCGTGGCGGAGCGGGCGGACCGGGAACGAAGCCCTGGGCGTGGAACGGCGGCGGCGTGCTGTGGCCCGGGGCGTACGAGGGCTGGGTGTACGGGGGCTGCTGCTGCGGCGGCTGCTGGTACGAAGGCTGCGGGTACGAGGGCTGCGGGTACGGGGGCGGCGTCCGGTATCCCGGCGGTACGGCCCCGGGAGCCCCCGGCGCCGGAGCCGTCTGCGTCGGCGCCGCGGCGGCCACATCGGTCGGCATGTGCCCGGGCGCGGCGGGTACCGCCGGGGCCGGGGGCTGCGGCGCCGCGACCTCGGTCGGAGTCGGAGCAGGTGCCGGAGCCGGAGCCGGTGCCGGAGCGGGAGTCGGCGCCGGAGCGGGCAGCCGTAGCCGCTCGGTGATGGAACCGGCGACGGCCTGCGGCAGCCAGTCCTCGCCCTGGCGCAGCGGTGCCTCCGAGGCCGCGTTGCACAGCTCGATGACCTCGGTCAGGGTCGGGCGGTCGGCCGGGTCGCGGCTGAGGCAGCGGGTCACCACCGGTCGCAGTTCCTCGGGCAGGGCGCTGAGGTCGGGGTCCTCGTGCACGATCCGGTAGAGCACCGCGTGCGAGGGCCCGTCGCCGAAGACGGACGCCCCGATCGCGGTGAAGGCCGCGATCTGCCCGAGGGCGAAGACGTCGGTGGCCGGGGTGACCGTCCCGGCCGAGGCCTGTTCGGGAGCCATGAACGCCGGCGTGCCGACGCTGACGCCGGTACTCGTCAGGGCGGTGGAGTCGGCGGCCCGGGCGATGCCGAAGTCGATGACGCGCGGGCCGTCGGAGGCGAGCAGCACGTTGGCGGGCTTCAGGTCCCGGTGGACGATGCCCGCGCCGTGGATGACGTGCAGCGCCTCGGCGACCCCGACCGTCAGCAGCAGCACGCTGCGCACCGGCAGCGCGCCGTGCCGGGCCACGGCGTGGGCGAGCGAGGGGCCCGGCACGTAGGCCGTGGCCAGCCAGGGCTGGGCGCCCTCGGTGTCCGAATCGATGACCGGTGCGGTGTAGAGCCCCTGGACCCGCTCCGCGGCCCGCACCTCCTGCTGGAAGCGCCGCCGGAACTCGGGGTCCTCGCTGAACTCGGGCCGGATCACCTTGATGGCGATGGGCCGGCCGCCCGGTGTGTAGGAGAGGTAGACCTTGCCCATGCCGCCCGCGCCCAGCACGGCTGCCAGGCGGTAGCCGCCCACGACGGCCGGGTCGTCCGCCTTGAGCGGCTGGAAAAAATCGGCGGAAGGTGCGCTGCCCATGGGGACCCATCTCTGATTGCGGCGATCCAGCACACCTGCCGGCGCCCCGAAGTCAACCGAGAGCGTACCCAATGACCGGACCGGACCGGACCGGCCCCGCCTCACCCGGTCCCGGACCGCCGCGCCGACCCGGGGAGTTGGCGGCGCAGGCCGCGGTCGTCGAACGGCGGGGCCTGCTCGGCGGGTCCGCCGTTACCAGCCGAAGCGCCGGTCGACCACGGCCGCGAACTCCTCGAACGTCAGCACGCGGTCGCCGTTCTGGTCGGCCGCGTCGAAGAGCGCCGAGGAGTCGTCGCTGTCCCCGACGCCCCAGACGGGGATGGCTCCCTGCGCCGCGAGGGTCGGACCTTTGGAGCGCAGGGCACCGATGACCTCGGCGCGGGTCAGCGTGCCGTCCTGGTCGAGGTCGAGGGCGTCGAACAGGCGCCGGGCCTTCTCACTCATCACGTGGTCCTCTCAGCGGTACACGCGCCGCCCCGTGGGCGGCGCGTCCTGTACGTGAGGACGTCATGGATCCCTGCGGGGTTGCCCTGCCCGTGCCGGTTTCGGCGGGGCCGGGCGTGCTCACGGGTGAATCCCGGCTCCCCGGCGGTTGAAGGGAAGCCTGCCGAGTACGAGCGCCATCACGAGACCGCCACATGCCGGCAACAACCGGCGGCAACCGGCGGCAACCGGCGGCGGGGCGAGCGGGAGACAAGGGCGGGCAGGCCGCGGCCCGGCCGGCGCCACATCCACATCCACATCCACACCCGCACCCCGCGCAGCTCGGACGAGTGAATGGCCGCCGTGTCACCAGGTGACGTACAGGGCCTGCGGTGAGCGGTGGATCAGCGTCGGCCGCATCTGCGGCCGGGGACGGTCGCGGTCCAGTCGCAGCTCCGGCATGCGACGGATGAACAGCTCGAGGGTCAGACGGAGCTGATCGCGGGCCAGCTGCGAACCGGGGCAGCCGTGGGTCCCGTACCCGAAGGCCAGGTGCTGCCGGTTCGCGGGCCGGGTGATGTCGAACTCGCCCGCTCGCTCGTACCGTTGCTCGTCGCGGTTGGCCGAGCCGTACGCCACCAGCACCGTGGCTCCCGCGGGCAGCTTCACCCCGGCGAGCGTCACCGGCCGGGTGGTGGTCCGCCGGAACGCCTGGATGGCGGTGTCGTGGCGGACGGCCTCCTCCACCGCCGCCGGGATCAGGGTGGGATCGGCGCGGAGCATCCGCCACTGCCGCCGGTCGCCGAGCAGGTGCAGCAGCATGGTGCCGATGAGGGCGCTCGTGGTGAGGAATCCGGCGATCAGCAGGTTCTGCAGGCTCGTCACCAGTTCGTGGCGCTGTTCGAGGGTGAGCTCGCTGTCACCGGGGGCCAGGGCGGCCACCATGGTCGAGCACATGTCGTCCCGGGGCCGCTCGCGCCGGTCGCGGACGTACCCGTCCAGCAGGTGCTGGAGCGCGACCACGTCCTCGGCGGCGGCCACCTGCCTCTCCGGCGACAGCGGGCGGAACAGCAGTTCCTCGGCCCGGTAGCCGCCGTGCACGGCCGCGGGCACGTCCGCCGGGTCCAGGCCGATCAGCCGTCCGACCACCATCCCGGGCAGCCGCCGGGCGTACGCCTCCACCAGCTCCGCCGACCCGTCCGCCGCGAAGCCGTCCACCAGCTCGCTCGCGCACGTCCGGGCGTACGGCAGCAGCGCTGCCACCCGGGCGGCGGACAGCCCCCGGTTCAGCGGAGCCCGGTGCCGCCGGTGGGCCGCGCCGTCACTGGACACGACGGTGGGCCGGGGGCCGAACCCTCGCGGCAGGACGCCGAGCGCCGCTTCCGAGAGCGGTATGTCCGGCAGGAGCGCATGGGCCGAGGAGAAGTCCTCCGCGCGCAGCAGCACCTCCCGTACGTCCCGGTCGCGCGCCACCAGCCACGCGTCGAACTCGGGCACGTACGTCAGCCCCTCGGCCCGGCGGGCCCGCTCGTAGAGCGGATAGGGATCGCGGTACAGCTCGTCGCGCCGCGCCTGGTCGTCGTGCCGAGCCACTGGGACCTCCGGATCGCGGGCGGGACCGGGCCGGGGCCACCGCCGCGGGTGACCTCCGGTGCGCCGGGTCATCCTGCCCGAAATGCGCCCGGCCCGGTAGGGCGCCTGCCGGGAGACCGGAAGGATCTGTGACGGAAGTCTGACGTCGCACCGTTCTCCCTGGCCTCCAGCACCCCGGGGTGCTGGAATCGAGGGGTGACGACAGACCACCCCGACTTCGAGGGAACCCCCGTCGGTCGCCGTCTCGTGCTCGGCATGCTCGGGCTCGGCGCCGGGGGCCTCGCTGCCGCTCCGTACGTGCAGCGCGGGATCGAGGCCTTCCTCGGGGCCGCCTCGGACAAGGACCCGACCGGGCTCACCGGGCTGCTTCCCAACGGGGGCGGCTTCCGCTACTACTCCGTCGCCACCTCCGTACCGCGCAAGGACGAGCAGAACTACCGGCTCACCGTGGACGGCCTGGTCGAGCGCCCTGCGACGTACACCCTCGACGCCCTGCGCGCGCTGCCGCAGAACCGTGTGGTGAGGGACGTGCAGTGCGTCACGGGCTGGCGGGTCCCTGAGACCCCCTTCGCCGGCGTCAGGCTGTCCCTGTTGCTGGACGCCGCAGGTGTCCGCCCCGAGGCCAAGGCGATCCGCTTCACCTGCTTCGACGGCACGTACAGCGAGAGCCTCACGCTTGCGCAGGCCCGGCGGGACGACGTGTTGGTCTGTCTGCAGATGCAGGACGAGCCGGTCAGCCACACGCACGGCGGCCCGGTCCGGCTCTACGTCGCGCCGATGTACTTCTACAAGTCGGCGAAATGGCTCTCCGGGATCACCGTCACGTCCGAGGTGCGACCCGGCTACTGGGAGGAGCGGGGCTATGACGTCGACGCCTGGGTCGGCGGGTCCAACGGGCGCAGTGACACCCCGACCGTCTGAACCGGCCCGACGGGTCGCCAGGTTCACCCGTGCCGAGCGCTGGGTCCACCGCACGACCGCCGCGCTGACCCTGCTGTGCGTGGCGACCGCGGCCGCTCTGTACGTACCGCAGCTCGCCGAACTGGTCGGCCGCAGAGATCTCGTGGTGACGGTCCACGAATGGGCCGGGATCCTGCTGCCCGCGCCGTTCCTTGCCGGTCTCGCCTCTGCTGCCTTCCGGGCCGATCTGCGCAGGCTGAACCGCTTCGGACCGCACGACAGGAGGTGGCTGCGCGCCGTGCGGCGACGGGACCGACGGCGCGCGTCGCGGCCCGCGGGGAAGTTCAACGCCGGCCAGAAGATCTACGCGTCGTGGATCGCGGGCGCTGTCCTGGTGATGCTGGCGACCGGTCTGCTGATGTGGTTCACCCACCTGACACCGCTGGTGTGGCGCACCAGTGCCACCTTCGTGCACGACTGGCTGGCCCTGGCCATCGGGGTGGTGCTGGCCGGGCACATCAGGATGGCGCTCGCCGACCCGGAGGCACGCAGAGGGATGCGCACCGGGTCCGTCGAGCGCCCCTGGGCGGAGCGGGAGCACCCGCTGTGGCTGAGGGACGAGCCGAAGGACAAGCACGCCGAACGGCCGGAGGAGGATACGGAGGCCGGCTGAGCGAAGCCCGGCGTACGCCTGCTTCGAGCGGACCCATGACCTGCGCGTCTGCCCGGCGGACATGGACGTCACCGGCTGGTACGCGGAGTTCCACCCGGTCTCGCACTACTGGCCGACGCAGCTCGTCGAGAGCTCGCCGGTCCTGGTCCTGGGCGGTGTCGCCCTGTACGCCGCCTTCCGGCTGGTGGGCACCCGGCGCGCCTGACCCCCCCCGCAGGAGCGGCGTACGGCAGATGGCGGACGGCACTTGTGGAGCCGCCCGCGGGTCAGCACGCTTGATCCATGACCACACCCGTCCCCGGTCCGGTGCGGCCTCCTGCGACGGTCCGGCCGGACGACGCGCGCCGGGCACTGGCGGCGGGATCCGTCGGCAACTTCATCGAGTGGTACGAGTTCGGGATCTACGGCTGCTTCGCCACCGTCATCGCGGCGCAGTTCTTCACCCCGGCGGGCGGCAGCGAGGTGGAGGGCCTCGTCAAGGCGTACGCGTCGTTCGCCCTGGCGTTCTTCTTCCGCCCGGTCGGGGCCGCGGTGTTCGGGCGGTTCGGTGACCGGGCGGGACGGCGGCCCGCGCTCGTCCTGGTCGTCTGCCTGATGACCGGTGCCACGGCCATGATCGGCCTGTTGCCCACGTACGCCTCGATCGGCGCGGCCGCGCCCTGGCTCCTGACCCTGCTGCGGATCCTGCAAGGACTGTCGGCGGGCGGAGAGTTCGGCGGGGCGGTCTCGGTCATGACGGAATGCGCGCCACCGGGCCGCCGGGGCCTGTACGGGGCCTGGCAGTCGTTCACGGTCGCGCTCGGCCTGCTCGCGGGCGCCTGCGTGGCAGTGGCCCTGGCGAGCGTACTGACCACGTCGCAGCTGTACGGGTGGGGCTGGCGGGTGCCGTTCCTGCTGACCCTGCCGCTGGGGCTCGTCGCGCTGCGGCTGCGGTTGCGGCTGCCCCCGGACGCGCCACCCGCCGTCGCGCCGGGCGGTCGCGCGCCGGGCGGTCGCGCACCGGGAGGCGCCGGGACCCGAGGCGGGCCCCGGCCGCGTCCCGGGGAGACGGTCCGGGTCGTGGTGCTGGCGGTCGGCCGGATGATGGGCTGGTCGGCGGCCGGCTACACCTTCCTGGTGGTCATGCCCTCCTACCTGCAGAGCACGCTCGGCACCAGCTTCCAGCGGGCCCTGCTCGGCACCGTCCTGGCGAACCTGGGGTTCGCCGCGTCGATCCTGCCCGCCGGCAGGCTGAGCGACCGGATCGGGCGGCGGACGGTGATGGTGGCGGGGGCCCTGCTGGTCGCCGTGCTCGCGCTCCCGCTGCTGCACCTGGTGCGGGACCCCGGCGGACCGGCGTACGCGAAGGGGGCGGCGCTGTTCGCCGCGGGCGCCGGCGTCGGCCTGATGGCGGGTCCGGGGCCCGCGATGCTGGCCGAGATGTTCCCGGCCAGGGTGCGCTGCACCGGGCTCGGGCTGGCGTACGCACTGTCCACCGCCGTGTTCTCGGGCTGTGCGGGACTGATCATCACCGAGGTGGTCGAGCGGACCGGGAACCTCGACGTCCCCGGGTACTACGCGGCGGCGACCTGCGCGGTGAGCGTCGCCGCGCTCCTGACGCTGCGCGGCGACGACCACGAGAGGGCGCTGCGGTGAGCGCCCTGCGCGTGGTCGGGCTGATGTCCGGCACGTCCTACGACGCGATCGACGCGGCCGCCGCCGACCTCTGCCTCGACGGCGACACGCTGGTGCTCACGCCCCTGGGGATGGTCAGCACGGCCTACGACGACGATCTGCGGGCGGACCTGGCCGGGGCCCTGCCGCCCGCCCGGGCGGACCTCGCCACGGTGTGCCGGCTCGACACCCGCATCGGACGGGCCTTCGCCGCGGCGGCGGTGCGGGCGGACGAGGAGCTGTGCGGCGGCCGGGCCGACCTGGTGGCGTCGCACGGGCAGACGGTCTTCCACTGGGCCGAGGACGGCCGGGTGCACGGCACGCTCCAGATCGGCGAGGCGGCCTGGATCGCCGAGGCGACCGGCCGGCCCGTCGTCTCCGGCTTCCGGACCCGTGACGTGGCGGCCGGGGGACAGGGGGCGCCGCTGGTCAGCATCGTCGACGTGATGTGGCTGCGGGGCCGGCCCGGGGTGCCGGTCGCACTCAACCTGGGCGGGATCGGGAACGTGACGGTCGTACCGGGCGGGGCGCAGGGGACCGGGGGCGAACCGCTGGCCTTCGACACCGGCCCCGGCAACGCGCTGATCGACGCGGCGGTGGGCGCGCTGGCGGGGCGCGACGCCTCGGGCGAGCCGTACACGATGGACTCGGACGGAGCTCTCGCGGCGCGCGGCGCGGTCCACCCGCCGCTGCTGCGAAGGCTGCTGGACGACCCGTACTACGCCCGTCCCGCGCCGAAGACGACGGGCAAGGAACTCTTCCACCTGCCCTATCTGCGCGCGGCGCTGGGCCCGTGCGGGCCGCTGCCCGCCGAGGACGTCGTCGCCACGCTGACCCGGCTCACGGCCCGGACCGTCGCCGACGCGATCCGGCCCTTCGGGGCGACCGAGGTGATCGCATCGGGCGGGGGGACGCGCAACCCGGTGCTGATGGACTGGCTGCGGGAGGAACTGGGCGGGGTCGGCCGGGCCGGCGGAGCCGGCGCGGCGGGCGGGTGCGTGGTGCGCTCCTCGGACGAACTCGGGCTGCCCGCCGGGGCGAAGGAGGCGTACGCCTTCGCCGTACTGGGCTGGCTCACCGCACACGGTCTGCCGGGAACCGTCCCCTCGTGCACGGGCGCCCGGCGCGCGAGCGTCCTCGGCTCGATCACGCCCGGCGGCCTTGGCCTGCGCCTGCCACGGCCGCCGGAGACGGCGCCGGTCCGGCTGATCGTCGGCGGTGGGCGAGGTCGTGCAGAGCCTCGACGGGGGCGTGCGTCATGGGACGAGCACGCATGAGAGCACTGACAGGACGGTCCCTGTCCCTTCCGGAGGCAACCTCCGTGCCGGGGCGGGTCCCGGCCGGGCAGGTGGCTGCGACCTGCTCGAACGCGTTCGGCTCGACGACCGCTCCTGCCTGGCGCACGACCTCGTAGCCGGAGATGCCGGATCCGCCCTTGTCACCGTGCTGTACGGGAACCGAGGGCACCGGGCCGTCCGGGCCGGTCATTCCCTCCGCGTGTGCGCCGGCGACAGCGAGCAGCACGGTGATGGCCGTGGAGGCGAGGACCTTGACCGATCGGCGTGCGTGCATGTTCTCCCCGTCGCTCGGAAGGATGGCATCTCGCTCCCGTGACTACCAGGACCAGGGGCGTGGCCAGGCGAGCAGGCTGTGCGGTACGGACGGCAGAAGCCCGCCCGGCTCTGCGGCGACCTGGATCCGACGGCGGCTGTCCGACGGCGACTTGCGCGGCCAACCGGGGGGTCACGGCGCGCGCCGCGGACCCGGCGGGTCGCCCGGGCTGCTACTGCTGGGCCGGGCCGGGCGCCACCCGCCCCGGTCCTCCCGGCCGTTCCCGAGCACATCAGGAGCCACGTACATGCCGTCCCGTGCCCACGCCCGAGCCCGCGCCCGCCGAAACCGCCTCCGCACCGGGCTGTCCGCCACCGCCTTGACCGCCGCCGCGCTCGGAGGGCTGCTGCAGCCCGCGCAGGCGGCCGGTGACCCGGGCCCGGGCGACGGCCGCCCGCACCACGACAAGCGCCTCCAGCGGCAGCTCGACGGGCTGGTCGCCCTGGAGGACGGCCCTCCCGGGGCCATCGCCATGCTCACCCGGGGCGACCGTACCGAGGTGTACACGGCCGGCGTCGGCGACGTCGCGACCGGTCGCCCACCGCACCCCGACGACCACATGCGCATCGCCAGCATCGCCAAGGCGTTCAGCGGGGCCGTGGCCCTCCGGCTCGTCGACCAGGGCGCGCTCTCCCTCGACGACACCATCGGCGAGCGCCTGCCCGGCCAGCCCGAGGCCTGGCACGCGGTGACGCTGCGCCAGCTCCTCCAGCACACGAGCGGCCTGCCGGACTACTCGGCCGACCCCGGGTTCCTGGAGATCCTCACCGCCGACCCGCGCCACGTGTTCGACCCGCGCACCCTCCTCGACTTCGTGGCCGACGAGCCGCTGCGCTTCGCCCCCGGCTCCCTGTACGAATATTCCAACTCGGACAACATCGCCGTCGCGCTCATGGCCGAGGCCGTCACCGACCGCCGCTACGAGGACCTCCTCAAGGAGCTCGTGTACCGCCCGCTGGGGCTGCGCCGCACCAGCCTGCCCCTGGGCTACCGCCTCCCGCAGCCGTACCTGCACGGCTACGACGTCGAGCCGCCGGCCGAACCGGAGGACATCAGCGAGGCCGTGGGCGCCTCCGGTGTCTGGGCCTCCGGCGGCATCGTCTCCACCCCCAGGGAACTGGGCACCTTCATCCGCGCCTACGGCGGTCCCGAGCTGCTGTCGCCGCAGACCCGCAAGGAGCAGCTGACCTTCCGCCCCGGCGACTCCTCGGAGCCGGCCGGCCCCGGCACCAACGCCGCCGGACTGGCGATCTTCCAGTACACCACCCGCTGCGGAGTGCTCTACGGCCACACCGGGAACTTCCCCGGATACACCCAGCTCGCCGCCACCACACCCGACGGCACCCGGTCGCTGACCTTCTCGATCAACACCCAGACCAGCAAGGGCAACAAGCCCGCGCTGCTGGCCCGACTGCGCACCGTGCAGGAGAACTTCGTCTGCGCCCTGCTCAAGGAGCACTGAGCCGCAACGACGACTCCGGCTGTCGCGAAGCCGGTTGCAGCGGGGAGGCGGGGCAGCGGGGCAGCGGGGCGGGGAGGCGTGGCAGTGGGGCGGCGTGGCGGCGTGGCGCGAAAACGATCACGCTCGTCCGCGCCGCCACCCGCGATCCCTATGCTGACGCCATGCTGCTCGACATACCTCTTTCAGCGCTGGAAGTCGCCATGGTGCAAACGGGCACCCGAGCCGCGGACACCCTGCGGGACACCATGGCCTTCGCCCAAGAACTGGAGAACCTCGGCTACCACCGCATCTGGTATGCGGAGCACCACCACTCTCCCGCCATCGGCGCGTTCCCACCCGTCGTACTGACGGCGCACGCGGCCGCGTCGACCTCGGCCATCCGTCTCGGTTCGGGCGGGGTGCTCGCCCCCAACCACGCCCCGATCACGCTGGCGGAGCAGTTCGGCACGCTGGCCGCCCTGCACGAGGACCGCATCGACCTGGGCATCGGCCGCGGTCCCGGCACGTTCGACGAGGCCACCGCGCGGGCGCTGCGCCGCGGCGCCGGCCCCGCGACGGATGCCGAGTACCGGGACGACGTGGCCGCGATCCTGTCGTTCCTGGTGGACGAGGTGGCACTGGGCCCGCTGCCGGAGCCGTGGCTGCTCGCCTCCAGCCCCGCTGGGGCCGCGCTCGCCGCGGAACTCGGCCTGCCGGTCGCGGTCGCGCACCACATCCGGCCGGACAACACCCTTGCGGTTCTGGAACGTTACCGGTCGGCGTTCACCCCGTCCCGCTGGTGCGAGCGGCCCCGGGTGCTGCTGTGCGTGGAGGCGGTGTGCGCCGAGACGGAGGAGGAAGCCGTCCGGCGTGCGGGGCCGATGAACGTCGTCAAGGCCGGCCTCCTGAAGGGGGAGAGCCAGGCCCCCTTCCCGACCCCGGCGCAGGCGGCCGGCCACCCCTTCACGGAGCAGGAGCGGCAGGCGCTGGCGGGCTTCCGTGCCCAGCAGGCCGTCGGCACGCCCGAGACCGTTGTGCGGCGGCTCGCACAGCTGGCCGCCGAGACCGGGGCGGACGAGCTGATGCTGGCCACCCCCGTCTACGACCTCGGTGACCGCATCGCCTCGTACGCGCTCATCAGGAAGCACTGGGTAGCCGCGACGGCACCGTAGGCCGGCCGACCGGGAGACGCTCCCCGCGGCCCCGCGGCGTCGACGGGTCGTGACACTGCTCACAGGCGTCACGGCACCCCGGTCGCGGCCACAACCGTTGGTGCTCCGAGGTTGTCGGGCTCCGGTCGAGGGGCTGGTGTGCACTGAACCACACAAAACGGGCCATTTGGTGGGGGAAGGGGTCCGAACGGATGACCTAGCCTGGACCGACCAGCGAGATCCGGGGGCTGAGGGCAAAGGAAGAGCACGTCCATGCGCATCACCACCACTTCCGCACGTCGTCGACGGGCGGGCTACGTCGCTGCGGCCGCCCTCCTCGGCCTCCTGGCGGCAGCCGGCACTCCCGCGTACGCCGCCACGGACGGCTCGGTGGACCACGCCCCGGACGCGCCCCCCGGCGGCCACTCCGCACCGGCCGGAACCGAGGGTGCCGCCCAGGGCGCCGCCCACGGGACCGTCCGGAGCGCCTCCGGGGTCCCGCTGGGGATCTCCCGGCTGGCGCAGGGCGCGGGCCGCCAGGTCGCGATCACCATCGACGACGGCCCGGACCCCCGCTGGACGCCCCAGGTCCTGGAAACGCTGAGGAAGAACCACGTCAAGGCCACTTTCTGCATGATCGGCACCAAGGCGCAGAAGTACCCGGAGCTGGCACGTGCGGTCGCCGCCGACGGGCACCGGCTGTGCGACCACTCCGTCGACCACGACGTCACGATGGACCACAAGCCTGTCGCCTACCAGCGGCAGCAGATCCTCGACGGCAAGGCCATGATCGAGAAGGCCGTTCCCGGGGTCCCCGTCGCGTACTACCGCGCGCCGGGCGGAGCCTTCACCCCTGACAGCCGCGCCATCGCCGCCGCGAGCGGCATGCGCCCGCTGGGCTGGAGCGTCGATCCCCAGGACTGGAGCCGCCCGGGTCTGGAAGCCATCCTGGCCACCGTGGAGGGCAAGCTCCCCCAGCAGCCGACGGTCCTCTTCCACGACGGGGGTGGCGACCGCAGCGAGACCGTCGCCGCACTGAAGGAGTACCTGCCCTGGCTCAAGAAGCAGGGCTACGGCTTCTCCTTCCCGGTCAGCACCACTCCCTGAGGGGCACCCGGTCCCGGCCGGCCTGTCCGCTACGCGGCGGGGAGGCGGAAACCGTCGAAGAGGTCGTCCATGCCGCGCAGGGCCAGACGGGCCGGGGTGACACGGACCGCGAGATCACGGACGGCCACCACGACCGGATTGCGTACGACGCCCAGACGCCCGACCCGGCGAGCCCGAAGACGCACGGCGTCGGTGCGGCCGCGGCGGGCGGCGGTGTAGGCGGCGAGGGCGGCCGGAACGGCGGTGTCCTCGCCGTCGGGGCCGCCGCCGACGGCGTCGCGCTCTCCGGTGGGCAGCAGGCGGGCGAGGATCACCGCGTCCTCGATGGCCTGGCAGCCGCCCTGGCCGAGGTTCGGGGCCATGGCGTGGGCCGCGTCGCCCAGCCAGGCGATCCGGCCCTGGTGCAGGTACGGGAGCGGGGCGGCCAGGTCGTAGAGGTCGTTCCGCAGGACATCGGCGGCGTCCAGGCGCCCGACGCGGTCCAGCAGCGCCGGAACGGGGTCGTGCCACGAGCCGAAGCGCTGCCGCAGCTCGGTGCGCGGGTCGGCGAAGCGGGTGTCGCGCGGGACGACCGCGGTGGCGTAGAGGTAGTAGCGGCCGTCCACGAGCGGGGTCACGCCGAACCGCCGCCCCCGCCCCCACGTCTCGCTCATGGCCGGTATTCGCAGGTCCGGCGCGTCCACGATGGTCCGCCAGGCCGTCTCACCGAGGTAGTGCAGTCCGGGGTGCGCGGGGAAGTGTGCGCGGCGCAGCGGACTGTGGATCCCGTCGGCCGCGACGACCAGATCGGCGGGAAGGTCCGGGCCCGCCGCCGTGCGAACGGCCGGACAGCAGCCCTCGGCATCGTCGATGCCGGTCACCTCGGTGCCGTAACGAAGGGCCGAGGGTGGCAGAGCGGCGGCGAGGGTGGCGGTCAGGGCCGGGCGCGGGACGGCGAGGGGCGCCATGCCGTAGCGGGCCGCCATGTCCGCCGTGCCCGCCCGGGTGAGCCACCGGCCGTCGGGGCGGCGCACGCCCATCGCCGCGGGTACGGCGCCGCCGATCGCCCGGGAGACATCGACGCCGACGGCCTCGAGCGCGCGCAGGGCGTTGGGGGCGAGGCCGATTCCGGCGCCGGTGACGGGGGGTTCGGGGGCGCGCTCGCAGACGGTGACGCGCCAGCCCCGGCGGTGCAGGGCGACGGCGGTCGTGAGGCCGCCGATTCCGGCTCCGACCACCACCGCATGACGGTTCGTCATGGCCGACCTCTCCGTCCGGGGCCCGGTGGCACCCCACTCTAGGGCGGTGGGGGACGGAGTACGCACCCGTCCCGGACGCGGCAGCCGCCTTGAGCTCAGCTCGTGGTGTCGGCCTCCGCGTCGGCGAAGAACGCGTCGGCGACGGCGCAGGCGCGGTCCATGTCGGTGAGCGGCTCACCGAGGATGCGTCCGGCCAGCTCGGCCGCCAGCCCGAGGACGTGCTCGCGGAGCTCTGCCTCGGCGATCACTCGGTCGGCCTCCAGTTGCACGGTGGCCGCGGCGATCATGTCCTCGCGTGCCTTTTGCCCCTCCGAGCGAACGGCGGCGACGAGGGCGAGGCCCTCCTCGTGTGCGGCCTGGCGGATCTGAGCGGCCTCGTGACGGGCGGCGCTCAACTCTGCCTGGTACTCGGCCCGCACGCGCTCCGCCTCCGCCTGGACGGCCTCGGCCCGCTCGAACCTGCCCGCAGTGACCTCTTCCCGCTCGGCGAGGGTCTTGTCGATCCGCGGAAGGAGGACCTTGGCCAGAACGGCGAAGACGGCGAAGAAGGTGATGAGCCCGACTATGAGCTCGATGAGATTCGGTTTCAGGGGTCCCATGATCGAATCGTAGCGGCGCGCATTATGTCTCGCTTCGAATTACGATGACCCCATGGCCCGAAATCGCCTGTCTCGTAGCCGGTGTGAGTCGACGTCAGGTGCAGGCTGAGGCGACGCCGGCCCTTTGCCCGGGGGCCGGCCCAGAGCGACTCCTCCCAGCACGAGTGCCAGTCCGCACAGCTGCCGGCCCGTCAGTACCTCCCCGGCGACCGCCGTCCCGAGCAGTACACCGGTGACCGGATTGAGCAGCCCTATCAGGCCGACCGTCCCGGCGGGCAGACGGCGAAGCCCGGCGAACCAGACCGCGAAGGCCAGCGCGGTGGCGACCAGGCCGACGTAGCAGAACGCGAGGAGAGCCGACGGGGACAGCGGTGGCGGGGAGCCCTCCACGGCTACGGCCACCGGCAGCAGGAGCAGGCCTCCGGCGGTGAGCTGCCACGCGGTCGAGGCGAGCACTCCGGTGCCGGCGGTGCCGGCGGTGCGGGTGTTCCACCGCTTGGCCAGGACATGGCCGACGGACGACACCAGCACCGCTGCGGCCGAGGCCAGAACGCCCGGCGTGCTGATCCGGCCCGCGCCCCCGAGCAGCATGAGGCACACCCCGCCCAGCCCGATCACGGCGCCCGCCAGGTGAGCGACGCTGGGCCGCTCGGCGACCAGGGGCCAGGCGGCGAGCATCATGATCAAGGGGGAGACCGCCATGACGGTCGAGGCCACGCTCGTCGGCAGCAGCTGGGAGGCGGTGAAGACCAGGAAGAAGAACACGCTCACGTTGAGCAGCCCGAGCACGGCGGACCGTCCCCACCATGCGCCGCGCGGCCGTTGCCGGCACAGCGCCAGCAGCACCAGGCCGGCCGGCAGCGCTCGCAGGGCGGCCCCGTACAGCGGGCGGTCCGCCGGCAGGAACTCGTGGGTGACGAAGTAGTTGGCCCCCCAGGCCACCGGCGCCACGGCCGTCAGCGCCACCCAGCGCATATTCGCTTCCATGGAAGGTAATATAGCTTCCATGGAAGCAAACGTCTCGTCCGAGGGGCACGGCCCACCCCCGGACCTGGACCGGGTGGCTCGGATCCAGGCCGACTGGCGCCGCGAAAGGCCCGACCTCGATGTCGCCCCACAGGGCGTGATCGGCCGACTGCACCGCCTCGCCGACCGGCTCGGGGCAGAACTCCGCCTCGTCTACGACCGCTACGGCCTCAGCGAGGGGGAGTTCGACGTCCTGTGCGCACTGCGCCGCGCGGGTGAGCCCTTCGAACGGGCGCCGGGCGAGCTCGCCGCGCACACCATGGTCACCACCGGTGCGATGACGAAGCGGATCGACCGCCTGGAACGGTCCGGGCTCGTCACCCGGCGGCGCTCGGCCGACGACCAGCGCGGCCGGATCGTCGCCCTCACCTCGGCCGGGCGTGACCTCGTGGACCGGGCGTTCACCGAGCACATGCGCAACGAACGCCGTCTGCTGGACCTCGTGACGGCGGAGGAGGCCGCGCTGCTCGAAACGCTGCTCGGCACCTGGCTGTCCCGCCTGGAGGACTGACGCGGAGGAGGGCTCCCCTCGTGCTCTCACCCGCCGGTTCCCGTCCTCGGCTCGGCCTGGAGAATGCCACGGTATGAACTCTCAGTCACCGCAGCGCCCTTGGGGCGGGCCACTCCGCATCGTGCGGGGGTACCCGCGCCGTGCGCCGCTGACCCTCGCCTATGTCTGCCTGCTCCTGGCGAGCCATGCATGGGTCATCTACGGGTTGTCCGCCGATCGGGCGGACAGCGTGTTGGGCTACCTCAGCACCAACCTGGACAACCTGCAGGAGCATCCTCTGCCCGCGCTGCTCGGCAGCGCGCTGTTCTTCGACGGTACGCTCACGGATGTCACCTCGACCGACTTCGTCGGAACCTTGATCACCTTGGGTCTCGGCGTCTGCTGCTTCCTGGCCTGGGCGGAGCACCGGTGGGGGAAGCGGCGCGCCGCAGCCGTGTTCCTCGGCGGGCATGTCGCAGCCACCCTGCTCACCGCTGCCGTCATCACCGTCGCGCTGCGGCACGATTGGTATCCGGCCGCCGCGCGGCAGGCCTTGGACTACGGGGTCAGTTACGGAGCCCAGACCGTGCTGGCGATCGGCACGCTCGCCCTGCCGCGCTGGGGCCGCCTCCCCTGGGCCGCATTCGTTCTCGCATGGCCCCTCGGCGGTGCCGACTGGACGACCGGGCCGCTGCCGGACTTCACCACGGTCGGCCATCTCATAGCGGCGGCCCTCGGCTTCGGGCTGTTGGGCGTCCCGGCCTTCCGGCGGCGACGCCGTTCCCGTGCGGACTCGAGCGGTGACCACCAGGTTTCCTGCTCGCCGGGCACCTGATCGTGTCAGGGGACGGTTCGGCCTGCCGAAGGCGGTGGCGCCGCACGGGCCCCCCTCTCCGGGGGTCCGTCAGACAGGCTGCGAGACTTGGGTGATGAGCACAAGGCGCCGCCCTCTCGGGCAAGGACCGGTTCCCCTCCGCGAGGATCAGGAGCAGCGCGTCGTACGCGGCCGCACGGCTGCCGAGCGGGCCATCGAGGACCCGACCCCGGCCGAACCGTCCGGGGCGGAGCCCGTAACGGCCCGGCGAACACTGGGGTTCGGGCTCGGCACCGGTACCTGAGGCGGCACCCTGCGGTGCGGGCCGGACGCAGCCGGGACCCTCAGGCCTTGCCCGTTCGATCACGACCGCCGTCGTCGGCGGCCACGAGGACCGGGCCGCCTGGTCCGTGGGCCACCAGGTGGACCTCACCCGCCCCGACCGGCGGGCCGTCCCGGCCCGTTCCCTGCGACACGAGGGCCCGGCGGGGCATTCCTCCGGGTCGCCCTGACCGACGGCTCCGAGCTCGAACGTGCGCGTCGTCCCCGTCGTCCCCACCGCCCTGACCGTCACCGGCCCCGGACGGCTTCTCCTGGGTACCGGCGACGCCCGCGTACTGGCCTGACACCGGGCTGACGTGTGAGCACGGCCGCGTCGTGGCCCGACGATTCGGAGGTCAGCGCGCTCGGACGAAGGCTCCGATCTCGGCCACGCCAGGACGGTAGCCGTCGGACGTGTCCACGAGCAGGGCAGGCGCGTCGAGGGAGATGTCGACGAACGCCTCGGGACTCTAGGCGCCGGTGGCGATGTCGTCGAGGAGCTGCCGGTCGCGGTGCGCGGCGCGGTGCCTGTCGGACCCGGCACGCTCGGCGATGCGTGCGACGAGAGTCGTGGTCGGGGCGGTGCAGCGGACGACCCTGAGGTCGGCGATCTCGATGAGGGGTTCGAGGCCGGGGCGCCAGAGCCGGTCCTGGTAGGCGGCCTCGGCGACGACGGTGACGCCGGCTCGGAGGAGCACGCCGAGGGTGTCGAAGAAGGCGTGCATGGCCGGGATGTCGAGGGGGTCCGCACGGTCGGCCCGGTGGGCCGCGGCGTTCGTGACCAGGCCCTGTTTGATCTCGTCGCGGATGATCGCGGGGCAGCCGATTTCACGGGCGAGGCTATGGGCGAGGGTGGTCTTGCCGGTGGCGGGCGGTCCGCTGACCACCGCGAGGGTCGGCCGCGCCGGCATTCGCTGAGCTCCCGAGGTGTGTGCGAGTGGGTCGGCCCTGCCTGGTCCGGCGAGTGACCGCGCAGGGCTCGTGCCGAGTGGGAAGACGATGATTCCGGGCTGTCGGCTCAGTGTCTCGTATACGACGAGCCGTGCGGGTGTTTCCTATGCTGACGCCCATGGGTCTGGATCTCACGCTGTTCATGGTCGATTGGGAGCAGCTGAGCAGCATCCCCGTCGAGGAACGGCTCGAAGCGCTGGAGGACATGGCCTGGCCGGGGGAGCACGACGACACGTACGACGCCGGGCACGGACGGTCCTGCGGCCGGCTCCGGCCCCCGGATGCGGACCCGGATCCGGACCCGGATCCGGGGTCGGCCTGGTGTGCCGAGTACCGCTTCTTCACCACCACCGGCGCCTATGGCCCGCATCCGCGCGCGGGTTCCGCATGGGAAGACATCCGGCTGCTCGTCGACGCGTCCGTACGGGAGGCGATGGATGCCTTCCTCGACGGTCTGCTCGGGGACGCGGGTCCGGCCGACGATCCGGCCATGCCCGACGGCGAGGAGTTCTTCCCGCCCGCCGCCGACCAGTGGCATCCGCGCGTCCTGCTCGTATGCCCGCCGGAGGCGGTACGGGGCAAGGCCCATGCCTGGGAGCGGGCGGAGCCGCGCCTGGAGGAGTTGCGCGGGCCGTTCTCCGCGGAGTGCGAGGGCTGGGCAGGCCGCCCGGACTCCTTCGAGGACTTCATCGCGCTCCTGCGCGAATGGGGCGACGTGACGACAGCGGCTGCCCGCCGCGGATGGGGCCTGGTGGGTCTGCCGTAGCCGTCGGCGAGTGCTTCGGAACCGGCGCCTCGGCGAACATGAGTACGCTCGGCCCGTGGAAGACCGCGGTCCCGTCAAGGTGCGGTTGCCCCGGTCCGTGGCCGAGTCGGCGGTCGCTGCCTGGGAGCGAGAGGAGCTGGGCCGGGTCGGCGAGGAGAGCCGTGAGGAGTACGAGCTGCGTCATGACGCTGCTGAACTGGCTTTCATCGGCCTGGCGATCTCCTCGTCCGGTGTGTGGGACGGCGAGGAGGTCGTCGTCGACCTGGATGTCGTCCAGATCGCGTCGGCCTTGCGGGCCGCGTGGTAGGTCGTGCGCCAGTGCTCCACCGAGCAGGAGGACGGTGCGGTCAGGGCCCGGTGGGCTCCGTAGAGCGCGGCGGACAGCAAGGACCCGTAGAAGCGGCCCCTGATGCGCCGGCGCGGGTCGCCGTGGAAGCCGTACCCGGTCTGGTGGCGGCTGTGGGAGGCCGCGTCGTCCACGAGGGTGCGTACGTTCTCGGCGGGGGTGTCGGTCCCGCACCGGCGTAGAGGGCGGGTCCCGGGTCCTGGGACTGGGCGCGGTCTTCAGGCAGAGCGTGTGCTGCTGGTCGCTGGCCAATAGCGCACGAACTTGACCCTGCGCCAACTGGCGCCGCTGTTCGGAGTGTCCAAGTCCCGCATGCACAACCTCACCCTTGCCGGACAGGCGAGCGGGTCCCGCAGGGAACGGCCGCGTCCGCACTCGCTCAGAGAGCACTTACGGGACAGGTCTTGGACGGCAAGGCCACCCCGCCCCAGCACGTGGGAACGTGCTGGGGCATATGGGGATGCCGCACTGCCGGGCCGGAATCGCGGATCTTATGGGGTTTTCTCATGAGCCCTTCAACCGATGCTCGCCCCTATTCGGTGCCCCAACACCTTTGGATGGGCGACGTGCGCGAATTTCAAGCGACCGCTACGGACTTACAGTCGCCCTCCGGTCATCCAGATCCGCGACATCGCATCGGCCAGGGCGGGGTATCGGGCGGCCTCGCAGAGCATTTCCGACAGCACGAGCATTCCGTGAGCGGTGCTCCGCGGATCGCGGTTCTGGTGCAACCGGATGACCGCGTCGCTCAAGGGCCGGCGCCCGAGCAGGATCCCCGAACGCCGGACGGCGGCGGCCCTCTCCAGGTCGGCGCGGCCTCCACCGAACGGCAGGGCTTCCGTCCGGCGGAGGCCCGGTGGCGCGACCGAGTCCCGCACGTGGCGTACGTACGCTTCAGGCGGGGCCTGGCCGTTCTCGAAGATGTTCCGGAAGCCGGCGATCCGGAGGCTCGTATTGCGTGGGCGGAGCTCGATGTAGAGCTCGATGAACAGACCACGCAGCTGGACGTGGAGGGGAAGATAGGGCATCTCGCCCTGCTTGCGCCCGGCTCCGCCGAAGAATCCCTGTGCATCTTGCGCCTTTCGCCGGATGGTCGACGTCAGGGTTCGATACTCGTCGGCAGAGGCGAGCGCCGGGGAAAACAGCATCGGTATCAGCATGGCCGGCCTATCGGGGGAGAGGTCCGGAACTCGGACTTCCCGTGAGCGATCTGACCGCAATCGCTTGGATCCTGCTGCACTCACGCATGCACATCACCACCTTCGCCATAATCCGACGACGGGTTCATCACCCCGTCGGTGCCGGGTTCGGTCCGATGCGGTCCTTTCTAGCCGTCCGGGCAGCGATCAAGAGATTTATTGGCCCCTGTTGCTAAGAAATCAGCGCGTGATCCCGGAGGCCCGGACGAGCGGCTGGACGACGCAACGGAGCCTGGCGAAGCCCGGGTTGAGGGCAAGCGGACCGCCACGAGACGGCCGCCACCACCCGAGGGCCGACGGTTGCGGCCTGTACGCTCAACCACCTGCAGGGTGCTCTGACTTCTGCGGCAGATACGGCTCAGGCGGTCGCATCCTTGCAGATCAGCGGCACCTTTTGGCTTTCCTGGCGTCAGCCGCAGAGTTGGACGAAGAGAAGGTGACACAGTGCTGGTGCCGTTGATGGGCTTGCTGCTGCTCCTCAGTGTGGCTACGGCGGGAGCGGGCATCGTGATCGTCGTTCTCCTGCTGAAGAACCCACCCCTGGCTCTGACCAGAACCTGTGCGGTTCTCCTACTGACCTTCTCCTCTTCGGCAGCAGCGGTGTACTGCTACGGCTGGTTTTCCGTCATCCTGGGCGGTCCGTTCCCGGAGTTGTGCGAGGACCGGAACGCCTCCGGCGCGCCACTGGCCAGCCTGAAACAGGAGTACTGGCCTCTGCGCAACGCCTGCGTCCACTCCGATGGATCGACGGTGGAGTACGTCCCCATGTCGATCAACGTGCTCGTCTGCGTGCTGGCAGGCCTTGCCGTCGTCCTGACGGGTGCCGCCGCCCTCCTGCGCCGGCGGGCCCGGCGATCTCCTGAAAGCACCGCCGTTCACCTCGCCTGACCGTGCCGGGCGGCCCACCGCCTGCCGTCCCGTCGGCCCTCTCGGACCGCGTGGACGACCCGCCGGGCAGGGTCTGGCCGACCCGGGTACCGCGGCCGGGCGGCGGTCACCCGCGCACCCGGCCCGTCTTCCACGGCACCGTCACCCACTGCGATCCGGCTCCTGCTCCGGCTCCGGCTGCGTTCCTGAGTGCCGGGCGGCCCCTCACTCGTCGCGGCGGCTGTGCTGCCCGAGCAGGCCGAGTGCCGTCAGCACAGCGATGGAGAGCGTCATCCAGCCGATGAACGCGCCGCCGCCGTACAGCACCGCACCGGCTGCCGGCGCCCCGGCCTCACGCGAAAGTACCCCCGCCACCACCGCTACCAGCAGCGACGACACGAAGGACAGGAGTGCGAGAAGTACCTGAACGGGAAATGTCAGCCTCAACGGTCGATCCCTTCATGAAGGTGATCGACCAGTCGGCGGGCAGCCTCAGCTCGACCACCGCTTACGGATGGCCTGCTGAGGCTCTGCGACGATCGGAGACTCATCGTGCTCATTGCCTGTCGAGACGGAAGCACTGTCCCCCATCGGACACGTCGCCAGTGCTTGTGGCTCTCGAATGAGCAACACGGAGCCTACCGGCAGGCGTTGAAGATCGCCAGGATTCCAGCCCGGCCGTCAGCGCTCCCGGGAGGGACGGAGGACCCGGCGTACGGCGTCGCGCAACCACTGGTGGGCTCCGTCGGCGCTGTGACGCGGGTGCCAGGCCATGCCGATCGTCAGGGGTGGCAGCGGCAACGGGATGTCCAGCAGGCGCAGTCCCATCGCGTGTGCCGCGTCGCTGAGCGGGGAGGGGGGCTCGCCCGGCAGTGCGGTCGGTACCAGGCAGACCGCATCTCCCGCCGCGGCCAGCGCCATCGCCGCCAGATGCCCGGGCAGAACGGCGCTGACCTGCCGGCTGAGTCCTCGCTCGGCGAGGGCCGAGTCCAGCGGGCCGGCGAAGCGGCCCCGGCGGCTGACCGCCACGTGCTCGGCCGCCGCCAGCCTCGCGGGGGTCAGGGTTCCCCCGGCGAGCGGGTGCCCGGCCCTGACGCCGGCCGACAACCGCAGCGTGACCAGCTCTTCGACCCGGGTTTCCGGGTCGACGTGGTCGATGGCCCCGATCTCCAGGTCGACCCGGCCCTCGCGGAGCGCGGGGCCGTCCTCCCACTCCTCGGCCAGCACCCGCAGCGATACGCCCGGCGCCCGGCGCCGGGCCAGCCCGAGCAGCCCCGGCGCCAGTGCCGCGCCGACCAGGTCCGAGGCCTGGACGGTGAAGGTGCGCCGCAGAGCGGCGGGGTCGACCCCGCCGCTCGGGGTGAGCAGTGCCTCCAACTGCCGCACCACCGTGGCGGCCTCGTCCCGCAGCGCCTCGGCGCGGGGCGTGGGCACCATCGCCTGCCCCGCCCGTACCAGCAGCGGATCCTGGAGCACCCGGCGCAGCCGGGCCAGGGTGCGGCTCATCGCCGCGGGGGAAGTGCGCATCCGCGCGGCGGCACGGGTGACGCTCTGCTCGGTCAGCAAGACGTCGAGGGCGACGGCGAGATTGGCGTCGAGGTTCGGAACTGGGCTGCTGCTCACCGGCATTATTCCGTTTCAGGCAATGATTGGATGCTGAAGTTCCCATTGTGGCAATGCGGCTGGCGTTCGCACGATGAGGGGGTCTCACCGATCCGACACAGACCCCGAGGTTTTCATGATCGTCATCACCGCCCCCACCGGGAACATCGGCCGCCGGCTGCTGTCCCTGCTGGTCGAGGCCGCGCCCGTACACGGAGAGGAGTTGCGCGTCGTGGTCCGTGATCCCGCCCGGATCCCCGATACCGTGCGCGCAGCGGTCGAGGTGGTCACCGGCTCGCACGGCGACGCCGCGACCGTCGAGCGCGCCTTCACCGGGGCCGACGCCGTCTTCTGGCTGGTCCCGCCGGACGCCTCGCTCACGCCCGAGGAGGCGTACAGCGGCTTCACCCGCCCGGCCGCGCGGGCGTTCGCCGCCCGTGGCGTCGGCCGCGTCGTCGGCGTCTCGGCCCTCGGCCGCGGCACCCCCCAGGCCGGCCGGGCCGGGCTGGTCACCGCCTCCCTGGCCATGGACGACCTGATCGCCGATTCCGGGGTCGCCTACCGCGCCCTGGCCAATCCGTCCTTCTTCGAGAACCTGCTGGAGGAGGCCGGCTCGATCCGCGAGAACGGTGTCTTCACCGACACCATCGCCGCGGACCGTCCGGCCCCGCTGGTGGCCGTCGCCGACATCGCCGCGACGGCGGCCGCGCTGCTGCTGGACCGCTCCTGGACCGGCGTCGGCAGTGTGCCGGTGCTCGGCCCTCAGGACCTCTCGCCCAACGACATGGCCCGCATCATGAGCGAAGAACTGGGCCGTCCGGTCCGCTACGAGCGCGAGTCGCTCGACCGGATGCGGTCCACCATGCTCGCCTACGGCCTCAACGAGGCGTTCGTCGAGGGCATGGTCGACATGAAGCGCGCCAAGGACCTGGGCCTCGACTCGGGCGTGGCCCGCTCGCCACACGCGGGCCCGGCCACCGGCTTCGCCCAGTGGTGCGCGCAGACCCTCAAGCCCGCCGTCCTCGCCACCCCGGAGGCAGCCGGTGCCCACTGACCGAACCGAGCCGCCGGTCACCGCGTTCATGCTGGTCAAGACCACGCCCGAGTGGCTGGCGATGACCGTGGCCGAACGCGTCCACGCCTTCACCACCCAGGTCGTTCCGGTGGTCGAGGCCCGTACCCGCGGGGTCCGCTCACGCTTCTACGACACGGAGTTCTACTCGGCGCGCGTGACCGACATCTGGGTCTGGGAGGCGGACGACCATGACGCCTACCGGCTGCTGATCGACGCGCTGCGCGAAACCCCCTTCTGGGACCGCTACTTCGAGGTCGTGGACCTGCTCGTGGGCACCGAGAACGGCTACGCCCGCACCTACGGCCTGGAGCCGGTGGCCACCTTCGCCACCTGACGCCCCGCCCCACCTGACGCCCCGCCCCGGCCGGCGCCACCGCCCTGCGGGGGCGCCGGCCGGGACTCCCCGCAGCCGGTGGCCGTGGTCACTTCAGCGACGTGACCTGCGCCTCCAGTCCGGCTGTATCCCGCAGCATCCGGTCTCCCGGCTCCTCGAACTCGGCCATGCCGACGAGGCGGAGCTCCGGGCTGCTGGCCGCCTGCGACCGGGTCGAGGAGGCGGTGGAGCAGGGCCGGGCTCACCCCGAGGGCGGCGCCGGATACGCGGCGTCGGACATCGCCGCACTCCTGGCCGAAGCCGGACGCACCGAAGAGGCCGTGGCCGCCCTTCATGTGGACAGGCCCAGGTGAGCCGACACCCCCGGCGGCGTGTTGACGGATGCTCAAAGGGCCTGCTGGGAGGGGGTTTCCCCAGGGTTTCCCGTTTCCCGTTGGGGTGGGCGACCCGCGCCTCCTCGACAGGGAGGGGTGGCGGGGCACAGTCTCGGAGTGCCCGGCGGACGGCCGGTCCGTGCTCCGTATGACGAGCACGAGGCGAACACCACCACAGGGGGACCGGACATGGCGATGCGGAGAACGGCGGTGGCGGCGGTGGGGCTGCTCACCCTCCTGGCCACATGGGGAGGGGCCCACGGCGCCACGGCGGACGCGGCCCCGAAGGCCGCAGAGACGGCGAAGACGGCGCAGGCGTGCGGCGTGCTCGCCCCCGGGGCCTCCGCGGCGGCCGAGAAGGCCGTAGGAGCGGCGTGTGAACAGATCGGGGTCTGGTACACCTGGGGCGGCGGTCACGGGCAACAGCCGGGGCCGACGTACGGTCAGGTCGACCCGAGCGACCCGGACAGCGCACACGACCCGGAGCGGCTGGGCTTCGACTGCTCGGGACTGGTCCGGTACGCCTACCACCGTGCGGTCGGGGGCGATCCGCTCCCCGGCAACGCCTACCACCAGTTCCACTCACCGCAGGTGCAACAGCGTTTCACAGCAGCCGAGGGAACCGCGCCGCTGCTCCCGGGGGACCTCCTGGCCTGGGGTTCAGGGGGCTCCATCCACCACATCGCGATCTACCTGGGCGCGGGGAAGATGGTCGAGGCCCGGGAATCGGGCACCCGGATCACCGTCAGCGACGTACGGCTGGGTGGGGACTATGCGGGAGCGGTCCGCGTCGCGCCGTCCACCGCACCCGGCACGTTCAGCACCTGGGGCACGGACGTGTGGACCCACAAGGAACCGTCCACCGGCAGCCCACGGGTACACCGGTTCCCCGGCCCGACCACCGTGCGCATCGAGTGCCAGAAGCACGCCCAACCGGTGACGGCGGAGGGCTACACCAACGACGCCTGGTCCTACCTGCCCGAGTACGGGTCCTGGATCACCAACATCTACATCAAGGGCGCCGCCTGGCTGGACGGCGTACCCACCTGCCCCTGAGCCGCGCCCACACGACCGATCGCGATCCACCGATCACGCACGACCGATCACACACCACCGTCACCCGGCTCCCGAGGGAGCCCTTCCGAGGAGGAAGCATGAACGCAGGCAGGAAGATCGCCCTGGGCTTCGCCACCGTCGCACTGGCGGCAGGCACGGCCACCGTGACCGGCCCCGCCCAGGCGACGCCCGCCACCGGGAAGAGCGCGGCCGCCGAATGCGGCGTGCGCGCCGACGGCAAACTGTGGTGCGGCAACCGGGTCGGCGCCAAGGGCTACGAGCACCGCCGCTACAACTCCGCGGTGCGGGGGCCGCTGAACACGAGCCCCAGCTGGTTCCAGTGCTGGGGCCGCGGTGACCAGCACGCCGGCGGCAACAACGTCTGGTACTGGACCCAGCTGGACAACGGCCAGTGGGGCAACGTCGCGGCCGTGGACGTCCACACCTCCGTCGACCCCGCCCCGGGCCTGCGCGAGTGCTGACACCCTGAGGGCCGTGCCGCCACCTCCCCGCCAGGAGGCGGCGGCACGCGGACGGGGCCGACGGCACAGCCGCCGGCCCCGCCTCACTCATGGGCAGCGATCAGCAGGTCCCGGCCGGCCGCTCCCG
Organism: Streptomyces sp. NPDC040545; assembly: GCF_055595065.1. Taxonomy (NCBI): domain Bacteria; kingdom Bacillati; phylum Actinomycetota; class Actinomycetes; order Kitasatosporales; family Streptomycetaceae; genus Streptomyces; species Streptomyces sp. NPDC040545. The sequence goes on from NZ_JBVIWA010000022.1 coordinate 79,733, forward strand.
GACCACCAGATCGGTGGAGCCGGTGGTCGCGTCCAGCCAGGCGACCTGACGGCCCGCGCCGGCCGCCGGGTAGCTCTGCTCACCGCGGTTGCAGGAGACCCGCTCGCGACGGGAGCCGTCGGTAGTCAGCTGCCACAGCTTGGGCAGCGACTCGTTGCGGTACCGCGTGTCGGGCGTCTGCGCGACCAGCGTCAGCGCGTCCTGCGAGACCGTCAGGTCGGAGGCGATGAACGCGCCCGGCTTGTGCTCGCTGCTGACGATGAACGAGCCGCGGCCGTCCAGGCCGGAGCTGATCACCGACGTCAGACCGCCGTCACTCTTGTCGGTGTCGGCCAGCCAGAACACGTTCTTGCCGTTGATGCCGGTCTGGCCGAGGCTCACCGGCTCGTCGAGCTGCTCGGTCATGACCGCCTTGCCGCTGGCGAGGTCGACGACCTCCACACCCAGCCGGTAGGCACCGTTCTGCGGGTACAGCTTCGCGTAGGCGATCTTGTTGTCGCTGATGGAGGGGAGGGCGGTCAGGGTGTTCCACTTCCGCCCGTCGGTGAAGACCGGAGCCTTGTCGGTGGGCCGCATGTAGCCGACGTGCCGCCCGCCGAGGATGTCGTACTCCTCGAACACGACGGTGTTCTTCTCCACCCGCAGGCCCGCGACGCCGGTCACCGAGCTGTAGAGGGTCTTGATCGGGCCGCCCGCCACGGGACGGGTGAGGACGTCGACCGAGGTCGGGCCGTACGCCGTCCACACCACGGTCTTGCCGTCGGTCGCCGGGGCGGTGTGGTAGCGGCCGTCGTTGGGGCTGATCACCTTCGGGGCACCCTTGCCGTCCAGCCGGCCGGCGTAGACCGAGTACGGCTCGGAGCCGTCATCGTTGGACTTGGAGGCCGTCCACCAGCCGCCGCCCGCACCCACTGCGGAATCGGTGGTGTTCAGCTTCCCGAAGAGGGTGTCGGTGTCGATGCCGAGGGCCAGCTCCCAGTCAGGGACGATGCCGTGGGCGTTGAACGACCGCTTGACCACGTTCTGCTGGGCCGAGGTCACGCCCAGCGCCTTGGCCGCCGCGAGGACCGCGCCCCGGGCCTCGGTGAACCCGTCGATCGGCGTCATGTACTCGGTGACGGCCTTGTACACGATCTTGTCGGCCAGGGCGCCGCCCAGGTCCTCGCGCATGTCCCACAGCGCGCCGGAGAAGATCGTCGAGTTCAGGTGCACGCCGCCGTTGTCGGTGGCGAACGACACGCCCAGGAAGCTCTTCGAGGTGGTGGCCCCGTCGTTGAGGTCGCGCAGGGCGCAGTCCGCGGCCGCCTTCGTGCGGCACAGGTTCTCGCCGATCAGGCCGGCGGCCGGATCGTTCATCGGCGTCCCGCTCGCGGTGACGTCGATCGCGTTGCCGAAGTAGTCCGCCAGGGCCTCGTTCAGGGCGCCGGACTGGCCCGCGTAGACCAGGTTCGCCGTGTGCTCGATGACCCCGTGGGTCATCTCGTGGCCGACGACGTCCGTGTCGGCGGACATCGGCTTGAACTCCGTGTCCCCGTTGCCGTAGACCATCTTGGTGCCGTCCCAGAACGCGTTGGCGTAGGGCATGCCGTAGTACGTCACGCCGACCAGGGAGTTGACGGCGCCGCCGTTCCCGTCGAGGCTGTCGCGCCCGAAGTTCTTCTTGTAGAAGTCGTAGACCTGCCCCGCGTTCCAGTGGGCGTCCACGGCCCCCGAATCCGTCGCCTCAGCGCCGAAAGAGGTGTTCGGGGAGGAGAACACGGTGATGCCGGAGGGCCATGTTCCCGAGGTTTCCGACACCGACTTGCCACGGGCGTCCCACGTGGCCAGCAGGCTCTTGCTGGTGGCGCGCATGCGGCCCGCGTCCGCGAGGAGGTAGCTGCCGGCCGCCGGGTCGTAGGCGATGTCCAGCGAGGCCGCGGCGCCGCCCAGCCGAGCCCCGGACCCGGTCTCGGGGACCAGGTTCGGCGGAGTGGCCGGCGGGCCGCCCGCCGTCGGGGCATCGGCGGCCTCACCGGCCGTCCGGGCCGCGGGGGCCGCCATCGTCTTCAACGCACTGTACTGCAGCGCCGGATAGCCCGAGCGGGCGTCCACGTACACCTCGTCCACGACCGGCGCCCCGGTGCCGGGCGCGGTACCCCGTACGGTGACGCGGTACGCGAGGACACCGCCGCCCTTGGGCAGGACGACGAGCCCCTTGACGTCACCGGTCATACCGGTGGCCGCCGGATCACCGGACTCGGACCGCGGTGCCCGGTTCTTGTCGAGGGCCGCTCCCAGCCGGCGGGCCGTGGCGGCCACCGCACGCCGCACCGCGACGTCCTCGCCGACCTGGGGGGTGACATCGGTGCTCAGGGCGGTGAAGTAGTGCCCCGAGGTGCCGGTGACCACGCGCTTGCCGTCCTGCTTCTGCATGCGCACGACGTACTGGCCGCCCAGGACGTCGACGCCGCGGTGCTTCTGCTGCAGCCGGACCGTCTCGTCCTTGGACCCGGTGGCCGTCGCCGCCAGGGGGACGAGGTCGCTGCCCGCCCGCGGGATCTTGTAGCGGCTCTTGTTCGCGGCGAGGTGCTGCCGTGCCGCGTCGGCCGGGGCGGCCTTGGCGTCGACGGGCTCCCGGATGCCCTCGACGAGCACCGGGGTCGCGGTGTCCTGGCCGGGAACGGCGTTCGAGGGGCCGGGGTCCGCGGCCCATGCCGGCGATGCCTGCAAGGTCATTGCGGCGGCCAGCAGAACCGCTATTCCTCCGGCGGAGCGGAGGTCTTTCCGCCATATCCGTCGTGCGGTGGGGGTGGGCGCCGACGAACCTGCGCTGAACTTGGGCAAGGGGTCTCCTCAACCATGAGTGCCTGATGTGTTGCTGTGAGTCGTCGCCATGCAAGCGCCGCGGGCGGCTCCCGACCAGAGCCGAGCCCCCCTCAGAAGTGGCCATGCACACTTGTGGGGGCCGTGTGAAGGCGGTCAAAATCCCCCGCATGATCGAAACCGACCCGCACGACCGGACTCCGGCCCGCACGCAGGACGACACCAGGGCGGTGATCCATACGGCTGCCGACCCGGCCGCCGTGCTGCACGGACTCATCCAGCGCCGCCAGGCCCTCCTGCACCAGGAGTCGGCCGACCTGAAGTCCCTGCGCTCCTACGCCGAGCGGCTGTCCCACCGGCTTCCCCCGCAGCCCGCGAGAACTCCAGGACCCCCGGCCGGCATCGAGACCATCGCCGGCACCGAAGCGGCCGACGCCCGCCTCGACACCATGCTCGAAGCCGCCGAGACGGAGGTCCTGATCCTCGACCGCGCGACGCGGACAGCCGGGGCACCCGGCAGCACGGGGGAGGCCTGCGGCACGGGGGAGGCCTGCGGCACCGGGGCGCCCGGCGCGGACTCCATCCGCCGTCTGCTGGCGCGCGGTGTCGCCGTACGGACCGTCACGGACCGGCGTGGCACCGACTTCCCCGACCGGGCGCAGGAGCTGATCGCCCTCACCGGACTCGGCCTCCAGGCCCGTATCGGACAGAGCCTGCCGACCGCGCTGGTGCTCGTGGACCGGCATACCTGCCTGCTGCCCCCGCTGCCCGGCAACGACGAAGGAGGCGACGGAGCGGCCCTGGTGTTCGGCGACCGCCTGCTGCACCGGGCCGCCCTGCCGCTGTTCGAGTCCCTGTGGGCGCGCGCCACCCCCCTCGGCAGCCCCGGCGGCCCCCTCACCGCGGATCAACGGGAACTGCTCGGGCTGCTCGCCTCCGGCCTGAAGGACGAAACCATCGCACGCCGGCTCGGTGTGCACGTGCACACCGTCCGCCGGCGGATCACCCGCATGCTGGAGGAGCTCGATGCCGACACCCGCTTCCAGGCCGGCGTCCAGGCCGCCATCCGCGGCTGGCTCCGCCCGCAACCCGACCCGGCCGGCGAGCACTTCACCACATCCGGTGGCCCCGGGGCCACCGCGATGGCGAACGGCCGACCCACGAGGACGCCAACGGGACAGGCCCGGGACCGCTCCGCACATCCAGCCCTTTCCTAGTGCTGTGACCTCCTGCATCATCTGTACGAACAGCCATCCCACTGCCGCGGCCCGCACTCAGCCACCGGACCAGCCCCTGTCAGCACGGAGCACGGATGCCTTCTCCGGCCGTTCTCATGCAGCCCTTCGCCCAACGGCTGCATACCTTTGTCACCGCCCCGCGGGCCCGTGCGGATCTCCAGCACTACTTCGGGATCAGCCGGCCCTCCGGCACGCCTGCGTACACCGGCGGACGGTTCGAGCACCTGGCGGGCGGGGGAGACCGCCCGGACATCGCCGACCGGATCACTGCGGAGGACCTCGTCGCGGTGCAGACCCTGTCGGTGACCGTTCCGGCGCCCGTCGCACTGGACATACTGGAGGGCGGCCTCGGAGCGCGGCTGTCCGATCTGCTGCAGGCTGTTCCCCGCGGCATCGACATGGCCGATGCCGCAGCCACCGTCCTGTCCGACGGCTCGCCGGCGGACCAGGCCTGGCACCTCCTTCGTGAACAGCGCGATGTCGGCCGGGTGATCGCGGGCAAGCTTCTTGCCCGCAAACGCCCACAGCTGCTGCCGGTCTACGACAAGGTGGTGCGCTGCGCTCTGGGGCGCCCGCGCCCCTCGTTCTGGCTCACGCTGCATGCCGCGCTGCGTGCGGACAACCGGGCCCTGCACCGCCAGTTGCTCGGGCTGCGCGAAGCCGCGGGGGTGGCGGAGACGGTGAGTGCGCTGCGGGTGTGTGATGTGGTGGTGTGGATGGGACACCGGGCGGAACGCCACGCCTGCCCTCGCTGACCCGCCAGCAAGGCGCACGGATGGAAGGGCTGACCCGGATCCGCCCCGACGTCTCCTCCGCGGACGAGGAGCTGTTCCGGGCGCTTTTCCCTCCACTCACTGCCGACGTGCTCAGCCACTACCTCCCGTACTCGGGGGTGAGGGTGTGCGCCGAGTGGTGGAGGACCGGCTTGCCGAGGTGCGGGCACTGGTGAAGCATCAGATTACGTGATGTGCCGCCTATGTACCGTGATGCCACGATTCGCGGCGCGTCGTCCTCTGCCTGCCTGCTCGACCTCTTGAGGAGTGGCCATGGAAGACAGCCCGCTCAGCCGTAGGCGGCTGTTGTGGGGTGCTGCAGGCGCGGCGGGTACGGCTCTGGCCGCCGTCGGGCTGCCCCGCCTGATGGAGCCCGAGGAGAAGGCCGCGCTGCCGCGTCCCGCGCGCAAGGCCCCCGTCGCCGCCGCCGGGCCGCCTGCGATCCTGCGAGCGGACCCCTCGGTGGACTACGCCCCCGCCGTCTGGATCGAAGCCTCCGAGTCCAACTACACGGCCTCCGACCGTCCCGAGGCGTATCCCATCGAATACGTCGTCATTCACCTGACAACGGACATCTTGCCGGTCATGTTCACCAAGTTCAAGGACCCCGCCGAGAGGGTGTCCGCGCACTACATGATCAGCGCAACCGGCACGCAGATCGCCCAGTGCGTGCGCGAGCGCGACGTGGCCTGGCATTCCGGCAGCGTTTGGTACAACCACCGGAGCATCGGCATCGAACACGAAGGCTGGACCGATCAGCCTGTTTACACCGGCAAGATGTACGAGGCATCCGCCGTGCTCACGGCCACGATCTGCGCGAAGTACGACGTGCCGGTCGACCGGGACCACATTCTGGGCCACGTCGAGGTCCCGCTGTCCACTCACGACGACCCCGGGACCGCGTGGAACTGGGACAAGTACATGAAGCTCGTCGAGACCGCCCGCCGGCGCATCAGGACCTGACACCGCGTCGACGCCGTCATGCGGGCTTGCCGTCGCCGTAGAGCCACGAGTCCCAGATCGAGTCGAGGTCCCGGCCGGCCCTGGCCTCCACGTACGCGGTGAAGTCTTTCGTGGAGGCGTGCCCGTGGCGGTGGCGCAGCGTCCAGCCCCGCACCAGGGCACGGAAGGCCTCGTCGCCCACGGCCTGGCGGATCTTGTGGATCACCATCGCGCCGCGCACGTACACCGGCTGGCCGGAGATGTCCGAGGCGCTCGGCGGCTCGGCGGGCGGGAAGTCCCACTCGTCGTCGTCCGCGGCCTTGGCGTGGTTGCGGTCGAAGTGATCCTGGGCGCTGGCTCCGCCGTGGTCCTCGGTCCACAGCCACTCCGCATAGGTCGCGAAGCCCTCGTTGAGCCACATGTCCTGCCACGTCCGCGGGGTGACGGAGTTGCCGAACCACTGGTGGGCCAGTTCGTGGACCACGTTGGTGGTGTGGAAGATGGCGGCCGGAATGGTCGGCCTGGTCTGGGTCTCCAGGGCGTAGGGCACATCGGCCGCCTGATCGACGATCACCCCGGCGGCGGAGAAGGGGTAGGGACCGAACCTCCCCTCGGCCCATTCCATGATCTCGGGGAACCGGCCGAGGACCGCTCCGTCCTCGTCCACGCCCGCGGTCGTGTCGATCGCCGACACGACCGGGATGCCCGATCGGGTCCGGGAGGTCCTGATGTCGTAGCTGCCGATGGCCACGGTCGCCACGTGGCTGGCCATGGGTTCGGCCTGATGCCAGTGGAAGGTGGCGCGGTCGCCGCTGGTGTGCTGGGCGCGAAGCGTCCCGTTGGAGATCGCCTGCACTCCCTTGGGGACCGTGACGGTGATGTCGTACGAGGCCTTGTCCGAGGGGTGATGGTTGCCCGGGAACCAGGACATCGAGCCCGTCGGCTCACCGAACGCGACCGCGCCGTTGCCGGTCCTCAGCCAGCCTTCGCGCCACCCGTGGTCATGGGTGATCGACTCCGGCGTGCCCGCGTACCGCACGACGCTGCGGAAGGCGGTGCCCTTCCTGAGATGACCGCTCGGCTGCAGGGTCAGCTCCTGCCCTTCCTGCCGGACCCGCGCCGTGCGGCCGTCGACGGTGGCGCCCAGCACCTCCATGCCGAGGAGGTCGAAATTGACGGCGCTGAGGTCCGCGGTGGCCTTCGCGGTGATATCCGCAGTGCCCTCGAGACGGCCGCTGCCGGGGTCGTAGGCCAGGGTCAGGGCGTAGTGGGTGACGTCATAGCCGCCGTTGCCGAGCTTGGGGAAGTAGGGGTCACCGGCGCCTGCGGCACCCGGGTGTCCGCCCCGGAAGGCCGTGCCAGGGGCCTGCGTCCGAGCGGTGTCCGCGCCTGTACGAGCACCCGCACCCGCGTCTGCGCCGGTACGGGCCCCCGCCCCGCCGCCGCGGCCGTCGGGCCCCGAGCACGCGGGGAGTGCGGCGAGCAGGCCCGCGACCACGAAGGCGGCCAGACGTCCGGAAGTCTTCACGCAGCCGATCATGACCCAGCCCCCGATCACCCCGACCTCGCCACGCCGTGCCCATGGCCCGGCCGGCGGGCACGGCCCCGTGCGCCGCCGGCCGGGTCGCGTCAGCGGCGGAGCACCTTGCGGGACACCACGTTGCCGAGCAGTTGCGCCGACTGCACGAGGGCGATCAGGACGAGCACCGTCACCACCATCACGGACGTGTCGAAGCGCAGGTAGCCGTAGGTCATCGCCAGGTTGCCGACGCCTCCTCCGCCGACCGTACCGGCCACCGCCGAGAAGTCGATCAGCGCGACGAGCATGAAGGTCAGGCCGAGGACGAGGGGGCCGAGCGCCTCCGGGACGAGGACCGTGAGCAGGATCCGCAGCGGACTCGCGCCCATGGAGCGTGCCGCCTCGATCACGCCGGGTTCGACGGAGAGCAGGTTGGACTCCACGATGCGGGCGACCCCGAACGTCGCGACGACCGTCATCGGGAAGATCGCGGCGTTCGTGCCGATCATCGTGCCGACCACCCCGCGCGTGACCGGGGCGAGCGCGACGATCGCGATGATGAACGGAACGGGCCGGATGATGTTGATGAGGACGCCCAGGACCGTGTGGACGATGCGGTTCGGCAGGACGCCGCCCTTGCGCGTGGCGTACAGGGTGAGTCCCACCGCCAGTCCGCTGACGGTCGAGAGCGCCAGGGTGATCAGCACCATGTAGACGGTCTCACCGGTGGCGTCGACGACCTTGGGCCAGAAGGTGCTCCAGTCCGCCTTCACCGGGCACCCGTTTCCGCGCGGTCGGGAACGCCGAGTGCGGCGACGACCGCCTCGATCGCGGCGGCTTGGCCGCGCAGTTCCAGCGTCACGCTGCCCAGGGGGCGTCCGCGTACTTCGGCGACGCCTCCATGGACGAAGGTGAAGTCGACGCCGTGGGCGCGCAGGAGCTCCGAGAGGCCGTCCAGGGCGGGGCTGCCGTCGACGACGGGCAGCGTGACCAGGCGGCCCGGGTGGCGGGCGCGCAGTTGTTCCAGGAGTCCGGTGTCCGGCGCGCTGTGCTGCGCGGAGCGGACGAAGGCGGCGGTGGTCGCGTGGCGGGGCCGCGCGAAGACCTCGTACACCTCGCCGTTCTCGACCACCTTGCCGTCCTCCATGACCGCGACGCGGTCGCACAGGGTCCGTACGACCTCCATCTCGTGGGTGATGAGGAGGATCGTGACGCCCAGCTCGCGGTTGACGCGGCGCAGCAGGGCCAGTACCTCGCCGGTGGTCTGCGGGTCGAGGGCGGAGGTCGCCTCGTCGCACAGGAGGACCTTCGGGCGGGTGGCGAGTGCGCGGGCGATACCGACGCGCTGGCGCTGGCCGCCCGAGAGCTGTTCGGGGTAGCGCTTTCCGTGTCCGGCGAGGCCGACGAAGTCCAGTGTCTCCTCGGCGCGGGCCCGGGCCGCCGCGCGGTCCATCCCGGCGAGCCGCAGCGGGTAGAGCACGTTCCCGAGGACGGTGCGCGAACGGAAGAGGTTGAACTGCTGGAAGATCATGCCGATTTCGCGGCGGATGGGGCGCAGCCGGCGCTCGTCGAGGGACGAGAGGTCGTGGCCGTCGAGCAGGACGCTGCCCGAGGTCGGCTCCTCCAGGCCGTTGACCAGGCGCAACAAGGTGGACTTGCCCGCACCGCTGTGCCCGACGACGCCGAAGACGGTGCCCGCTTCGACGGAGAGGGTGACGCCGTCGACGGCGCGGGCTCCGCCCGGGAACTGCTTCTCGACGTCGCGCAGTTCCACGGCGGCGGTCATCGCTTCAGCTGCTTCTGGATGCGGGCGACCTCGGCCTGCAGGTCGGCGGCGGGCAGCTCGATGTGGTGGGCGGTGCCGTTGCTGGTGCGGCGAACCTCGTCCTGTACGGCCTGGGATGCGTAGAGCTTGACGATCTTCTGATAGTCCGCGTCGTCCTTCCGGTCCGCGCGGGCGGCGATGACGTTGAGGTAGGGCACGGACTGGGGGCCGGCGGGGTCGTCCTTGAAGAGCGCGGTGTCGGCCTTGATGCCGGCGAGCTCGGCGACGCCGTCGTTGATGATGGCGGCGTCCGCGTCCTTGAGGGTCCGGGGGGTCTGCTGGGCGTTGACCGGAGTGAGCTTGACGTGCTTGGGGTTGGCGGTGATGTCGTCCGCGGTGGCGAAGAGTCCGGCGTCCTTCCGCAGCTCGATGATCTTCGCCTGTTCCAGCACGCGGAGCCCGCGTCCCTGGTTGGCGGGGTCGTTGGGCAGGGTGATCTCGGCCCGGTCGGGGAGGTCCGCGAGCTGCTTGTGCTTGCCGGAGTAGAGGCCGAGAGGGACCACGGTGGTTGCGGCGATGGGGGCGATGTCGGTCTTGTTCTCGGTGTTCGACTGCGCCAGGAAGACCAGGTGCTGGAAGGCGTTGAGCTCGATGTCGCCCGCGTTCAGCGCCTTGTTGGGCAGCGAGTAGTCGTCGAACACGACCGTCTCCACGGTGAGGCCCTCCTTCTTGGCCTCCTTGGCGAGGACGTCCCATTCCGGGGAGTCGCCGGAGACGCCGACCCTGATGCGGTGGGCGTCTGCGCCTCCGACGCCGCAGCCGGACACGAGGAGCGCGAGGACGGTGGCGGTGGATGCGGCGAAGAGGGTACGTCGACGCGGCAGTGCAGAAATCATTGTGTGATCCATGTGCAGAGGAAGAGTCAACGAAGGGATATGTGGATCGTAGATCGAATTGATCTAATGACCTTTGAATCCGAGGTTCTCTTCATAAATCTGCAATGAACAAAAGGGCGGAAGATGCGCCCGGTCTCCTGCGTCCAAGCCCGGTTCTCCTGCCGCGGAGGTTACGCGGCAGGAGAACCGGAGGGCACCCGTCAGGTGCGGTACGCGTAGTAGTTCGCGTTCGGGTAGGACGCGATGATGCTCGCGAGCGACTTACGGTACGTGTTGGTGGAGTGATACGTGAGGTACGGCATCCCGGCGCTGCTGCGGTAGGTCACCATCATGGAATGGTCCTTGGACCCGTCCCGGTTGAAGTCCACCTGCAGGATGTCTCCCACGTCCGCCTGGTAGACGTTGGCCAGGTTGGCGGCCCGCTGGTTGGACAGCGTGAACCAGGCCCACTCGTTCACGCCGACCCAGGAGTCGCTCTGGCGGGAGCCGTCGTACCACCAGTTCCGGTAGTCCGACGTGGATCCCGGAACGGCCTTCCAGCCGCCCGCCTTCAACGCCTGGCTGATGAAGTTGGTGCAGTCACCCCCGGCCCCGTTGTACTTCCGGTACGCCGGGTTGTAGTTGCTCCAGTACTTCTCCGCGTACTTCGCCATCGCGGCGTAGTCGTAGGCTCCACCCGTCTTCGCCTTGGGCTTCGGCGTCGCGGGGTACTTCGTGGACGCGGGCGTGCCGTCCGGGTATTGCTTCCCGTCGTCCTTGACGGCGTTCACCTTGGCCGCCACGGGCTCGTTGACCGCGACGGGGCCGTTCTCCTGGGACGTGATCGAGGTCAGCTCCCAGTCGCCCTTTCGCTTGCTGGTGAGCGTCAGCTGGTAGCGCGTCCCGATGTCGGTCGTCGCCGGCTCGTCCCCGCGGAGTTTCTTGTACGTGAGCGTGGTCTGCTCGGTGACCTGGACGACGGCCTTGCCGCCGGTCACCGTGGCCCGGTCCACGACGACGCGGGTGGCGGCGTCCGTGTAGGCCTCACCGAGCTCCGCCAGGCGCGTCTTTCGGGACCGCAGCGACTGGAGAGCGGCGTCCTCGTCCTTCTTCAGCTGGGCCGACATCCGGGTCTTCGAGACGGCCTGCCCGGAGCCGTGACGCCCGGGCTGGTCCTCGACCAAGGCCTGCGTGCGCTCGGAGAGCACGTCGCCGGCCATGCGGGCGAAGGTGTCGGCGGTGGCACGGTCGGCGTCGCGGGGTCCGGGAACCGCGGTCGCGGAATAGGCGAGCATGCTTCCGGACGCCAGGGCCACGGTCAGGGCCGCAATGGCGGCGGGCCTGAACCTCTTAGGTATCACTCTGTTTCCCCTTGTCACCCGGTCCACACGAACCGGGGGACGGAATCTTCGCACAACTACCTGACTGTTTCGTCACGTTCCGCTTCGTCTCCGGACGGCCCGGTGGGAGTAGCCCCTTCCGCCGCGCGGCTTGCCTCCGCTTGATCACCGGGGGTCGTCCCCGGCGTGCACGGAGTGATCCGGCCGACCACCGGTCCGGCGTCACAGCAAGTGCCTTTAGGGTGTGCGGGAAAGCACAGCAGAGGGGGCATTCGGAGTGGGCGGGAAGGATATGGCAGGTAGGGGGCGAACCCCGGAGGGGCGGGCGGCTTCGGAGGACAGCGGCGGAGCCCTCCCGGGCCGCCGGGGGAAGCCGGGTTCGCGCGCCAAGCCACGGGCGCGTTCCGGCCGGCTCGATGCCTTCGTACAGGCCCTCGCCCCAGCCGCCGCCCTGGCGCGCACGCAACTGCGGCGCCTGCGACCCGACTTCCCGCGGCCGGGCCGCACCGGCTGGCGCCGATGGGTGCCTTCGTGGCGCCAGTGGCTCGGTGCCTGCCTGTACGCGTTCCTGGGCATGGTGAGCTTCGTCACGATCGCGTACGCAACCACCGACATACCCGACGACCTCAACTCCTTCGCCACACAACAGGACAACGTCTACTACTGGGCCGACGGCTCCACGATGGCCCGGACGGGCTGGGTCAGCCGCCAGGAGATGCCGCTGGACACGGTGCCCGCCAAGGTCCAGGGGGCCGTGCTCGCGGCCGAGAACTCGAGCTTCTACTCGGATCCCGGAGTCTCGCCGTCCGGAGTCCTGCGCGCCGTGGGCGCCGCGGTGACGGGGGGCGAGACCCAGGGCGGGTCCACCATCACGCAGCAGTACGTGAAGAACGCCTATCTGAACCAGGACCGCACCGTCTCCCGGAAATTCACCGAGCTCCTGCTCGCCGTGAAGCTGGACGACCAGAAGGGCAAGGACCAGATCCTTCAGGACTACCTCAACACCAGCTGGTTCGGGCGCGGAACCTACGGCATCCAGCGCGCCTCCCAGGCCTACTACGGCAAGGACGTCTCGCAGCTCAATCCCAGCGAGGGCGCTTTCCTGGCCTCGCTCCTCAAGGGTGCGGCCCTCTACGACCCCACTCTCGGCAAGGAGAACCACGAGCGGGCCGTCGAACGCTGGAGCTGGATCCTGGACCGCATGGTCGAGACCGGCCGTCTCTCGCGCGCCGAGCGCGCCACCTACACGACGTTCCCCGAGCCCTCGGCCGCCTCGCTCGTCGGAATACCCGGCGCGCAGACCGGCTACCTGGTCGAGATGGCCAAGGCCTACACCATCAAGGCCGGCCACATCGAGGAGTCCGAGTTCGACCTCGGCGGCTACCAGATCTACACGACCTTCGACCGGGCCCGGATGACCGCACTGACCGCCGCCGTCCAGGAGACCCAGAAGGGCTTCGACGCAGAGCGGCGTCCCGATACCGACAAGTACGCCAAGATCGGTGCGGCGAGCGTCGCCCCCGACGGGCGGCTGCTCGCCGTGTACGGAGGCCCCGACTACCTGAAGCAGGGCTTCAACGAGTCGAACGCGACGACGATCCCGGTCGGCACGGCTTTCACACCGATCGTCTACGCCGCCGCGCTCGACGAAGGGGTGCTGCGGGCGCGCGGCAAGGCCCGTACGCCGGTTTCCCCCTCCAACACCTACGACGGCAACGACCAGGTCACCGTGCAGACGCCCGAGGGACCGTACTGGGACCGCAGCGGCAAGGTGGTGAAGGGGCACAACGACGGCGGCCGCAACTGGGGACAGGTGACCCTGCGGCAGGCCGTGGCCCAATCCGTCAACACGCCCATGCTCCAGCTCGGCCTCGATGTCGGCCTCGACCGGGTGCAGGACTTCGCCCAGCGCTCGGGGCTGCTCGAATCGAGCCTCGGTCCACGGATCCCCGCCTTCAGCCTCGGGGAGAATTCGACGCCCAGCGCGATCCGGATGGCCGGCGCCTACCAGACCTTCGCCGCCGAGGGCATGCACACCGACCCGTACTCGGTGCGCTCGGTCACCCGCAACGGCGCCGCAGTGCCGCTCGACGCGCCGAAGCCGACCCGGGCCGTGACGGCCAAGACCGCCCGCGCGGTGACGGATGCCCTGCGGGACGCCGTCACCGAGGGGTCGGCGAAGACGGTGGGCAAAGCCCACGCCGGTACGGCGGGCAAGACCGGTACGACGGCCGCGAACACGGCGGGCTGGTTCGTGGCCAGCACCGAGCAGGAGTCCACGGCGGTCGTGGTCTACCGGATGTCGCTCACCGACCTGGTTCCCCTGCCGCTCACGGGGCTGGGGGGCGACGCCCCGGGCACGCCGGGCAGCGAGCGGGCGGTGCGCCTGTGGGGCGACTACATCAAGGCGGTGAAGTAGGCCGGGCGGCCGGTGCCGCCCGGCCGTCTACTTGACCAGATGGGTCCAGTCCGGTGCCTGCGCGGGGTCGAGCGCGCGCAGTTGGGCCAGAACCTTGGGGTCCTGGGCGTCGAGCCAGTCCGCCAGTTCCCGGAACGACACGCAGCGGACGTCCTGGCGCGGGCAGACGTCCTTCATCACGTCCTCGACGGCCTTCATGTAGATGCCGCCGTTCCAGTCCTCGAAGTGGTTGCCGATGAACATGGGAGCCCGGCTGCCGTTGTAGACCCGGTTGAAGCCGTTCATGTACGAGCCCCGGGTCTGCGCCTGCCAAGCGGCGAACTTCGTGGGGTCGCCCTGGGTGCTGTCGCCCGACTGGTTGAAGAGGAAGTTGAAGTCCATGGAGAGGACCTGCTTTTCCTTGCCCTGCAGGGGCATGAGCTGGAGGGGAAAGTTCCATATGTCGTCCTGCTTGGACGGCCACAGCTGGAAGTCTCCCGAGGAGCTCGCGTCATAGCGCCAGCCGTACGGCTTGATCGCGGTCAGGAGGTTCTTCTGGCCCTCCAGGCAGGGCGCGCGGCCGCCGACCACTTCCCGGTCCGGGTCGAAGGGCAGCGGCGCCTCCTTCGTGAAACCGGTGTTCGTCTTCCAGTTCTTGATGAACGAGTACGTCTGGTCTATCTCGCTCTTCCATTCGGCCGGGCTCCAGTCCCCGCCGCCCTTGGGCCCGCAGAAGTGCCCGTTGAAGTGCGAACCGATCTCGTTGCCGTCGGTCCAGGCGCCGCGCAGCTGCCCCAGCGTGCTTCGCACGTGCGGGACGGTCGGGTACGAGATCGCGGCCGCTCCCTGACTGTGCTGCGGCGGGCGGTAGAGCGCCTTCTTGCCCTCGGGCAGCAGGTAGATGCCCGTGAGGAAGAAGGTCATGTGGGCCTTGTTCTCCTTGGCCACCTGACGGAAGTGCGAGAAGAGGTGGTCGTCGCCTTCCAGTGCGCCGTCCCAGGAGAACACCACGAACTGCGGCGGTTTCTCGCCGGGCTTCAGCCGCTCGGGCTTGAGCTGTCCCGCCTGTGGACCGGTGTAGGAGGTGGAGCCGTCTCCCAGCACCTTGGTCTTGCCGTCCCAGGTCTCCTCCGAGCCCTTCGCGGCGGCGGCCTCCTCGGCCGCACCGCCGGGGGTCGTGAACTTCGCGTCGCGCGAGGCGGTGTCGGAGGAGTCGCCCAGCGTGAAGACGCCCGCGGTCGCAGCGGCCCCGCCCAGAGCGAGCACGGCCACGCCCACGCCCAGGCGTCTGCGGTACTGCGCCTTCCTACGGACCTTGCGGATACTCCGGGACTCCGTGCGGGTGCTCGGAGCGGTGTCGGCGTCGACCAACTCAGTCGTCCCCCCTCATCACCGCAGACGGGTCGCGTGCGGATGGGTCATACGAATATAGAACTTGTCTGCACTCCTCCTGCACTCCGGCTCCCTCATACACGTCGATTCACAGCCACCCCACAGCCGGCGCCGACAGGGACACCACCGGCCTGCCTACCAAGGCAGCCCGTCCGGGAATCCCTTCGAGGAGCGGTCGCCGGGCGGCGGGTCGTGGTCCACGGGGAAGAGGGACAGGGCGCCGGTCATCTCCAGGAGGCTCTGGAGCTGGTGGTTGGGGGCTGCCAGGCGGACGACGGTTCCGGTCTCCTGCGCTGTGAGCCGCGCGGCGAGGAGTGCGTTGAGCGCGGAGGAGTCGCAGAAGGAGACGCGGCTGCAGTCGACCGTCACGGGCTTGGCCGGTGAGGCGTGGGCGAGGGCTTGGGCGAGGGCGAACCGCAGGGCGGGGGCCGTCTCGATGTCGATCTCGCCCGAGGGCCTGATGGCGACCGCGTGATCCAGGACTTCCACGGCGATGGCGTTGCCGCCGGCCTCCGGGGAAGGGCGTTCGGCCATGGTGGGTCACTCCTCGGTTCGTGGCGTGGCCCCCGAAGCCCGTGGTCGGGTCGAGGGTTCGGGGGAGGGGGGACGGGTCAGCTGCTGCGCTGGTCGTGGGTGTCCTGACGGAGCTGGTCGGTGTGTCGGGTCAGGGCGTCGATGCGTTCGGCGAGCTCGGCGTCCTCGGGCCGCAGGTGGTCGCGGGTATTGGCCAGGGGACGGACGAGGCGGGCTGCGTCGTTGTCGGCGAGGGCCAGGTTCAGGTCGTCGACGGCGCCCTCGGCACCGGCGGGGAGACCGGTCAGTGCGGTGACCTGGCCGGCGAGACGGCGCAGGTCTGCCGCGTGGTCACGGGCCCAGGCGGTGACGGTGCGGTCGGCGGCGCGCGTGTCGCGCGTGGCCTGGACGCGCTGCTCGCCGGTGCTCCCGGCCGCTCCCGGGCGCAGGCGCAGGTAGCGGCGTTCGGCGGCCTGCCGGCTGGCGACCCCGAGGGGCCCGGCGAGGTCGGCCCAGCTCGCGCCCTGCACACGGGCGGTCTCGATCAGGCCGCTCTCCCAGCCGGCGAGCTGCTCACGGACCTCGCGCAGCATCACCAGCGCGGCCAGAGCGGTGTCGGCATCCGCTGTGGTCGCCGCCGCTTCGGCCGCCGTCGGGCGCGCGGAGGGCTGCCGCGCGTCCCTCACGGCCCGGTTGATGGCCTCCAGTGCTGCTGCGGCGGCCAGGAAAGGGATCGGCTCGGGCGGTTCGAGGGCCTCGTTCATCACGGTCTCCAGTCCGTCATCTTCCAGATGACTCCTTGCTTGTCATCGTTTCGATGACATGTTACAACGGAAGCACGTTGAAGCGCATGGGCAGTTCCTGCCTGAACCAACTGGAGGTGTTTCGCGATGTTGATGCGCACTGACCCGTTCCGCGAGATGGACCGGATCGTTCAGCAGCTCTCGGGTGCGTCAGGCACGTGGTCGAAGCCGTCCGTGATGCCGATGGACGCCTACCGCCAGGGCGACGTGTACGTGATCGCCTTCGACCTCCCCGGAGTGAGCACCGAGGCGATCGACATCGACGTCGAGCGGAACATGCTGACGGTGAAGGCCGAGCGCAGGCCCGCGGAGAAGTCCGACGGTGTGCAGATGGAGCTCTCCGAACGGCCCCTCGGTGTCTTCTCCCGCCAGGTCATGCTGGCCGACACCCTTGACACCGAGCGCATCGAAGCCGACTACGACGCAGGTGTCCTGACCCTGCGGATCCCGATCGCCGAGCGCGCCAAGCCCCGCAAGATCAGCATCAGCGGCGAGTCGGGCCGCAAGCAGATCTCCGGCTGACCGGCCCGGCACCAGCGGCGGAGGACCCCCGGCCGGCGAGCCTGCCGATCATGCGGATCGCTTCACGCCGGCCGGGGACGTGGCGAAGCTCCCCACGTGCGGCCGTTCAGTTCACCGGGATGATGTCGGGGGCGCCGAGCCGCACCGCGTCGGCGGTCAGGTCGTCTGGCTGCTCCTGGGCCTCGCGCTCGGCGGCGACGCGCTTGAGGTAGTGGTCGATCTCGCGGTCCTGGTGTGCCCGGTCCCATCCCAGGTGGGGCGCCATCAGACGGGCCACGGTCGGTGCCGCGTCCACCCCGCGGTCCCAGGACTCGATGGAGATCCGGGTGCGCCGGGCGAGGACGTCCTCCAGGTGGCGGGCTCCCTCGTGGGTGACCGCGTACACGGCCTCGACCCTGAGGTAGTCGTCCGAGCTCGGCAGGGCTTCGCCGAGCGCGGGGTCGGCCGCCACCAGGGCGAGGAGTTCGGGCGCCAGGGAGCCGTAGCGGTTCAGGAGGTGCTCGATGCGGGCGACATGGAGCCCGGAGTGCTCGGCGAGCCGGCGCCGGGAGTTCCACAGCGCCGGGTAGCCGTCGGCGCCCAGCAGCGGGACGCGGTGTGTGACGCAGTCGGGAACCCTCTCGTCCAGGCCCCGTACGGCCTCGTCGACCGCGTCCTTGGCCATCACCCGGTACGTGGTGTACTTGCCGCCGGCCACCACGACGAGTCCGGGCACTGGATGGGCGACGAGGTGCTCCCGGGACAGCTTGCTGGTTTCCGCCGCCTCGCCGGACAGCAGGGGGCGCAGGCCGGCGTAGACGCCCTCGACGTCTTCGGGAGCCAGGGGGGTGGTCAGGACGCTGTTGACGTGTTCCAGCAGATAGGTGACGTCCTTGGAGCTGAGGGCGGGGTGGGCTTTGTCGAGTGTCCAGTCGGTGTCGGTGGTCCCGATGATCCAGTGCCGGCCCCAGGGGATGACGAACAGCACGCTCTTCTCGGTGCGCAGGATCAGCCCGGTGCGGGAGTTGATCCGGTCACGGGGGACGAGCAGGTGGACGCCCTTGGAGGCGCGGACGTGGAACTGGCCGCGGGTGCCGGCCATGGCCTGGGTGTCGTCCGTCCACACCCCGGTCGCGTTGATGACCTGCCTGGCGCGCACCTCCGTCTCGTCGCCGCTCTCCAGATCGGTGACGACGGCGCCGACGACCCGCTCGCCCTGTCGCAGGAAGCGGCTGACGCGGGCCCGGTTGGCCGCCAGTGCCCCGTACGAGGCGGCCGTACGGGCGAGGAAGAGGGTGTGCCGGGCGTCGTCGACCTGGGCGTCCCAGTACTGGATGGCTCCCACCAGCGCGTCGGAGCGCAGTGCGGGCGCCTCGCGCAGGGCCCGGTGCTTGCCGAGGTGGCGGTGGTGGGGCAGGCCGCCGGAGGTGCCGGAGGCCCTGGCCATCGCGTCGTACAGCAGCACGCCGCTGCCGACGTACGGGCGCTCGGTGATGCGGTGTTGCAGGGGGTAGAGGAACGGCACCGGACGCACCAGGTGGGGGGCGAGGGACCGGAGCAGGAGGCCTCGTTCCTTGAGTGCCTCGGCGACGAGGCGGAAGTCGAGCATCTCCAGGTAGCGCAGGCCGCCGTGGATGAGTTTGCTGGAGCGGCTGGACGTACCCGAGGCCCAGTCGCGGGCTTCGACGAGTCCGACGCTCAGGCCGCGGGTGGCGGCGTCCAGGGCGGACCCGCTGCCGACGACGCCGCCTCCGACGACGAGGACGTCGAGTTCGCCCTGTCCCATGTCGGCGAGGGCCTGCGTGCGGCCTTGGGGTGAGAGGGCCACCGGATCGACCATGGTCTGCTCCTCAATGCTGCGGTCGCGGGCGGCCGGGACCTATTCGACCTTGGCCCAGTCGAGCGTGCGCTCCACCGCCCGCTTCCAGCCCTCGTACCCTTCCGCGCGCCGTTCCTCCGACCACTCGGGGTTCCAGCGCTTGGACTCCTGCCAGTGGGTGCGCAGCTCGTCGGTGTCCCGCCAGAAACCGGTGGCGAGCCCGGCCGCGTAGGCGGCGCCGAGCGCGGTCGTCTCGGCGACGACGGGACGGCTCACCGGTACGCCGAGAATGTCGGACTGCGTCTGCATGCACAGGTCGTTGGCCGTGACTCCCCCATCGACCTTGAGCACGTCGAGGTGTACGCCCGAATCCTGCTCCATGGCTTCCACGACGTCCCGGCTCTGGTAGCAGATGGCTTCGAGGGTGGCGCGCGCCAGGTGGCCGTTGTCGTGGTAGCGGGCGAGGCCGACGATGGCGCCGCGGGCGTCGGAGCGCCAGTACGGGGCGAACAGGCCGGAGAAGGCGGGGACGAAGTAGATGCCGCCGCTGTCCTCCACGGTGCGGGCCAGCCGCTCGCTCTCGGCGGCGTCGCCGATGATCTTCAGCTGGTCGCGCAGCCACTGCACGGCCGAGCCGGTGACCGCGATGGATCCTTCGAGTGCGTAGATCGCGGGGCTGTCGCCGAACTGGTACGCCACGGTGGTCAGGAGGCCGTGTTGCGAGCGGACCAGTTCCGTGCCGGTGTTGAGCACCAGGAAGTTGCCGGTTCCGTACGTGTTCTTGGCCTCGCCGGGCGCGTAGCAGACCTGCCCGACGGTGGCCGCCTGCTGGTCGCCGAGGACACCGGTGATGGGGATGGCCTCGCGCAGCGGCCTGGAGGTGCGGGTATGTCCGTACGCCTCAGGGTGGGAGGACGGGTTGATGGTGGGCAGCATGGAGCGGGGGATGTTGAAGAAGCCCAGCAGTTCGTCGTCCCAGTCGAGGGTCTCCAGGTCCATGAGCATGGTGCGGCTGGCGTTGGTGACGTCGGTGGCGTGGATGCCGCCGTCGGGGCCTCCGGTGAGGTTCCACAGCACCCAGCAGTCGGTGTTGCCGAAGAGGGCGTGGCCCTGCTCGGCGGCCTCCCGCACGCCGTCGACGTTCTCCAGGATCCATTGGATCTTGCCGCCGGAGAAGTAGGTGGCCGGTGGCAGCCCCGCTTTGCGGCGGATGACGTCGCCCTGGCCGCCGCGCTCCAGTGCGGAGGCGATGGTGTCGGTACGGGTGTCCTGCCAGACGATGGCGTTGTAGTACGGGCGCCCGGTGCGGGGGTCCCAGACGACGGTCGTCTCGCGCTGGTTGGTGATGCCGACGGCCGCCAGGTCGGAGGCGTCGAGGTTTCCGTGCCGGAGGGCGTTCTGGATCACCGAGTTGGTGCGTTCCCAGATCTCCACCGGGTCGTGTTCGACCCACCCCGAGCGCGGGAGGATCTGGTTGTGCTCCAGCTGGTGCCGCGCCACCTCGTTGCCGGCGTGGTCGAAGATCATGAAACGGGTGCTCGTGGTCCCCTGGTCCACTGCGCCGACGAAGTCAGCCATGGGGTGCCGCCTTCCTTTGGGATGCCGTGTGTAGGGGCTGCCGTCCGGTACGGGACGGGCGGTGTCCGCCCGCCCCGGATCAGGTCAGCTCTCGTCCGGTGCCGGGACGCGTCCGGGAGGCTCCGGTTCGGCGGTCGGCAGGAACCTGCCGATGAGCAGCTTGTAGATACCCGCTCCCAGCACACCGCCGATGAACGGGCCGATGATCGGCACCCAGAAGTAGAGGTTGCCGTACTGATCCCTCCATGCGGTGCCGTACCCGGTGAAGAAGCTGGCCAGACGTGGGCCGAGGTCACGGGCCGGGTTGATCGCATACCCGGCGTTGGTGCCCCAGGCCATGCCGATCGCCACGACGATCAGGCCGACGATGAACGGGGCGAGGTTGGCGCCGGGAGGTGTGCCCAGCAGGTCCGTGACCGCGAAGATCAGCAGCAGCAGGATCGCGGTGCCGATGATCTGGTCGCGCAGTGCGCCCCACTCGTGCACCGGCAGGTTCGGGTTGCCGTTGGCCGGGAGCGTGGAGAAGACACCCTGCGTCTTGATCGTGTGGCCGGGGTCGGCCTTGGCCAACGCTTCGGTGTAGTTCCAGCGGACGATCAGGGCCGCGACGAAGGCTCCGGCGAGCTGGGCCAGCGCGTAGGGGGCCACCTTGCTCCACGGGAAGCCCTTGAAAGTGGCCAGGGCGACGGTCACCGCGGGATTGAGGTGGGCGCCGCTCAGCCGTGCCGCGACGTAGACGCCCAGGGTCACGCCGAGACCCCAGGCCCAGGCGATGCTGTCGTGGTTTCCGAGGCCGCCTGCCGGGTCCGTCAGGGCTCCGCCGGCCACCACCTGGGCCACGACACCACAGCCGAAGAGGATGAGAATCATGGTGCCTGCGAATTCTGCCGAGAGTTCGCCGACCAGCCCTGATGCTTTGAGGCGCTCCTTCATGGGTGCCCGCTTCCCGCCGGTCCGAAGACCGGCATTCGACTGCCCCGAGCCCCCCGGTTCAGCGTAAGTCGGGTCGCCCGTACCGGAAAGGCGAGGGCGGTCCGTCCTGCGGAGGGGCCGCTGCCCGCTCCGGATTCCCCGATCCTTCTCCGAGGCCGGTCGTCCCAGTTCTCGCGGATGTGCCCGGCATGGCAGCACACTGTTCGTAGGGCGTGCCCTCGCGGACGCGCCTGCCCGGCGCTCGGTGATCGGTGCTCCGTGACGGCGTCGGTCGCTCACCCGTCGGCTCCGACCGGGAGGCACACGATGAAGATGTTGATCAACAGTCCGCAGACCGTGGTCGCGGACGCCCTGCGCGGGCTGGCCGCGGCCCACCCGGAACTGGACGTGGACGCCGACGCCCGGGTCGTCGTACGGCGGGACGCGCGGCAGGGCGGGCGGGTCGGTCTCGTCTCCGGCGGCGGCTCCGGTCACGAGCCCTTGCACGCCGGATTCGTCGGATACGGAATGTTGTCCGCCGCCTGTCCGGGCGAGGTGTTCACTTCCCCCGTGCCCGACCAGATGGTGCGGGCGGCCAAGGCCGTGGACTCCGGTCAGGGGGTGCTGTTCGTCGTCAAGAATTACACCGGGGACGTATTGAACTTCGACATGGCCGCCGAGCTCGTCGAGGAGGACGGCATCCGGGTCGAGCGGGTGCTGGTCAACGACGACGTCGCCGTGATCGACAGCCTCTACACCGCCGGGCGTCGCGGCACCGGGGCCACGCTCTTCGTCGAGAAGATCGCCGGGGCGGCGGCGGAGGAGGGCGCGCCGCTGGAGCAGGTCGCCGCGCTCGCCCGGCGGGTCAACGAGGCCTCGGGCAGTTTCGGCGTGGCGCTGAGTGCCTGCACCACTCCTGCCAAGGGAAGTCCCACCTTCGACCTGCCGGACGGCGAGCTGGAGCTGGGCATCGGGATCCACGGCGAGCCGGGCCGGGAGCGGCGCCCGATGATGCCGGCGGGGGAGATCGCGGAGGTCGCGGTGGGCTCCGTGCTGGACGACATGGCGAACGCGACCCCGGCCGCCGACGGGCCGGTACTGGCCCTGGTGAACGGGATGGGCGCGACGCCGCTGCTGGAGCTGTACGGCTTCCACGCGGAGGTGGCCCGGGTACTGGCGGCCCGGGGCGTTCCGGTGGCCCGGACCCTCGTGGGGAACTACGTCACCTCGCTGGACATGGCGGGGTGCTCGGTGACGCTGTGCCGCGCCGACGAGGAAATGCTGCGGCTGTGGGATGCGCCGGTGCAGACGGCAGCGCTGCGCTGGGGCCGCTGACCCCCTCGTCTGCCATCGGCGTCTGCGACGGGTGAGCCGGTTCATGCGACTCCGAGGGAGCCCGGGTCGGTGCCGTCGAACTGAAGGCACGAGTCGCGCTTCAGGCACCGCGCGACGGCTGGCCGCTGACCGATCTTGGCGGCCTTCGGCCGACCACAATGCTGCTGAGTGCCTCCCGAAGTGGGGTTCTGGCTCATCTTCTGTGGAGCAATAACGCTGCGTGCTGTCGAAACCCTGCCCATCCGACCTGCTCGTCGCGAGAGGATGGGGTGGTGATCCGCTACGACCCCGAGATACAGGCTCTGTACCGCCGCTACTGCCTCCCGGCACGCCGCTACCTGAAGCTTGGCGGAGCAGTACTTCGCATGTGGCGCGAGGAGTACGAGCCGTTCGTTCATGCCCTGGCCGCTGATGCGAAGGCTGTTTCCGACGCCGAGCTCACCATCCTCTTTGAGGGCAGCTGGCGCGAGCGGCGGACCGCGGCATGGCTCGCCGCTGTTTCGCGCCGTGACCACTTCCGCGAGCGTCTGGGAGCGCTGCTGCTGGAGAGCGAGGTCTGCTGCGCGGGTGGGGCATACTGCGTGGCTCTGGCGAGTTTCGGCACCACACGGGACGCCGACCTGCTTGCCGCTTACCTGGATCGCTACCTGCGTCGGCCCGACCTTGCCTACGACCAGCCGACGGCCATGGGCGCCCTGGCATACACCGACTCCGTCCTGCACGGCGACCTGGCCGACCCCCTCCTTGAGGAGGGCGGCCTGTGGCGGCAGTGGTTCCAGGACGCGCCCCACATGCAGGGCGATGACGGCATCTCCACCTATCTGGGCGGCATCCGCCTCGCCTGCGCCGTCATTGACGATTGCGCCAACACCTGACCTGCATTTGTTTTGTTCGCTTTCACAGGCTCTGGCTCGACGTCCGTGCCGCGGCCGCTCTCCGTCGAGCTCCAGGACAGGGTCAATCCGGCGGTGACGGCGTCGAGGTCGCGGTCGATGCCGGCAGCGAGGGTGTGGAGGCTGGGCAGGTCGTCCTGGCGGACGGCGTCGAGCCAGTCCGGGAGGCGCTCGCCCTGTCGATCGATGAGCATGATGGCGAAGGATCGGACGTGGCGGGTGAGGGCGTCGAGTTCGGGGCAGTGCATGCGGACGATCTTGAGGTGGAGTTGTTCGGGCTCGGTGAGGGTTTCCGGGCGTCTGAGGATCCATCCGGCAACCATCCGGGGCGAGGGCGGCTGGGCGGTCACCGGCCGTGGCGAGGTCCGTTTCTTGTGCAGGTAGGCGCGGACGCGCTGGTAGCTGCCTTTGTAGCCGAGCGGCACGATCTCTTCCCACAGCCTCCAGGCGTTGGTGAAGCCCTCGTTCCAGCGATCGTCTAGGTAGGGCGTGTAGTCGTCGAGGACCGATGGGCGGTTCTGCCACTGGCCGGTGAACAGTCCCTCCGGCGCCGCAGCGTCGGCTAGCTGCTTGACAGTCCGCTCGACACGCCACGCACACGACGGCGTGACAGCGCTGCGAGACTGCTCCGTACACAGCACGAGCGTGGCGCCACGTTCAGTCGGATTCCTTCGGAACCCTCGCCCACGCGTCTGCGACCAGTCGGCCGACGTCCGGCACGTTCACACCGAGGGCCGCGAGGCGTTCGGCGACATCGGTCACGGTCATGCTGAGCAGGTGGGCGGTTACCAGCAGATGCTCCAGCGGGACCGGCGTGTACGGATCCAGCCACGGGCTCATGTGGGACGCGTTCAGCCGCAAGAGTCTCAGTTCATTGAGATTGGGCGCACGGTCGGGGTAGTCGTATTCCTGAACGGGAATCCCGGCTGCCAGGAGTCGCTTCTGGGTGGTGAGGAGGCTGCCGTGTTTCACGGAAGCGAGGACGTAGACATGGGCCGCGGGCAGCGCGATGACGGGTTCTTCGGGGAGCAGGGGAAACTTCCCGGTCCTGAAGAAAGACGCTTCATCGGGATGGATCGTCCTGCTCTCCTCTGGGGCGGGTGGAAGTGCCGATGAACCGAGACTGCCGCGCTTCGGCGCGGTGTACGTCTTGGGAGCACGGCCTGTCCCGTGGGGCAGCGCGGGCACGGGCACCCCCAATTCGACCAGGAGGGAGCGTATTTCGGTGATCGGGCGGCTCGCCGCGTCGGCCAGTCGCACCACTCGCTCGGTCTGCCAAGTGACGTCAAGCGGCACGAACGGCGATGCTCCGCCTCCCGCCCCGCTCAGAAGCGCACCGTATTCGAGAACGGAGGACTCCTTCTCGGTGTGCGGCCCCTCCTGAACGGTGAGGCCGCGGAGCGTGAACTCCTTGTGTGTCTCCTCCTGCGTCCATCCGTGCATGGCCATCACGGAGATGAAGTGGCCGGCCGGAACCGGTTCGACAGCATCCCGCGCGTAGGGAATCCACCGGCCGACCAGGGTCTCCTCGTCGGCACCGGTCATTTCTCGCCGGTCTGCCGTACCGTCCAGCGACTCGGTCGTCATCCCCAGGTGCCGAAGGCGACCGGCGCACGTTTCGACGGGAACCGCAAGGACGGCGGCCGCGAGCAGGATGTGGGCGACGGGAACCGGGACGTCAGGGGCCAGCCAGTCGGTCCACTGCGCACCGTCCTGCCGCGCGTACTTGCTGAGCAGCCGGACGTCCTGTGGGGTGAGAGAGTCAGGAATCTGACGGAACGGCACCTGAAGCCCCAGCGCCCCCAGATGGTCGGCCACCTCCTTCATCGGCCGTTCTGTGCGCTCGCTGAGCACATGCAGCGCCGGCAAGGGCACGACTCCGTCAAGTTTGAGGATCTGCGCGGCGGCTGTCAGCACACCGGCAAGCTCGTCAGGGATGCCAGGAAGGGCGGCAGTCAGGTCCTTGGGCACGGTGTAGCCGAGAGCCTGGAGACGGCGAACCGTCGCTTCGGCCGTTCTGCGTTCCTCCAGGGCGATGCAGTGAACGTGAGCGGGGACGAATACGGCGCGAGAGGGGTCGGGGTCGTCACTCACCGCGTACTTTCGATGCACCAGTTCGCAGGTGCCTTCGTCGTCGCTCAGCACACGTTCCGGGTGTGAGACTTGGACGCCGACCTCAAGAAGGACGGCGCGTGCCTGGCTGGGAGACATGTCCATCACCTGTGCGAACTGGAGGATCCGCTCGGCGTTGGCGCGAGGCGCCCAGGGGCCTCTGCCGTTGAAATGCTGGCTGACTGCGACGTGGGCCAGCGCGAACAGACGCGAACCAGGGTCTCGTAGGTACTCGCAGTGCCGGGTCGAGTAACCCAGTCGGTCCATGAGGTCGAGCAGTTGCCCTACGGGACGATTCGTGTTCTCCGCGGCGTTCAGGAGGCTGTGCACGGCCACCGGATCGCCCTGCTCCAGCCAGGGGTCGCGGCCGTCACCGTCCCAGCTGAGCAGGGCGAGGAACTCCGCCAAGGGCAGGTCCGGCTGGAGGTCGGGCCCCTCCCAGACCATGTTCAGGGGTCGAAGGCTCTTGATCGTATCGGTGATTCCGAGACTGGCGCGTTCTGCGTGCCTCGCGATGTCGGCAAGTCGCAGAGCGGAGTGCCACAGGGTTGTACCGGAGTGCCACAGGGTCGTCTCGCCGCGATCCGAGCCGGAGTAGCCCACCGCGTAAGCGTGGGAAGGCAGCGCGTGCCGCAGCGGAGCCGTGAGGAAATCGTCAGGGCGGTGTTCCGCGAGAACATGGGCGACTTCGTCCGGGAAGTGTGCCGAATACCGCCACAGTGCCAGGTGGTCGGGCAGCCACAAGGTGTTGAGGGTCGGGTCGAAAATGAAGCGGTCGGGCCGGGCTTGGCCGGCCCAACTGGCCCGTAGGTCGTGGTCGCCCGGAAAATAGCCCGTGCGCCGGAGCGCATACGATCCGTGGCTGTCCGTGACTGTGGCCGGGGTGGAGGTCAGTGCGGCCACCACGGCATCGGCGATCCGCAGGTCCTGCTCTGCCATGCTCCCGAGCCACTCCTCCGTGAGCAGCCCGGACTCGTGCAGGGTGTCGACAGCCCGCCGCAGTCTCTCGACGACGGGCTCGCTCACGTCGTCGAGGACCGAGTTGCGGTCGACGGACAAGCGTGGGACGGCATGGTTCCCCCGGCCGGGAAATCCGATGCGGCCTCGTAGGTTGACCACCGCTCCCTCGAAGGTCATCTTCCCTGCAAGGGGCACCGTCGCGTCCTGGGGCCACATGGCCTCTGCCACGACGCCGTCGACGAGGAGGGCGCCTCCCCGCTCGCACCAGAAAACGTCCCCGTACCCGCCGGGGACGACCCGTCCACCGGCGTCGATCCTGCTCCCCGCGCGGGGCCGGAACTCGTTGGGTACCCACTCCTCCGACTCGCCCCTCTCCTCGTGGGTCACCAGGGTGGGGAATCGGGCGATCGCCAGAACGTTGCGCAGCGACTGCACACAGGAGACGTCGGCGGCGCGCCGTGGATTGAGACAGAGCCTGACCCGGGTACCGCAGGCGTCGCCGTTGAAGTGATCGTCGTCGACCTGGTGGTCCTTGACCTCGAACAGGTCGTCGGGGCCGAACACCGTGACGCGCAGCGTCTGGCCGTGCGTACGGTTACGCTCGAATTTGCGGGTGACGACCTGAATCTCGTCCGCCAGCATGAAGTAGCTCAGGACGCCGATGCCGAACCTGCTGTTGCGGTGGAAGTCGATCCCTCGGCTCTCCCACTCCGCCTGCTCCTGCTGGAAGGAGGCGAGGTGGGAAAGCCGTGCTCCACCCTGGGCGAAGGCCTCGACCAGTTCGTAGCGGTCCATCCCCGAGCCGCTGTCGACGCACTCGATGTACACGCGGTTGCCGTCGCTCTTCTGGTAGATCTTGATGCTGGGCTCCCACGGCGGCCCTCCCGCTTCCCTGGGCGGATTCGACTGCTCGCGCGCCTGGCGGACCGCGCACGCGTCCATGGCGTTCTGGTAGAGCTCCCGGACGGCGAGGGAGCGGTCCTTGTACAACTGCTCACCGGTCAGGAGGTCACGTACGCGCGCGCCGTCGAGGCCGAAGCGGGTGGCGACGGAGAGGAATTTGAGACCCCGTTCGTCCTTCTCGGGCAGGACGTGGTCGCTGGAGGCCCGAACGGGGAGACGGACGAGTTCCGGCGCGCTTCCGCTGTCGGAGGGGACGCGGTGGCTCGCGTGGTAGAGCAGCCCGTCGACGGAAGCGGCGTGCTCCTGCAAGGCGGCCATCACGGCCTGATGCGGGCATTCGGCCTCGAGCGCCAGGCTGCTGTCCCCGGTCGTCCACACCGCCTTCTCGATGGCCTTCTTGGCCTGCCGGAAGGTCAGTCCGTCGTCGCTGCGGAGGTGGTCCACCAGGACGCGCGGCATATCGGCCAGGTCCAGTGCCATGGCCTGCGCAAGGGTGAGGAGGTAGCCGATCAGCCTGCGGCGGACCGTACCCGCGGCCGGGCTCGCCTCGGTCGGCGGAGAGGCCAGGATGCTGCCGCCGTGCTGCATCGCCTGGAACAGCCACGAAAGCAGCTTCACATCGAACAACTCGGTCAGGAGCGACCAGGGCGATGACTTCGACAGCTGCCGCCAAGCCTCCAGAGTGCCGTCGGACACGCGGTCGCTGGCGACGCTCAGCCGGGACCTGCGCTGCTGCAGGAGCCAGAGACGAACAGTCCGGATGTCCCTCTCCCGGGGCGCCGGCTCGCGCCCGAGGGCGACGCGCTGCAGCAGCGACGAGTAGTCGGCCCACTCATCGTCCTCGTCGTTGAAACGCGGAAGCTCCCTCTCCGTCTGCTGGGCGTTGTGGACACACTGGACGTGGTAGAGCAAAGGTGCCAAGGTGAGGAGGGCGACTTCCGCCTCGCTGAACTGGCTGTCGGTGAAGTACGACTTGACGAGCAGGCTCAGCCAGCGGCTTGCCCTCTCGTCCGCTTCCCAGTCGATCCAGGGATGGTTCGCGAGGGTCCGGCGTTCTTCCTCCAGCTGGTCGCTGACCGTCTTCACCACGGCCTGCACCGTCTGCTTCAGCCGCTTGCCCCGTGCGTCCGTGTGGTCCCACACGGCGTGCTCCGCCAGCAGGCGGAGACGCTCCTGACCAGGGCGCTCCCTGCTCGGGAGGAACGGGAACTGCCTCTCCCCGTGCTCGCCGCTCAGCCTCGGCCGTTGGTCGAGCCGGGCGGGCAGGTGGCCCCGGTACCTCTCCTGCAGATCGGCCATCTCGGCGGTCAGCAACTCATGAAGCCGGCCTGCGGGGAGTTCGTCGTGCCCGTCGCTCAAGACGTTCAGGAGTGCCTTGGTGAAGAGGCTGGCCCTCTCGTCACCGTTTCCGGAGTATGCCGCCACTTCTGCCGGAGCGCAGGCCAGCAGGTAGGTGAGCCTGTCGTGGCCGACCAGCGGCTGTACGGGCGACAAGCGCTCGTGCCGGTCCGTGGGCAGTCGCTCCCGGCACGCGTCGACGACGAAGAGTACGTTCTCCACCGGCGCAGCGTGTTCGACGGTCTCGGCCCAGCGGCCGTCCAGCGGCAGGTTGGAGCTGTCTATGAGATCCTCGCTGACGCCCGAATCCGAACCGACGAACCACAGAGTCCGGTTGTGGTAAAAGCCATGACCACTGAGATACACCACGAGGTGGTCACCACGGCGTCCGCTCCGGAGAAAGCTATGGACCCTTTCGGTCAGCCCCCGGCGCGTCAGTTCCTTGTCGTCACAGCTGCTGTTGTCCGCGATCTCGTACCCGCACTCGGCAAGTGCCGTCCAGACATTGCGGAATTCGCCTTCAAGGTAGCCGAGGTCCTGCCACTCGGCTGACTGGAAGCGGGGAACAAACAGCAGCAGTGCACGATGGCGACTCATGGACTTACCGGTTGCTCTCACCGGCACCGAAGACCATGGTGATTCCGCCCTTCCCCTCGACCTCGCTGGTGCCGATCAACCGGATGCCGCCCTTGGCGGACACCTCGAAGGAAACCTGCACCTCCCGGAGCGGGAACCGGCCGCCGGCGTCGGCGATCCGGCCGAACACCTCACGCAACGCATCGACGGTGCTTTCGAGGTTGGCACGCAGCTGCTCGACCCTGACCGGCACCGCAGCGACTTCACCGTTGGCGGTTCGCCGCAGTCCCTTAGTGCCTCCGCGGGCCTCCGCCACGTCGTCGAATTCCTCGTCGTTCGCGTTGACAAGGATCTGCAGGCCGGCCTCTGTCACGGTCTCCCCCTCACAGGCGCGTGCGCCTCATGGCACGTCTGGCCGCGGCGCAGGTGCGGTGTAACGGCTGCGGCAGCAAGAGCATAGGTGGGCCCACGCCAAGTGCGTTGGCCGTAGCGGAAATTGAGCCCGGATGATTCGCCGGGGACCGCGCCGGCACCTGCCGGTGCCAGTGGCGTCGGCAGGGTTCGGGCACCGGACCAGCACTGGAATGGTTGTCGCATCGCCCCTCACGCGCGGTGGTGGGTCCGGACGTCGCAGCGGAAGAGGGCCCGGGAGGCGGCGTCGATGAGCGAAGCCGTACCAGGCCGTACTGCCCGGCGACGTCCTCCGCGCCTGCTGCGGCCAGCTGGAGGCGCCAGCAGGGTCGGTCGGATGGCGGCATGGGTGCGGTCCACATCCGCGGGGTGGGAAGTGTAGCGACGGGCACCATGTGCCGTTGACATGCGCGTTCCTATGGTGTGGCGACACGGATTCGTCCTCGCCCCCAGCCCGGAAGTGGTACTCATGGCCGCCTCTGCCACACCGTCAGCGAGCCCCGGCAACATCCGGAGAATCGTCGCCGCCAGCCTCATCGGAACCACCATCGAGTGGTACGACTTCTTCCTCTACGGATCGGCCGCCGCACTGGTCTTCAACGAGCTGTTCTTCCCCGGCAGCGAGCCCCTGGTCGGTACCCTCCTCGCCTTCCTGACCTATGCGATCGGCTTCGCCGCCCGCCCGCTGGGTGGGCTGGTCTTCGGCCACTACGGGGACAAGATCGGCCGCAAACAGCTGCTCGTCCTCAGCCTGCTCCTCATGGGCGGGGCCACCTTCGCCATGGGCCTGCTCCCCACCCACGCGAGCATCGGCGTCGGCGCCCCGATCCTCCTGACCCTCCTGCGCCTGATCCAGGGGTTCGCGCTCGGCGGCGAGTGGGGCGGGGCGGTGCTGCTCGTCTCCGAGCACGGGGACGACGAACGCCGCGGCTTCTGGGCCTCCTGGCCGCAGGCCGGCGCGCCCGGAGGCAATCTGCTGGCCACCGGGGTACTCGCCGTCCTGGCCGCCGTACAGTCCGACGCGGCCTTCCTCGCCTGGGGCTGGCGGATCCCTTTCCTGCTCTCCGGGGTGCTGGTGATGATCGGCCTGTGGATCCGGATGTCCGTCTCGGAGTCCCCGGTCTTCCTGGAGGCACAGGCCAGGGCCGCGGAGCGGGCCGCCGCCGGGGCCAAGGCCGAGCCGCCCGTGGCCGAGGTGTTCCGCACGAACTGGCGCGGGGTCCTGACCGCGATCGGCACCCGCCTCGGCGAGAACATCTCGTACTACGTCATCACCGCCTTCCTCCTCGTCTACGTCACCAGCCACCTCGGGCTGCCCAAGAGCGACGGCCTGAACGCCGTACTCATCGGCTCCGCCGTCCACTTCGTGGCCATCCCGGCCTGGGGCGCGCTGTCCGACCGCATCGGGCGCCGCGCCGTCACCCTCTTCGGCTCGGTGGGCATGATCGGCTGGGCGTTCGCGTTCTTCGCGCTGCTGGACTCCAAGTCCTTCCCGGTGATCGCCGCGGCCGTGACCGTCGGACTGCTCCTGCACGGAGCGATGTACGGACCGCAGGCGGCGTTCATCTCCGAGATGTTCGACACCGAGGTCCGCTACTCCGGCGCATCGATGGGGTCCCAGCTGGCCTCCATCATCGGCGGCGCGCTCGCACCGATCATCGCCGTGGCCCTGCTGCGCGACTACGACTCGTCCCTGCCCGTCTCCGTCTATCTCGCCACGGCGGCGGCGGTCACCACACTGACCGTCCTGGTGGCCAAGGAGACCCGCGGGCGTAGCCTGGCCCGGGAACACACCCCGGTACGCGCACCGGTCCCGGCCGCCCGCCAGGGCGGGCACGGCCCGGTGCCCGCCGACAACTGACCTTACGAGCCTTGCGGGCCTGCTGAGCGCGGGCGGCACCGGATCGAGCGGTGCCGCCCCCGTCCGCGTCGAGCACCACGGAGAGCACCCGATGCCCACCACCCAAGACAGCGGGAGCACCGGCTCCGGCACCGGCACCGGTGCGCTGCTGCGGCTGCGCAACCTCCTGGACCTGCTGGACCAGGGCGCACCCGCCGAGGCGTTCCAGGCCGGTGAACTTCCCGACGCGGAAGCCGGTTCGGAGGCGGCCGCGGACGCGGCGGTGATCGCGGACGCGACCCGCGTCGCACTCCGCATCCGCCGCACCCTCGGCCAGCACCGCCGCCGCGAGGCCGAACTCGCCGCCCTCTTCGACACCGCCGGCGACCTCGCCCGGCTCAGGGAACCGGACGCCGTACTGAAGGCGATCGTCCACCGGGCCAAGCTGCTCCTCGGCACGGACGTGACGTACCTGTCCCTCAACGACGAGGAAGCGGGCGACACCTACATGAGGGTGACGGACGGTTCGGTCTCCGCCGCCTTCCAGCGCGTGCGCCTCGGGATGGGGGAGGGGCTGGGCGGACTGGTCGCGAAGACGTCCCGCCCGTACTCCACCGGCGACTACCGCGACGACCAGCGCTTCAGGCACACCGCGACGATCGACAGCGCCGTCGCCGAGGAGGGCCTGCGGGCCATCCTCGGCGTACCGCTGCGCCTGGGCACCCAGGTGATCGGCGTTCTCTACGCGGCCGACCGCACCGCCCGTACCTTCACGCCCGACGAGGTCGCCCTGCTGTCCTCCCTGGCCGACCACGCCGCCATCGCCATCGACGGCGCCCGCCTGCTGGACGAGACGCGCACCGCACTGGTCGACCTCAACGCGGCCTCGCGGACCATCGAGGCGCACAGCGAGGCCATGCGCCGGGCCGAGGACGCCCACGACCGGCTCACCGACCTGGTGCTGCGCGGTGGCGACGTCACCGACGTGGCCGCCGCCATCGGCACCGTCCTGCAGGGCGGCACCCTCGTCCACGACGCCGAGGGGGCCGAGCTCGCCCGGGCGGGCACCGGCCCGCAGCCCCCGTCCGCCGAGGCCGTCGCCGCCTCGCGGGCCGGCGGACGCGCCGTATTCGTCCACGGAACCTGGGTGTGCGCGGTCCTCGCCGGGCAGGAACTGCTCGGCAGCATCGCCCTGACCGGCCGCGCCGACCTCGACGCCGCCGACCGCCGCCTCTTCGAGCGCGCCAGCCTGGTCACCGCCCTGCTGCTGCTCCTGCGCCGTTCGGTCGCCGAGACCGAGGACCGGATACGGGGCGAACTGCTGGGCGACCTGCTCACCCGGGCCGCGGACCCGGCCGGACTGTCGGCGCGGGCCCGCCGGCTCGGTATGAACCTGGGCCACCCGCACGCGGTGTTCGTCCTGCACACCGGGGCCGTGCCCCGGCCCCGCCTGCTGGCGGCCGCCGCCCGCATCGCCCAGGCCCGCAAGGGGCTCGCCGGACTGCACCACGAGGATGTGGTCCTGGTCTGCCCCGCCGGGGATCCCGCCCCCGGACCGGGCCCCGGCCCCGCCGCCGCGAGCCTCGCGAACGAGCTGCGCCAGGTCCTCGCCGGTCCCGTCACCGTCGGAGCCGCCGGTCCGGTCACCGGTCCCGCGGAGTACGCCGACGCCTACGCCGAGGCACGCCGCTGCCGGACCGCGCTGCGCGCCCTGGGCCGCGAAGGCACCGGCGCCGCCCTCCACGACCTGGGCTTCCTCGGCGTACTGCTCGGCGACCGGACGGATCTGGGCGGCTACGTACGGCAGACGCTGGGCCCCGTGCTCGCGTACGACGCGAAGCGCGGCACCGACCTCACCCACACCCTGCGGGCCTACTTCGACACGGGGGCGAGCCAGTCCCGGGCCGCCGAGGCCCTCCACGTGCACGTCAACACCGTCGTGCAGCGCCTGGACCGCATCGGCAGCCTGCTCGGCCGTGACTGGCAGCGCCCGGAGCGGGCGCTGGAGCTCCAACTCGCGCTGCGCATCCATCAGGTGAACCGCCACGACGGCCCCGGCCCGGGCGACTTCGCGGCGTAGCCTGCGCGGACCCGGTTCAGCTGGCAGGGTGGACGGTATGTGCGGCCGTTACGCTTCCACCCGCAGTCCCGAGGACCTGTCCGGCCTCTTCCGGGCCACGCCCCCGGATCCGGGGCACGTGCTGGAGCCGAGCTGGAACGTCGCCCCCACCGATGCCGTGTGGGCGGTGCTGGAGCGCGCCGACCGGGAGAGCGGGGTACTGGAGCGGCAACTGCGCCCCCTGCGGTG
Source organism: Streptomyces sp. NPDC040545 (assembly GCF_055595065.1). Classification (NCBI taxonomy): domain Bacteria; kingdom Bacillati; phylum Actinomycetota; class Actinomycetes; order Kitasatosporales; family Streptomycetaceae; genus Streptomyces; species Streptomyces sp. NPDC040545. The sequence goes on from NZ_JBVIWA010000022.1 coordinate 113,579, forward strand.
GGGGCTGGTGCCCTCGTGGTCGAAGAGCCTGGCCGGCGGCGCGAAGATGATCAATGCGCGGGTGGAGACGGTGCACGAGAAGCCGGCCTACCGGCGCGCCTTCGCCAAGCGCCGGTGCCTGCTGCCCGCCGACGGGTTCTACGAGTGGGAGCCCGTGCCCGCCTCCGGCTCCGTGAAGGCCTACAAGCAGCCGTACTTCATCCGTCCCGAGGACGGCGACGTGATGGCGATGGCCGGGCTGTACGAGTTCTGGCGCGACCCCGCCGTAGCCGACGACGACGATCCGGCGGCGTGGTGGGCGACCTGCACGATCATCACCACCGAGGCCACCGACGCCGCCGGCCGGGTCCACCCCCGGATGCCGCTCGCACTCGCCCCGGCGGACTACGAGGCCTGGCTCGACCCGTCCCACCAGGACCCGGACGCACTGCGCGCCCTGCTCGCCGCCCCCGCGGGCGGCCGGCTCGACGTCCGCGCCGTGTCGACCGCGGTCAACAGCGTGCGCAACAACGGGCCCGAACTCCTCGAAGCGCCCCCCGCCCCGGGGCGCTGAGAAGCAGCTCCTGGACCCGGCTCCAGCCGTCAGCCCACGGCGTGCGGTCCGCTGCCCGACGAAGTAAAGAAATATTGACACCATGTCCTGATTCCTTGACACTGCCGATGTCGGGTTTTCTTTACATGGGGAGCGGCAGTGGCAGTCGAGGAGAAACGCGCGTGGATCATGATCGTAGTGACGGTGGTGTCGTACGGGGCGTATCTGGCCGTCGTTCTCGGGCGGTCCGGGAGCGGACCTCTGACCCAGCAGCCCTACGCCGCCGCGCTGCTGTGGACGGTCGGCGCGGCGATCGCCGCCTCGATCGCGCTCCACATCACCGTGGCGCTGCTCTCGCCCGAGGAGGGCCAGGTCAAGGACCAGCGCGACCGGGAGATCCACCAGTTCGGTGACCACATCGGCCAGTCCTTCGTCGCGATCGGCGCCGTGACCGGCATGATCCTGGCGATGGCCGAGGCGGACCAGTTCTGGATCGCCAATGCGATCTACCTGGGATTCGTCCTGTCGGCGCTGCTCGCGTCGACCGCGAAGATCGTCTCGTACCGGCTGGGCTTCCACCCGTGGTGAGGCCCACCCGGGTCACCAACAGCATCCGGGCCCTGCGCTTCGCCAACGGCGAGATGACCCAGGCCGAGCTCGCCCGCCGGATCGGCGTGACCCGTCAGACCGTCATCGCCATCGAGCAGGGCCGCTACTCGCCTTCCCTGGAGAAGGCGTTCGAGATCGCGCGCGCGTTTGCCGTACCGCTCGACACCGTGTTCCAGTACACCTCCACCGAGGGAGACGACGCATGAAGGCCATCGTCCAGGACGTCTACGGACCGCCCGAGGTCCTGCGCATCGAAGAGACGGACCGGCCGGAGCCGGGCCGGGGCGAGGTCCTCGTACGGGTGCACGCGGCCGGCGTCGACCAGGGCGTCTGGCACCTCATGGCGGGCATGCCCTACGCGGTCCGCGCCGTGTCGGGCCTGCGGACACCCAGGACGCGCGTCCGCGGCATGGACGTCGCGGGGGTGGTCGAAGCCGTCGGCCCCGAGGTCACCCGCTTCCGGCCGGGCGACGAGGTGTACGGCAACTGCTCCGGGTCGTTCGCCGAGTACGCCCGCGCCAAGGAGAACACCCTCGCACCCAAGCCCGCCTCCCTCAGCTTCGAACAGGCCGCGGTCGTGCCCGTCTCCGCGTGCACCGCCCTGGGCGCCGTACGGCACAGCGGCAAGGTCGAGGCCGGCCAGAGCGTCCTCGTCCTCGGCGCCTCGGGCGGCGTGGGCAGTTTCGCCGTACAGGTGGCCAAGGCCTACGGCGCCCACGTCACCGGAGTGTGCAGCACCACCAAGACCGACCTGGTCCGCTCCCTCGGCGCCGACGAGGTCCTCGACTACACGCAGCAGGATCCCGTCGACGGCGGCCGCCGCTACGACGTCATACTGGACATCGCGGGCAACCGGCCCATCGCCCGGCTGCGCAAAGCCCTCACCCCCCGCGGGACCCTCGTCATCGTCGGCGGGGAAGGCGGCGGCAACTGGATCGGCGGCAACCAGCGGCAGCTGGCCGCGATGCTGCTGTCGCCCTTCGTCGGCCACCGGCTGCGCGCCCACAGCACCCTGGTGCGCCACCGCGACCTCGAAGCCCTCACCGAACTCATCGAGGCGGGCTCGGTGACCCCCGCCGTCGACCGGACCTACCCGCTGGCCGAGGTACCCGACGCCATTCGCTACCTGCGGGACGGCCGGGTGCGCGGCAAGATCGCCATCCGGCTATGAGGCGTCCAGTCTGATGCGGGCTGCGACCGGCAGGTGATCGCTGCCGGTGGCGGGCAGCGTCCGGACCTCGGCAGCGGCCGCCCCGCGGGTCAGGATCTGGTCGATCCGGGCGACCGGCAGGGCCGCGGGCCAGCTGAGGGCGAGCCCCCGCCGCGGCGCACTCAACCGGGAGGTCAGCGGGGCGAGCCCGCGGTCGTCCACCGTGCTGTTGAGGTCACCCAGCAGGATCACCCGCTCCAGCTTCTCGGCGGCGACGGCCGCTCCCAGCAGCCGCGCGCTCTCGTCCCGCGGGCCGGAGCCGAAACCGCTCGCCCGGAAACGGACCGAGGGCAGGTGCGCCACGTACACCGCGATCTCGCCCCCGGGCGTGCGCACACCGCAGCGCAGGCCACGGTTCCAGCCCTCCCCGAAGCCCGCGGGTCTGATGTCCACACGGCGGACGTCGGTGAGCGGGTGCCTCGACCAGAGTCCGACCGTGCCCTCGACCGCGTGGTACGGGTACGCGGCCGCCAGCGCCGCCTCGTAGGCCGGCAGCGCGGACGGCGTGAGCTCCTCCAGGGCCATGAGATCCGGCGCGGACCCGATCAGGGCGCGCGCGGTGCCCGTGGGGTCCGGATTCTCGTCACTCACATTGTGCTGGAGGGCCGTGATGTCGTGCGGGCCACCGTCCGCCGGCAGCAGCAGCCCGCCGAAGAGGCCCGCCCACGCGGCCGCGGGCAGCAGCAAGGCCACCAGCGCGGTGAACGAGCGGCGTACCAGCGCCGGGACGAGCAGGACCGGGACCGCGAGCCCCAGCCAGGGCAGGAAGGCCTCCAGCGCACTGCCGAGCCGGCCCACCGCATTGGGGACCGCGGAGTGGAACACCAGCAGCGCGGCGCTCAGTACGGCGAGCGCCGCGGTAACACGCCCGCGCGTCCAGGGCGTCCGGCCCCGGGCATCGGCGCCCCAGCGCCACCGGGCGGTGCGCCGCGCGCCGCTCCCCGCCACGTCCACCGCCACCGGAGCCCCGCCTGTCTGCCTCGGACCGTCTTCCACCTCGGGTACGACGCACGACCGGGCGGCCGGGTTCCCGCCACGGCGTGTGTGGAAGAGTGATCGTCCGGGGTTGCGGCCGCACCGGGCGGTCCGAGGCGTGAGGACGGGAGACGCGCATGGGTACGGCGAGGATCGCGGTCGTGACGAGCCAGGGCGGCGCCGACCAGGACGCGGATCTCCCGCTGATCCTGGCGGCGTTGCGCGCCGCGGGCCTGTCCGCGCAGGCGGTGGCCTGGGACGCGGACGCACCGGGATGGGACGGCTACGACCTCGCGGTCATCCGGTCGACCTGGGACTACGCGGACCGGCTTGCGGAGTTCCTGGCCTGGGCGGACACGACGGCCAAGGTCACCCGGCTGTGGAATCCGGCGCCGCTGGTGCGCTGGAACAGCGACAAGCGCTACCTGCTGGAGCTCGCCGGACGCGGGGTCCCGGTCGTACCGACCACGGTCCTCGAACCGGGCGGAGCCTGCGACGCGGCGGACTTCGACGGGCCGCACGGAGTGGTGGTCAAGCCGGCCGTCTCCTCGGGCGCACGGGACACCGCGCGCTACGAGCCCGGCCGCCGGGCGGACGCCGAGCGCCACGCGCGGATGCTGCTGGAGCAGGGCCGCACCACGATCGTCCAGCCGTACCTGCCGCTGGTGGAGGAGGGGGAGCGCGCGCTGATCTTCTTCGGCGGCACCTTCAGCCACGCGATCCGCAAGGAAGCCCTGCTGACGGAGGCGGGGCTGATCGACAACTTCAGGGTGCCGCACCCCGGTGCCGCCCCCTACCGGCCGTCGGAGGCGGAGCTCCGTACGGCAGGGGCGGCGCTGGCCGCGGTTCCGGCCCCGGGCGACCTGCTGTTCGCCCGGGTGGACCTGGCGTTGAACGGGGACAGGGAACCCGTGGTCATGGAGCTGGAACTGATCGAACCGAACCTGTTCCTGCGCATCAACCCGCAGGGGCTGGAGCGCTTCGCCGAGGCGGTCGCCGCCGCGGTGGCCACGGGCCGGTAGACACGGCGCAGGGGGTGCCCTGCCGTACGGGCCGGGCCCGATCGACAAGACACCCCCTGGCGCTCCGGCCCCCCGTGACCGGGGCTTCGGGGACTCGCCCGGACCTGGGCTAGTTGAGACGGTCGAGCCGCATGCGCCGGCGGTTGCGGAGCAGGAGACCCACGGCCGCGCCCGCCACGGCGGTCACCGCCACACCCGCCGTCGTCCACCAGACGGCGTACCCCTCGGTGTCGGCGGCCGGTTCCGCGGCCTGAGGCGTGGAGGCGGCCGGTGCCGAGGCGGGGGAGGCCGCCGAGGACGCCGGCGCGGCGGACGACGGGGCGGGAGCCGCCGCGGAGGCGACCGGGGCCGGAGCGACCGGAGCCGGGTCCACCACGGGTACGCCCACTTCGAGTTCGCCGTGCCCCAGGGCCGGGAAGCCCACGTCGACGCTGACCTTCCACGAACCCGGCGGCAGCGCCTCGGCCGTGGTCCAGCCCGCCGGCGCCGCGGCGGGATCGCGCACCAGGCGCCAGGGCCCCATGGTGCGGGAGCCGTCGGCGCTGACCGCGTTCACGGTCGCGGCGACGGTCTCGTCCACGGCGTCCCCGTCGTTCTCCCAGGTGACGTCGGCGGTGACGTGACCCTCCCGTTGCCCGGTCACCACCACCTTCACGGTGTCACCGTGGGCGTGGGCCGCGGCGGGGAGCAGGAACATGAGGCCGAGTGCGGCCAGGGCGGCCGAGAAAACGATTCGTATGCGCATCGTCGGGGTGCTCCGGTCAAGATGAGGGGTACCGGCGGACGGCCGCGCGGTGCGGCCGTCCGCCGGGTGGGTTCACGCCGTCAGGGCGTCAGGAAGTGCTGCGCCATGACGGTGATCAGCCGGACTTCTGCAGGGTCCAGGCCTGCGTCGCGCGGCCGTCGGCACGCTGGAGGTCGAGCAGCCAGTACCCGTAGTAGGGGCGGTTGCTGACGGTGAGGGCGAAGCCGCCGCTCGCGTCCGTCACGGTCACCGCGCCACCTCGGGACGCCAGCTTCCAGGCCTGCGCGCCGTTGCCGTTGCCGCACGGCTGCTGTGCGACCCACATGCCCGCGGCGGGGGTCCCGCCCGGCTGGAGGCACTTGCCGGAGGCCGCCGACCGGATGCGCACCTGGCCGTTGCCCGCGTCGTCGAAGTACCACTGCTGCTGGGCGTACCCGTTGGTGCGGCCGCCCACGAGGACGGTGCCGTCGGCGGTGCGGCCGCCCCACAGCTCCGCGGCCATGCCGCTGCTGCCGTTTCCGAGCACGTACTTGGCGCCCGGGGTGGTGGTGCCGCCGCCCGCTCCCGTCGTACGGAAGGACGCGGCCTTGCCGGGTCCGCTGTCACGGCCGGAGCTGTCGCGGACCGAGACGGTGACCTTGTAGGCGGTGTTGGGCTGCAGGTTGTAGATGCGGAGCACCTGGGACTGGACCCACGTCAGGTGCTTGCCGTCGAGCTGCACCGCGTACCAGGAGGCGCCGTCGACCTTGGGCCAGCTCACGACGACCGAGTCGGACTGGATCTGGCCCGCCGTCACGGCCGGTCCGCCCGAGGGCTTCTTGGTCGGCGTCGGCGAGGGCTTCTTGGTGGGCGTGGGGGAGGGGTTCGGACCCGGGTCCGTGCCGCCGCCCTTGGTCTTCATCAGGAACTGGTTGTCCGCGATGTTCCAGTGCGTGGCCAGGTAGCTTCCGGGCTTGGGACTGGTGTGGAAGTAGTCGTCGTGGTTGCAGTCCAGGATGTTCTCGGACGCCTGGTTGGTGCAGACGTTGCGCATCTGCGGGTAGTACGGGGTGTCCGAGTAGCACATTACGTCGTACTCGTCCGTGCAGTGCGCGCCACGGCTGGTGTTCGGGGCGCTGTTGTTGACCGCCCCCAGGTTGTGTCCGAGTTCGTGCGCGGCGGTGTGACCGCCCCAGCAGCCGGAGTCGGTACGCCCGTAGGAGGGGCCGAAGTTGCTCTGGTTGGCCTGGCCGGGCCGCTCGTCGCCCGCGAACGTGCCGATGCCGCAGTAGACCTGGGTGTCGGCGAAGATCATGTACTTGCGGTCACGACGGTCGAGACCCTTGCCGGCGAGCGCGTTGTTGGTCGCGCTGAACTCGGCGAGAGCCGAGGCCGGGAGCTCGATGTTGAGCACGGTGGGGGTGCAGTCGGCGGCCGTCACATAGCGGATGTGACGTACTCCGCCGGTCTCCTGGGCGCTCGCCGAGTAGATGAGGTCGGCGTCGGCCGCCCACTTGCGGAACGAGGCGACGTACTCGGAGTAGCGGTCCTTGCCCGGTGCGTGGACGTAGACGACCTGCACGCGGTTGCCGGTGCTGCCGTCTCCGTCGCACTGGACGGTCTGGCCGGCGGGGCCGGCGGCGACGTTCTGGCCGCCGGCCGCGGCGCCGGCCGCGGGTTCGGGTGCGGAGGCCTTGGTGGCCTTCGACGCGTCGGCCGCGGGCGCGTCCTGAGGACGCCCGCCGCCTTCCTTGCTCGCCGGGTCATCGGCCTCGGGGCGGGCCGGATCGGCCGCCGGAGCCGTCTCCTTGACGGCGGGCTCGATGTCCTTCGTGATGTCGACGCCCTTGGGCGGGGCGTCGGGACCGTGCGTGCACAGCCCGGTGTCGGTGCGGTAGACACCCACGCACCGGTCGCCCTTCGGCGCGGCCTTGAGGCCGTCGTAGATCATGCCGCGCGCGGTCTCGTTGGCGGGCGCGGCCGCGATCGGATCCGGCTCCTGGTCACGGGCCGGTGCGGCGGCCGGTGCTTCGGCGGCGGCCTCCACCACGGGAGCCGCAGCCTGGGCGCCGTCGCCGATTCCGGAGTACGCGATGCCTGCGGCTATCAGCCCCGCCGCTGCCGTGGCGGCGGTGACGAGTATCAACCGCCGGGGTTTGCGGCGGTGGTCGGCGGCGGCAGGCCGTCTGCGACGTCCTGTCATGGGCACCTCAAATCGTTGTCGGAAGACTGGGTGCGCGGAAGCCTGCCAGACGAATGCGGAGGAGAATTCGGACAAACGGGGGCGCGCTCCGAGAAATCATTCCGTTACCTGTCGGCGTGATTTGACGAACACTCAACTCGCAGTGAAATAAGGGGAGTTACGCGCGTCGCGCGCCAATGGTCCAGGCCTTTCCGGGTGGGTTGTTATCAAATCGAGATATGAACCGGAGGCTTATTGACGGGAATTCAGTCAGGAATTCACCTAATTACTACCTGCTGAATTCCCTCGGTCACGACCCGTGAGGTGCGGGGGGCGCAGCGCGCGCCGGAGTGCTGCGGAAGGCGGTTCGGGGCCCGGGAGTTCGTCCGGGTGCGCTCGTCGGTCACCGCGGCCCGGGTGCCGGCGGATCCCGATCGGGCGGCCCGCCGGCTGAGAGCGGACAGGGGCGGTCAGACCGACCGTGCGGCGGCGGCCGCCGTCTCGCCGAGCTCGGCCCGCAGCCGCCGCCCGCGCTGGTCCCCTCCCGAGACGCGGTGCAAGCCGTACGAACCGGGCTTTCCCGCCTCGTCCGCCAGGTGCTTGACGGTGCCCTTGCAGACGAGCTCCTTGACCTTCGCCCCGGTCCGACCGGCGATGTGGAACCACAGCGCCACGTCGTTCTTGTGGGCGAACTGGAAGATGCCGGCGCGTCGGCCCAGGCTGATGCACTGTCCGGCGAACACCTGGTTGAGGGTCGAGGGCTGCTCGCCGTCGATCCGGCTGAGCACCGTGTCGGCGGCCCGCGCGCCCAGCGGGATCGCGGCCTGGCAGCTCATCCGCAGCGGCAGGTCCGACGGGGCCGCCGAGTCGCCCGCCGCGACGACGCGCACGTCGTCCACGCTCGTCAGCGTCTCGTCCGTGAGCAGGCGGCCCAGGGCGTCCGTGCTCAGCCCGCTGCGCGCGGCCAGGTCCGGCACGCCGAAGCCGGCGGTCCAGACGGTCACCTCGCTCGGCACCTCGCGGCCGTCACCGAGCTCCACCGCGTCGCGCGTCACCGCCGTCACCTTCGTCCCGGGGCCGTCGAGCACGGTCACCCCGAGCCTGGCCAGCCGCCCGGCGACCGAGCGGCGGCCCCGGCCGTGCAAGTAGGGGCCGAGCACCCCACCGCAGACCAGGGTCACGCGGCGGCCCTGTTCCGCCAGCTCGGCGGCGGCCTCGATGCCCGTCGGCCCCGCCCCGACCACCGTCACCGCCGCCGTGGGGGCTGCGGCGTCGAGGACCGGCCGCAGCCGCCGCGCCTCCTCCAGGGTGGTGATCGGGTGGGCGAACTCGGCGGCCCCGGGCACGCGCGGGTCGGCGCTGCCGCTGCCCACCGCGTAGACCAGGTAGTCGTAGCCGAGCGCGGCGCCGGTCCCCAGCGCCACGCTCCGCCCCGGGGCGTCGATCCGCGTCACGGTGTCCACGACCAGCCGGACGCCCTCGGCCAGGACCTCGCGGTACTCGACGACCGCGTCATCGGTCCCGGCCGCCAGCTGGTGCAGGCGGATCCGCTCGACGAACGTCGCACGCGGGTTGATCAGGGTCACCGTCACGCCGTCCCGCTGCGTCAGGCGGTTGGCCGCCATGACACCTGCGTATCCGCCGCCGATCACGACCACTTCGGTGTGCTGCGTCATGATGTCTCTCCTTCTTCTCGACCGGTTCGACATCAAGACACCGCGCGGCCCCGGGTTGTGACAGGGTGTGAGGCGGATCACTTCGCGGGTCGGCCCGATGGCGGCTCAGCCGTCGAGGACGCTCAGGTCGATGCGTGCCAGCCGCTCGGTGTCGGTGAGGATGTCGAGCGCGGTGATCCTGCCGTCCCGGATGGTGAAGGCCATGACCGACAGCGCCCGGCCCTCCGCCATCGCGACCACCCCGGGGACCCCGTTGACCAGCGCCGCATGGGCCGCCTCGGCGAACCGCGCGAAAGTGATCGCCTGGGAGGCGACCTCGGCCGCGCCGTGCCGGAGCAGCGTGGGGCGCAGCGCGCCGCCGTCGGAGCGGGCCACCACGTCGGGGTCGAGGACCGCGACGAGCGCCTCGAAGTCCCCGCCGCGCGAGGCGGTGAGGAAGGCGTCGACGATGCCGCGCAGGCGGGCCCGGTCGGGGTCCGGAGCGGGCGCCGCGCCCTGGACACGGCGCCGGGCCCGGCTCGCGAGCTGCCGGGTCGTGGCGGCGGAACGCCCGAGCACGGTGGCGATCTCGTCGAAGGGCACGGCGAACAGGTCGTGCAGGACGAAGGCCAGGCGCTCGGCGGGGGCGAGGGTGTCCAGGACGACCATCAGGGCGATGCCGACCGAGTCGGCCAGCAGGATCTCCTGCTCGGGGTCGAGTCCGTCCGCGCGGCTGACGATCGGGTCGGGAAGGCGGACCTGCCCGTCCTCGTCGTGCAGCGGATCCTCGCGCCGCGTGCCGCGCGAGCGCAGCATGTCCAGACACACCCGGCCGACCACGGTGGTCAGCCAGCCGCCCAGGTTGTCCACCGCGGCCGTGTCGGAGCGGTTCAGCTTGAACCAGGCCTCTTGTACGGCGTCCTCCGCCTCGCTGAGCGAGCCCAGCATCCGGTAGGCCACCGCCCGCAGGTGGGAGCGGTGCTCTTCGAAGCGCTGCGCCAGAACTTCCTTCTCGCTCACCCGTCACATCCCCGTGTTCCGATCCGCCAGTGCCGAGTCGGACCATAACCGACCGGGCAACGGGCGGCGGCCGCACAGGGGTTGGGGAGCCGGGGTGACCTCTTCCGCAGCAGCGGTCTCGCCTACTCCCCGGCCCCGGCCGCCTTCCTGAGGTGCCGGTAGAGGCGGCTGCGGTCGGTGTAGAGCGCGTGGCTGTCCGACGGGACGAAGGCTCCGCCGATCGCCATGGCGGGAGTTCCCACGACGGGTGACGTACGGAGCGCCTCGTCGGCGGCTTCGACGAAGTCCCGGTGCTTCGTCTCCAGCACCGCCGCGTCGAACTCCGGGCCGCGCAGGCCCGGAATCATGATGGCCATGCCCAGCAGCAGGTCCCGCGTGAAGCCCCCGGACTTCCGCACCCTGCTCTGTTCGCGGTACAGCAGGGCGTGGTAGTCGGCGAACCTGTTCTGATCCAGCGCGGCGCGCAGGGCGTTCGCCGCGAGCTTCGATCCCGGGCCGAGGAAGGACCCCAGCGTGAACTGCAGCTGCAGCGCGCCGTTGCGGGCCGCGCGCTTCAGATACGGGGCGGTGCCCTCCGTCTCGAACTCGGCGCAGGCCGGGCAGCTCATGTCCTCGTACAGCCGGACGGCGAGGGGAGCGCCGGGGTCGCCGAGCACGATGGTGGTGCCGTCGGCGGCCAGGGATTCCGGGGCGGCGGGCAGATTCGCGCTCGCCGAGACGTCGAGCGGGTCGGCGCTCCCGTCGTCCCTGCTGCGGCAGGCGCCGACGGACGCCGAGGCGGTGAGGGCCGCCGCCGCGGCCAGGAAGCCGCGTCTGGATCCAACCTGCATGTATGCCCACTCCCCGTGACCGACAGGGAGACAGTACGGGGTCGGCGGCCCCGGCGCGCACCGGTTGCGCCTGCCGGACCGGCCGTCAGCGGGCCCCCGCCGCGGCTTCGAGGAACTGGCTCAGGTCGATGACCTCGTAGCCCTCGGCCAGGGCGGCGTCGACGATCAGGGGAAGGGCTTCGGCGTCGAGGACGACGCCGGAGCCGTTGCTGCCGACGTGCATCTGGATGATCGCCCCGGGAACGAAGGCGTCGACGGCCCGTTCGACGGCCTTGTCCACGGTCATGCCGCCCTGCGGGCCGAGGTAGCCGTTCGTGTCGGCGCTGAACTCGATCGCCGCGTATCCCAGGTCGTTGACGTCGGTGATGGACTCCGGGGTGGTGGAGCTGTAGGGGAAACGGAAGAACGGCAGGGGCTCGGTCCCGGACGCCGCCCGGATGGCCGCGTCGGCCCGGCGTACCTCGTCCGCCCGCTCGGTGGTGCTGAGGTCGTCGAAGTAGGGGTGGCTGTACGAGTGGTTGCCGAGGCCGTGCCCCGCGTCGGCGATGGAGCGCACCGCCGCGGGGTGGGCCTCGGCGAACGCGCCCGTCGGGAAGAAGGTGGCGGGCAGCTTTCGCCGGCGCAGTTCGGCCAGCACCGTGTCGATCCCGTCGACGTCCCAGGCGGCGTTGAAGGTGAGGGCCAGGACCTTGCGGGAGGTGGGCAGCCGGCGGATCTCGTCGCCCAGCAGCGACGCCGGCGGGCGGGGTCCGGAGGCGGCCCGGGCGGTGCGCCGTGGCGCGGGCGCGGCGGCGGCCGGCGAGGCGGGCGCGAACCCGGCGAGCCCCGCGAACCCGGCGAGCCCGCCGAACCCCGCGCACAGCAGGCCCGCCAGGGCCGAGCGTCGTTCCACATCCACCACGGTCGCCCACTCCCAACGGTCACGGCCTTCGGCTCCGGCCTGCCACCGAGTGTGCGACGGCGCGGGCCGCAGCACCCGCAGCCCGTGCCGGGGCACCCGGGTGATCTCGCGCGGACGCCACCTACGACGGGCGCCGCCGCAGGCGCGTCGTGAGGTGGTGCTGCAGGGGCTGCCCGACGGCGGCCATGTCGTGGACGACCGTCATCTCGCCGTTCCCGACCGTGTAGTGCCGCCGTGTGCCGGTGACCTCCTTGGCGAACGGGGTCAGCGCCACTTCCTTGGTCTCGATGTGGAACCCCGTACCGGACACCCGCCCGACGTACGTCTCCACGATGCCCGTCGGGTGGGCGAGCACGACCTCCAGGCCGGCGTCGGGAGTCACCCGCCACCACCCGGCCTCACGGCCCGCCGGCCGCACCGGCGCCCCGGACCCGTCGATCAGCCACGCGCGCGCCTCGTAGCGCAGGAAGGGGCGCCCGTCGTGGCTGAAGGTGATCTCCTGCTCGTAGCGGAAGTCCTTCTCGAGGGTCGGGTACTCGCCCTGTCCCCGGCCGTGCCAGCGTCCCAGCAGGGGCAGTACGGGCCGCAGCAGCGGGTGCGGCTCGGCGCCCTCGCCGAGGACGTGGCTGTCAGGGTAGGGATTTTCCTGCACCGACTCGAACATGTTCACCTTGTCTGTCTGCGGGTACCGCCGAATCCCGCAGCTTAAAGGCTGCGCTCACCCTCCACGAACACCACGAACGTGGTGTTCGTGGAGGGTGCTCAGAGGCAGTTGCAACCTGTGGCATAGAACAACAGGAAGACGGTCGTCCCCGCGGTCAGCGTGAAGCCGGCCGTGGTCAGGGCGGCGAGGCCCCGCGGCCTGCGGACCCCCATGAGTGTGACCGGTTCCCGATGGTCGTTGTGTTCATGGGTCCTGCCTGACCTGGGGAAACCGGTGTGACGCGGGCGGACCCGCTGCCGTAGGTTCCTCCCTGGCCCGCCGTGTCCGGCGCGTCCTTTTCGTGTCCTGTACCCGTGGGGGGTTCTCAGCATGTCCGTAGCTCCGGTCGGTCCGCCGGCCCCGTCCCCGTATGCCACGCTCGACGGGAAGGGCGTACGGCTGCGCGCGCCCGTAGGCCTGGCCGTCGCACTGGCCGCGTTGTTCGCGCTGGTCATCGGGATTGCCTGCTACGCCGTGTACGCCGACTGGAACACCCGCGCGCTCATGGAAGGACTCCTCACGGATCCCGCCGCGGTCAGCGATGCCGAGCTGGACCGCGGCGCGCGACTGACCGGCCTGGTCGGCACGATCCAGGGCAACGCCCTGTTCGTGACGGGCATCGTCTTCATCATCTGGTTCCACCGGGTGCGCACGAACGCCGAGGTGTTCGTGCCGGGCGCGGACAAGCTCGCGGGCGGCTGGGCGATCGGTGCCTGGTTCGTACCGCTCGCCAACCTCTGGCTGCCGTACCGGATCGCGGTGAAGACCTGGGGGTCGAGCACCCCCTGCGGGGCTGACGCGGGCTACCGGAGGTTTCCGTTGACCCTGGTCAACCTGTGGTGGGGCACCTTCGTCCTGTCCCGGCTCCTGGGCTGGTACGGGGGCATGTCCTACAGCCGTGCCCAGAGCCCCGGCGCCGCGCGTGACGCGGCCACCACGATGCTGGTCGGCGATGTCCTCGACATCGTGGCCGCCGTCCTCGCGGTGCTCTTCGTCCGCAGGCTGACGGCCATGCAGCACGCCAGGGTCGCGCAGGGGCCCGCCGCCGCAGCGGTGTAGCCGAAGCCTCTCGTCTGATCAGCTCATCGGAGGTGTCCGATGCCGCGGACATGATGCGCTCGCTCGAACGGCCCCGCGGGTCGGTGCACAAGGTCGGCCCGACGGTGAGGTCCGGCTCCTCCACCGGCAGCCAGACGACCATGACGTCCATGGCGCCCGCAGCTCCACCGGCCCCCGGCTCCTCGTCGATAACCTGGCGGTTATCGAAGCGCGCACAAGTGTTCCTTGATCATATGGGCGAACCGCAAGATCTTTGAGGCATGCAGTCACGCGTGCACAAACCCCCATTCGTTCGGTCGGACGCGACGAGGTGTCCCACCGGAACGCCTTCGAACCGCTCATGAGCGACGCCATCGATCTGACCGTGGTGTACGCGATGCATGACGCCCTGCGCCGCGAACTGGCCCATCTGGACCGGCTCACGACGGCAGCGGACCATGAATTGCGGCAGGTGCTGGCCACCACTGCCGGATGGGCGCTGTTCAAGAAGGCTCTCCATGCCCACCACACGGCCGAGGACGACGCGCTGTGGCCGTCGCTGCGGCGGAATCTGGCCGGCCGGCCGAGGGACCTGGCGCTGCTGGAGGTGATGGAGGCCGAACACGCCGCCATCGCCACGGTGATCCAGGCCATCGACTGCGCGCTGACCGACCCCGGTGCAGACTCGCTGCGGTTGGGCCAGCTCGCCGACGCGCTGACCCGCGGCCTGGCAGGCCACCTCGAGCACGAGGAGGGAACGGTGCTCCCGGTGGCCCGGCGGGTGCTCACGGCCGAGCAGTGGGGCCACTTCAGCCGGGTCCAGGCCCAGTACATCGACCAAGAGGCACCGCTGCTGCTGCCCTGGCTGCTGGACGGCGCCGACGAACCGACGGCGAAGAGGCTCCTCGCCCGCCTGTCCGCACCCGCCTACGCCGCCTGCACCGCCCGGTGGATCCCTGCCTACGCCGATCTCGACCGCTGGAGTCCGGCACTACGGCATGACGCAGCCTCATCACGTACGACCGCCCCGACCACGAAAGCCATCATTTTGTCTGAATTGCCCGAAGCTGTATCTGTCATGCCGCTCCAGAGCGTCTCGGCCGCCGAGGCCGCCGCGTGGCACCAGGTCGTCGCCGCCTCCATGGCCCACGACCTGCCCGGAGTACCGCCACCGGG
>NZ_JBVIWA010000023.1:0-25430 GCF_055595065.1 Streptomyces sp. NPDC040545
CGGCAGTGCCCCGAAGCCGCCCCGGCGCGTGGGGAGCGGGGACGGGGAGGGGTGTCCCCGCAGGACGAGCGCGCGACCACCGGGTACGGCCGAGACATGCCCGCACGCGCCGAGCCGAGGAGACACCCCTGCCCGGCCCCGCGCACCCGCCCGCACCCGCCCGGATCCCGGCCCGCAGGACGGGCGCGCGACCGCCCCGGCCCCGCCCTGCGGGATCGGCTCGGCAAAGTGCCGGGAGCCCCGGGCACAGCCCGGGTACGTTCGGGCCGTCACCCCCGCGGGAGCGGACCGGCTAGGCCGTCGGGAGGACCGCCGAGACGCGGAAGCCGCCCGCGTCCGTCGGGCCCGACACGAACACCCCGCCCAGGCCGAGGACGCGCTCCCGCATGCCGACGAGGCCGTTCCCCCCGCTGGGCAGGCCCGGCTCGGGGGCCTGCCCGTCGCAGGGGCCGTTCTCCACCTGCATGGCCACCTCCCCCGCGCGGTGCGCGAGCCGCACCACGACCCGCGCGCCCGGAGCGTGCTTGTGGCAGTTGGTGAGCGCCTCCTGCACCACGCGGAACGCCGTCTGCTCGACCTCCGCCGCGTACGCCGCCCACTCGCCGTGCACCAGCATCTCCACGGCCATCCCCGCTGCCCGCGACTGCCCGACCAGACCCTCCAGCTCAACGAGCGAGGGCCCGTCCTCCGTGCCGCCTGCGAACGCAACGACGGGCACCGCGGGCACCAGGGCCGGGGCCGGCTTGGGCGGCGCCCGGAGCACGCCGAGCATCTCGCGCAGCTCCGTCAGCGCCTGCCGCCCCATGTCCCCCACCAGGGCCGCGTTCTTCGCCGCCCGCGCCGGGTCCTTGACCGCCACCGCCTCCAGCGCGGCCGCGTGCACCACCATCAGCGACACCCGGTGGGCCACCACGTCGTGCATCTCCCGCGCGATCCGGGTGCGCTCCTCCGTACGGGCCCATTCGGCCCGCTCCTCCGCCCGGTCCGCCAGCAGCGACAGCTCCCGCTCCAGCGAGTCCGCCCGCTCCTGCAGGCTCTCCATCAGCCGCCGCCGGGCCCCGATGTAGAGCCCGAACAGCACCGGCGGCACGGTCAGCGCCACCGCGACGAACCCGGACAGCACGACCACGAGCGTCGTGTCGGCCTCCACGTCCCCGCGGGTGCGCAGGTACATCACGACGAAGGTGGCGGCCAGTGACATCGATGCCAGCGTGGCCGTGATCCGCCGGGGCACCTCGGAGGAGGCCAGCGTGTACATCCCGACCACCGCGAGCAGGAACCCCATCGCGGCCGGCGCCACGGCGATCCCGACGAGCACCACGGCGATCGGCCACCGCCGCCGCAGCAGGAGCGTGGCCCCCACCACGAACCCGAACAGCACTCCTACCGCCGTCGGCAGCCCCGCCTCGGCGGCGAAGGGTACGCCTTCCCACGCGCACTCGAGGGCGGACACCCCGCCGAGCACCACGTCCCCCACGGCGTCCCGCCGCCGCACCCACCACAAAGGCGGCCCGGCCCGGCCTTCCACTTCCCCCGTTTTGGTCATGCGGTCCAGCGTAAGCGCGCCCCTCGGCACAGACCCGAGCAAAATTCCAGCAAACCAACGGTAATCGCACGTACGACTGAATCGTCCGCACATCAAGACCTGAATCCCGCATTCCGGACGACATTGGCGACATGAACGACATCCGACGTCGCCCCGGCGACGGCACCGGCGGCCTCCGCACCGGGACCGTGACCTTCGAGGTCCTCCGCGAACGGGCCGCCTCGCTCCGCCGCGAGGGCCTCAGCCGCCGTGAGATCCGCGACCGACTCGGCGTCCACAACAACGACATCCTCAACCCGCCTCCTGGAGGGCGAAACACCCCCCGAATGGACGAAGCGCCCGAACGCCAAGGACGACCTCCGCGCCCGCGCCCGCGAACTCCGCCTCCAGGGCATGACGTACGACCAGATCCAGGTCGAACTGGGCTGCTCGAAGAGCTCGATCTCCCTCTGGGTCCGCGACCTCCCGAAGCCCACCCCGCAGCGGACCCCCGCCGAACAGGCCCAGCTCGCCTCACGGAAGCGCTGGGAACACGAAAACGCGCTCCGGGACGAGCAGCGGACCCACATCAAAGAGTCGGCACGAGCCGAGATCGGAAGGCTCAGCGACAGGGAGCTCTTCATCGTGGGGGTCACCCTCTATTGGGCGGAGGGGGCGAAGGACAAATCCTACGATCGCCGCGAGAAGGTGCAGTTCATCAACAGCGACCCCGGGGTCATCCTGGTATTCCTGGCCTGGCTGGATCTCATCGGCGTCGACAAAAAACGGATTCGCCATCGCGTGATGATCCACGAATCAGCCGACGTGAAGGCGGCCGAGGAGCACCGGGCCGCCCTCGTCGACGCGGACGCGGCACAGTTCGCCAGGGCAACCCTCAAGAAGCACAACCCGAAGACCACCCGGAAGAATGCGGGCGAGAACTACCAAGGCTGCCTGGTCCTTTACGTCAGCCGAAGCGCCGACATCTATCGTCGCGTCGAGGGCGCCCGGTACGGCATAGTAGGGGCGTCTAGCCGAACCGGACAGATCCAATGTCCGCTTTAGACTAGATCGCCATCCCCTGTGGTGTAATTGGCAGCACTGAGGCTTTTGGTGCCTTATGTCCGGGTTCGAGTCCTGGCGGGGGAGCTCAGTCAAGTTCGGGTCCTGACCATCACGGTCGGGACCCGCGTTCGTTCGGGCGCACCGGCACCCCGGTATCCTTCACGGGTCCACCCCCGAAGCCGAAGGGCATCCCCGTGAGCGCCAACCGCCCGGCAGCCGTCGTCGTACTCGCAGCGGGTGAAGGCACCCGCATGAAGTCGGCGACTCCCAAGGTTCTCCACGAGATCTGCGGGCGCTCGCTCGTCGGTCACGTCGTCGCCGCCTCCCGCGAGCTGGACCCCGAGCACCTCGTCGTGGTCGTCGGGCACGCCCGGGAGCAGGTCACCGCGCACCTGGCCGGCATCGACGCCGATGTCCGCACCGCCGTCCAGTACGAGCAGAACGGCACCGGGCACGCCGTCCGCATGGCCCTCGAAGAGCTCGGCGGCGGTATCACCGGCACCGTGATCGTCGTCTGCGGCGACACCCCGCTGCTGACCGGGGAGACCCTGGCCGGGCTCGCGCGGACGCACGAGACCGACGGCAACGCCGTCACCGTGCTGACCGCCGAGGTCCCGGACTCCACCGGCTACGGACGCATCGTCCGCGATGCCGGCGGCGCCGTGACGGCCATCGTCGAGCACAAGGACGCCTCCGACGCCCAGCGCGCGATCCGCGAGATCAACTCGGGCGTCTTCGCCTTCGACGGCGCCCTGCTCGCCGACGCCCTCGGCAAGGTCCGTACCGACAACAGCCAGGGCGAGGAGTACCTCACCGACGTCCTCGGCATCCTGCGCGAGGCCGGCCACCGCGTCGGCGCGGCCGTCGGCAGCGACCACCGGCAGATCCTCGGGATCAACAACCGCGTCCAGCTCGCCGAGGCCCGCGCGCTGCTGAACGCGCGCCTGCTGGAGCAGGCCATGCTCGCGGGCGTCACGGTCGTCGACCCGGCCGGCACCTTCATCGACGTGACGGTCACCTTCGGGCAGGACGCGATCGTGCACCCCGGCACCCAGCTGCTGGGCACCACGCACATCGCCGAGGGCGCCGAGGTCGGCCCCAACACCCGGCTCAAGGACACCCACGTGGGCGCGGGCGCACGGGTGGACAACACGGTCGCCGAGAGCGCGGTCGTGGGCCCGCAGGCGAGCGTGGGCCCCTTCGCGTACCTGCGCCCCGGCACGAACCTCGGCGCCAAGGCCAAGGCCGGTACGTACGTCGAGATGAAGAACGCGACGATCGGCGAGGGCACCAAGGTGCCCCACCTGTCGTACGTGGGCGACGCGACGATCGGCGAGTACACCAACATCGGCGCCGCGAGCGTCTTCGTGAACTACGACGGTGAGCACAAGCACCACACCACCGTCGGCTCACACTGCAAGACGGGCTCGGACAACATGTTTGTGGCTCCCGTCACCATCGGGGACGGCGCCTACACGGCCGCCGGCTCGGTGATCACCAAGGATGTGCCGCCCGGCGCCCTGGCCGTGGCCCGTGGCCAGCAGCGGAATATCGAGGGCTGGGTGGCCCGCAAGCGTCCGGGCAGTGCGGCTGCCACGGCGGCGCAGTCGGCGGCCCCGGAGGACGCCGAGCGCCCCTGAGGTGAACTGCCCGGAAACAGGTACGCCCGCGACGGCGTACCGTGATAGGTGCACGCAATTCGGCTGGCTCACCGTGTGCGGGACGGACGCACATGGGGGCGAGCAGCTTCAACACGTCTGAGGAGACTGTGCTGTGACCGGGATCAAGACGACCGGCGAGAAGAAGCTGATGCTCTTCTCCGGCCGCGCCCACCCCGAGCTGGCCGAGGAGGTTGCGCATCAGCTGGGCGTCGCCCTCGTGCCGACCAAGGCTTTCGACTTCGCGAACGGTGAGATCTACGTCCGCTTCCAGGAGTCGGCACGTGGCGCGGACTGCTTCCTGATCCAGAGCCACACGGCTCCGATCAACAAGTGGATCATGGAGCAGCTGATCATGATCGACGCGCTGAAGCGCGCGTCGGCTCGTTCGATCACCGTGATCGTCCCGTCCTACGGGTACGCCCGCCAGGACAAGAAGCACAAGGGCCGCGAGCCGATCTCGGCCCGCCTGGTCGCCGACCTGCTGAAGACCGCGGGCGCGGACCGCATCCTCACGGTCGACCTGCACACGGACCAGATCCAGGGCTTCTTCGACGGCCCGGTGGACCACCTTTCCGCCCTGAACGTCCTCGCGGACTACGTCGGCGCCAAGGTGGACCGTACGAAGCTCACGATCGTGTCCCCGGACGCCGGCCGTGTGCGCGTGGCCGACCGCTGGTGCGACCGTCTGGACGCGCCGCTGGCGATCGTGCACAAGCGCCGCGACAAGGACGTCGCCAACCAGGTGACCGTCCACGAGGTCGTCGGTGAGGTCAAGGGCCGCGTCTGCGTCCTGGTCGACGACATGATCGACACGGGTGGCACCATCTGCGCCGCGGCCGACGCGCTGTTCGCGCACGGCGCGGAGGACGTCATCGTGACGGCCACGCACGGCATCCTGTCGGGCCCGGCGGCCGATCGCCTGAAGAACTCCAAGGTCAGCGAGTTCGTGTTCACGAACACCCTGCCGGACCCGTCGGACCTGGAGCTCGACAAGATCACGGTGCTGTCGATCGCCCCGATGATCGCGCGTGCCGTGCGCGAGGTCTTCGAGGACGGTTCGGTCACCAGCCTCTTCGAGGAGCAGCAGTAACCACTGCTCGGTAGATCCTTTTTGGTGCGGCCTCCCCCGCCGGGTACACTCCATGAGTTGCTCGGCGAGGGAGGCCGTACCTGTTTTCCGGTACGGATGCTCCGTTATCGACGCGCTCTTCGTAGCAGGCCGTTCCGGCCGGGTGACTTCCGTCCATTTCCGTCACCCCAC
This sequence comes from Streptomyces sp. NPDC040545, assembly GCF_055595065.1. Lineage (NCBI taxonomy): Bacteria > Bacillati > Actinomycetota > Actinomycetes > Kitasatosporales > Streptomycetaceae > Streptomyces > Streptomyces sp. NPDC040545. Next base: position 5,513 of record NZ_JBVIWA010000023.1, read on the forward strand.
GAGGAGTGAGCATGTCCGAGGTCAAGCTTTCCGCCAAGATCCGTGACACCTTCGGCAAGGGCTCTGCCCGTCAGGCCCGTCGCGACGCCCTGACCCCCGCCGTCATCTACGGTCACGGCACCGACCCGAAGCACGTCAACGTCGACGCCCACTCCCTTCAGCTGGCGCTGCGTACCCCGAACGTCCTGATCTCCCTGGACCTGGGCGACGCCGGCACCGAGCTGGTCATCCCGAAGGCCGTGCAGAAGCACCCGCTGAAGCGCTCGATCTCCCACGTCGACTTCCTGATCGTCAAGAAGGGCGAGAAGGTCACCGTCGACGTCGCGATCGTCACCGAGGGCGAGCTGGCCGCCGGCGGCAACATGCTGGAGACCCTCCAGAACACCATCTCCGTCGAGGCCGAGGCCACGCACATCCCGACCGAGGTCACCGTCTCCATCGCGGGCCTCGAGGCCGGTGCCACCATCCACGCCTCGGACCTGGTCCTCCCGGCGGGCACCACCCTGGCCGTCGACGGCGACATCGCCGTCCTGCAGGTCGTGGCCCCGCAGGCCGAGGAGCCGGCCGCCGAGGCCGCCGAGGGCACCGAGGCCTGAGCCTCGCCCCATCCCCTCAGCAGTTGCTGACCGACCGCCGTCCGGCTCCACTGGAGCGGGACGGCGGTCGTCTTCGTAGAGGAACCGAGGAGCTTTTGATGTCGGACGACGCGGCGCCCTGGCTGATCGTGGGCCTGGGGAACCCGGGACCGGAGTACGCGGGCAACCGCCACAACATCGGCTTCATGGTGGCCGACCTGCTGGCGGAGCGGATCGGCGGGAAGTTCAAGGCGCACAAGGCCCGGGCCCAGGTGGTCGAGGGCCGTATCGGTCCGCCGGGGCCGGCGAACCGCCGGGTGGTGCTGGCCAAGCCGATGACGTACATGAACCTGTCCGGCGGCCCGGTGACGGCGCTGCGCGACTTCTACAAGGTGCCGCTGGAGCGGATCGTCGCGGTCCATGACGAGCTGGACATCGACTACCCGACGCTGCGGCTGAAGCTGGGCGGCGGGGACAACGGGCACAACGGTCTGAAGTCGATGACCAAGTCCATGGGCCCGGACTACCACCGGGTGCGGTGCGGCATCGGGCGGCCGCCGGGCCGGATGCAGGTCGCGGACTTCGTGCTGAAGGACTTCTCCTCCACGGAGCGCAAGGAGCTGGACTGGTTCGTGGACCGGGCCGCGGACTCCGTGGAGTGCCTGATCGCGGAGGGTCTGGAGCGCGCCCAGTCGGCGTACAACTCCTGACGGACACGGCGAAGCCCCTGCACCGGCCGGTGCGGGGGCTTCGGCGTGTCCGGGGCGCCCGGCCCCTCGGGTGTTCAGCCGGTGTTGCGCAGGCCCGCGGCGACGCCGTTGACCGTGAGCAGCAGGGCGCGGGCGAGCAGCGGGTCGGCTTCCTCGCCCGCGGCGGCCGCGGCGCGCTGGCGGGCCAGCAGGGAGACCTGGAGATAGGAGATGGGGTCCAGGTAGGCGTCGCGGACGGCGAAGGTCTGCTGGAGCACCGGGTTCGAGCCGAGGAGCTCTTCGGCGCCGGTGATGCGCAGGACCTCGCGGACGGTGAGCTCGTGTTCGGCCTCGATGCGGGCGAAGACGTGCTTGAGGTGGTCGGGCACGAGGGTGTCGACGTAGTGGCGGGCGATCCGCAGGTCGGTCTTGGCCAGCGTCATCTCGACGTTGGACAGGAAGTTGCGGAAGAAGTGCCAGCGTCCGCCCATCTCGGCGAGGACGTCCTCCTGGCCGGCCTCGCGCAGGGCCTTGAGGCCGGAGCCGACCCCGTACCAGCCGGGGACGATCTGGCGGGACTGGGTCCAGCCGAAGACCCACGGGATGGCGCGCAGGCCGTCGAGGCCGGCGCCGGAGTCGGGGCGGCGGGAGGGCCGGGAGCCGAGGTGCAGGTCGGCGAGCTGGTCGACGGGGGTCGCGGCGAAGAAGTACGCGGGCAGGTCGGGGTCCTCGACGAGCTCGCGGTACGCGGCGTGCGCGGCGTCGGAGACGACGTCCATGGCCGCGTCCCAGCGGGTGAGGGCCTCGTCGGACTGGCGGGGCGCGGTGTGCAGGGCGGAGGCCTGCAGGGTGGCCGCGACGGTCAGTTCGAGGTTCTCGCGGGCCAGCGAGGGGACCAGGTACTTGTCGGAGATGACCTCGCCCTGCTCGGTGACCTTGATCTCGCCTTCGAGGGTGCCCCAGGGCTGGGCGAGGATCGCGTCGTGGGAGGGGCCGCCGCCGCGGCCGACGGTGCCGCCGCGGCCGTGGAAGAGGCGCAGGCGCACGCCGTAGCGGTGGGCGACGTCGCGCAGCCGGCGCTGGGCGCGGTGGATCTCCCACTGGGAGGTGGTGATGCCGCCGAACTTGGAGGAGTCGGAGTAGCCGAGCATGACCTCCTGGACGTCGCCGCGCAGGCAGACGAGGCGGCGGTAGGAGGGGTCGGCGAGCATCTCGTCGAGGATGACGTCTGCGGCGCGCAGCTCGTCGGTGGTCTCCAGGAGGGGGACGATGCCGATCTTGGCCCAGCCGGTGTGGAGGTCGATGAGGCCGGCCTCGCGGGCGAGGACGGCGGCGGCGAAGACGTCGTCGGCGCCCTGGCACATCGAGATGATGTAGGACTCGATGACCTCGGGGCCGAACTTCTCGAAGGCGTCCTTGATGGCGCCGAAGACGCCGAGGGTCTTGGCTCCGGCGGCGTCGAGCGGGGCCGGGGTGGGGGCCAGCGGGCGGCGGGAGCGCAGTTCCTTGGCGAGGAGCTTCTGCCGGTACTCGCGCGGCATGTCGGCGTAGCGCCAGGACTCCTCGCCGAGGCGGTCGAAGAGCTGGCCGAGCGCGTGGTGGTGGGCGTCGGCGTGCTCGCGTACGTCCATGGTGGCGAGCTGGAGCCCGAAGGCGGCCAGGGTGCGGATGGTGCGGTCCATGCGGCCGTCGGCGAAGAGGGCGCCGCGGTGTTCGCGCAGGGAGGTCTGGATGAGGGTGAGGTCGGTGAGGAGCTCGGCGGTGCCGAGGTAGTCGCGGCCTTCCTCGTGCGGGATGCCCTTGGCGAGGCGCTCGCGGGTGTTGAGGAGCTTCTGCCGGATGCAGGTGGCCTTGAGGCGGTACGGCTCCTCGGCGTTCAGGCGCTTGTAGCGCGGGCTGATCTCGGGGAGGCGCTCCAGGTCGGCCTGGAGGGAGGCGAGGAGTTCCTCGGTGGCTCCGGTGTAGCGGATGGAGTTGGAGAGGAGTCCGCGCAGGTAGTCGATGAGTTCGAGGGCGTCGGTGATGCCGTGCTCGTGCTGGAGGATCAGCACGTCGCGGGTGACCTCGGGGGTGACGTTGGGGTTGCCGTCGCGGTCGCCACCGATCCAGGTGCCGAAGGTCAGCGGGCGGGTGCCGGCGGGGATCTCGACGCCGACGCGCTGGAGCTCGGCGGCGAGGTCTTCGAGGACGTCGCCGACGGCGCCGGCGTGCAGCTCGTCGAGGTAGTAGATGGCGTTGCGGGCCTCGTCGGCGGGCTCGGGGCGTACGACGCGCAGTTCGTCGGTCTGCCAGACGAGGTCGATGTTCTCGGCGAGGCGCAGGTCGTGGCGGCGGCGGTCGCCGGCGCCGGTGACGGGCTCCTCCAGCAGGGTGGCGATGCGGCGCAGCTTGTTGAGGACGCTGCGGCGGGCCGCCTCGGTGGGGTGCGCGGTGAAGACGGGGCGGACGTTGAGGTTCTTGACCGTCTCGCGCAGGTGTTCGGGGTCGGCGTCCTTCAGCATGTCGGCGGTGCGGGCGAGGAGCCCGCCTTCGGCGGCACGGTGGGCGCGCAGTTCCTTGCCGCGGTGCACCTGCTCGGTGACGTTGGCGAGGTGGAAGTAGGTGGAGAAGGCGCGTACGAGCTTGGCGGCGGTCTCCAGGTCGGTGTCGCCGAGCAGGGCGGCGGCGGCCTCGCCGTCGGTGCGGGTGAGGGCGCGGACGCGCTCGACGAGGTCGAGGAGGTCCTGGCCCTCCTGGCGTACGAGGGTTTCCCCGAGGAGGTCGCCCAGGCGGCGGATGTCCGCGCGCAGTTCCGCGTTGGCGGTGGCGGCCGGGGTGACGGGGGCCTGGCCCTGGGGGGCCTGGTCAGCACTGCTCACAGGTGCGGCTCCTTGCAGTGTTCGAGCGCTACTGGGCGGTGGGCTCCCGGCGGCGTGCGGCGATGCCTTCCCAGGACTCCGTCCGGGGGCGGGATCTCCGCTCCTGATGCGCAGCTCGGGCTGCCCGTGCGGACCGCGCTGTCCGACGGGACCCAGGATAGGTGTCCTACGCGTGTGCCTGGACAAACGTCTCACCAGGCGGCGCGTGAACACCTCGCGCGCGCTCCTCCTCCCGGCGCTGCCCCTCTTGCCTGCGTACCCGGCTTTGCCATACTTACGATGCCGTAGGTTACGGGTCCGTAGGGTTCGTGACCCGGGAGCCCGCCGACTTCTCTCACCCCCCAGGGGACACCATGACCACCAGTCCCGATCTGATCGAGGGTGCCTCCACGCCCTCCGACACGTCCGAGCCGTCCGCGACACTGGGCGGCGAGAACAAGCGCTCCATCGAGCAGATCGCTCTGCTGCTGTTCATCACCGTGCCCTTCGTGGCCCTGCTGGCGGCGGTTCCGCTGGCCTGGGGCTGGGGGGTGAGCTGGCTGGACCTGGGCCTGATGGTCTTCATGTACTTCCTGGCCTGCCACGGGATCACCATCGGTTTCCACCGCTACTTCACGCACGGTTCCTTCAAGGCGAAGCGGCCGCTGCGGATCGCCTTGGCCGTGATGGCGTCCATGGCGGTGGAGGGGCCGCTGGTGCGCTGGGTGGCGGACCACCGCAAGCACCACAAGTTCTCCGACCACGAGGGTGACCCGCATTCGCCGTGGCGGTTCGGGGAGACGCTGCCGGCCCTGATGAAGGGGCTGTGGTGGGCGCACATCGGCTGGCTGTTCGACGAGGAGCAGACCGATCAGCAGAAGTACGCCCCCGACCTGATCAAGGACCCGGCGATCCGCCGGATCTCGCGGGACTTCATCTTCTGGACGATGTTCTCGCTGGCGATCCCGCCGCTGGTGGGCGGTCTGGTGACGATGTCCTGGTGGGGTGCGTTCACGGCGTTCTTCTGGGGCTCGCTGGTGCGGGTCGCCCTGCTGCACCACGTGACGTGGTCGATCAACTCGATCCGTCACGCGGTGGGCAAGCGGCCGTTCAGGTCCCGGGACCGCAGTGGCAACGTCTGGTGGCTGGCGGTGCTCTCGTGCGGGGAGTCCTGGCACAACCTGCACCACGCCGATCCGACCTCTGCGCGGCACGGTGTGCTGCGCGGCCAGGTCGACTCCAGCGCGCGGCTGATCCGCTGGTTCGAGCAGCTGGGCTGGGCGACGGACGTCCGCTGGCCGTCGGTGGCCCGCATCGATGCCCGGCGCAGGGAAAACGAGTCGAACGCGGCATGATGGGGGGCGTGGCGATCGACGGCAGCAATTCCAGCAGCGACAAGCCCAGGCGCGGCCGCCGGGTCCGGATGACGGGCGCGGAGCGGCGCCAGCAACTGCTGGACATCGGCCGGACCCTGTTCGCGGAGAAGGGCTTCGAAGGCACCTCGGTGGAGGAGATCGCGGCCAAGGCCGGGGTGTCCAAGCCGGTGGTGTACGAGCACTTCGGCGGCAAGGAGGGCCTGTACGCGGTCGTCGTGGACCGGGAGATGCGCCAGCTGCTGGACGGGGTGACGGGTGCGCTGACGGCCGGGCACCCGCGGGAGCTGCTGGAGCAGGCGGCGTTCGCGCTGCTGGACTACATCGAGTCGTACACGGACGGTTTCCGGATCCTCGTGCGCGATTCCCCGGTCGCCCAGTCGACGGGCACCTTCGCCTCGCTGATCAGCGACATCGCCACGCAGGTCGAGGACATCCTGGGTCTGGAGTTCAAGGCGCGGGGCTTCGACCCCAAGCTGGCCCCGCTGTACGCGCAGGCGCTGGTCGGGATGGTGGCGCTGACCGGGCAGTGGTGGCTGGACGTGCGCAGGCCCAAGAAGGCAGAGGTGGCGGCGCACCTGGTGAATCTGGCCTGGCACGGGCTGGACGGGCTGGAGTCGAAGCCTCAGCTGGTGGGCCGGCGCAAGAACTGAGCCCCGTACGCGGACCACGACGGCGCCCCGCCACCGGCAGATCCGGTGGCGGGGCGCCGTCGTGCGGGCGGCCTAGGCGCAGGGCTCCAGCGCTGCCGGTTCCGGGCGGTGCCGTTCAAGGAATTCGAGCCGGTTGCCGACGGGGTCCTCCGAGTAGAAGCGGCGGTGGCCCGGCAGGTCGTCGTCCCAGACCACCTTGGCTCCCCGCTCCCGCAGTCTGTTCGCGTACGCCTCGATGTCGGTCACCCGTAGCCCCGGATGGGCCTTGCGTGCGGGCCGGAAGTCCTCTTCGACGCCGAGGTGCAGCTGCACGGGCCCGGCGGCGAACCAGCAGCCCCCGCGGGCGGCGAGGACGGGCGGCTTGGGGATCTCGGTCATGCCGAGGACGTCCGTGTAGTACGCGCGGAGCCGGTCCTCCGAGTCCGGCGGCGCGGCGAGTTGCACGTGGTCGACTGCGGTCAGCACGGTCATACCTCCTTACGGGCTACGGCGAAGATGCGGCGGAACGGGAAAACGGTGCCGCGCGGGCCGGTCGGATAGGCGGCGCGCAGCCGGTCGCGGTATTCGGTGAGGAAGGCGTCCACGGCGTCGCGGTCGTCGCCGAGGGCGGTGAGGACGGGGCGCAGGGCGGTGCCCTTGACCCAGTCGAGCACGGGGTCGGGGCCCTGGAGCAGTTGGTGGTAAGTGGTTTCCCAGATGTCGGCGGCGCAGCCGAGCTCGGTGAACCGGGCGAGGTATTCGGCGGGTTCGAGAAGATGGATGTAGCGGGCGCCGTGACCGGCGAGCCGGGCCCGCCAGCGCGGGGTGTCGCACTGCTCCGCGAGCAGGGCGTGGCTGGGGGCCGTGAAGTTGCCGGGGATCTGGAAGGCGAAGGTGCCGCCGGGGCGCAGGCCGTTGATCCAGGCGCCGAAGGAGCCGGGGTGGCCGGGGACCCACTGCAGGGCGGCGTTGGAGACGATCAGGTCGTAGGGCTCCTCGGGGAGCCAGGTGGCGAGGTCCCCGTGGCGGAAGTCGAGGGCTCCGCCGCCCGGGGTGGGGCCGGCGTACTCCTCGGTGGCGCGGTGGAGCATCTCCGGGGAGAGGTCGAAGCCGGTGATGCGGGCCTCGGGCCAGCGCTCGGCGAGGAGGGTGGTGACGTTGCCGGGGCCGCAGCCGAGGTCGGCGATGCGGGCGGGGCGGTGGGGGAGCTCGGGTATGCGGGTGAGCAGGTCGAGGAAGGGCCGTGTGCGGTGGCCCGAGTGCCGGAGGTACTGCTGGGGATCCCAGGTGGGGGCGGACGGCGCGGTGGACGTGGGGGTCCCGGCGCGCGCGGTATCGGAATACATGTTCGAGCCTCCCTGCTGGCGGGCGTTCGGAAGCGGAATCCGTTCCGGCCCCCTCCATGCCCCATGCTCGCTCCATTTATATCTCGATGTCAAGATACTCGTGATCGAGATACTCGACATGAAGAGACTTCACATCGACAGACCCCGTACACTGATCGGCATGGAGGACGAGGTCGACCGACTGGTGGCGGCATGGCGGCGGGAGCGCCCTGACCTCGACGTGGAACCGCTCGAGGTACTGAGCCGCGTCAGCAGGCTCGCGCGCCATCTCGACCGCGCCCGCAGGCTGGCCTTCTCCGAGCACGGCCTGGAGCCGTGGGAGTTCGACGTCCTGACGTCGCTGCGCCGGGCCGGCGCGCCCTACCAGCTCTCCCCCGGCCAGCTGTTGACCCAGACCCTGGTCACTTCCGGCACCATGACCAACCGCATCGACCGGCTCGCCAAGAAGGGCCTCGTCGAACGGCTCCCGGACCCCAGCGACCGCCGGGGGGTCCTGGTGCGGCTCACCCCCGAGGGCCGGGACCGCGCCGACCAGGCCCTCGCCGGGCTGCTGGCCCAGGAACGGGCGATCCTGGCCCAGCTCTCGCAGAGTCAGCGCGGCGATCTCGCCGGGCTGCTACGCCAGTTGACCGCTCCGTTCGACAACATCCCCGGCTAGGTCCGCCGGTCGTACGCCGGCCCTCCGGGCCAGTGCCACCGCGGCCAGCGTGGAGTGCACCCCGAGCTTGCCCAGCACGTTCTGCATGTGGGTGCGGACCGTGTGCGGGGACAGGAACAGCCGGGCCGCCACGTCCTTGCGGCCCAGCCCCGCCACCATGCAGCGCAGCACCTCGTGCTCGCGCGGCGTCAGCGACTCCACCAGCCGCTCGCTGTCCGTACGGTGCTTGCGCGCCGCGGTCAGCTCCCGGAGCACCCCGGTGAGCAGGGCGGGCGGCAGGTGGGTCTCCTCGCGCAGGACCCCGCGGATCACGGCCAGCAGCCGGGAGAGCGAGCAGTCCTTCGCCACCCAGCCCGAGGCTCCCGCCTGGAGCGCGAGGGCGGCCCGGCGGGGATCGTCGCGCTCGGCGAGCACGACGGTGCGGACCCCGGGGTGCGACACCCGCACCCCCGCGACCAGCGCGATCCCGTCCGAGCTGGGCGGCGGTGGCCCGGAGCCGGACTCCCGCTGGGCGGGCACGGCTCCCGGGACAGCGCCGAGATCGGCGTCGACCAGCAGGACGTCGAAGCGGCGGCCCTCGGCCGCCGCGCGTTCGAGGCAGCGCAGCGCGGCGGGGCCGCTGCCGGCCGCGGACACGTCCACGTCCGGCTCGGCCGCGAGCGCGGCTGCGAGCGATTCGGCGAAGATGCGGTGATCGTCGACGACGAGAACCCGGATACGAACCACAAAACCCCCAAGGGTAGGGGAACGGACGACGGCGGGTACGGCGCCCGGACCCGGCGATCCGCAGCTGCCCCGGCCGCCGCCGTGACATATCTGCACTACCCCGGACCGGACGACGTACCCGACTTGTCTCGACCCCTGAATCAACACCGGCCCCCACCGGTGTCACGCATCAGCGTAGGGCCGGGGGCGTCCGGCGGTTGGCCGAATAGCAGAAGTTTTCCCGGGGATTTTCCGGCGCGGGCGTCCCGGATCCGCTTTGCGATGGCTTGAAATCGCCTGCACCGAAGGTCCTGATGGCGGCTTCGGTACCGGCGTGTGCCGCGGGCAGTTGCACGGGGGGCATTTCACCCGGCGTGTGCACGCCGGGCGCCCGCGCACAGCGCACGGCCGCAGCGCACGGCCGACACGCACACGCCCCCCGCACCGAGCGGGTGCGGGGGGCGCGCAGGACAAGGGGAGGCCCGGACGGATACCGGAGGTTCAGGAGGTTCAGGAGGTGTGCGTACGCGCGAAGTTCCACGCGTCCGTGATGATCCCGGTGAGGTCCGAGCGGCTCGGGGTCCAGCCGAGGCGCTCGTGGGCCGTGCGCGCGGAGGCGACGAGCATCGCCGGGTCGCCGGCCCGGCGCGGCGCGACCACCTCGGGGATCTCCCGGCCGGTGACCTTGCGGACGGTCTCGACGACCTCGCGGACCGAGAAGCCGTTGCCGTTGCCCAGGTTGCAGATGAGGTGCTCGCCGCCGGTGGCGGCCCGCAGGGCGGCCAGGTGGGCCTCCGCGAGGTCGGCGACGTGGATGTAGTCGCGGACGCAGGTGCCGTCCGGGGTCGGGTAGTCCTCGCCGAACACCGAGATCGACTCCCGCTCGCCCAGCGCGACCTGGAGGACCAGCGGGATCAGGTGCGTCTCGGGGGTGTGGCGCTCGCCGAACTCGCCGTAGGCGCCGGCCACGTTGAAGTAGCGCAGGGACACCGCGGCCAGGCCGTGCGCCACGCACTCCCCCGCGATCATGTGGTCGACGGCCAGCTTCGAGGCACCGTACGGGTTGGTCGGCGCGGTCACCGAGGCCTCCGTCAGCAGGCCCTCCGTCGGCTCCCCGTAGGTGGCGGCGGTGGAGGAGAACACCAGCTTGCGCACGCCCGCGCCGCGCATCGCGGCCAGCAGGGCCAGCGTCCCGCCGACGTTGTTCTCCCAGTACTTGCCCGGGTTCACCACGGACTCGCCGACCTGCGAGGAGGCCGCGAAGTGCAGCACCGCCTCGTAGGAGCCGTCCACGTACCGGGCGGCGTCCTGGATCCGGCCCTCGACGAAGGTGGCACCCTCCGGGACCCCTACACGAAAGCCGGTGCTCAGGTCGTCGAGGACGGTGACCTCGTGGCCGGCCTCCAGAAGGTGGGCCGCGACCACGCTGCCGACGTATCCTGCGCCACCGGTTACCAGGTACTTGCTCACTCGCCTACTGCCTCTCGCGGGGGAGCACGCGCGGGTACGTGCGCGTGCTTGGACACTGGCATACCTGATTCCGCGCCCACGGGGAAATCGGGGCCCGGCCCCGGCCGGTACGTCAGCCGCGCGCGGCGGCGGACGGCAGCGTGGGCAGCGCCCGGTCCAGCAGGCCGGTGCGGGCGGCCAGCGCGGCCGCCTCCAGCCTCGACCCCACGCCCAGCTTCATCAGCACCCGCTGCACGTGCGTACGGGCGGTGCTCGGGGCGATCTCCATGCCCGCGGCGATCAGCCGGGTGTCCTCGCCCTCGGCGACCCGGACGAGCACCTCCACCTCGCGCGGGGTGAGCAGCCGCAGCAGCCGGCTCCCCTCGTCGTCGGGCTGGGCGGCGGGGTTGAGCAGCTCCGCGAAGGCGCCCTGCAGCAGCTGCGGGGCGATCGCCACCTCCCCCGCCCTGGCCTTGGCCAGGGCCCGCTCGACGCCTTCGATGCGCTCGTCCTGGCGTACGTAGCCCGAGGCGCCGGCGGCGAAGGCGGCCGCGATCCCGCGCGGGCTGGGCACCGGGCCGAGGACGACCACGGCGATCTGCGGGCGCTCCCGCTTGATGCGGACGACCGGCTCGAAGACCCCGGGCTCGGCGGGGCTGGCGGTGCCGAGCAGACAGACCTCGGGGGCGCGGCTGATGACCAGCTCGGCGGCGCCCGCCGCCGGGGCGGCCGCGGCCAGCACCCGGTGGCCGCGCAGCTTCAGGGCAGAGGCGAGTGCCTCGGCCAGCAGCCGGTGCTCGTCGACCACCACGACCCGTACGCCCATCGAGGAAACACCCCCCACCCTTCTGACCCGGCAAGCTACACGCTTGTTCGACGGTGCGCGGGGGATACCGCGCAGAAGCCCCCGATCGGTGCGGACCGTTCGGGGGCTTTCGGCGGTGCTGTGCGATATCGGCGCGTGCCGGTCAGCTCGCGGTGAAGGAGACGAAGAGGTACTCCGGGTCGGCCTTGTCCGAGTACGGCTTGGAGACCGTGGTGCGCGAGATGAAGAACTTGCCGTTGTGGTAGCGGTACTCGGAGTACTCGGGCGAGTAGCCGGTCTCGGCGCGCTGGCTCGCCTTGTCCGCCGGGTTCTCCATGAGGACGGTCTCCTTCATGGTCTTGCCGTCGATGCTGACGATCTGACCGCCCTTGTCGTACGGGGGGTACTTGTAGGCGATGATGTTCGACCCGTCCATGCGCAGCGGGAACATCGTGAACCGCTCGCCCGCGTCGGCGCGGTCGGTGGTCTGCTTGCCGGTCTCCAGGTCGAAGGAGAGCAGCTCGTTGGTGCGGCCGCTGGAGGACTGGCCCTGGTGCTCGTACGACGGCAGGTAGAGCTTGCCGTTGCCGACCACCATGTTCGTGCACTTCTCGACCTCGGATCCGCACTTGCCGCCGAAGTCTCCGGAGGCGAGCGGGATACGGGCCTTCAGCTCGCCCTTGGGGTCGACGACGAAGAGGTCGCTGATGCCGGTGGCGTTCTTCGCGGTCTTGCCGACGTCGGCCGCCACGATCAGCGGCTTGGTGGCGACGATGTACGCGTCCTCGATGCCCTGGGAGAGCTTGTACGAGGCCGTGGGCGCGCCGGTGGCCGGGTCGAGGAGCTGTCCGTACAGCGTGTAGTTGGGGCTCTGGCCGCACTTGCGGATGGCGGCGAGGGCCTCGCCGCCGCCGTAGCCCACGTCACGGCAGCCTTCGCCGTCGACCTTGGGCAGCCACAGGGACTTGCCGTCGGCGAGGTTCCAGGCGGCTCCGCCCGCGGAGATGCCGGCCGCGGCGACCGTCTTGCCGCTGAGGGTGACGCTGGAGAACGAGACGGGCTTGTCGCCGCCGGTGGTGCTCTTGGCGTTGCCGGACCAGACGAGCTTGCCGCTCTCCAGGTCGATGACGCCGACCTCGGTGCACTGGACGTACTTGTTCTCGGGCGTCGGCTGGGAGGCCTTGAAGAGGACCGCCGCCTTGTTCTCGCTGACGTGCCTGGTCGCGCCGCAGAGCTCGCCGGGGAAGGGCAGCTCCCACTTCTTGCCGCCGTCGACGAGGTTGTAGCCGACGACCTTCGCCAGATCGGACTTGATGTAGGTGGACTCGGTCAGCCAGGAGCCGGCGACGACGGCGACGTCGGCCGGGACCGGGCTCGGCAGGTTGAGGAGCGGCTTCGACTTCGGGTTGCCGGGGACCTTCTCGGTGCCGGGCACGTGGTCCTGGGGCTTGTCGTTGCCCGGGGAGGCGCTCGGATTGCTGTCGGCCTTGTTCCCGCCGCCGCTGTCGCCGGAGGTGTACCAGAAGCCGCCGCCGACGATGAGGACGATGGCCAGGACGGCCGCACCGACGATCATCAGCTGGGTGCGCTTGTCGTTGCCGCCGGCCGGGGCCGGGGGCTGCGGGGCGGGCACGGGCGCGCCGCCGGGGGCGCCGGGGGCCCCGTACGGCGACGGGGTGCCGGGCTGCTGGGGGTAGCCGTAGCCGGGCCCGGTCTGCGGGTACCCGTACGCGGGCTGCGCGGTCGGCGGCTGCTGCGGGGGCCCGGGCTGCGGCGCGGCCGGTCCGGGCGGCGGCACGGGCGCGCCGAACCCGCCCGGCGGCGGGTCCTGGGGCGCGCCGAAGCCGCCGGACGGCGGCTGGCTGGGGGGCGGCGGGATGCTCATCGGTTGCTGTTGCCTCTCGGTGGGCGGCTGCTCGGACGCGTTCTCACTTGCCGAAGGCCATCAGGAGCTTCTCGTCCGTGTCCTGGGCCGTCAGTCGGGACGTGGAGATGAAGAAACGCCCGTCCACGTAGTCGACCTTCGGGGAGTAGAAAGTGCTCTCGATCTCGGCGGCGGGGCCTGACGGGTTGCGCAGGAGCGCGGTGGGGGTGCCACCGGCGGCCGGGATCGAGAGGATCTCACCGCCCTGGCCGATCTCGGCCCGGCGGTAGGCGATCAGCTGCCCGTTGGCGGCCTTGAGCGGCACGATGGTGCGTGCTTCGCCGGCCGGGACGCGCCACTTGGCCTTGCCGGTGGTCAGGTCGATGGCGACGATCTCGTTGGCCTTGCCGAGGTCGACCGTGGTGGGCAGGTAGAGGGTGCCCGCGTCGACGACGGCGGTGGCGCAGCCCTGCAGGGAGTCGTCGTGGCTCACGCTGCAATCGACCGAGAAGTTGCCCTCGGCGGAGAGCGTGGTGCGCTTGTGGCCGTCGGGGCCGAGGACGACGATGGACTTCTCCTTCGTGGTCTCGTTCCCGAGGTGGAGGACGATCGGGTCGACCGAGTAGACCCGGTCGACCTTCCAGCCCTTGGGCAGGCGGTTGCTCCAGGTCTGCTTGCCGGTGACCGGGTCGGCGTCCTGGATCTCGACGGTCGCGTCGGCGTCGTGGCAGGTGGCGATGGCGATCATCTTGCCGTTGCCGGCGGCGTAGCCGCCGGGCGTGCAGCCCCCGGCCGGGCTGGCGAAGAGCTTGTCGCCGGTGCTGACCCGGAAGGCGGTGGCGCGGATGAGCCGGTTGACCGTGACGGTGTCCCCGGTCAGGACCAGTTCGGGGTCGACGAGCAGGTCGAAGGCGGCCTCCTTGGCCACCTCCTTCGTCCAGCCCTCCTTGCCCGCCTTGAGGTCGATCATCCGGATCTGGTTGCATTCGGCGCTGTCCGACTCGCCGTTGCGGTACATGACGACGGTCTTGCCGTCGTCGGTGGTCTTGCCGGTCATACCGCAGATCGCCGCAGGGAAGTTGATCTTCCACTTCTCTTTGCCGTCCGCGACCGCGTAGCCGGTGATCGCCTTGCCGACGGGCTTGGCGACGGTGTCGCCGACGACCCACTGGCCCTTGCTGGCCACCCCGGAGCCGGGGCCGTCGACCTTGGTGGTCTTGAGCCAGAGGACCTTGTCCTCGCCCTGCTTGCGCCCGGAGTTCAGGTCCGTCTGCGGACCGTCGCCGTTGCCGTTGCCATCGCCCTTGTCCACGGAAGGAGAGCCGGAGGGCTTGGCGTCGGCGGGCTCCTGCGCGACCGGCTTCGGGTCCTTGTCGTCGCCGGAGAAGGCCACGTAGCCGACGCCCCCGAGGACGAGGACGGCGGCCGCCGAAGCGGCGATCAGCACCGTCCGCTTCTTCTTCGGCGCACCGCCCGGACCGGAACCGGAACCGGAGCCGCCGGGGCCCGCCTGCCACTGCTGCACGGTCGGCGGCTGCGGCGGGTGGCCGGGCTGCTGGGCGTACGGGTTCTCACCCTGCGGCGGAAACCCGTACCCCTGCTGCGGCGGACCAGGCAGGTGCCCGTAACCGGAAGGCGTCGGCGGCTGGTTCGAGGGCTGGGGCAGCTCGGTCATCAGCGCACGCTTTCGGCATCAGGAAGGTCGGGGAGGATGACCTTTCTATCACTGACGGCGCGCATACATCGGGCCGGTCCTTCCCCTGTTCCCAAGGGAGGACCGGCCCGTGACGCCGCCGTTATCCGGCCAGTTGCCCCCGAAGACCGGCGGAATCCAGTCCTCCGCGGCCGACTCGCCCCGGCGCGTCGCCAAATCCGCGCGGTCCGGACGGAGTTCGCGGAGCCCTGCGCCGTCGGCCCGGACGCGTACTCACTTGCCGAAGACCATCAGGAGCTTCTCGTCCTGGCCCTGGGCCCGCAGGTGGGTGGAGGAGATGAAGAACCGTCCGTCCACGTAGTCCAGCTTCGGGAGGGTGAAGGTCCGCTCGATCGGGGCCGCGGGGCCCGAAGGGTGGCGCAGGAGCGCGGTCGGGGTGCCACCGGCGGCCGGGATCGAGAGGACCTCGCCGCCCTGCTCCTCCCCGGCCTTCCGGTAGGCGATCAGCTGCCCGTTCACGGCCTTGAGCGGGGTGAGCGTGCGCTTGTCCCCGGCCGGGACGCGCCACTTGTCCTTGCCGGTGGCCAGGTCGAAGGCGACGATCTCGTTGGCCTTGCCGGTGCCCGCCGCGGTGGGCAGGTAGAGGGTGCCCGCGTCGACGACGGCCGAGGGGCAGGTCGCCAGGGACCGGAAGAGGCCGGTGTCGCCGCAGCCCACGGCGAAGCTGCCCTCGCCGGCGAGGGTGGCGGTCTGCTTCCCGTCGGGTCCCAGGACCACGATGGAGCGCTGCTTCGTCTGCTCGTTGCCGATGTCGATGACGGTCGGGTTCACCGAGTAGATGCTGGTGACCTTGAACTTCGCGGGGAGGCGGTAGGCCCAGCCCTTCGCGCCGGTGACGGGGTCGATGCCGTGGACCTCGGCGGTGGAGTCCTCGTCCGAGCAGGTGGCGAGGGCGATCATCTTGCCGTTGCCGGCCTCGTAGGAGTCCGGGTTGCAGCCGTCGCCCAGGGGGCTCGCGAAGAGCTTGTCACCGTTGCTGATCTTGAAGGCGCTGGCGTTGCCGCCGCGGCTGACGGTGACGGTGTCCCCGATCATGGACAGGGTGGGACTGGTGAAGATGTCGAAGAGCCCCTCCTTGGGCACCTCCTTCGACCAGACCTCCTTGCCCGTCTTGAGGTCGACCACGCGCAGCTGGGTGCAGGAGGTGTTCTCCCCCTCGCCGTCGCGGTACATGACGACCGTTCTGCCCTCGGCCGTGGTCTGCGAGGCGACGGAGCAGATCTGCGCGGGGAAGGGGAGTGTCCACTTCTCCTTGCCGTCGGTGACCGAGTAGCCGGTGAGGTTCTTCCACAGGCTCTTGACCACGGTGTCGCCGACGACCCACTGGGCAGCTGCGTCGACGCCCATGCCGGGGCCGTCGATCTTGGTGGTCTTGAGCCAGAGGACCTTGTCCTCGCCCTGCTTGCGCCCGGAGTTCAGGTCCGCCTGCTGGCCTCCGCCGTTGCCGTTGCCGTCACCCTTGTCCACGGAAGGGGACCCGGAGGGCTTGGCGTCGGCGGGCTCCTGCGCGACCGGCTTCGGGTCCTTGTCGTCGCCGGAGAAGGCCACGTAGCCGACGCCCGCGAGGACGAGGACGGCGGCCACCGAAGCGGCGATCAGCACCGTCCGCTTCTTCTTCGGCGCACCGCCCGGACCGGAACCGGAACCGGGGCCGGGGCCGCCCGGCCCCGCCTGCCACTGCTGCACGGTCGGCGGCTGCGGCAGGTGGCCGGGCTGCTGGGCGTACGGGTTCTCACCCGGCGGCGGAAACCCGTACCCCTGCTGCGGCGGACCCGGCAGGTGCCCGTAACCGGAAGGCGTCGGCGGCTGGTTCGGCGGCTGGTTCGAGGGCTGGGGCAGCTCGGTCATCAGCGCACGCTTTCGGCATCAGGAGGTCGGGGAGGATGACCTTTCTATCACTGACCCGGCCCGGTCCCGCTCAGGCCTCCTCGGCCAGCTCCAGCCAGCGCATCTCCAATTCGTCGCGGTCCGAGAGGAGTTCGCGCAGCTCCGCGTCGAGCTTGGCCACCTTGTCGTAGTCGGTGGAGTTCTCGGCGATCTGGGCGTGCAGGTTGCCCTCGCGGTCGGACAGCTTGTTCAGCTGCCGCTCGATCTTCTGGAGTTCCTTCTTCGCGGCGCGCGAGTCACCCGAGGCGGTGGACTTCGCGGCGCCCGCGGACTGGACGGGCGCCGGGGCGGCCGCCTCGATCATCCGCTGCCGGCGCTCCAGGTACTCGTCCAGACCGCGCGGCAGCATCCGCAGGCTCGCGTCGCCGAGCAGCGCCATCACCGTGTCGGTGGTGCGCTCGATGAAGAAGCGGTCGTGGGAGATCACGATCATCGAGCCGGGCCAGCCGTCGAGGAGGTCCTCCAGCTGGGTCAGGGTCTCGATGTCGAGGTCGTTGGTGGGCTCGTCGAGGAAGAGGACGTTGGGCTCGTCCATCAGCAGGCGCAGGATCTGCAGACGGCGGCGCTCACCGCCGGAGAGGTCGCCGACCGGCGTCCACTGCTTCTCCTTGGTGAAGCCGAACTGCTCGCAGAGCTGGCCCGCCGTCATCTCGCGGCCCTTGCCCAGGTCGACGCGGTCGCGCACGCGCTGGACGGCCTCCAGGACCCGCAGGGACGGGTCGAGTTCGCCGACCTCCTGCGAGAGGTAGGCCAGCTTGACGGTCTTGCCGACGATGATCTTTCCGGCGGCGGGCTGGACGTCGCCCTGGGTGCGGGCGGCCTCGGCGAGGGCGCGCAGCAGGGAGGTCTTGCCGGCACCGTTGACACCGACGAGGCCGACGCGGTCGCCGGGGCCCAGGTGCCAGGTGAGGTGCTTGAGGAGTTCCTTCGGGCCGGCGTGGACGCTGACGTCTTCCAGGTCGAAGACCGTCTTGCCGAGCCGGGCGTTGGCGAACCGCATCAGCTCGGAGGTGTCGCGCGGCGGCGGCACGTCGGCGATGAGCTCGTTGGCGGCCTCGATGCGATAACGCGGCTTGGAGGTCCGGGCGGGGGCGCCGCGGCGCAGCCAGGCCAGCTCCTTGCGCATCAGGTTCTGCCGCTTGGACTCCTCGGTCGCGGCGATGCGGTCGCGCTCGGCGCGGGCGAAGACGTAGTCGCTGTAGCCGCCCTCGTACTCGTGCACGTCGCCGCGCTGCACGTCCCACATGCGGGTGCAGACCTGGTCGAGGAACCAGCGGTCGTGGGTGACGCAGACGAGCGCGGAGCGGCGCTCCTGGAGGTGCTTGGCCAGCCAGGAGATGCCCTCGACGTCGAGGTGGTTGGTGGGCTCGTCGAGGATCAGGAGGTCCTGGTCGGCGATGAGCAGCTTGGCGAGGGCGATCCGGCGGCGCTCGCCACCGGAGAGCGGGCCGATGACGGTGTCGAGGCCCTGGCCGAAGCCGGGCAGGTCGAGGCCGCCGAAGAGTCCGGTGAGGACGTCACGGATCTTGGCGTTGCCGGCCCACTCGTGGTCGGCCATGTCCCGGATGATCTCGTGGCGGATGGTCGCCCGGGGGTCGAGGGAGTCGTGCTGGGTGAGGACGCCCATCCGCAGGCCGCCGGACTGGGTGACCCGGCCGGTGTCGGGCTCCTCCAGCTTGGCGAGCATCCGGATGAGGGTGGTCTTGCCGTCGCCGTTGCGGCCGACCACGCCGATCCGGTCCCCCTCGGACACGCCGAGGGAGATGCCGTCCAGCAGGGTACGTGTGCCGTACACCTTGCTGACTGCCTCGACATTGACCAGATTGACGGCCATCAGACGCGCTCCAGGGAAAGGGTGTGGATCAGCCCCTCAGCCTAACCCTCCGGGCCGGGGCAGACCGTTCTACGAGATACCAGCCGCCCAGTGCCATCGCGATCGCGGCCGGCGCGGTGACGGGCAGGGCGATCAGCGTGGCGCTGTGCCCGTCGAGCAGGCCGCCGAGGCCGGTCATGGACAGGCCCAGGATGCCGAGCAGGCACAGGGTGATCCCGAGGGCGGCGACGGGGCCGCCGGAGCTCCGCGCGGGGGCGGGCGCGCCGGTCCGGGGCGCCTCGAAGCGGCGGAACAGCGCGACGAGCGCGCCCGTCAGGGCGGCCGCGGCCAGGAACCGTACCGGGACCTGCGCCCACCAGGCGGCCGTGGCGGGCGCCGGCAGGTCGAGGCCGAGGGCGAGCTGGGCCGCGTACACGCCGAGCATGGCGGTCAGGTGCCACAGGAAGGCGGTCATGGCGAGGCCGTTGGCCGCGACCACCCCGCGCCAGACGCGCGGGCGGCGCAGCCACGCGGAGGCGGGCCCGGCCGCCAGCTGGACGGCACCGACGAGCCACAGGCCGTGGCAGAGCAGGGCGAGGGTGGGCGGGGCCATGTTGGAGACCTTCTCGCCGGGCATCCCGACCATGGACAGCGGGTACGGGCCGTACGCCACCAGCAGGGCGGCGCAGGCGAGCCCCGCGGCGGCGAGGAGGGCGGGCCTGCGGATGCGGCCGTCGGCGCGCAGGAAGCCGAGCTGGTGGACGGCGAGCCAGACGAGGGCGAAGTTCAGGAACTCCACGTACGGGACGCCGAGCGCGAAGCGCAGTACGTCGACCAGGGCGGCCGCCCCGGCCAGGGCGGCGAAGGCGGCCCAGCCGTGGCGCTCGTGCAGCTTCAGCAGCGGCGGGGTGAAGGCGACCATGGCGAGGTAGATCCCGATGAACCACAGCGGCTGGGTGACGAGCCGCAGCGCGGCCCCGGTCAGCGTTCCGCCGCCGTGACCGGCGAGCTGCACGGCGAGCGCTGCCGCGGCCCACACGAGGACGAAGACGAGGGTGGGGCGCAGCAGCCGCTGGAGCCGGGCCCGCAGGAAGACGGCGTAGACGGGCCCGTCGGTGCGGCGGGCCAGGGAGCGGTAGGACAGGGCGTGCGAAAACCCGCCGACGAAGAAGAAGACGGGCATGATCTGCAGCCCCCAGGTGAGCACCTGGAGGGCGGGAACGAGGGCGAGCAGATTCCCTATGCCGTCGCCGCTGACGGCCGCCATCAGCCAGTGTCCGGCGATGACGGTGCCGAGCGAGGCGACGCGCAGCAGGTCGACGTACCGGTCACGGTCGGCGGGGGTGGCCTCGGCCATGGCGCGTGCGCTAGCTGTCATGGGGCCACGGTGTCCCCTGCCGGGTGTCTCCCGACAGGGTGCGGATACTCAACTCCCGCCTAGGTACTGCTACCGGGGCTCCGCCCCGGACCCCCGGGGCTCCCCCTACAGTGGGGGTGTAGCCCCGCTCCTTATTTGGGTGGGGGGCAGGGGGCCGGGGGGTCGTCCTCGACAATAGAGCAACGAGGGGAAG
>NZ_JBVIWA010000023.1:25440-107772 GCF_055595065.1 Streptomyces sp. NPDC040545
CCCTCCTCCCCAACCTCCCAGCGGGAAGCCACACCCCCCCCACCGGCGTTTGAGGCGCGGGGGTCCGGGGGCTGGCCCCCGGCAGCGGACCCGCGGGGTCAGGACGGCAGGACCGTGGCTCCGGGGGCCGGGCTGGAGGCGATCCGCGTGGCCCGGCAGGTGCCGGAGGCGGACAGCGCCGCTGCCACCTTCTCCGCGGACTCCGCATCCCGGCACAGGAACGCGGTCGTCGGCCCCGAGCCGGAGACCAGCGCGGCGAGCGCACCCCCGTCCACGCCCGCGGCCAGCGTCCGCCCCAACTGCGGCCGAAGAGAAAGCGCCGCGGCCTGGAGGTCATTGGCCAAGGTGGCGCCCAGCGCGTCCGCGTCGCCCGAGGCCAGGGCCGCCAGCAGCGCCGGGGAGGCTTCGGGGGCCGGGACCTGGGTGGCAGCGGTGAGGCGGTCGAACTCGCGGAAGACCGCCGGGGTGGACAGCCCGCCGTCGGCCACCGCGAAGACCCAGTGGAACGTCCCCGCCCCGACCGGCGTGAGCAGCTCACCGCGGCCGGTGCCGAGCGCGGCCCCGCCGACGAGGCTGAAGGGGACGTCGCTGCCGAGCTCCGCGCAGATGTCGAGGAGCTCGGCGCGCGGGGTGTCCAGGCCCCACAGGGTGTCGCAGGCCAGCAGGGCCGCCGCGCCGTCCGCGCTGCCGCCCGCCATGCCGCCCGCGACCGGGATGTTCTTCGCGATGTGCAGGTGGACGGCGGGTTCGATCCCGGCCCGGGCCGCGAGGATCTCGGCGGCGCGCGCCGCGAGGTTGGTGCGGTCCAGGGGGACCTGGTCGGCGTCGGGGCCGGTGCAGGTGATGGTCAGGGCGTCGGCCGGGGTGGCGGTGACCTCGTCGTACAGGGAGACGGCGAGGAAGACGTTGGCCAGGTCGTGGAAGCCGTCGGGGCGGGCCGCGCCCACCGCCAGCTGGACGTTGACCTTCGCGGGGACCCGTACGGTCACGGGCGCCTGGTGCGCGCTCACAGTGCGGGCCTCTCCGCCGCCGGCTTGTGCTCGGCGATCGCCGCGAACTCCTCGACCGTCAGGGACTCCCCGCGGGCCTGCGGCGAGACGCCGGCGGCGACCAGCGCGGCCTCCGCGCCCGCCGCCGAGCCGGCCCAGCCGGCGAGTGCGGCGCGCAGCGTCTTGCGGCGCTGGGCGAAGGCGGCGTCGACGACCGCGAAGACCTCGGCCTTGGTGGCGGTGGTCTTGATCGGCTCGGTGCGGCGCACCAGCGAGACGAGACCGGAGTCGACGTTCGGGGCGGGCCAGAAGACCTTGCGGCCGATGGCGCCGGCCCGCTTGACGTGCGCGTACCAGTTGGCCTTGACCGAGGGCACCCCGTAGACCTTGTTGCCCGGTTCCGCGGCCAGCCGGTCGGCGACCTCGGCCTGCACCATCACGAGCGTGCGCTCGATGGTCGGGAAGCGGTCGAGCATGGTGAGCAGGACGGGCACGGCCACGTTGTACGGCAGGTTCGCGACGAGCGCGGTCGGCGCCGGGCCGGGCAGTTCGGTCACCAGCATCGCGTCGGAGTGGACCAGCGCGAAGCGGTCCTTCTTCGCGGGCATCCGGGCCTGGATGGTGGCGGGCAGGGCGGCGGCGAGGATGTCGTCGATCTCGACGGCGACGACCCGGTCCGCGGCCTCCAGCAGCGCGAGCGTCAGCGAGCCGAGCCCCGGGCCGACCTCGACGACGACGTCGTCCGGGCGGACCTCGGCGGTGCGCACGATCCGGCGGACCGTGTTGGCGTCGATGACGAAGTTCTGCCCCTTCTGCTTCGTCGGGCGTACGCCGAGGGCGGCGGCCAGCTCCCTGATGTCGGCCGGGCCGAGGAGGGCGTCGGACGCGGCGGGGGAGGTGTTCTCGGTGTTCTCGGGCTGCTGCTCTGCGGTGCTCACCGGTAAAGCGTACGGCCGCAGTGCGGCCACGGACTCGCCCCCCGCTGCACGTAGAGCTTCTTCGCCCGGTACGTCTGCTCCGTGCCCGAGGCGTCCTGCGGGCGTCCGCTGCCGCCGAGGGCCTGCCAGGTGCGGACGTCGAACTGGTACAGCCCGCCGTAGGTCCCTGAGGCGTCGGTGGCGGAGGGGCGGCCGCCGGACTCGCACTGGGCGAGGGCCGCCCAGTTGAGGCCGTCCGCGCCGGCGACGGAGCTCGGCAGCGCCTTGGTGCCGACCTTGACGAGCTGGGTGACGGGTTCGCGGACGACCTCGTCGGCGATGGGCCGCGGCTTCTGCAGGACCCCGTTGACGGTGCGCAGGCTGTACGTGACCCTGCGCGCCCCGGGGCGGCCGACGCGCTCGACGACCTCGGTGCCGGCGAACAGCTCGGGGTCCTTGACCTTCTCGGTCTCGTACGGGATCCGCTCCTCGCGGACCTCGCGGGTGCCGGTGATGCGGAGCACGGTGACGGTCTGGCCGTCGCGCGGGAAGTCGGTGGGCGGTACGGAGGTGGTGTCCTGGCCCTGGAGGGTGATTCCGGCCTGGTCGAGGGCCTCCTGGACGGTGGCGGCGTTGGTGCGGATGGTTCGTTCGCGGCCGTCGGCCATGAAGGTGACGCTGCGTTCGGTGCGGACTCTGAGGGCCAGCCCGGCGCGCGGGACGGGCGCGGTGCGGGGGGCGGAGAGGTAGGCGCCCTCGGCGCGGATGCCGAACTGGCGCAGGGCGCCCTCGACGGTGCGGGCGGTGGTCCACACCTGGCGCTGCTGTCCGTCGAGGGTCAGGTGCAGGGGGCGGCCGTAGCGGACGACGATCTCCTCGCCGTCGTCGAGGCGTTCGCCCGGGGCGGGGGCGACGAGGTCGTGGGGGCCGACGCCGAGTCCTTCGGCGGCGAGCAGTTCCCCGATGTCGTCGGCGAAGGTGTGGAGGCTGCGCGGGACGCCGTCCACGGTGAGCCGTACGGCCTTGTCGGCGGCGACGAAGGCCGTGGTGCCGCCCGCGAGGAAGGCGACGACGAGGGCCTGCGGCACGATCCGCCGCCAGTTGCCGCCGAGGGGTTCGGCGGGGGCGCCGCGGCCCCGGGCGCGGCGGCGGCCCGGCACGGTGGGGGCGGGGGCGCCCGGTGCGACGGGTGCGGCCGGGGCCACGGCCACGGCCGCGGGGGCCGCGGCCCGGCGGCGGCCCGAGCCGGGCGCGACGGGCGCCGCGGCCAGGGTGTCGGCCTCCGACAGCTCGGCCGGTGACAGGCCGGCCCGGCGGCGGCGCCCACCGCGCGGGGCCGGGACCGGAGCAGGGACCGGAGCCGGGGCCGGGGCCGGGGGCTGCGGGTCCCATGCGGCGGGCCCGGGATCCCCCGTACCGGACGGCCAGGCCACGGGCTGGGCCAAGGGCTGGGCCTCGTACGCCTCGGGGACGGGACCGCCACGGCGGTGACTGCCCTGCGTATCGCTCACGACGCTCGCTCCACTGGTGATCCGGCACCCTCCGGTGCGGGCACGGCACCCTAGCGGAGGAGTCGTCACGCTCCAAAGCGGGACGGCTACTCAGCGTGTCGAGCGGGCGGGGAATCAGTAGCCGAAGGCGCGGGCCGTGTTGGCCGCCAGCGCGGTGGCCATCGTGTCCTCGTCGATGCCGCGGACCGCGGCCATCGCCCGGACCGTCAGCGGAATGAGGTACGGCGCGTTGGGCCGTCCGCGGTACGGCGCAGGGGTGAGGTAGGGCGCGTCCGTCTCGACGAGCACCAGCTCCAGGGGGGCCACGGCCAGGGCCTCGCGCAGCGGCGCGGCGTTCTTGAAGGTGACGGTCCCGGCGAAGGACATGTAGTACCCGGCGGCGGCGCACTCGCGGGCCATGTCGGCGTCTCCGGAGTAGCAGTGGAAGACGGTGCGCTCGGGGGCGCCTGCCTCGCGCAGGACGCGCAGCACGTCCGCGTGGGCGTCCCGGTCGTGGATGACGAGCGCCTTGCCCTGCCGCTTGGCGATCTCGATGTGCGCGCGGAAGGAACGCTCCTGCGCGGCCATGCCCTCCGGCCCGGTGCGGAAGTAGTCCAGGCCGGTCTCACCGACCGCCTTGACGTGGTCGAGGGCCGCCAGCGCCTCGATCTCGGCGAGCGCCTCGTCCAGCGCGGCCTCGCCGCCGCCGGCCCGAGCGCCCTGGCGCGACCAGCCGTCGGGATCCCCGAGCACGATCCGCGGCGCTTCGTTCGGGTGGAGGGCGACAGCCGCGTGGACGTTCTCGTACGCGGCCGCGGTCTCGGCGGCCCACCGGGAGCCCTTCACGTCGCAGCCCACCTGGACGACGGTGGTCACGCCCACCGAGGCGGCCTTCGCGAGGCCCTCCTCGACGGTCCCCGACTGCATGTCGAGGTGGGTGTGCGAGTCCGCCACCGCCACCCGGAGGGGTTCGGGCAGCGGCGGCGGTGCGTCCTTGGGCTGCGGCTTCTCCACGCGTGTGCTCATACGGCCGATCTTATGACCGGCGGAAGAGCCCCTTCAGACGGGAGAGCAGGCCCCTGCGCTCCCCGGCCGGATCGGCGGCCACCGGCCCCGGGGAGGCGTGCGACCGGGCGGGCCTGCGCTGCTTCGGCGGCTTCGGCGTCCGGGGGACGTTCGCACCGGCCGGCACCGGTCCGGCGATCCCGGGGGCGATCTGGTGGTGGTAGATGTGGTCGATCATGCCCAGCACCGAGGAGACCTGCCCGGCCCGCATGATCCGTACGATGTGTCCGCCGCAGTTCAGGCAGGTCGGGTTGGACAGGGGGGAGGGCACCCGCTCGCCGTTGACCTTGTACATGATGAACGGCTCGCCCTTGCCGTCGACGTGGTGCTCGATCGCGTACGCCTGCTCCCAGCCGTACCCGCACCTCATGCACGCGAAGGAGTAGGCCTCGTGCACGGTGTGCACGTCTGAAGCGGTCACAGCGACAGGGACTGCGGCGGGGACGGGTACCGGGGTGTCTGCGATCTCACTCATGCCAGCTCCTCTTGTTCCACTGGTGCCATTGCCAGTGGACGCCTCTACGGGCGGGAGCGCATCAGGCCCTGTCTACTGTTGGACGGTCTTTGGGCCACTCATGCCAAAAGCGCCCGGTGCGCGGTCTGAGCTTTGCTTTTCAGGCTAGCTCTTTACCGACCGGCGGCACCTTTTGTGCCGCGTTCTTTGCCGCGACCACAGCGTCGAACACCTCCCGCTTGGGTACGCCGGCCTCGGCCGCGACCGCCGCGATGGCCTCCTTGCGCCGCTCCCCGGCCTCCTCGCGCACCCGCACCCGGCGCACCAGCTCCTCGTCGTCCACATCTGCGGGCACGGCGGCCGGCGCGCCCTCGACCACGACGGTGATCTCCCCGCGCACCCCTTCGGCGGCCCAGGCCGCGAGCTCGCCGAGCCCGCCGCGCTTGACCTCCTCGTAGGTCTTGGTCAGCTCGCGGCAGACCGCGGCCCGCCGGTCGGCGCCGAAGACCTCGGCCATCGCGGCCAGGGTGTCGTCGAGCCGGTGCGGGGCCTCGAAGTAGACGAGCGTGCGCCGCTCGCCCTCGACCTCGCGCAGCCGGCCCAGGCGCTCCCCCGCCTTGCGCGGCAGGAACCCTTCGAAGCAGAACCGGTCCACCGGCAGCCCGGACATGGCGAGCGCGGTGAGCACCGCGGACGGCCCGGGGACGGCGGTGACCTTGATGTCCTTCTCCACGGCGGCGGCGACCAGCCGGTAGCCGGGGTCGGAGACCGACGGCATGCCCGCGTCCGTCACCAGCAGCACCCGCGCCCCGCCGGCCAGGGCCTCGACCAGCTCGGGGGTGCGCGCCGACTCGTTGCCCTCGAAGTACGACAGGACGCGCCCGGTGGTGTGCACGCCGAGCCCCTGGGTCAGCCGGCGCAGCCGCCGGGTGTCCTCCGCGGCGATCACATCGGCCCGCTCCAGCTCGGCCGCCAGGCGCGGCGGGGCGTCCGCGAGATCGCCGATGGGGGTGCCGGCGAGCACGAGCGTGCCCATCAGGCCTCCGGCCGTGGCTGCTGTCATGGTGGCTTCGGTACCGCGGGGCTGGTCAGTCGTCACCCGCCCATCCTCTCAGCCCCGTGCCCCGCCGCCCCCCGCCACTGGTGGCGCACACAGATCTCTTCCCTACGATGTGCCGGTGACCAGTACCGCGACGCCGCCGCCCAGCCCCGCGGGGGCCCCGCCCGCCTCACCGGTCGGACGCGAAGACGAGCCGCCCACCTGGCTGCGCCGGCTGCGCGGCTTCGGCTACGTGCCGCCCGCCGCCGCGTCCGCGCGCGCGGACGTCCGCACCCGCCTGGTGCCCCCGTACACCAGGCCGTCCAAACAGCTGTGGATGACCTTCGGACTGCCGCCCGAGGTATGGGGGACCTGGCGGCTGATCGCCTCGTGGGTGGGGCCGCTGCTGGTGGCGCTGGTCGCCGGGGTGCTGCGGTTCGTGCACCTGGGCAGCCCCAAGGCGGTGATATTCGACGAGACGTACTACGCCAAGGACGCCTGGGCCACGATCCGGCAGGGCTACGAGGCGAGCTGGCCCAAGGACATCGACGCTTCGATCCTCGCCAACCCGGACGCGGTCGCCCTCCCGGCCGACCCGGGCTACGTCGTGCACCCGCCCGTCGGCAAATGGGTGATCGGGCTGGGCGAGTGGATGTTCGGTTTCACGCCCTTCGGCTGGCGGTTCATGACCGCCGTGCTCGGCACCCTGTCGGTGCTGATGCTGTGCCGGATCGGGCGCCGCCTCTTCCGCTCGACCTTCCTGGGCTGCCTGGCGGGCGCGCTGCTCGCGGTGGACGGCCTGCACCTGGTGATGAGCCGCACCGCGCTGCTGGACCTGGTGCTGATGTTCTTCGTGCTCGCCGCCTTCGGGGCCCTGCTCATCGACCGTGACCGGGCCAGAGCCCGGCTCGCGGACGCGCTGCCGGTGGACGAGGAGGGCCGGACCCGGCCGGACGTGAAGATCGCCGAGACGCTGCGGCTGGGCTGGCGGCCGTACCGGATCCTGGCCGGCGTCTGCCTGGGTCTGGCCGGGGGCACGAAGTGGAACGGCTTCGTCATCCTCGCCTTCTTCGGCGTCCTGACCGTGCTGTGGGACGCCGCCGCGCGCCGCACGGCGGGCGCGGGTGCCCCGTACGCCTCGATGCTGCGCCGCGACGCGCTGCCCGCCTTCGTCTCCACCGTGCCGGTGGCGATCGCCACGTACCTGGCCTCGTGGTCGGGCTGGATCCTCAGTCCGGACAACGGCAAGGGCGGCTATCTGCGCGACTGGGCGGCCAAGTACGACCAGGGCAGTTCGCTGGGGTTCCTGCCGGAGTGGCTGCGCAGCCTGTGGCACTACGAGACCGAGGTCTACAGGTTCCACGTGGGCCTGACCTCGGGGCACACCTACGAGTCCAACCCGTGGAGCTGGCTGGTCCTGGGCCGGCCCGTCTCCTACTTCTACGAGTCCCCCGAGGCCGGCACCGACGGCTGCCCGGCGACCGCTGCGGGCAAGTGCGCCCGCGAGGTCCTGGCCCTGGGCACCCCGCTGCTGTGGTGGGCGGGCTGCTTCGCGCTGCTGTACGTGCTGTGGCGGTGGTTCTTCCGCCGCGACTGGCGGGCGGGCGCGATCGCGTGCGCGCTGGGTGCGGGTCTGCTGCCCTGGTTCAACTACCAGGAGCGGACGATCTTCTACTTCTACGCGGTGGTCTTCGTCCCGTACCTGTGCCTGGCGGTGGCGATGATGATCGGCGCCCTGCTGGGCCCGGCCGGGTCGAGCGAACGCCGCCGGGCGCTGGGCGCGATCGGCGCGGGCGTGCTGGTCCTGCTGATCGCGTGGAACTTCATCTACTTCTGGCCGATCTACACGGGCCAGACCCTCCCGATGGACTCCTGGCGCGGCCGCATGTGGCTGGACACCTGGGTCTAGCGGCGAGAACGACGGGCCCGGCACCGCATGGTGCCGGGCCCGTCGTGGTTGTCGGCCGACCAATTGACTGCTTACAAGAGCGACAGCTCACGACACGCTAATTTGAGGCGTGAGGCACCCCGAAGCAGAGGAGAGCCCGTGGGCAAGGTCGTCATGTACAGCTCGGTGTCGGTGGACGGCTTCGTCGCGGACGAGAACGACCGGCCCGGACCGCTGTTCGACTGGTTGTCCAGCGGTGACGTCCCGTTGGACGAGAGCGGCGAGCTGAAGGTGTCGCAGAGGTCCTACGACTACACCCGGCCGTACTGGGACCAGATCGGAGTCACGATCGTCGGCCGCCACGTCTTCGACCTGACGGATGGCTGGGACGGGAAGCCTCCGGGCGGGATCGACCATGTGGTCGTCGTGTCGCACCGGCCGATGCCCGAGGGCTGGGACCCCGAGGCGCCGTTCCACTTCGTCGACGGCGTCGAGGCGGCCATGGCCAAGGCGCAGGAGCTTGCGGGTGACCGCATGGTCGAGGTCGCCGCCGGCGACGTCGGTGGCCAGGTGCTTGCCGCGGGCCTGATCGACGAGGTGCGCATGGACGTCGTACCCGTCGTGTTCGGGTCCGGCAAGCGCTACTTCGGGTCGGTCGACGCGCAGCACCTGTTGGAGGATCCTGACGTGGTGATTCAGGGAAACCGGGTGCTTCACCTGCGCTATCGGGTGCGCCGTTGACCGTCGTATCTTGGCCGCCCCCGGAAGGGATGAGGGGGTCCGCAATGGCTGAGCGGGCGTTCACCCGACGAACGCCTCCGCCAGCTCCCTGAATACGCGCGCTCTCGCTGCACTTGGCGTCGGGCAACTCGACCATCAAGCCACATGTCAAAACGGGCGTGGTCATGCCAGATCTCCCACCTGACACGGCGTTTGCGATCACATCAGGGTAGGCGTAGAGAGGAAGTGAGGCAATTTCTACCCGAGCCACGCGTATTGGGGATGACCCCCATGCCTAACAGAGGGTGGATTCTGCTCGGGGTGTTGATTCTGCTCGGTATTCTCGGAGCGATGGGTGCAGCTTTCGCATGGCGGATGGCCATCAAAGAGCCCGAACGCGAACCGAAGATTGAAGTGCTGGCCGGAATCGGGGGCGGGTTGATCACCGGAATCGCCGTAGGAGTGTCGGCTCTCTTCTTGGAACAGGCACTCTCAGAGTCCCAGAAGTATGCGGCATGGCGTGCGAATGTCGAAATCGCCGAAAGCATACCGGGGTTCTCACCCGGCGATCGCGACATCGCAGGGATTAATTTCAGCGGTAAGTCCCTCCATGACGCGGACCTCAGAGGAGCCGATCTGCGAGGGGCTCAGCTTCGAGACACCGACCTGACAGGGGCGAACCTCAGGGGGGCCAAGTTGCAGGGTGCGCACCTGATCGGGGCCAACTTCTACGAAGCGGATTTGAGTGGCGCTCACCTTGACGGGGCCGAGCTGCAGAGTGCGAACCTCACGCACGCGCAGGTCAACGTTGAAGCCACCACGTTCCATGGAGCGATGGTTGACTCGCATACTTGCTGGCCCGAAGGCGTTCAACAAGAGAAAGTCGACTCGACCATCCCCAACAATGAGGAGCCCGACGGCTTCAGCGGCGGGGAGAAGGTTCCCCATTGCGCGCTGTGGAAGGGCGGGGAGCGAACCAGGTGAATTGAGCCGAAGGCAGGTCGGTTCTGCCGCTCGGATTCACAGCGCCCGTCAGTACATGAACCGCCGTCCGGCTTCTGGAACATGGCATAGCCCCGATGCCGGACGGTGCCGGACCCGTCGTCGGCGCTAGCGGGAGGCCTCGCAGGCCGCGGACGCGACGTCCTTGCTCGCGCCGACCGCGACGAGGCTGGCGTCGCAGCTGGTCTGGTTGCCGATCGACCCCTGGTAGCAGGCCTCCGTGGCGCCGTCCGTGGCCTTCGGAGCGTGCTGGGCGACGTACTGCTCGCAGGCCTTCACGTCCGCGTGGGCGGACGGGGCGGCGATGACGGTGCCGCCGGCGGCGAGGGCCAGGCCTGCCAGGATGCTGGGGATACGAGCCGACGGACGCATGCGGATGCACCTGCTCTCTCGGTGGGTCGCGCGGTCCGCCGACGCGCCGGACCGCGGGCGGGGGCGGCGGCTTGGAGCGGGGGCCCTCGCTCTTCCGACGCTAGAACACGGCACCGGTGCACGCATGTTCGGGCCGCGCCGGGGTCAGCCCTCCAGTGTGTGCTCGTCGTCCCAGGCGGGAGCCGTGGCCGTGCCGGCGGCCCAGTCCCGCCGCAGGATCGCGTAGCCGACCGCGTCGTGGACCGCGCCGTCGGCCGAGGGCCATCCCTCCCGGTAGTGCGCCTCCTTGACGTACCCGCACCGCCGGAAGGCGCGGCGCATCGCCGCGTTGTCCTGGCGGGTGGTGCCCTCGATCCGCCGGATCCGGGGGAGTTCGGTGAACAGGTGTCCCGTCAGCCAGGTCAGGGCCTGGCCGCCGACCCCCCGGCCCCGGTACCGGGAGCGGATCCGCAGGTCGAAGACGGGCGTGCTGTCGCCCAGGTCCATCAGGCGGACCAGGCCGAGGGTCTCGCCGCCGCCGGCTATCCAGAACGACCTGGTCTCCGCGCTGTCGAAGCGGCCCTCCGCGGCCCATTGCCGGGCCTGCTCCGGGTCGACCACGGCCGAGCCGTGGAACGGCCAGGTGTCCCCGGCGAGGAAGGCGACGAGCTCATCGGCATCGGTATCGGTATCGGCGTAGCGCCGGTAGATGAGGTCCACGGCGGCACTCTAGGAAGGGAGGGCCACCGGTGACGAGCCGATTACGTTCGGATGTTCCGGTCCGGTAACAATGGCGTACCGGAGCGCTGCACAGAGTAAAGTCCGCACCAAGGGTTCTTTGAACATGTTCAGGAACCGCGACCATGGGGGAAGGACTTACGTGAACGGGGCAGCGAAGGGTGCCGTGATCGGCGGGGTGTTCCTCGCCATGCTCGGCGGCGCCGGGTACGGGGTGTACACGCTGGTGGGAGACGCCGGCGGGGACACGAAGGAAGGCAAGGACGGCGAGACCTCCGTCCAGGCCGAGAAGGGCAGCGGGCCGGTCAGCGAGAAGGACGCCGCGAAGACCGCCAAGGCCTTCCTGGGCGCCTGGGCGGCCGGGGACGAGCGGGTGGCCGCCGACCTGACGAACAACGCCGCGGCCGCGCAGGCCGCGGTCGGGGAATTCAAGACCAAGGCGTACGTGTCCAAGGCCGTGATCACCCCCGGCACGCCGAACGGCACCACCGTGCCGTTCAAGGTCGAGGCGGAGATCACGTACGAGGGCACCACCAAGCCTCTGGCCTACGACTCCCAGCTGACCGTGGTGCGCGGGCTGACCAGCGGAAAGCCGCTGGTCGACTGGCAGCCCTCGGTGATCCACCCGCAGCTCCAGAAGGACGAGAAACTGCGCGCCGGCGCCCCCGCGAGCCCGCCCGTCAAGGCCGTGGACCGCAACGGCGAGGAGCTGACGGCGGAGAAGTACCCCTCGCTGCGCCAGATCCTCGACGAGCTGCGCCAGAACTACGGCAGCAGGGCGGGCGGCAAGCCCGGGGCCGAGGTGTGGATCGAGCCGGTCGCCAAGGAGGCGCCCAAGCGGACCCTGCTGACCCTCGTCGAGGGCGAGCCGAGCACCCTCAAGACGTACCTGGACGCGCAGGTGCAGGCGGCGGCCGAGCGGGCGGTCACCAAGTTCCCGGAGGCCTCGGTGGTCGCCGTCCAGCCGAGCAACGGGCACATCCTGGCCGTCGCGAACAATCGCAAGGACAACTTCAACGCGGCGATGCGGGGCAACCGGGCACCCGGATCCACGATGAAGATCGTGACGGCCGCGATGCTGCTGGACCGCGGCCTGGTCGCCGCGGACAAGCCGGCGGAGTGCGGGAAGACGGTGACCTGGGGCCGTGAGTTCCACAACCTGAACAACTTCGAGCTGCCGCCCGGCACCAACTTCGCGACCTCGTTCGCCCGCTCCTGCAACACGGCCTTCATCAAGCAGATCAAGCCCGTCAACGACGACTCCGCACTGCCGAAGGAGGCCACGGAGGTCTTCGGCATCGACCTGGACTGGAAGACCGGCATCCAGTCCACCGACGGCAAGGTCCCGCCGGCCACGGGCGCGGCGGCGGCCGCCGAGTACATCGGGCAGGGCCAGATCACCATGAACCCGCTGAACGTCGCGTCCATCACCGCGACCGCACGCACCGGTGTCTTCCGCCAGCCGCTGCTGGTATCGCCGGAGCTGGACGACCGGAAGATCGCGACGGCCCAGCGCCGGATGAAGTCCTCGGTGCAGCAGCAGCTCGTCGGCATGATGAAGCTGACGGCCTCCAGCGGCACCGCACAGAAGGCGATGGCCTCGGTCGGCGGCTCGGACAAGGGCGCGAAGACCGGCTCGGCGGAGGTCGGCGGCGCCGGGGACAGCCCGGACAGCTGGTTCACCGGCTTCAGCGGTGACATGGCCGCTGCGGCCATGGTCGAGGGCGGCGGCCACGGCGGCGACGCGGCGGGGCCGATCGTCGCCCAGGTACTGAACGCGGGCTGACCGGGTGGCGGCGACGCGACCGTCCCGGGCCGCAGTCGCCGGCCCGGGCCGAAATCGGTCGTGTCGCCGCGCCGGCGGCGTTAACGTCGCGCCATGACGACGTCCACGCACCCCCTGTTCGCCGAGGCCCTTGCCGGGCTGGGCCTCGACCTCACCGTCCGGCGCTTTCCCGAAGGGACCCGTACGGCCGCCGACGCGGCGGCCGCGATCGGCTGCGAGCTGAGCCAGATCGTCAAGTCGCTGATCTTCGCGGCGGACGGGGTCCCGGTGCTGGTCCTCCTGGACGGGGCCTCACGGGTGGACGTGGAGGCCGTGCGCCGCGAGCTCGGCGCCGGGAAGGTGACGCGGGCCGATGCCGCCCTGGTCCGGGAGACCACGGGCTACGCGATCGGCGGGGTCCCTCCCTTCGGGCACCGCACGCGGACCCGGGTGCTGGCCGACCGGTCGCTGCTGGCCCACGGGGAGATCTGGGCGGCGGCCGGTACCCCGACCACGGTGTTCCCGATGGCCCCGCAGGAGCTCATCGCCCACGCGGGGGCCACGCTGGCCGATGTGCGCGAGCAGCCCGGCGAGCAGGCCGGCACGCCCGCCGACGCGCAGGCTTCAGAGGGCTGACAGGGCCGACTTCAGGGCCCGGACCAGGGCCTGCGCCCGGGGGTCCGCGGTGACCGACTTGGCCAGGGCATTGGTGACGTAGCCGAAGCCGATGCCCGCCTCCGGGTCCGCGAAGCCCAGGGAGCCACCGCGGCCGGGGTGGCCGAAGGAGGCCGGCGAGAGCAGCGGGGAGGCCGGGCCGTGCAGCATGTAGCCGGCGCCGAAGCGGGTGTTGACGACCAGCACCCGGTCCGGTCCGGCGGAGTGCTCCCGGGCGGCCAGCTCGGTGGTGGCCGGGGTGAAGATCCGCGCGCCGTCCTCGACCACGCCGATGGTGGCCCCGTAGAAACGGGCCAGGGCGCGGGCCGTCCCGATGCCGTTCGAGGCGGGGAGCTCGGCGGCCCGGTAGGCGGGGTCGTTCTCGTCGGGCAGCGGTTCGATGGCGGCGAAGGCGCGGCGGGTGAGCGAGCGGGGGTCGGCGTACGCCTCGGAGACGTTGCGCCGCGGCCGGGTCCGCAGCATGCCCGCGCTCTCGGGCGGCTCGACCGGCGCCACCCGGCCCACCCGGTGGGTCTCGGTCTCCGGCAGGCCGATCCAGAACTCCAGCCCCAGAGGTTCGGCGATCTCCTCCGCGAGGACCGAGCCCACCGTGCGGCCGGTGGCCCGCAGCACCAGCTCGGACACCAGCCAGCTGTAGGTCTGCGCGTGGTAGCCGTGCTCTGTGCCCGGCTCCCAGAAGGGCTGCTGCGCGGCGACCGCGCGCGCCCCGGACACCCCGTCGGCGGCCTCGGCGGCGCTCAGCCCCCGGTCCAGCGCCGGTATGCCCGCGCGGTGCGCGAGCACGTCGCGGACCAGGATCCGCTCCTTGCCGCCCGTCTTGAACTCCGGCCAGTACGAGCCCACGGGCGCGTCCAGGTCCAGCAGTCCGCGCTGGTGCAGCAGCAGCGGTACGGCGGCCGCCACGCCCTTGGTGGCGGAGCGGACGATCTGCGCGGTGCCCTCGGTCCAGGGCTCGGTGCCCTCCGCGTCGCGGGTGCCGCCCCACAGGTCGACGACCTTGCGGCCGTCCCGGTGGACGGCGACGGCCGCGCCCCGGTCCCCGAGCACCTCGAAATTGCGTACGAACGCATCTCTGACGGGCTCGAAGCCCTCCGCCACCGTCCCGTGGACGTCCACGTCTACTCCCAGCACCTGCCGCGGCGCCCGGACGGCGCCTACGCCACAATGCAACGCCTGCCGGACGGCCCTGCTTCCCGGGTCGCCCCGGAGCGGCTCACCGGGCCCGGCCCCGACCGGCGGACGGAGTCCGACGCAGCGGCCCGAAACCTGGGAGGCGCCCCGGCGCCGATCAGCGCGAGGGGCGCGTCAGAAGGGGCGTGCGCGGGTCGAAGCCGAACGGGAGCTCCAGCCGGTGGGCCCGCATCAGCTTGTCGTCGCACAGGAGCTCCTGCGTGCGGCCGTCCGCCGCGATGGCCCCCTCGCTGAGGATCACCGAGCGCGGGCACAGTTCCAGCGCGTACGGCAGGTCGTGCGTCACCATCAGCACGGTGACGTCCAGCGAGCGCAGGATGTCCGCGAGCTCGCGGCGCGAGGCCGGGTCCAGGTTGGACGACGGCTCGTCCAGGACCAGGATCTCGGGCCGCATGGCCAGGACGGTCGCCACCGCGACGCGGCGGCGCTGGCCGAAGGACAGGTGGTGCGGCGGCCGGTCGGCGAAGTCGGCCATCCCGACCTGGTCCAGGGCCGCCCGGACCCGCTCCTCCAGCTCCGCGCCCCGCATTCCGGCCGCTGCCGGGCCGAAGGCCACGTCCTCGCGGACGGTCGGCATGAACAGCTGGTCGTCGGGGTCCTGGAAGACGATCCCGACCCGGCGGCGGATCTCGGCGAGGTTCCGCTTCGCGACGGGCAGCCCGGAGACGGCCACGGTGCCGACGCCGCCGCCGAGGATGCCGTTGAGGTGCAGCACCAGGGTGGTCTTGCCGGCGCCGTTGGGTCCGAGCAGGGCGACCCGCTCGCCCTGCCCGACGGTCAGGTCCACCCCGAAGAGGGCCTGGTGGCCGTCGGGGTAGGCGTAGGCGAGGCCGGCGACTTCGAGGGAGGGGGTACTGGTCACGGGGTCGGTCACAGGGTCGGTCACAGGGTCCATCCCATCAGACAGACGGCGAGCGCCGTCACCGGGAGCACGGCCGCGTGCGCCCACTGGGCGCGCGTGGCCACGACCTCGTCGATCACCGGCATCGAACCGGCGTAGCCTCGGCTGACCATCGCGAGGTAGACCCGCTCGCCGCGCTCGTAGGAACGGATGAACAGCGCACCGGCGGTCTTGGCCAGCACCCCCCAGTGCCGGATTCCGCTCGCCTCGAAGCCGCGGGAGCGGCGGGCGATGGACATCCGGCGCAGCTCGTCGCTGATCACATCGCCGTAGCGGATCATGAAGGAGGCGATCTGGACGAGCAGCGGCGGCAGCTTCAGCCGCTGGAGGCCCAGCAGCAGGGCCCGCAGCTCGGTCGTCGAGGCGAGCAGGACGGACGCGGCCACGCCGAGGGTTCCCTTGGCGAGGACATTCCAGGCGCCCCAGAGGCCCGAGACGCTGAGCGACATGCCGAGCACCTGGACCCGCTCGCCCTCGGCCACGAAGGGCATGAGCACGGCGAAGGCGACGAAGGGCACCTCGATCAGCAGCCGCCGGAGCAGGAAGCCTGCCGGGATCCGGGCGACGGCGGCCACTCCTGCGAGGAGGGCGGCGTACAGGCCGAAGGCCCACACCGCCTCGCGCGGTGTGGACACGACGACCACCACGAAGGCCAGGGTCGCGGCGAGCTTGCAGTGCGCGGGCAGGTCGTGGACCGGCGAGTGGCCGTGGCGGTAGAGCTTGTGGGCGTGGCCGGCCCCCATCTCAGCCTGCCGAGACGGGGGTGGAGGTGGAGGTGGCGCTCAGGTCCTCGGTCCGGCGGCGCACGGCCCAGAAGATCCCGGTGCCGGCGACGACGGTCACGCCGACGCCGATGACCCCGGCGAGACCGCCGGACAGGCGGGCGTCGTCGACGTCCCTGACGCTGTAGTCGGCGAGCGGGGAGTTCGCGGCGGCGTGCTCCTCGGCCTTCTCGTCGATCCCCTTGTCCGCGGCGACCTTCTCCAGGCCGTCGGGGCTGGCGGAGGCGTAGAAGGAGACGAACCCGGCGAGCACGAGGGCGGTGACCAGGCCGGTCACCCACACCTTCTTCGTGGACCGGGCGCCGGAGGCGACGGGCGCGGCGGCAGCGGCCGGGGCGTCCACGAGCTCGCCGCCGACGCGCAGCTTCAGGGGCGAGGTCAGCCCGCGGGCCCCGTGCACCAGGTCGGGACGTACGGCGATCACGGCGCCGACGGTGGCCGCGGTGATGGCGGCCTCACCGATGCCGATGAGCACGTGCACGCCGACCATGGCGGTGAACACCTTGCCGATGGGCACGTCGGTGGTGCCACCGATGGCGTAGAAGAGGGTGAAGGCCGCCGCTGCGGCGGGCACGGAGAGCAGGGCGCCGGTGAAGGCGGCCGCGGTCACGGAGCGGCGGGTGGGCGGCAGGATGCCGAGCAGGCCGCGGAAGATCGCGTAGGCGACGACGACGGTGACGACGCCCATGACGGTGACGTTCACCCCGAGCGCGGTCAGGCCGCCGTCGGCGAAGAGGATGCCCTGCATGAGCAGGACGACGGACACGCACAGCACGCCGGTGTAGGGCCCGACGAGTATCGCGGCGAGCGCCCCGCCCAGCAGATGGCCGCTGGTGCCGGCCGCGACCGGGAAGTTCAGCATCTGGACGGCGAAGATGAAGGCGGCGACGAGACCGGCGAGCGGCGCGGTGCGCTCGTCGAGTTCGCGCCGGGCGCCGCGGAGGCTGACGGCCACCGCGGCGGCGGCCACCGCTCCGGCAGCCACCGAGACGGGTGCGTTGATGAATCCGTCGGGCACATGCATGGAGCGGCTCCGCTTCTTACTCAGTCTTTAGCTGTTCAACCATAGTGCCCAGTTGCAAATCGTTGGCAAGAGCGGGGGCATCACAAATAGAACCGCGCGCTTTCGTGGGAATGTGCGAGGCTGGACGGGACAAAAGGACGCAAATGTTCTGATTTCGAGGAGTCTTGTCGATGTCAGCAACCGCCGAGAATCCCCCAGCGACCGCCACCGGCACCGCGACGGCCACCGCCACCGCCGTCGAGGAACGGGTCCGTGCCCGCGTCATCACGGACGATCCCCTCTACCGGACCATCCCGGTCGCCCTGCGCTTCGCCGGTGACCAGCCACTGGCCGTGCGGATCGTCTTCCCGGCGGGCCTGTCCCCCGAGGGCACCGACAACGAGTGGGTCTTCCCCCGGGCCCTCCTGGAGGCGGGCCTCCAGGCCCCGACCGGGACCGGGGACGTACGCATCTGGCCCTGCGGCCGCGTCCAGGCGGTCGTCGAGTTCCACTCCCCCGAGGGCGTCGCCGTCGTCCAGTTCGACATCGCCGCGCTGCGCCGGTTCCTGCGGCGTACGTACGCCCCCGCGGCCGCCGTCACCCGTCGGGCGTAACCGGGCCCGGCCCCGTACCGCCCGGTGATCGGGCGGTACGGGGCCGGGCAGTCCTGTCGGCAGGTGCGGGGCCGACGGGGGCGGTGGGGTCGTGCGGGGTCAGGCGTTGACCAGCTCGCGGTCCTTGTCCGGGCCTTCCGGGGACTGCGCGGACTCCAGGTGCTTGCGCAGGCTCTCGCCCTCCACGTCCACGTTCGGCAGCAGCCGGTCCAGCCACTTCGGCAGCCACCAGGCCTTGTGCCCGAGCAGGGCGAGCACCGCGGGGACGATGGCCATGCGGACCACGAAGGCATCGAAGAAGACGGCGACGGCCAGACCGAAGCCGATCATCTTGACCATCTGCTCGCTGGCCCCGATGAAGCCCGCGAACACCGCGATCATGATGACGGCGGCGGCCACGACGACCCGCGCGCTGTACTGGAAGCCGGTCACCACGGCCTGGCCCGGGCGCTCGCCGTGGACGTACGCCTCACGCATCCGGGTGACGAGGAAGACCTCGTAGTCCATGGCCAGACCGAAGACGACGCCCACCATGAAGATCGGCATCATCGACATGATCGGACCGGTCTGCTCCACTCCGAAGACCGAGCCGAGCCAGCCCCACTGGAAGACCGCGACGACCGCGCCGAGGGCGGCGACGACCGAGAGCAGGAAGCCGAGGGCCGCCTTGAGCGGGACCAGGATCGAGCGGAACACCAGCATGAGCAGCAGGAAGGCGAGGCCGACGACGAGTGCCAGGTAGGGCAGCAGCGCGTCGTTCATCTTCTGCGAGAAGTCGATGTTCATCGCGGTGGCGCCGGTGACGAGCACGTCGTCGCCGCTGCCGTCGCGGATCTCGTGGACCAGGTTCTCGGTCTGCGTGGAGGACGGACGGTCCTTCGGGATGACGGTGATCACCGCGGCGTCGCCGGCCTCGTTGGGGGTCGGCGGGGTGACCGCGACGACGCCCTCCAGGCCCTTGATCCGGTCGACGGTCTGGTCGGCGAGCCGCTTGTCCCCGTCCACGACGACCATCAGCGGGCCGTTGAAGCCCGGGCCGAAGCCGTCGGACAGCAGGTCGTACGCCTGGCGCTGGGTGGTGGAGACCGGCTGGGCGCCGTCGTCCGGCAGGCCCATCTCCAGCTTGCTCGCCGGGATGGCGATGACGCCGAGGCCGATCACACCGGCCAGCAGCACCATGACGGGGCGGCGCAGGACGAAGCGGGCCCAGCGGGTGCCGCCGTTGGCCTTCTTCTCGGCGCCCGCCGGCTTGCCCTTGCCGAACAGCCGGCTCTTCTCGCCCGCGGGCAGGACCTTCTTGCCCGCGAAGGCGAGGATGGCCGGGACCAGGGTCAGCGCGACGAGCACGGCGATGACCACGGTGCCCGCGGCCGCGAAGCCCATCTTGGTCAGCATCGGGATGTTGACGACGGCCAGGCCCACCAGGGCGATGACCACGGTCAGACCGGCGAAGACGACGGCGGAGCCGGCGGTACCGACGGCGCGGCCCGCGGCCTCGTCGCGCTCGCGGCCCTCGGCGAGCTCCACGCGGTAGCGGGAGACGATGAAGAGGGCGTAGTCGATGCCGACCGCGAGGCCGATCATCGTCGCGAGGGTGGCGGTGGTGTTGCCGAGGTCCAGCACGTTGGCGAGCGCGGTGATGGAGGAGACGCCGATGCCCACGCCGATCAGCGCGGTCAGCAGCGGCAGACCGGCCGCGATGAGCGAGCCGAAGGTGATGACGAGGACGATCGCGGCGACCGCGATGCCGATGATCTCGCCGGAGCCCGTCTCGGGGGCCGCCATCAGCGCGTCGCCACCGATCTGGACGTTGAGGCCGGCGGCCTTGGCGCCCTCACCGGAGACCTTGAGCGCCTCGCGGGTGTCGTCCTTCAGCTCCATGCCGCTGACGGTGTACTTGGCGCTGATGTAGGCGGTGGAGCCGTCCTGGCTCACGGCCTGGGCCTCGTACGGGTCGGCGACGGAGGAGATCTCCGCGGCTCCCGGGCCGGTCTTCAGCCCGGTGACGATCTTCTGCACCTCGGCCTTGGGGCCCGGGTCGGTGACCTTGGCGCCCTCGGGGGCCTTGATGACGATGCGGGCGGTGGCGCCGTCGGCGGCCATCCCCGGGAAGCGCTTGTCCAGCAGGTCGAAGGCCTTCTGGGCCTCCGTGCCGGGTATCGAGAAGGAGCCGGAGGTGGGGGCGCCGGCCGAGGCCGCGCCGAAGCCGGCGGCGAACAGCAGCGCCACCCAGAGGAGGGCGACGAGACCGCGGCGCCTGAAGGCGCCCCTGCCGAGTCGGTAGAGGAAGGTAGCCACGTCGGTGGTTCTCCCGTTCTGGTCGTGGGATGGATCCGGATCGGATCAGGGCATGAGGAGCCGGCCCGACGACGAGAGCGGCGTGTCAGGAGCAGCGAAGAGGCCGTGCGGGGACGGGGAGGATCGGGGATCAGACGCCGAGGGCGGGGAAGACCACGGCGTCGATGAAGTCACCGAGGAAGGCCCGGTCCACCGGGCGGTCCTCGATCAGCGGGAGCGCGATGAACGCCCCGATGAGCATGTGCGGTACGAAGTCGAGCGCCGGGCATCCCGGGGCGATCTCGCCCCGGTCCACCGCGCGCTGCAGCATCACCTGCAGCCCGGTGATCTCCGGGTCGACCAGCAGGTCCCGCAGCGCCTTGTGGAGCTCCGGGCTCTCGTGGACGGCATGGGCCAGACCCCGCATCAGCGCGGTGTCCTTGGCCATCTGCGCGTCGTCCGAGTGCTCCACCATGAGCGCGAAGTCCCCGCGCAGGCTGCCCGTGTCGATCTCGCGCAGCGAGACGGGCTGCGTACATCGCAGGGCCTTGGCGACCAGCTCCGGCTTGCTCCCCCACTGGCGGTAGAGGGTGGCCTTGCTGGACTTCGTACGGGCGGCGACCGCGTCCATGGTCAGCGCCTCGTAGCCGACGTCACGCAGGAGGTCGAGGACCGCCTCGTGCAGTTCGGCCTGCCGCTCGGGGGTGATCCGGCTACGCCGGGCCGCCATCGCCTCGGTCATGTCCGTGCCTCCCGTCGAAGCGAAACTGTTCCGTACGCTTAAGACGATACCCCTCCACCAAGCGAAACGAAACCGTTCCGTTTCGCTTGGGGGAGTGGCATGGATCACCTGTACGAGTTGCCAGGGCCCCCCTACGCGGAAAGCATTGGGGGGTGAGTCACGACGTCGCGTACCTCCGGTTCCCGCACCTGCACGACGACCTTCTCTGCTTCGCCACCGAGGACGACCTGTGGGTCGCCCCGCTGGTCCCCGACGGCCAGACACCCGGACGGGCCTGGCGCATCACCGTCGACCGGACCCGCGTCGGCCACCCGCGCTTCTCCCCCGACGGCAAGCACATCGCCTTCACCACCTGGCGCAGCCTCGACCCCGAGATCCACCTCGTCCCCGTCGACGGCGGCCCCGCCCGCCAGCTGAGCTATTGGGGCGCCCTCGACACCCGCGTCTGCGGCTGGACCCCGCCCGACGAGGACGGCCGCAGCGACATCCTGGCCGTGTCCTCGCACAGCCAGCCCTTCTCCTACTTCGCCTGGGCCTACACCCTGCCGACCGACGGCAGCCCCGGCGGGCGCCTGCCCTGGGGGCCCGTCTCCGACATCCAGGTGCACGCCACGGAGGAGGGCGAGCGGCACTCCCTGCTGCTCACCGGCAAGCCCCCGCACGAGCCCGCCGCCTGGAAGCGCTACCGCGGCGGAGCCACCGGCCGGCTGTGGCTGCACGGACAGCGGCTGCTGGAGGACGTCGAGGGCCACCTCGACTCCCCGATGTTCGTGGACGGCCGGATCGCCTTCCTCTCCGACCACGAGGGCATCGGCAACCTGTACTCCTGCCTGCCCGACGGCACCGATCTGCGCCGCCACACCGACCACGAGGAGTTCTACGCCCGGCACGCCTCCAGCGACGGCTCCCGCGTCGTCTACCAGTGCGCCGGCGACCTCTGGCTCGTCGAGTCCCTGGACCGGGACGCCGTCCCGCGCAAGCTCGACGTCCGCCTCGGCGGCCCGCGGGCGGGCCGGCGTACGTACCAGGTACCGGCCGCCAGCCACGTCGACTCGCTCTCCGTGGACGCCACCGGGCGCGCCAGCGCGGTCGTGGTGCGCGGCAGCCTCTACTGGCTGACCCACCGCGACGGCCCGGCCCGCACCATCGCCGACACCCCGGGCGTACGCGTACGGCTGCCGGAGATGCTCGGCAGCGGCGGGCAGGTCGCCTACGTCACCGACGCCGAGGGCGAGGACGCGATCGAGATCGCCTACCTGCCGCGGGCCTCCGGGGAACGGGAGCCGCGCCGGCTGGCCTCGGGCGAGCTGGGGCGGGTCACCGAGCTGCTCGCGGACCCGGACGGCGAGCGGCTCGCCATCGCCTCCAACGACGGCCGGCTGCTGCTGATCAACGCCACCGAGGAATCCAACGGCGAGGTCACGGAGCTGATCCGGTCGATCAACGGCCCCGTCACCGACCTCGCCTTCTCCCCCGACGGGGCCTGGCTGACCTGGTCGCACCCGGGCATCGGGCGTTCGCTGCGGCAGATCAAGATGGCCCGGATCTCCGGCCCCGGCGCCCGCACCGTCGTCGACGTCACCAACGGCCGTTTCGAGGACGAGAATCCGGTCTTCACCCGGGACGGGCGCTACCTGGCCTTCCTGTCCTGGCGCGGTTTCGACCCGGTCTACGACGTGCACACCGGCGACCTGTCCTTCCCGCTGGGCTGCCGCCCCTATCTGGTGCCGCTGAATTCCGCGACCCCCTCCCCCTTCGCGCTCTCCGCCGAGGGCCGGCCCGCGGCCGGCGGACTCGACGTGGCGGAGGGCGACTCGGGCGAGGCCGACGGCGCCGTGACCGTGGAGGTGGAGGGGCTGGAGAGCCGCGTCACCCCGTTCCCGGTGACCGCGTCCAAGTACTCGGCCCTGTACCCGGTGCACG
Source organism: Streptomyces sp. NPDC040545 (assembly GCF_055595065.1). Lineage (NCBI taxonomy): Bacteria > Bacillati > Actinomycetota > Actinomycetes > Kitasatosporales > Streptomycetaceae > Streptomyces > Streptomyces sp. NPDC040545. The sequence continues at coordinate 47,967 of NZ_JBVIWA010000023.1, forward strand.
GCGGCGGGCTGGTGTGGCTGCGCTGGCCCATCTCGGGCGCGCTCGGCGAGACCTTCGCCAACCCGGCCGACATCAGCGGCAAGCCCACGCTGGAGCACTTCGACCTCATCAAGGCCCGCAAGACCGAACTGGCCTCGGGACTGGACTGGTTCGCGGTCAGCGGCGACGGCACCCGGCTCGTGATCAACGACGACGGCGACCTGCGCGCGGTCCCGGCGACCGAATCGGGCGACAGCGACTCGACCGTCTATCTGGACCTGCGGCGCATCCTGCACGAGGTGGACCCGGCGGCCGAGTGGCGCCAGGCCTACGAGGAGGCCGGGCGGATCACCCGCGCGTACTTCTGGGAACCGAAGATGTGCGGCATCGACTGGGACGGGATCCTCGCCCAGTACCGCTCCCTGGTCGAACGGGTCGCCTCGCCCGACGAGTTCGCCGACCTGCTGCGCGAGGTCCTCGGCGAACTCGGCACCTCGCACGCCTACGTCTCCCCCGCGCGCCGCAACGAAGGCCCCCCGCACTACCAGCGGGCGATCGGCCTGCTCGGCGCCAACCTCTTCCCCCGGGACGGGGAATGGGTGGTCAGCCGGATCCTGCCCGGCGAGTCCTCGGACTCCAAGGCCCGCTCCCCGCTGGCCGGCACCGGCATCCGGGAGGGCGCGGTGCTCACGCACGTCGACGGCCGTGCGGTGGACCCGGTCACCGGGCCCTATCCGCTGCTGGCGGCGGCGGGCGGCACCACGGTGGAGCTGACCTTCCAGCCCGCGGCGGGCGAGGGCCGGGCCCGCCGGGTCGCCATCGTGCCGCTGATCGACGAACGGCCGCTGCGCTACCAGGACTGGGTGTCCAAGCGGCGCGAGGCGGTCCGGAAGATCAGCGGCGGCCGGTGCGGCTACCTCCACATCCCCGACATGGGCGGCTCGGGCTGGGCGCAGTTCAACCGCGACCTGCGGATGGAGATGTCCCGGCCCGCGCTGATCGTGGACGTACGCGGCAACGCGGGCGGGCACATCAGCGAGCTGGTCGTGGAGAAGCTGACCCGTTCCATCCTCGGCTGGGACCTGACGCGCAACGCGCAGCCGGTCAGTTACGCCTCCAACGCGCCCCGCGGTCCGATCGTGGCGCTGGCCGACGAGGCGACCTCCTCCGACGGGGACATGATCACCGCGGCCTTCAAACTGCTGGGTCTGGGCCCGGTGGTGGGCCTGCGCACCTGGGGCGGGGTGGTCGGCATGACCGGCCGCCACACGCTCGGGGACGGCACGGTGATCACGGTACCGATGAATGCCGCCTGGTTCCCGGAGTACGGCTGGTCGGTGGAGAACCACGGCGTGGAGCCGGACCTGGAGATCCAGCGCACTCCCCTCGACTGGGCGGAGGGGCGCCACGCTCAGCTGGACGACGCCGTGCACCTGGCGCTGGAACTGCTGGAACAGGACCCGGCCGCGGTGCCGCCCGGCTACACGGACGTACCGGACCTGCGCCGTCCGAAGCTGCCGCCGAGGCAGTGAGCAGGCGGGGCATCTGAGCAGGCGCGGCATGTGGGAGGGGCGCGATCCCCGGGAACAGCGGGGATCGCGCCCCTCGGCGCTGCGTGCGGGCCCGTAACCGTCGGGCCAGAAGCCTAGGTCCGGTCGTCGAGCTCGTCCCGGATGTCGTCGAAGGACTGCTGCGGCGAGTCCTTCGGCTGCGGGGTCCGCTGGGACTTCGGGTCCTGCGGGCCCTTGCCGGGCTGCTTCTGCCCCTTGTGGGCCTTCTCCTTGAGCTCCTGCGCCTTGTCCTGGAACTGGTCCTTGATACCCATGCTGTTCACTCCATGAGGGGTGTTGGTGGTTGGGCCTCGACCAGACTTGCACGGGCGGACAAAGGTCGCATTTCGATCAGTGACTCTGTGTGCGCTCCTTCTCGTCCGCTGCCCCGCCGGCCCCGACGAGCCCCTTGGACACACCGCCCAGACGCGGCTCGAAGCGCTTCATCTCGCGCTGCCCGACCGTCGCGATCATCCCGGGCAGGTAGCCGCGCATCCCCTGCATGCCGCGCAGCCACCACTGCGCGTACACGTGCGGCGAGCGCCGCTCGATGCCCGCGACGATCCGGTCGACGGCCGGTCCCAGCGGGTACGTACGGTTCGACGGCCACGGCAGCCGCTGCCTCAACTCCCGCATGACCTCGTCCTGGTCGGCGCCGCGCACCATGTCCGTGTCGGTCCAGGAGAGGTAACCGACGCCGACCTTGACGCCCTTGTACCCGACCTCCGCGCGCAGGCAGTGCGCGAAGGCCTCGACCCCGGACTTGGAGGCGCAGTAGGCGGTCATCATCGGCGCCGGGGTGATCGCGGCGAGCGAGGCGATCTGGAGGAAGTAGCCGCGGCTCTCCATCAGTACGGGCAGGAAGGCGCGGGCGGTGACGGCCCCGCCGATCAGGTTGACCTCGATCACCCGGCGCCAGGCGTCCGGGTCCGAGTCGGCGAACGGCCCGCCGGCGGCCACGCCCGCGTTGGCGACGACGATGTCCACCTTGCCGAAGCGCTGCTTGACCTCCTCGGCCACCCGGGCCATGGCCTCGTGGTCGGTGACGTCGGCGTACCAGTGGTCGCTGTCGGTGTGCAGCCGCTCGGAGACCTCCTTGAGGGCCTCCGGCTCCAGGCCGACGAGCGCGATCTTCGCGCCGCGGGCCGACAGCTTGCGCGCGAGCAGCTCGCCGACCCCCCGGGCGGCGCCGGTGACGACGGCGACCTGGCCTTCCAGACTCCTGCGAGCGCTCACGGCGTCTTCTCCTTCACGGTGGTGTCGAGATCGGTGGTGCCCAGGTACAGCCCGGCGAGCTCGCGCAGGGCGCCGGTGACGGCCTCGGGGGCCTCGACCGGGGTCATGTGCCCCATGCCGGTGAGCTCGGTCAGGCCCACGCAGTTCGGCAGCGCGGCGGCGAGCCCGCGGGCGTGCACGATCGGGGTGAGCCGGTCGGCGGTGCCGCCGATGACGGCGGTGGGCGCCGTGAGGCGGGCCACGTCGGCGTCGAGGTCCAGGCCGGCCAGCACCTGGGACCACGCGTGGCGCACCCCGGTGGGGCAGGCGTGGACGATACGGGCGCACGCCTCGACCTTGTCGGGCGCGGAACCGGGGCCCATGGTGGCGTACTTGAGGACCTTCCGGGCGACCGGCGTGACCGGCCCGAGGGGGGCGCGGGAGCCGAGGACCGCGCGGGTGACGCGGGTCCGGACGCGCCCGGCGCGCACCGGCAGGACCAGCGCCTCGGAGACCAGCCGGGAACTGCCGGTGCTGCACAGCAGCACGGCGGCGGCCCGCTCGGCGAACTCCGGGCGGCCCGATGCAGCCATGATCGTCATTCCGCCCATGGAATGCCCGGCGACGACCGCCCGCTCCCCGGGGGCGAGGGTGGCCTCCAGGACGGCCACCAGGTCGTCGGCGAGCGCGGTGGTGCTGTGCCCCGCCGCCCCGGCGGCGGGGCTGCGCCCGTGCCCGCGCTGGTCGTAGGCGACGACCCGGTGGGTGGCGGCCAGGGCCCTGATCTGCGCGGCCCAGAAGGCGGTGGAACAGGTCCAGCCGTGGGCCAGCACCACGGCCGGCGCGTCCTCGTCCCCGTGGACCTCGACGTGCAGACGGGCCCCGTCGGCGGATACGGCGACGAGCTCCCGCCGCGCGACGGGCGGGGCGTAGGGCCCGGAGGCGACATGCGTCAACCGGCTCACGCGACGTCCTCCGCCTCAAACCCGGCCCCGCCGGCGTTCGAGGCGCCCTTGTCAGCCTCGCCGGCGTTCGAGGCGCGGGGCTCCGGCAGCGGCGCCGCACCGGCCCCTACCGCGGCAGCCGCGACGGCCACCGGGACCCGCTCGCGCTCCCCCACCCGCAGGACCTCGTACTCCGCCAGATCGACGCTCCGCGTCTCCCGGCGGAACTCCCCCGTCGTGCCCGGCCAGACCGTCGTGTTGCGTCCCTGCGCGTCCAGGTACCAGCTGGTGCAGCCGCCGGTGTTCCACACCGTCCGCTCCATCCGGGCCTGCACCTGCCGGTTCCACCGGTTCACTGCGGACGGCCGGGCGCCGAGCGCGACCTTCCCGCCCAGGCTGCTTCCATCGAGGAGGGCGAGCTGCCGCAGGTAGTCGGCCATGTAGTTCAGCTGCGACTCGATCATCAGGATCATCGAGCTGTTCCCGAGTCCGGTGTTCGGCCCGATGATCGTCATCCAGTTGGGGAAGCCGGCGGCGGTGGCCCCGCGCAGCGCCTGCATCCCGTCCTTCCAGGCGTCCGCGAGGGTCTGGCCCTCCGTGCCCACCACCCGGTCCGCGATCGGCAGGTCCGTGACGTGGAAGCCGGTGCCGAAGATGATGGCGTCGACCTCGGTCTCGGTCCCGTCGGCGGCGACCAGCACCGAGCCGCGGATCTCCTTGAGCCCGGAGGCGACCAGGTCCACGTCGGGCCGGGCCAGGGCCGGGTAGTACTCGCTGGAGAGCAGGATCCGCTTGCAACCGATCCGGTAGGAGGGCGTCAGCTTGGCGCGCAGGGCCGGGTCCTTGATCGAGCGCGCCATGTTGGCCTTGGCCAGGGACTCGATGAGGCCGAGCTGGTTCGGGCGCTTGGTGAAGGCGCTGACCTGGAGCTCCCGGATCCCCCACAGCAGCCCGCGCCGCGCAGCCCGGGTGAAGGGCAGCTGGCGGTGGAGCCAGCGCTCCACGGCGGTGATGGACCGGTCGGTGCGGGGCATGACCCACGGCGGGGTCCGCTGGAAGAGGGTGAGGCGCTCCACCTCGGGGGCGATGGCCGGCACGATCTGGATGGCGGAGGCGCCGGTACCGATCATGGCGACGCGCTTGCCGCGCAGGTCGTAGTCGTGGTCCCAGCGCGCGGAGTGGAAGACCTTGCCGGGGAACTCGGCGAGCCCGGGGATCTCCGGCATCTTCGGGTCGGACAGCGGCCCGGTCGCGGAGACGACGACGTCGGCGGCAAGCGATCCGGCCGAGGTCTCGATCTCCCAGCGCAGCTCGTCCGCGTCCCAGCGCATCATCCGCACCTCGGAGCCGAGCCGGATGTGCGGGCGCAGTCCGAAGGTGTCGGCGACGTGCTCCAGGTAGGCGCGGATCGCCGGCTGCCCGGAGAAGGTCCGCGGCCAGTCGGGATTGGGGGCGAACGAGAACGAATAGAGGTGGGAGGGCACGTCGCACGCGCACCCGGGATAGCTGTTGTCGCGCCAGGTGCCGCCGACCGAGTCGGCCCGTTCCAGTACGACGAAGTCCGTGATCCCTTCGCGCCGCAGCCGTACGGCCGCGCCGAGTCCGCCGAATCCGGACCCGATCACCGCCACCCGTACGTGCTCGCGTCCGCCCATGCCACTCGTGCCACCCATGCCCGCCGCCTTCCGCTCATCCGCAGTCCCAGCCACGCAACGCCCGCAACGCACCGCACCGCACCATCGAAACACTGCCAGCAATCACTGGCACAATCGGGAGGGTAGAGCAGCCCCGTACCCATGGGTAGGGGTCCGACCCGGAAAGTTACTGCCGGTACGCCATAAGGTGCGTCTGTGGCGAAGGAAGAGACGCGAGCGAAGACGGTGCGCGAGTACCGCACGGAGGAACTGGCCGAAGCGGCCGGCATCCCGGTCCGCACCCTGCGCTTCTACCGCGAGCGCAAACTGCTCCCACCGCCCCGCCGCGAGGGGCGGATCGCCTGGTACGACGACCATCACCTGGCCCGGCTGCGCACCATCGCCGCCCTGCTGGAACGCGGACACACCCTCGGCGGCATCGCCGAGCTGACCGCCGCCTTCGAGAGCGGCCGCGACGTGAGCCAGCTCGGCGAGCTGCTCGGCATCGGCTGGTCCGAGGAGACCCCGGTCCGGCTCACCCCCGAGGCGCTGGCCGACTACTTCGAGGGCGAGGTCACCCCGGAGAACCTGGCGGCCTCCCTGGACCTCGGCTACGTCGCCGTGGACGGCGACACGATCGTGCACGTCAGCCGCCGCCTGCTGGACGTCTCCTCGGCCCTGGTCCGCGAGGGCGTCCCGCTGGCGGCCGTCCTGGAGACCGGCCGCCGCGTCCGCGAGCACGCGGACGCGATGGCCCTGCTCTTCACCGAGCTGATATCGGCCCACATGTCACCGGACGCGCTCACCCGGCTGCGCCCGCTGGCGAAGAGCGTGGTGGAGGCAGAGCTGACGATGGCGATGGACCGCCTGCTGGCCTCCGGCACGGACTCCGGTCAGACACCCAGCCCGTAGACCACGGTCACGGGCGCGTGGTCGGACCAGCGCTCGGGGTGCGTCTCGGCCCGCTCCACGAAGGCCTTCACGGCCTTCGCCGCCAGCCCGGGGGTGGCCACCTGGAGGTCGATCCGCCAGCCGGCGTCGTTGTCGAAGGCCCGCCCGCGGTAGGACCACCAGGAGTACGGCCCCTCGGTGTCCGGGTGCAGTTCCCGCACGACGTCGACGTAGCCCGCCTCCGCGTACACCTTGCCGAGCCACTCCCGCTCCTCGGGGAGGAACCCCGCGTTCTTGCGGTTCGTCTTCCAGTTCTTGAGGTCGGCCTCCTGGTGGCAGATGTTCCAGTCACCGCACACCACGACCTCGCGGCCGTCGGCGGCGGCCCGCTCCTTCAGCGCCGCCAGGTACGTCAGGAAATCCCCCATGAACCGGTACTTCTCGTCCTGCTTCTCCGTCCCGGCCTCACCCGAGGGCAGGTAGAGGCTGGCCACGGTCACACCCGGAAGGTCGATCTCCAGGTACCGCCCGGCGGTGTCGAATTCCTCACTGCCGAACCCGACCTGCACGCGCTCGGGCGCCCGCCGCGTGTAGAGCGCGACCCCGGCCCGCCCCTTGGCGGCGGCAGCCGCGAAGACGGTGTGCCAGCCCGCGGGGGTCCGGACATCGGCCGGGATCTGCCCCTCCTCGGCCCGTACCTCCTGCAGGCAGACCACATCGGCGTCGGATCCCTCGAGCCACGCCCCGAAGCCCTTCTTGGCGGCGGCGCGGATCCCATTCACATTCACGGAGGTCACTGTGAGCATCCCAGCACCATAGCGGGAGGGTTCCGTACGATATTCGAATGTCTCACCGGATAGACCTCCGCACCGTGCCGTACGACCACCCGGACGCGGTCGAGCTCAACGACCAGGTCCAGCTGGAGTACCAGCAGCGGTACGACGGTGAGGGCGACGCCACCTTCCTGGACCCGGCGATGTTCGCCCCGCCGCACGGCCTGTACCTGCTGGCGTACGACGCCACGGGCACCCCGGTGGCGAGCGGCGGCTGGCGCACCCAGGACGAGAACGACCAGGGCTACGCGGACGGCGACGCGGAGCTCAAGCGCATGTACGTCGTCCCGGAGGCCCGCGGCCTGGGCCTCGCCCGCCGCATCCTGGCGGTCCTGGAGGCGGACGCCCGCGCGGCGGGCCGCCACCGCATGGTCCTCGAAACGGGCGACCAGCAGCCGGAGGCGATAGCCCTGTACCTCTCCTCGGGCTACACCCTGTCCGCGAAGTTCGGCCACTACCGCTTCTACGACTCCAGCCGCTGCATGACGAAGCCCTTGACCGAAGCCTGACCCGCTCACGCCTTCAGCCCCGCCGACGCCTTCCAGCCCCGCCGGCGTTCGAGGCGCGGGGGCCCGGGGGCAACGGCGCCGCACCCACCCCGCCCCGCCACACACGCCCTTCCAGCCCCGCCGGCGTTTGAGGCGCGGGGGCCCGGGGGCAGCGCCCCCGCAACGGCGCCGCACCCGCCCCGCCCCGCCACACCCCTACCGCGGGAGCCAGACGGCCCGGTCCGTCCCCCACCGGGACGGCCCCACCCCCCACTCCCCGAAGGGACTGGCGGCGTGCCGCAGCACCCCGTACCCCGACGGAGTCACCCGCAGCCACGCCTCCGCCGCATACCCCGAAGCCCCCGCCCCCGCTCGGGAGAGCCCCCGCACCAGCCACGACCCCGTCCCCGCGAGGGAGAACCGCAGCCCCCGCCCGCCCCCCTCCGCCAGCGCCCGCAGCACCCCGGCCGCCACCAGGTACCCCGTCCCGTGGTCCAGCGCCTGCGCCGGCAGCACCCCGGGCCTCCCGTCGGGCCCGGCACACGCGGCGGCGATCCCGTACCCCGCCTGCACCAGCGAGTCGAACCCCCGCCGCCCCGCCCACGGCTCCGCCGCCCGCCACCCCCACGCGCACAGCTCGGCCACCACCAGCCCCGGCCACCGTTCCAGCAGCTGCCCCGCCCCGAGGCCGTACGGCTCCAGCGCGCCCGGCCGGTAGCCCGTCACCACCACGTCGGCCTCGGCGAGCAGTCCCTCGAAGACGGCCCGGTCCCCCGCCTCCGCCAGGTCCAGCAGCGCCGAGCGCTTCCCGAAGCCGGTGTCCGCGTACGCGTCGTCCGCCTCCGGCAGCCGCGGCGGGTCGATCCGCAGCACGTCCGCCCCCAGCAGCCCGAGCGTGCGCGTGGCGACGGGCCCGGCGATGACCCGGGTCAGGTCCAGTACCCGTACCCCCGTGGCGGGCCGGCCGGCCGGGGCATCGCCGAGGGTCCGTCCCCGCGCCCCCGTCGCACGTACGGGCTCCACCAGCGGCTGCGGCTCCCCGTAGTCCCGTGCCACGGCGACGGCGAGTCCGCCCGCCCCGTACACAAGCTCCTGCACCTCGGTGGCCGTCCGCCCCCCGGCCGCGGCGCGCAGCGCCTCCGGTGTCGCCGAGGGCAGCCGCAACGCCCGTACCAGCGCGGCTGCGTGGTGCGGATAGTTGGCGTGCGTGCGCACCCAGCCGTCCGACGTCCGCCAGAAGCCGGACAACGGCGCGAACGTCACCGGTGTGCGCCCCTCGACCCGCAGGTGCCGTTCGCTGACGAACGCCGTCGCCACCGCGCCCTCGTCCACCACCGGCGGAGCCGCGTCCTGCGCCCCGCCCCCGGCCCGCACCGCGGCCAGCTCGGCCGCGGCCAGCCCGCACACCCCGACGGTCGCGCGCGCCAACTCGGCCACCGCGAGCGGCCCTTCCCCCAGGTCGCCGACTCCGCCGTAGCGCACCCGCCCGACGAGCTCGGGCGCCCCGCCGAGCGCCTCCCAGGCCTGGGCCGTTCCGCTGTCCCGCTCCTCGCCGAGTGTCATGAACCCATGATCACCCACCCCGCCCGGTCGGTCCTCGAGCGCGTCACAGCTCGCTTCTCACGGAAGCGGGCGGCACCTTCATCGACACCTCCGACAACTACGCCTGCTGTACGCGCACATCATGGACGAGAACACCCCGCTGGAGGAGACGTGCGCCGGCCGCGGCGGCCGGCGTACCCGGCTACGAGGTGCTCCAGCGCCACCACAGCTCCCGGACCGGCGCACGAGGCTCGACGCGGCCCGCTGACCCCTTGTCAGTGGGCGCCTCTACAGTTCTGTCGTGCCGAACTCCTATACGACCTTGTGGACCGACGCCCTGTGCCGAGAGCTCGAACGCACGGGCCGTACGGGGCAGCGCCTCACGATGCTGTTCGGCGGCCCGCACCAGTCGCTGCCGAGCTTCGTACGGGCGGGGGTCCGGCCCGGCGACACCGTCTTCCCCGTCCGGGCCTTCCGCAAGCGGCTCCACGTGCTGGGAGCCATGGAGGTGTCGCGGATCATCCCCTACGCGGACGCCGGGGCCGAGCTCCACGACGACGACTACGCGAAGCTGCTGGACTGGCGGACGCTGAAGGCGGGCTGCGTCACCGAGGTGCTGCTCGGACCGCCCGGTTCCGCGCTCGGATTCGACAGGGCCGTCCCGGCCGATCTGCTGGGACGGCTCACGTACACCTCCCGCCGCGGTGAACGCACCCTCAAGCACGTCGTGGACGGCGAACTGGTCCGCTCCGTCAGCGTCCAGGGCATCTACCGGCTCGCGACCGACTCGGCCGCCGAGCTCCGCCGGCTCGTCCTGGAGCACGGCCGATGACCGGCTGACGGTGCGCGGGGCCGCTCGCTCGACGCCGGCAGCGGCAGCGGCAGCTCCGAGGCCGTCGGGGGCGGGACCCCGGAAACGCCGAGATCCCGCCCGGTCTTCCGACCGGACGGGATCTCGTGACGTTCACGAGAGCTACTCGCGAACTGTCGTCTGTGGGCTGTTCACGAGTGGGTCTGGCCAGGGGCGTACGAAGCGCTTGGATCACTTCCCGTGGCCGGGAAGATCACTTCCCGCCTCTGCAGGTGGCTGGGTGTCGGAGGTGCGGACGACCTCTACGGTTCCCTCACCATGCCAGCCGGCATGTGCCACGTGATCCACAGCGCTGGCTGCCCCTCTGCAGTCCTCCAGGTGAAGGCGTGCAAGCCTCACTCCAAAGGGCGGCTGTTGTGGCTGATCCCCAGTCCCTAGTTCTCCGTGCCACCAGCCCCAGCGCAGGCCCGGCACGCGATTCCCGTCGCGTACCGGGCCTGCGCTATTGCCGTCAAGGAAAGGGCCGACCGGTCTGCACGAAGTCAGGCCTGTTCCCAGGGCGTGGGAACGGGGCGGCGATGCCACCACCAGCCGACCGAGGTCTGTTCTGCGGACGCGCCGGCCAGTTCCCTGCGAAGGCTTCCCGACGGGTCTTCCTCTGTCGCAGCGGCAAACTGCCTGTCCAATTCCTCCAGGGCCTTATCGAGCAGCTCGGTTACCTCACGAGGCAGGCGGGCACTGATGCCGACAAGCGCGTCGCGGGCTTCCAACCGTTCTCGATAGAGGTCGGCCGGATACCAGCCCGACGGAGCCCATCCGGATTCCATTTGCCTGATGACTCGCTCCCACACGACCAGCTTGTTCCTCGCGGACCAGATGGGGCTGCCGACGCCGTCGTCGAGGGAAAGCCGCACCAGATCCGAGGCAGCCCGCCGCACTCTTTCCACCGAGGACGCGAAGGCCTCCGCCACGGGGGTGTCCGGCCGCTGTTCCCGTACAATCTCGGCGAATCTCGTCACAGCAGCCCGGGGGAGCTGAGGCACCGGCGCCTCTACGGCAGGGATCATGTAGATGGGGGGCTCGTCGTCGGAGAATTCGAGCCGGGCGCGAGTGAGAAGACCTTCTGGTGTGACTGCCCAGTAGGCGCTGGGGGGCGCCTCCTCAGCGGGAAACAGGACTGTCGTCGCCACTGCTTTCGCGAACTGCGCGGCGAGGTCGGGCTCAAGCGGCTGATCAGGGACCTGCCCCTGGGCACAGATGTCCAGCGACCAGGCCACATCACCGCGGACTGCCCGGTATTCGCACGAGACGGGCGCATCCCAGTTCCGGAGTTCGAAGTCGCCGTCGGAGTCGGCCACTTCCACATCGCCGACCGCGACGCCCAGGCACCCAGCAAGGGCGACGGCCATGCTTTCGGGGCTGACGGCGTCGACGGTAAGAAGATTGTAGGTCACTGATACGTCCCATTATAGATAGCCAGGGCTTTCTCGACGACGCCTGGGTTATTGGTGAATCTCGGATGCTTGGTCAATTGCGGCGCGGCGCCAAGGTCTCCTTTCGCTTTGGCTATCTCCTTCAGTGCAGCGTACTCGTTTCTGTCGAGTTTCACGATACCTGGACCGGAGTCCGGGTAGACCGTTCCCGATCGCTCCACGCCATAAGTGCGCCCGTTTATCTCATAACGGTCGGTCTGGTCGTTGTATTTCGCTTTACCGCTGGCGATGTCAGCTATGTCCTGGGAAACGGATCCCTGCTGGCCCCGCAGGATGACACTGTTGTCCGATTTCACCTCGCCACTTGCTGAGCCCGAGACAGTGTGCCGCGCATTGGGCGTCTTGAGCTCCTTGCCTGCGGCCGGCCCTACGAGGTCGCTCGGCGCTGGCCAGGGACCTCGACCGGGGCCGGACCCGCCAGCCGACCCGGAAGGCGTCCCCGTACGGAAGGCGTACGGATCGCCGCCCGGGAGACCCTCGGGGAGCCCAGCGAAAGCAGTACGGGGCCCACCCATGCCATTCATCAGGCCTGGAAACAGCCCAGCAAGTCCGCCGCCTTCCTGGGCCAGTTGGAACGCCTTTCCGGCGCCGCCGAAGGCTCCGCCGGTGAGGGCTCCGTAGACTCCGGCGTCTTGCACCTCGTCGAGGTTGAATCCAGTCTGGAGGCCCGTGGCGATCTTGAGCGGTTGGGCGACCGCGAGGTCGACGGTGACGGATTCGATACCAGCGATGGCCGCGGTCGCGAAGACAGTGCCAGCAATGGTGGCGACCTCCGTCGTCAGCGCCACACCCACGGTCGCGGCCAGTTCGACGATGGTGGCAGTGGCTGCCGCCGCGGCGACTTCGGTGGCTCCGAGGGTGAAGAACGCCAGGGCCGTACCGGCGACGATGACGGCGCCGGCGATCTCCAGCTCACGGTCGAGTTTCTTCTTCGCGTCAGCCACAGCGTCGGCGTACTTGTCGATCCCGTCCGCCAGCGAGCGGGGGCCATCGACGAGGTCCTGCAGCCACCCCTTCTTGTCGCTGTAGTAGCGAGCCCAGAAGGGGTCTGCGAACGCGGAGATCGCCTCGCCGGAGTTGTTGTGAATCAGCGTCTGCGCCGCCTTGTTGGCAGCTGCCGCTATGTCTTCCATGTCGTCGGCGAACGTGCGCCAGGCGCTCGCGATATTGCGCAGTTTGCCGACGTTGCCCGCGGGCCACTCGATTCCGGTGACGTCAGTGACGATCTCCCGGACCTTGTCACCGGTACTCACTCCTGGCGCCCCGGGCCGTCGGGGCCCCCATGGGCCGCGGGCACAACCTTGCGGAACATCGCCCCGACCAGAGCGTCGTTCTCTATGTGCCCGTCCGCCATGTCGGTCATCGCCGTGTGGATGCTCGCCAAGCCGTCCTTGATGATGCCTGCGGAGTTCTGGATCCGATCGACGATCGGCCCGTACTTGTTGTGAAACTCCTCGCCCGGGCCGTCATCCCCCCACGCGGCCCCCGCTTTCGCCAACGACGCACGAAGCGTGCCCAAGGCCGTGCCGAGTGCCTCGCTCTGGTCGTGGAATGTCGGTGCTGTCGCCTTCAGATCAGCCGTTTTGATGTCAAGGATCTTGCCCTCGTCGCTCACTCGTGTCCCCTCCCGTTGCACTCGCGGCCATATGACCCTAACTACGGCTGAGCGTTCACGACTGCAGGGAGCGCAAAGAACCAGCAAAGATCAACTTGCACCGTCGACCGTCTGGTGGAGCAACGAACCACCGGGCAGCCACATGCTGGGCCTCAGGCGGATCTGCTCCAGGAAGTCGTACACGTCTGTGCACTCCTGCCAGTGCTTGGCGGTGCTCTGCGGGCTGTCTTCGGTCGGCATGTGCTGAGCCTACGGCTCGGACGGGAGTTGTCGTCTGGCGAAGGGGTGCGAGCGCAAGGCGGGCGGGCGTGGTCGTTTGGGGGCATTGGCGGTCACCCTCTGCGATCTTGTTGGCGCTGCCTCTAGGTTTGGCTGGGGCTTCGAGTGCCGCGAGGTCCGCTGTCGGCTGCGGGGTGAAGGCAGGGCCGGGATGACGTCGCTCTTCGATCGCCTGGATGCGGAAGAGGCCATTGTGCGCGGTGAGTTGTCCGCGCTTCGCGAGAAGGTCGCGGTGGCCGAGGAGCGGCTGGTGCACTTGACGATCACGCGGGAGACGCTGATTTCCCTCGTCGGCGATCAGGACGACAAGCCTGGGCCGGAGGCCGACGAGCAAGCCGCAGGTGGCGAGCCTTCGTCGGGCGGCGGCACTGAGTTCACAGCTGATGGCACCGAGGAGCCTACTGAGAGGCCCACGCCTGCGGGGCCTCTGGAGTGGGAGGTCGCGCGCGAACGGATCCTGGTTCTGCTGGCGGGGGCGGGGCGGGCGATGAAGGTGCAGGACATCGCCGCGGCGATCGGCGAGGACACCTCGAGCACCTTGAACGGGCGGCGGGTGGAGACGACCCGGTCCCGGCTGAAGCGGCTGGCGAAGGAGGGCCAGCTGGTGGAGGGCCCGATCGCATGGTTCGCGATTGCCCCGGCGGCCGGCGAGAGCGGGGAGGAAGGGGCCGCCACGGGGTGAGCGAGACCGCGAGCGCGCGGTATTGAGGGTGGCACCGCCGAGGGTTCAGCTCGGCGGTGCCGGGTTGCGTGACCGCCCAGGCAAGGGCGGCTTCCGCATGTCCGAGCGTAGTAGAGGCTCTCTCCGCTCGGCGTCCGGAGCCACGAAGTTCGTCATGCCCGTTCGCTGTTTGGCGTTTCCGGGCGCGGATCGAGGCTCAATGCGTTCTGTTCCGTTCGATATCGATGCTGTCCGGCCACAGCGTGGTGTTGGTGAAGTGGGCCAGGCGGGCGACGGTGGCCACGTCGGGCCAGGACCGTCCGGCCAGCAGGTCGGCGATGGCCTGGCGGTTGACTCCGGAGCCGGCCGCGGCCGCCCGCAGGCTCAGCCTGTGCCCGTCGAGGGTCTGACCGAGGGTTCGGGCGATCTGGCGGACCGCGTCGGCGGCTGGGTCGGCGCTGGCCTGCTCGGGCCAGGCTTCCCGATCGTCGGTCAGCTCTCGAGGGGAGCGTGCGCGGGCGCGTCCGCCGACCATGCGCGCACCACCTTGTCTGTTGAAGTCGATCAGCTGTGGAATGGCTGCTTGTCCAGCCGGTATGCATGGACTGTGGTCCTTGATCCCGAGACTTCGGCGAAGATCACTCGGTATCGGCCGAAGCACGTGCCGCCAGCCTGGGTGGACCTCGCGCCGCTGGTGCGGTCGGTGGTCGCCGCCGTGGTGACTGCGGTGCCTTACGACGTGGAGAGGCTGCTTCATGTCACCGGGCGGCTGGCGCTGTGGGCGGAAGCGGCCGGTCTGGAGCGCGATCCGAACGAGTGGTTGCGCAACGAGGTCATCGACGCGTTCGTACTCTCCCGCGCCGGTGACATCAAAGGGTCGTCGGTGCGGACCTACCGGACATGGCTCTTGCGGGTGCGGGACGCTCTGGCCTGGAGCGAGCGCGGGGAAGCGGCCCCGGCCCGCATGCATGCAGAGACCAGCCCGCATCAGCCTTACAGTCGTGCAGAGCTCGCAGGCTTGCGGCACTGGGCCATGCATCTGCCTCGTCAGCAGAAGACCGATGCCCTCTCGCTTCTCGGTCTCGGTGCCGGCTTCGGACTGACGCCACGGGAGATCGCGGCATGCCGAGGCCAGGATCTGCGGCGGCAGCGTCCAGGCGGTCCGCTGTTGCACACATCCGTCGACCGTCTGGTTCCGCTCGTCGCCCGTGCCGCCTGGGACGGGGTTCTCGGGGAACTCGCAGATCACATGGGCAGCGGGTACCTGTTCCGACCTCGCCGCACCACCGAGTACTCCAAGAACCTGATCGGCTCCTGGCCGCTCAACCATCGGCCGCCGGACGGCCTGCCGATGGTGTCGGCGGGCAGGGCGCGGGCGACGTGGATCGTCGAGCTGATGACGGCGCGGATCGATCACCATCTGATCGCCCAGGCCGCCGGCCTGGCGTCCGCCGCGTCCCTGGCCCGCTGGCAACATCACGTGCCACCTCTTGATCACGCCACTGCCGCCCGGCTTCTGCGCGGGCCTGAGGCATGACCGCAAGGCCCCGGCCCTGGCAGAAATCGGAACGGATCAGAGGATGCCGACCCCGGCCGGTCACCGATGCTCCGGCGGAGATCCCGGACTCCAAGGTGGGACAGCTTCTCGCCCTGCTGGAGAACTCCGGGGCCCTCGATCTGATCGCCCTCGAACTCGCCGATCGCCCCGGACCCAAGGGCCTGCCGGTCCGCACCGTGCTGGTCGGCGTGCTGCTGTCCCTGCACTACCACCGCAGCGCCACCCTCGCCGACGTCTGCCGGGTCCTCCTCGATCAACTGCGGCCACCAGCCCGTGCCTGGTTGGAGGTGCCCGACCCGGCCACGGTCGACGTTCACGGCCGGCACGCGTTCACGCGCCGGGTCTACCGCGCGTTCGACCGGCTCACCACCGCCCTGGACCCCCATCGCTGCGACCGGCGACGCCGCTTGCCAAAGGTGGAGGCTCTGCAGGTGATCGCAGCGTGGGAGGAGGAAGCAGGAGCCGAGCAGGTCCGCCGTCGGCAGGTGTTGCAGGAGATCAGCGACCGGCTGGTCCTGGTCACCGTCCAACTCGCCCACCAACGCGGCCTCTTCCGCGGCTGGCGAGGCGACATTGGTATCGACACCACCCCGTTTCCCGCATGGCACAAGCCCCACCCGGACTGGAAGAACCTGTCGTCGGTCGAGATCACGGCGGGCTGGCATCACTGCGGCGGCTCCAGCGACGGCATCTTCGGGCACTCCACCACACTGGTGGTCGCTGGTTCCCGGCGGCACCCCGCAGGACACCCCCAGGCAGGCAAACGCGTCAGCCGGCACCCGCAACTCGCCCTCGGCGCCGTCCTCGACACCCCCGGGAAACGGATCGGCCCGAATGCCATCAACAGCCTCACCAGGCTCGTCCCGTTCGGGTTCCCCACCGGGTTTCTGGCCGCCGACCGCGCCTACACCGACCAACAGACCGAGAACTTCGCCGCACCGGCCCGCAGGCTCGGCCACCGGCTCGCCCTCGATTACAAGCAGGACCAGAGAGGCGTCCAGGGCACCCACGAGGGAGCCCTCCTCGTCGACGGCTCCCTCGCCTGCCCGGCCATGCCCCACGCGCTCGCGCACGCGACCATCGGGCTCGGCGACGAGGCCGTACGCGATCTCGCCAACGACCCTGCCCTGCAAAACCAGATCACCCAGCGGGAGCCGTACTTCCTCAAAGTCAAGGAATCCGCCGACCCGCGGGGCGCTGTCCGCTACCAGTGCCCGGCCGCCGGGCCTTCCCCCTCTGTCGCCTGCCCCCGTTACAACCAGGTCCACCGCATTCCGCCGCAGAAGCCGGCCGTCGTCGACCTGACCAATCCGCGATCCGCTCAAGCGCACCTCGCGGCCAAACCGACCGTCCCCATCCCTCAGGCCGAACGGCTGCGGCCTCCGCCCAAGAACGAGCTGCCCAGAATCTGCCGGCGGCCCACGATCACCGTCCGGCCCGGCGACCTCGGCATGATCGACAAGTTCCGTCAGGACCGGCACTACCTCCACCCCACCTGGCAGGACGTCTACCGGCCCCAACGGGCCAACATCGAAGGGCTCAACGGCCGCGCCAAGACCCACGGGATCGACATCTCGGACCCGTCCAAGCGGCTCGCGCATGGACGCGTCGCCCAGGCGATCCTCCTCGCCTTGATGATCTGCTCCGTGAACTTGGCCATCCTTCACAGCTGGCACCAGACCACCGGCACGCTGAGCGTCCTCACCGGCGTCGGCACCGACGTCACTGCCTACGACCACGAGAACCGCAGCCCCATTCCGGCCGGCCTCCCGCCGCCAAGAACACGGATGATCCAAACGAACACCTGAGAACCGGCATCACGAGCCGCGAGCGGTCATGCCTCCAGACGGTCGGAAGCGTCGCATCCACGCGAACCACCCCCAGGAATCCCCTTCACCCCGTCCCTGGCCAGCCGAGCAACCGGGCCGGGCAATCGGACACCGTCTCGAACACACCCCACAAACGCCGAGATCCCGCCCAGCCTCTCGGCTGAACGGGATCTCGTGACGATTCTTGAGAGCTACTCAAGAACTGTCGTCTGTGGACCTGTGGGGATTTGAACCCCAGACCCCCTCGATGCGAACGAGGTGCGCTACCAGACTGCGCCACAGGCCCTTGCGACGTGTGAAACATTAGCATCCCCGCGCGGGTGCTCCAAAACCGATATCCCGGAGCGTCCGCGCAGGTCACCGATCACTCGTTCGCGGCGCGCGGGCGGTCTTCGCCCTCGTACTGGTCGAACAGCGGGGTGCGGCCCTTGCCCTGGCCGCGCGGGCGCGGGGTGGTCTGGGGCTTCGGCTCCGGCTTGGGGGGTCCAGGCTGGGCGCGCAGCCGGGGTTCCGTCGGCTCGGCCGTGCTGGAGCGGGTCGCGCTCCAGGCGTCCGGAGCCGCCGGGCCCGTGGCGCGGGGGGCCACCGGGGCGGTCACGTACGTCGGCAGCGGGACCGGGACCGGCTCCCAGCTGTCACCGCGGGCGGGGCCGCGTTCGCGCTCGCGCTGCTGGTCCACCCACTCGGCGTGGTCGGTCTGTTCGACCAGTGCGCGCCGTCCGGCCTCCTGCGGGGAAACCGGTGGCGCAGGGTCCGGTTCGGTGCCCGCCGCGGCCTCGGGCTCGCGGCGGCTCGGGCGGTTCTCCCGCAGCTGCCGCGCGGCCGCCTCGGCGCGCCGCCGGTCCATGGTGAACTCGTAGCGCCGTCGCTCCTGGACCCGCAGGTGCACGATGTACGTGCTCAGCAGCAGGGCGGGAACGGCCGGAGCCCACAGGTAGTGCAGGCCGCCCACCGCGGCGACGACGGCGCCGAGCGTGAAGACGAGGAAGAGGAGTGCGGTGGTGCGCCGGCGGCGCGCGAGGACCTGGAGGCGCTGTTCGCGCCGGGCCCGCTCCGCCCGCTGCTCCCGCTCTGCGGTGGCCGGTCTCGGCTCCGCCCTGGTCGGGGGCACGCCGAAGGCCCGGGCGTCGGCGTCGACGGAATCAACCGTTTCCGTCGCGGCGTCCGGGTCCGCGTGGGGCTCCGCCTGCTCGTCACCACGCTCACGCAGCCCCTTGGCGTAACGGCGCTCCATTCCCGCCCGGCCGGAAAGCAGCCGAATGGCAGTGGAGAAGCGTTCCGTCGGACGGGCTTCGTTCAGCTCGTCCTGCCTCCGGAGCCACATGGGCACCAAGTAGGCGGCCCAGGCCCCGACAATGACTGCGTAGATGAGGCCGCTGCTGCTCACACCTCACACCGTAGAGGGGCGCGGCCGAGGGGATCGGCCAATTGGGCCGGTGTGTCGCGCGATCTCGCTGATATCACGGACTTTTTTTGTGATTCTTCGGATCAGGTTATGGGCGAATCGGTTACGCGAGGGCATTAATTCGAACAGATATTCGTTTATCGGTGGTCCGGGCGGTCGCCCGCTATTTCGGCGGGGACTGCGAGTGGCGCGCGCGGTGCCAGCGGCGCAGCAGCCCCTCCGGGACCTCCTCCACCGTCACCGCGTAGACGAGGTGGTCGCGCCAGGCGCCGTCGATGTGCAGATAGCGCGGCCGCAGCCCCTCCTCACGGAGGCCCAGCTTCTCCACGACCCGCCGGCTCGGAATGTTCTCGGGGCGGATGCACACCTCGATCCGGTGCAGGCCGACCTTCCCGAAGCAGTGGTCCACCGCCAGCGCGACCGCCGTCGGCATCACACCGCGGCCCGCCACCTCGCGGTCCACCCAGTAGCCGATGTGGCCCGCGCACATCGAGCCCCAGGTGATCCCGGCGACCGTCAGCTGGCCCACCAGCCGGCCCTGGTACTCGATGACGAAGGGCAGCATCCGGCCCGCGTTCGCCTCCGCCCGCAGATGGCGGACCATCTGGCGGTACGTGGGCCGCTGGACCACCGGCCCCCACGGCGCGGGCGGCGGGATCGTGGCCTCCCACGGCCGGAGCCACTCGCGGTTGCGCCGGTTGACCTCGCGCCAGGCCTTCTGGTCCCGCAGCTTTATCGGCCGGAGCGTGACATCGCCGTCCGACAGGACCACCGGCCAGGTCGGGCCGTTCAGCTCGTGCTCCCGGAGGGTGCCGCCGGTCTGGGGTGGTCGCCGCCCCGCATCTGGTCCACCGCGTGCGGCAGGACGCGGGCCAGGACGGCGAGGCCGTCGCGCACCCCGCCCGTCGAGCCGGGCAGGTTGACGATGAGAGTGCGCCCGGCCACGCCCGCCAGGCCCCGGGACAGGGCCGCGGTCGGCACCTTCGCCAGGCCTTCGGCGCGGATGGCCTGCGGGATGCCGGGAATCTCGTAGTCCAGCACCCGCGCGGTGGCGTCCGGGGTGCGGTCGGTCGGCGAGATGCCGGTCCCGCCGGTGGTCAGGATGACGTCGTAGCCGGCGGCCACGCCCTCGCGCAGCGCCTGCTCGACGGGATCGCCGTCCGGGACGACCCGCGGGCCGTCCACCGTGAAGCCGAGCTCCTCCAACGCCCCGGCCAGCAGCGGGCCGCCCTTGTCCCCGTACACGCCCTGCGAGGCCCGGTTCGAGGCCGTGACGACCAGGGCCCGGCCCAGCGGCTGCGCGGGGCCCACCGACTCGGCGGCGGCGCCGTGGGCGTGGCCGGGGCCGTGGGTGTGGGTGTGGCTGTGGACCTCGCCGCCGCGCGGGGCGTTCACGAGCGCGCCCAGTCGCCGGACTTGCCGCCGGTCTTCTCCTCCACCCGGACGTCCGTGATGACCGCGCCCTTGTCGACCGCCTTCACCATGTCGATCACGGTGAGGCCGGCGACCGCGACCGCGGTCAGCGCCTCCATCTCGACGCCCGTGCGGTCGGTCGTCTTCACGGTGGCGAGGATCTCCACCGCGTCGTCGGCGACCCTCAGGTCCACCTTCACGCCCGAGACGGCCAGCGGGTGGCACAGCGGGATCAGGTCGGGGGTCTTCTTCGCCCCCATGATCCCGGCGATGCGCGCGGTCGCGAGGGCGTCGCCCTTGGGGACGCCCTCGCCGCGCAGCAGCTCGATCACCCGCGGGGCGACGAGTACCCGTCCGCTGGCCCGGGCCGTCCGGGTGGTGACGTCCTTCCCGGACACGTCGACCATCCGGGCCGCCCCGGCCTCGTCGATGTGGGTGAGCCTGCTTTCGGTACTCATTGCTGCGCCGCTCCGCTCTGGGCTCCCGGGGAGCCTGTGTGGTGCGACACACGCTACCCGCACCCGCCCGGCTTCAGCCGAGCAGGATCACTTCCAGCTCGGTCCCCGGCTCCACCGAGGTGACGTCCTCCGGTACGACCATGAGGGAGTCGGCGTGCGCCAGCGCGGCGATCAGATGGGAGCCCGATCCGCCGACCGGGCTGACCGTGCCGCTCTCGGCGTCGTACTTGCCGCGCAGGAACTGGCGGCGGCCCGCAGGGGAGCCGAGTGCCTTGTCGGCGCTCAGCACCGCGCGCACGCTCGGCCGCCGGACCTCGGGCTCCGGCAGCCCCATGAGGGTGCGGATCGCGGGGCGCACGAACAGCTCGAAGGAGACGTACGAGGACACCGGGTTGCCGGGCAGCGCCAGCAGCGGGGTGTGGTCCGGGCCGATCGTGCCGAAGCCCTGCGGCTTGCCGGGCTGCATGGCGAGCTTGCGGAAGTCCATCCGGCCGCCGTCGACGTCCTCGCCCGCGCCCTCGTCGGACTGCCCGACCGAGGACAGCGCCTCCTTGACGACGTCGTACGCGCCGACGCTGACCCCGCCCGTGGTGACCAGCAGGTCGGCCCGGATCAGCTGGTCCTCGATGGTGGCGCGCAGGGTGTCGGCGTCGTCCGCGACGGCGCCGACCCGGTAGGCGATGGCGCCGGCGTCCCGCGCGGCCGCGGCCAGCGCGAAGCTGTTGGAGTCGTAGATGGTGCCCGCCGCGAGCGCCTCGCCGGGCTGGACCAGCTCGCTGCCGGTGGACAGGACGACCACGCGGGGGCGCGGCCGCACCCGTACGGTGCCGCGCCCGATGGCGGCCAGCAGGGCGATCTGCGGCGGCCCGAGGACGGTGCCGGCCGCGAGGGCCAGGTCACCGGCCTGTACGTCGCTGCCGCGCGCGCGGACGTGCGCCCGTGCCTCGGCGGCGCGGTGCACCCGTACCTCGCCGCCCGCGTGTTCGGGGGCGGCGCTGGCCGGGGTCATCCCGGCGGCCGCGCCGCCGCCCGTGCCGCCGTCGGTCCACTCGACCGGTACGACGGCTTCCGCGCCGGGCGGCAGCGGGGCGCCGGTCATGATCCGGGCAGCCTCGCCGGGGCCCACGGTGGGCAGCTCGCCGCTGCCCGCCGCGACGTCCCCGACGACCGTCAGCACCGCGGGGAACTCCTCGCTCGCACCCTGGACGTCGGCCGTCCGGACGGCGTAGCCGTCCATGGAGCTGTTGTCGAAGGGCGGGAGGGCGACGGGCACGGTCACGTCCTCGACCAGGACACAGCCCTGGGCGTCCAGCAGTTGGAGCTCGATGGGCTCCAGCGGCCGGACGGCCGAGAGGACATCCGCGAGGTGCTCGTCCACGGACCACAGACGGTGGCCGGTGTCCTGCGGTGCGGAACTGCTCAAGGTGCTACATCTCCTCCGTGACGTAACGGTGAAGCCAGGTGCGGAACTCGGGGCCCAGGTCCTCGCGCTCGCACGCGAGGCGGACGATGGCCCGCAGGTAGTCGCCGCGGTCCCCGGTGTCGTAGCGACGGCCCCGGAAGATCACGCCGTGCACCGGACCGCCGACGGTCTCGTCGGCGGCCAGCTTCTGCAGGGCGTCGGTGAGCTGGATCTCCCCACCGCGGCCCGGCTCGGTCTCCCGCAGTATGTCGAAGATCGCGGGGTTGAGGACGTAGCGTCCGATAACCGCGTAGTTGCTGGGGGCGTCCTGGGGGTCCGGCTTCTCGACGAGGCCGGTGATGCGGACCACGTCCTCCTCGTCCGTGGCCTCGACGGCGGCGCAGCCGTAGAGGTGGACGTTGGCCGGGTCGACCTCCATGAGCGCGATGACGGTGCCGCCGGTGCGGGCGTAGATGTCCGCCATCTGGCGCAGCAGCGGGTCGCGCGGGTCGATGAGGTCGTCGCCGAGCAGGACGGCGAAGGGCTCGCGGCCGACGTGCGGCTCGGCGCACAGCACCGCGTGGCCGAGGCCCCGCGGGTCACCCTGGCGGACGTAGTGCATGGTGGCCAGGTCGCTGGACTCCTGGACCTTCTTCAGGCGGTCGTCGTCGCCCTTGGCGATGAGGGCCGACTCCAGCTCGTAGTTCCGGTCGAAGTGGTCTTCCAGGGCACGCTTGTTACGCCCAGTGATCATGAGAACGTCGTCGAGCCCGGCCCCGACGGCCTCTTCGACCACGTACTGGATGGCCGGCTTGTCCACAACCGGGAGCATTTCCTTCGGGGTCGCCTTGGTCGCCGGAAGGAAGCGGGTGCCGAGGCCAGCGGCCGGAATCACGGCCTTCTTGATCACGGGGTGCAACATAGTCATGCCCCGAACGATAGTGGGCTTCTGTCGAACGCCGGACGAGATCGCATCGGGTAGATACAGGTATGCCCCAATTCGGAAGGATATTTGATTTCCTCGTGGCAGAGAACCAGCCCACCGCCGCCGCCAAGGCCGAACTGCGCCGGGAACTGCTCGCCGCACGCCGCGCCTTGTCCCCCGAGAACCGCCGTACGGCGGCCACCGCACTCGCCGTCAGGTCCTTCGAACTGCCCGAACTGGCCGGCGCCCGCACGGTGGCGGCCTACGTCTCGGTCGGCACCGAACCCGGCACCCGGGAGCTCCTCGACGCCCTGCGCGCGGCCGGCAAGCGGGTGCTGCTCCCCCTCCTGCTGCCCGACGACGACCTCGACTGGGCGGCGTACGAAGGCCCGGCCGCACTCGCCGAGGCCGCCCGTGCGGGCAAGATGCGGCTGCTGGAGCCGACCGGCCCCGCGCTCGGACCGGACGCGGTCACCGGGGCCGACGCCGTGCTGCTGCCCGGGCTCGCGGTGGACGGCCGCGGCATGCGCCTCGGCCGCGGCGGGGGCTCGTACGACCGGGTGCTGGAGCGGCTGGAGCGCGCCGGGGCGCATCCCGCACTCGTCGTGCTCCTCTACGACGACGAGGTGGTCGCGCGGGTCCCGGAGGAGCCGCACGACCACCCCGTCCAGGCGGTGGCCACCCCGTCAGGGGTGCGCCGCTTCAGTGCATGACGACCTGGTCCGCGCCCTGACCCTTACGAGCCCTCGGGCTTGAGGGTCAGGGTGTCGACCGTGGCCTTCTCGACGGCGTCCTTGCCGAAGGGCCACTCCAGCAGCTCGCCCTTGGCCCACATCGTCGTCTGGTCCGTGTAGTGCGCGTTGTACGCGTGCCCCGAGGCACCCGTCAGGTTGATCCAGCGCGACTTGTCGAGGTCGTTGAGGTTCACGACCATCCGCATCGAGGGCACCCACGTGACCCCGTACCCGCTGGAGGCGTTCCAGCCGGTCGCGTTGACCGTGGCCTCACCGCCGCCCACGTTCCACGGACCGCGGTTGAGGAGCCACTGCATGAAGCCGGGACCCTCGGTGCCGATCGTCTGGTTCTTCAGCGTCAGCTGGTGAAGCCGGCCCCAGCTCCAGGTGGACTGGTCCTTGCCGAGCTTGGCGGTCAGCTCCCAGCGGGCGTCCCTCATGGCCCGGGCGAAGAGCTCGTCGCGGGTGGTGGCCGCCGGCTGGGTCACGGTCTGCGGCGAGGTCCACCACGGCGACTTCTCGTCCTTGACCAGGCGGCGGACCACCTCGAACCAGCGGTCGCCGCCGTCGGGCTGCGCCGAGTCAAAGTCCCGGGTGCCGCATTCGCGGACCGTCTTGGCGAGGTCGTCGGCCGGGCCGGTGCCGTTGCCGAGGACGTTCATGCAGCTGCCCTCGATCCGCAGCTCCTTGGGCATCTTGTCGCCGAAGGACAGCTTGAGGATGTTGCGCCAGACCGCGTTGAAGTAGGCCGCGGCCGCCGAGTCGGGCTCCTGCGTGTAGTTCCAGCCGTCCAGCAGCTTCTGCGCGGCGCGCACGCCCGGGTCCGAGACCTCTATCTTCGCCAGCATCGGGGTCAGCAGCGCGGCGATCTCGCTGCTGTTGTCCATCTGCATGGTGCGCATGTCGTCGGTCGAGATCCGGCCGCCGTCCTTGATCTTCGCCTCGATGAGGTCGTTGATCCGCTGGCTGCGGGCGCCGTAGCCCCAGTCGGTGGTCAGCAGGTACGGGTACTTGCCCGCGCCGGTCCCGCTCTCCACGACGGCCTGGTTGGCGGCGACGATGTAGCCGCGGGACGGGTTGTAGTCCCAGGGCATCTCGTTCTGCTGGATGTAGCCGGCGTTGCCGACGTTGCCGGCGCTGCCGCCCTTCCAGGCGTACTTGGAGTCCCAGCCCGGGGCGGGCATCCGGCCGTCGTGCTGGCCGCGCACCGGGATGCGGCCCGGGGCCTGGTAGCCGATGTTGCCGTTGGCGCCCTTGTTGTCGGCGTAGATCAGGTTCTGGGACGGGACCTCGAAGTCGGCGGCCGCCTTGCGGAAGTCCTCGAAGGTCTTGGCCTTGTCCAGCTTGAAGACCGCGTCCATGGACTTGCCCGGGTCCAGCGCCGTCCAGCGCAGGGCGACGGCGTAGCCGTCACCGCGGTCGGGGGCGGAGCTGGCGACGGGGGCGCGGGTGCCGACCGTGCCGAGCTGCTCGCTGCGGTCGGAGACCAGCGGGCCGTTGTTGGTGGTGCGGACGGTGATCTTCTTGCTGTCGCCGCCCGCGACCTTGATGACCTCTTCACGGGTGGTGAAGGGGAGCACCTTGCCGTCGTAGACGTAGCCCTCGGGCTTGACCTGCTCCAGGTAGAGGTCGGTGACGTCGGCGCCGAGGTTGGTCATGCCCCACGCGATGTCGGCGTTGTGGCCGATGACCACGCCGGGCATGCCCGAGAAGGTGTAGCCGGCCACGTCGTACTGGCACTGGGGCGAGACCGCGCGGCAGTGCAGGCCCATCTGGTACCAGAGCGAGGGCAGCTGCGGCGACAGGTGCGGGTCGTTCGCGAGCAGCGGCTTGCCGGTGGTCGTGTACTTGCCGGAGACGACCCAGGAGTTCGAGCCGATGCCGCTGCCGTTGGGGCCGAGGATCGCGGGGATCTTGTCCAGGGTGTCGGCGAGCGAGGTCAGCTGGGTGCGCAGGCCCACGGTCGCGCCCTGGGCGGCGGTGTTGCCGGCCAGTCCGTTGGCCGGGGCGTCGACCGGCCCCGTGACGGCCGAGGTCTGGGTTCCGGCGGCGTTGCCGCCCGAACCGCTGCCCGAGCCGGCGCCGGTCCCGGTGCCCGAGCCGCTGCCCGCGGCGCCGCCCTGCGGGGTGTACTTCCCGCCGTCGACCTTGCCGCCCTCGACGATCGGCTTGTTCCGGTCGAAGGGGTACGGCGGGTAGAGCTCGTCGATCTGCGCCTGCGAGAGCTTGGTCGCCATCAGCGCGCGGTCGATCTCGTCCTGCATGTTGCCGCGCAGGTCCCACGCCATCGCCTTGAGCCAGGCCACCGAGTCCACCGGCGTCCACTGCTCGGGCTGGTAGTCGTCCCTGAGCTTGAGGGCGGCGTGCTCGACGGAGAGGTCCTTGCCGGACTTCCCCTTCAGGTACGCGTTGACCCCGTCGGCGTAGGCCTGGAGATACTTCTTGGTCTCGGCCGACAGCTTGGTGTCGTACTCGGCCTGCGCGACCTGGCGCCAGCCCAGCGTGCGCAGGAAGGCGTCGGTCTCGACCTGGCCGGAGCCGAACATCTCGGAGAGCCGGCCGGACGTCATGTGACGTCGTACGTCCATCTCCCAGAACCGGTCCTGCGCGTGCACGAAGCCCTGCGCGCGGAAGAGGTCGTCGTCGTTGTCCGCGTAGAGCTGCGGAATGCCGTGGGCGTCGCGCTTGACGTCGACGGTCCCGGTCAGGCCCGGCACCTTGAGGGAGCCGGTCGTCTGGGGGAAGGAGGCGCGCACGCTGTCCACGCTCCAGTACGCCCCGTAGCCGAGGCCCGCGAAGAGCGCCAGGACCAGGACGAGCACGATCAGACGGGCGCGTCGTCCCTTCTTCTTGACGGGAGGAGCGGTTTCGTTGGCGGGCATCGCTGTCCTTAGAGGGGCAGGGTGGTCCTGGGAGTACTGGGAGCAACCATAGGCGCACGACCGCCTTCGTTGATCCGCCAGGGGTCGAGGTGCTGAGGACAGGGGCGAACGGGCGTTTCACAATGTGGTTATCGCGTAAAGGGCGCGTCAAAGATTAGGTAAGGTAACGAACTACTTGCCGAACTTGTCGCCGGGAGGATCGATCCGCCGGGCGCATTGAGGAGGGCCGCCCGCTGACTGTCCACACGCTCAATGAGCTTCTGCTGGTCTGCTCGCTCGTGCTGCTCGTCGCCGTGGCGGCGGTACGCATCTCTTCACGCAGCGGCCTCCCCAGCCTGCTCATCTACCTCGGCATAGGCATCGCGATAGGACAGGACGGCATCGGCAACGTCGTATTCGACAATGCCGAGCTGACCCAGGTCATCGGTTATGCCGCGCTCGTCGTGATCCTCGCCGAGGGTGGTCTGGGCACCAAGTGGAAAGAGATCAAGCCGGCCCTGCCGGCCGCGGTCATGCTGTCACTGGTGGGCGTTGCGGTCAGCGTGGGCGTGACGGCGGCGGGAGCGCATTATCTGGTCGGACTGGAATGGCGCCAGGCCCTGCTGATCGGCGCGGTCGTCTCCTCGACCGACGCGGCGGCCGTCTTCTCGGTGCTGCGCAAGGTGCCCCTGCCCGCCCGGATCACCGGTGTGCTGGAGGCCGAGTCCGGTTTCAACGACGCACCCGTCGTCATCCTGGTGGTGGCCTTCTCGACCGTCGGCCCGGTGGACGAGTGGTACGTCCTGATCGGGAAGATCGCCCTGGAGCTGGCGATCGGCGCCGCGATCGGCCTGACCGTGGGCTTCCTGGGCGCGTACGGGCTGCGGCACGTCGCGCTGCCCGCCTCCGGCCTCTACCCGATCGCCGTGATGGCCATCGCCATCGTGGCGTACGCGGCCGGCGCCATCGCGCACGGCTCCGGCTTCCTCGCGGTGTACCTGGCGGCGATGGTGCTCGGGAACGCGAAGCTGCCGCACTGGCCGGCCACCCGCGGCTTCGCCGACGGGCTCGGCTGGATCGCCCAGATCGGCATGTTCGTGCTGCTGGGCCTGCTGGTCACCCCGCACGAGCTGGTCCGCGACTTCTGGCCCGCCGTGGTCATCGGGCTGGTGCTGACGATGGTGGCGCGGCCCCTGGAGGTCTTCCTCAGCCTGCTGCCCTTCCGGATCACCTGGCAGGAACAGGTCCTGATGTCGTGGGCGGGCCTGCGCGGGGCTGTGCCCATCATCCTGGCGACCATCCCGATGGTGTCCGGGATCGAGGGCAGCGACCGGGTCTTCAACATCGTCTTCGTGCTGGTCGTCGTCTACACCCTGGTGCAGGGCCCGACCCTGCCCTGGCTCGCGCGCACGCTGAACCTCGGGGACGGGGACGAGGGCGCCTTCGACCTCGGGATCGAGTCGGCGCCGCTGGAGAAGCTGCGCGGGCACCTGCTCTCCTTCTCCATCCCGCCCGCCTCGCGGATGCACGGCGTGGAGGTGAGCGAGCTGCGGCTGCCGCCGGGGGCCTCGGTCACGCTGGTGGTCCGGGACGCGAAGAGTTTCGTGCCGGCGCCGTCGACGGTGCTGCGGCGCGGGGACGAGCTGCTGGTGGTGGCCACGGATCCGGTGCGGGACGCGGCGGAGGCACGGCTGCGGGCGGTGGCCCGGGGCGGCAAGCTCGCGGGGTGGCTGGGCACGGGCGGACCCGTTTCGCCACGTTAGAGCGTCGCTCTAATTCGGCCGAATTCGGTGATATATGCCCGATTTTGCCCGCTTTTCCGGGCTCTTTACATGCGAAGCAGCCGTTAATCCCAGGTGAAGACACCCCTTGTCGCCGAATTCACAGGGCGTGGTAGTGGCTTTCCCTGTACGATGAAGGCACACCAGATCGAACCAACTCTGCCTGACGCAGAGCTGGCGCGACCGCAAAGCGGCCGTGGCACCACCCCGACGTGGGCGCCCAGGTATCACTCGGTTCTGCGCAAGAGGACAGCTCTCGGGGCTCCCACATGTACGGGTGCGGTCGCTCACAAGGCGAAGCACCGTCCGCAGACGGGGACGCTCTACCAGGCAGCGGAAAGGCAAGGCCGTGACATCCGCGGTCACGACCGACACGTCCGCCCGCCCCGGCTACGGGCAGCTCCTGCGCACTCCCGGCGCCCTCGGCTTCGTACTCCCCGGCTTCGCAGCACGACTCCCCTTCGGCATGCTGACGATCAGCATCCTGCTGCTGGTCCAGCACACCACCGGTTCCTACGGCAGCGCCGGCATCGTCGCCGCCGTCACCGGTATCTCCATGGCACTGTCCGCCCCGCTGATGGGCATCTTCACCGACCGCTTCGGCCAGACCGCCGTCCTGCTGCCCGTGGTCCTCGCGCACTCCGCCGCCGTCACCGGCCTGGCCGCGCTCGCGCTGCTGGACGCGCCGGTCTGGGCGCTGGCGCTGGCCGCCGTACCCACCGGTGCCTCGGTGCCGCAGGTCGGACCGATGGTCCGGGCGCGCTGGGCCGCCAAGCTGGAGGGCTCGCCGCTGCTGCCGACCGCCGCCGCCTTCGAGTCCGTCACCGACGAGTTCACCTTCGTCGTCGGCCCGGTCCTGGCGACCGCGCTGTGCACCGGCGTCCACCCGGCGGCCGGCCTGGTCACCGAGGCCACGCTGACCCTGCTCGGCGGCCTGCTCTTCGCGGCCCAGCGGGCCAGCCAGCCCAAGACGCACGCCCCGTCGCTCACCGGTGAGAAGCGCGCCTTCGCGCTGTCCTTCCCGGGCCTGCGCGTCCTGATCTTCGCCTTCCTCGGGATCGGCGCCGTCTTCGGCGGCATGCAGGTCTCGCTCGCCGCGTTCTCCAACGAGATCGGCAACCCCGGCGCCAACGGCCTGCTCTACGGAGTCTTCGCCGCGGGCAACATGATCGCCGGTATCGCCATGGGCGCCATCGCCTGGAAGATCGGCCCGCGCCGCCGGCTGATCCTGGGCTACATCGGCCTCACCGCCGCCGCGTCCGTCCTGTGGGCGGCGAACTCGATGATCCTGCTGGGCGCGCTCGGCCTGGTCGTCGGCCTGTGCATCGCCCCGGCGCTGATCACCGGCTACACGATGGTCGAGCAGCTGGTCCCCGCGAACGCGCGGACCGAGGCCTTCACCTGGCTGACCGGCTCGATCGCCTTCGGTCAGGCCATCGCCGTCATCCTGGCCGGCCGTCTGACGGACGCGCACGGATCCTCGTTCGGCTTCCTGGTGCCCATGGGTGCCACCGCGCTCGCGCTGACCACCCTGCTGGCGCTGCGCGCGAAGCTCGCCCCGAAGGCCCCGAGCCGGATCGTGAACGCGTCCGCGCAGGAGGCGGCGCCGGCGTCCGCAGCCCCTTCGCCGGCCTCGGCCGCGACCCCGGCGAAGACGCAGGCGAAGGCCCAGGTGGCCACCCGCACCACCCCCTCGCCGGCCTCCCGTGACCGGGTGAACGAGCGTGGGATGGGTCACCGCGTGCCGGTGACGGTGGACTGATCCGCCGGAATACGTCACCATGGAGCGTCGTTAGCACTCATTGAGTCAGAGTGCCAGGAGGAAATTCGTGCCGACCTACCAGTACCAGTGCACCGAGTGCGGTGAGGGCCTTGAGGCCGTGCAGAAGTTCACCGATGACGCACTGACCGTGTGCCCGAGCTGCGACGGACGCCTGAAGAAGGTGTTCTCCGCGGTCGGCATCGTCTTCAAGGGCTCCGGTTTCTACCGGAACGACAGCCGTGGCGCGTCGTCGAGCAGCACCCCTGCCTCGAAGCCGTCGTCCAGCTCCTCGTCGTCCTCGACGTCGACCGCTGCCGCCGCTCCTGCCGCCTCGTCCTCCTCGACGTCGTCGAGCTCGTCGAGCAGCAGCTCCACGTCGGCCGCCTGATCGCTTCTCCCCGAGGCCCCGCCGCCCTCAGCGGCAGCGGGGCCTTCGGCATGCCCACGGCAGGGCCTTAGGGTGGACCGCATGGTGAACGCAGAGATCGGTGTCATCGGCGGCTCGGGCTTCTACTCCTTCCTGGAGGACGTCTCCGAGATCCAGGTGGAGACCCCGTACGGACCCCCGAGCGACTCCCTGTACGTGGGTGAGCTGGCCGGGCGCCAGGTGGCCTTCCTGCCCCGGCACGGACGCAGTCACACCGTCCCCCCGCACAAGATCAACTACCGGGCCAACCTGTGGGCCCTGCGGTCGGTCGGCGTCCGCCAGGTACTGGGCCCCTGCGCGGTCGGCGGTCTGCGGGCCGAGTACGGGCCGGGCACGCTGCTCGTTCCCGACCAGCTGGTCGACCGTACGAAGGCCCGCGCCCAGACCTTCTTCGACGGTGAGCCCTTGCCCGGAGGGTCCGTTCCGAACGTCGTGCACACCACCTTCGCCGACCCGTACTGCCCGGTGGGCCGGTCCGTGGCACTGGCGGCGGCCCGCGGGCGGGACTGGGAGCCGGTGGACGGCGGCACCATGGTCGTCATCGAGGGACCGCGCTTCTCGACGCGCGCCGAGTCGCGGTGGCACGCGGCGGCGGGCTGGTCGGTGGTCGGCATGACCGGCCACCCGGAGGCGGTCCTCGCCCGTGAGCTGGGGCTCTGCTACACCTCGATAGCCCTGGTCACGGACCTGGACGCGGGCGCGGAGACCGGTGAGGGCGTCTCCCACACCGAGGTCCTGAAGGTGTTCGGCGAGAACGTCGGGCGGCTGCGCGAGGTCCTCTTCGACGCGGTGGCGGCCCTGCCGGCCACGGAGACCCGGGCCTGCCTGTGCACGCACGCGCACGACGGGTGGGACCTGGGCATCGAGCTCCCGTAACCCCCTCCGGGGCGTCCCTGGGGACGCCCCGGCCGGGTGGTCGGTGGCAGCCTCTAGCTTGCCGGCATGGGAATTGGGGACCTCGCGGAACGGCTCCTCGGCGCGCTCGGGATCGTGCCCGCGGCGCCCGGCGAAGAAGGCGCTCAGAAAGGGGTCCGGCGGCTGTCACATCCGGCGCGGCTGTCCGGTCCTCCCTGGTGAAGGCGGAAACGAAGACCGCCCCGGCCAGGGAGATGACTGTCATGCCGCGTATCTCGCTCACTCCGCCCCGCACCCTGCTCATGCGGATCGGGGCCTGGTACTCGCGCCGTACCTACGGCAAGGTGCTCGACCCCGGGCAGGCCTACGGGCACAACTCGCGCGTGCTCTTCTCCTACGTCCGGCTGGAGCGGAGCGTGGCGAAGTGGAATGCGCTCGATGCCGGGCTGAAGCATCTCGCCGTGATGGCGGCGGCGGCCCGTATCAACTGCTCGTGGTGCATGGACTTCGGCTACTGGGAGGGCCACGAGCTGGGCCTGCCGGCCGAGAAGATCGAGCGGGTGCCGCAGTGGCGTGAGGCCCGCGAGGTGTTCACCGAGCGGGAACTGCTGGTCATGGAGTACGCCGAGGCCATGACGGAGACCGAGCCGGCGGTCACAAACGAGCTCGCGCGGGAACTGATCGCGCGGCTCGGCGAGGAGGCCTTCGTCGAGCTCACCGCGATGGTCGCGCTGGAGAACTGGCGCTCGCGCGTCAACAGCGCCTTCGGCCTGACCAGTCAGGGCTTCGCGGAGGCCTGCCAGGCCCGGGCCCGGCGGTGACCTCGACAGTGGCGGCGTGAACACCGACCTCCCCCTCGCCGACCGCAGGGTCGTCGTCGCCCTCGACTTCGACGACCGCCGGGCCGCCGAGGCGCTCGTCGAGCGCCTCGGCGACGCGTGCGGCAGACCTCGGCGTGGCCGCGGACACCGAGGAGCAGGTGCTGCGGCTGGCCCGGCTGGCCGTGGTCGCGGGCTGCGACGGGGGCGTCGCCTCGCCGCGGGAGGCCGGGGTGCTGTGTGAACTCCTGGGGCCGGACCGGCTGATCGTCACGCCGGGGGTGGTCCTGGAGCCGGAGGGCACGGCGGGCGGGCACGCCCGGCCGGGGACGCCAGGCCGGGGACGCCAGGCCGGGGACGCCAGGCCGGGGACGCCAGGCCGGGGACGCCAGGCCGGGGACGCCGCGGGCCGGGGACGCCGCGGGCCGCCTTCGCGGCCGGCGCCTCGCACGTCGTGGCGGGCCGGCCGGTCGCCCCCTGGGGCAGCTGATTTCCTCCGCCGGCTGACTCGTGCGGGTGACGGGGTTGTCCACAAGCTGGGGATCATCCACAGGCTCCGACGGGATTTCCGGGGAGGCCGGATCGTGAGATGTGTCCGGGCGCCGGGTCCGGACACAGCGACTTCGGTCTGGTGGTGTTCGTCATGTCCCGTACGTCTGCGGCCTCTTCGGCCCGCTCCGCTTCCCCTGCTCCCTCCGCCTCCTCCACCCCCTCCGTCTCGTGCACTTCCTCCGCTGCCCGTGCCTCCCGCACTCCCGCCGCGTGCGCGACGTCGTCCGCGTGTCCCCCCGCGCGTCCGGTCCCGCCGTTCCCGCCGCTGCGCGTGGGGCGGGGCGGGGACCGGCTGCGCCGGGCCGTGCGGCGGCGGCGCCGGGCCGCCTCGGCCGCGCTGGCCGTCCTGGCGGCCGCCGTGGCGGTGGGCGGGACGGAGGCGCAGGCCTCCCGGGGTGGCGCGCGGCCCGAGGCGCGGGCCTCTCAGCGTGCGGCGCCACCCGCCGCGGTGCGGATGGTGTCGGCGCCCGTGCGCATCGCGGACGCGGCGACGGTGCGGCTGCTGCGGCCCGGGGACCGGGTGGACGTGGTCGCGGCGGAGCGCACCGGGCCGCCCAGGGTGGTGGCCGCGGGGGTGCTGGTCGCCGAAGTTCCCGATCCGGACAAGGGCGTTGCGGACGGTGGGGCGCTGGTGGTGCTGTCCGTTCCGCGGGACACCGCGCCGGGTCTCGTGGGCGCGGGCGCCACGACGCGGCTGGCGGTGACGTTGTGCTGATTCGCACACACGGGCAGTCAGTTCACCTCAAGGTGAGGGCCGATTGGACACTCCGCGCCCGGACTGCCGTAGCTTTCGGAACCGTTGGCTCCGTGTTCGGTAAATGTGAAGAGAGGCTCAGTGGTGAGCGAGAAGAAGAAGGAGAGCGTGCTGGCAGGCTTCAAGGCCTTCCTGATGCGCGGCAACGTGATCGACCTGGCGGTGGCCGTGGTCATCGGCGCCGCGTTCACGAACATCGTGAACTCCGTGGTCAAGGGGATCATAAGTCCGGTCGTGGGCGCGGTCGGCACGAAGAGCCTGGACGGCTACAAGTCCTGCCTCAAGGCTCCTTGCGCCATCGGCCCGGACGGCCAGCCGACAGGTGTGGAGATCCTCTGGGGCTCGGTGCTGAACGCGACACTGACCTTCGTCATCACCGCCGCGGTCGTGTACTTCCTGATGGTGCTGCCGATGTCGAAGTACCTCGCCAAGCAGGAGGCCCGGCGCAAGGCGAGGGAAGGTGCCCAGGAGGTCGTCGAGATCACCGAACTGGAGCTCCTGAAGGAGATCCGGGACGCTCTGGTCGCGCAGCGCGGTGGTGGCACGCCCCCCACCGGTTCACGCAACGGTTTCTGACCTCTCCGGCCGCCCGGGCCGGTCAGACGTGGTGCGGGGGCTTCTCGTCGAGGAAGCGGGCCAGGTCGGCCGCGCTTCCGCCGGCGGGCGGCCGCTCGCCCCAGCCGTGGTCGGTGTCGTCCGAGGACTGCTGGTCCAGCGGGTCGTCGAAGACCAGCCTGGGCTTGGGCCGCGGCTTGTCGGCCTCGGGGGCGGTAGGCGAGGGCTGCGGGCCGGGGGCGGGGGTGCTGCTCATGCCTCCAGGGTACGGCCGCCCTCTCCCCCGCCCCGGCCCCCGGCCTGTCCCCAGCCCTGTCCCCCGGCCCGATCCGGCCGGGCGGCCCGGCTCCGGGACGGACGCAGGACCACCGGCACACCGCCGGGCACCTGGCACACAGGCCGGTGAGGGGCCGGCGACGGAGCCCGCCTCCGTCCGCGACCACTCAGGGGGCAAAGCCGCAGGACGCGCCTCGCATCCGCCCGGGGCACACGGGCCCTGCGGGCCGCGCGTCCGTCCTGCCGGAGCTCCCTGCCTCTGGTCTCCTGGCCGGTATGGCCTACTCCCCCATGACCGCTCGCAGCCCCGACGAGCTCCACCGTGCCGCCACCCCGCTGGAGCTGTTCTTCGACCTCTGCTTCGTCGTCGCCATCGCCCAGGCCGGCGCCCGGCTGGTGCACTCGCTCGCGGAGGGCCATCCCGGCGCCGGGGTGGTCGGCTACTTCTTCGTCTTCTTCGGCGTGTGGTGGGCCTGGATGAACTTCACCTGGTTCGCCTCGGCATACGACGTGGACGACGTCCCGTACCGGATCGCGACGCTCGTGCAGATCGCCGGTGTGCTCGTGTATGCGGCCGGGGTGAGCCGGGCCTTCGACGACAACGACTGGGCGGTCGCGGTCACCGGCTACCTCATCATGCGCGTGGCCCTGACGGCGCAGTGGCTGCGGGCTGCCTCCGGGGAGCGGGGCGAGGCCCGGGCTTCGGCGCTGAAGTACGCGGCCGGACTGGTGATCTGCCAGCTGGGCTGGATCGGCCTGCTGTTCGTCCCGGACGACCTGAAGCGCTGGCTGTTCCTCGTGCTGCTCCTCGCCGAGCTGGGGGTCCCGGTGATCGCCGAGCGCGGGCACCAGACGCCCTGGCACGCGCACCACATCGTGGAGCGGTACGGCCTGTTCACCATCATCGTGCTCGGCGAGACGATCGCCGCGGCCACGGTGGCGGTCAAGTCCGCGATCGACGAGCACGAGGCGCTGGGCCAGCTGCTGCCCATCGCGGCGGGCGGGCTGCTGATCGTCTTCGCCGCGTGGTGGATCTACTTCGCCGTGCCGATGCACCAGCACCTGACCTCCAACCGCGAGGCCATCCCGTGGGGTTACGGGCACCTGCTGATCTTCGCCGCGGGCGCGGCGATCGGCGCCGGCATCGAGGTCGCGGTCGAGCACGCGGTGGGCAAGGCGCACATCTCTCAGGTCGCCGCGAACGCTGCCGTCATGGTCCCGACCGCGCTGTTCCTGATGATGGTGTGGCTGCTGCACTCCCGGTACTTCAAGCGCGGCCTCGCCCAGCAGCTGGTCCTGCCGGTGTCCGCCCTCGTGACGCTCGCCTGCACCTGGTCGGGTACGTACGCCGTCCTCTGGGCGGGCCTCGTCGGGGTGCTGGCGGTGGCGGTCGGCCTGACCCTGTCCACGCGGGCCGGTGCGGCCGCCGGTGCCGCCGTCTGAATCCCCCGGGCCGCGCTGCG
Source organism: Streptomyces sp. NPDC040545 (assembly GCF_055595065.1). NCBI lineage: Bacteria > Bacillati > Actinomycetota > Actinomycetes > Kitasatosporales > Streptomycetaceae > Streptomyces > Streptomyces sp. NPDC040545. Next base: position 83,730 of record NZ_JBVIWA010000023.1, read on the forward strand.
CCCCCGCGGCCCGCACCCGCACCCGCACCCGCACCCCGCCGAACCGTCACTCCCGTGCCCCCGCCGCCGTTCTCCAGCACAGAAAGACGCCCACCGACTGGAGGCCCTGCCATGACACTCCCGGCACAACGCCACGGCACCGACCCCGGCGGGGAGCTGGCCGAGCCAGGCTTCTGGCAGCAGCCCCCCGCCCACCGCCTCGCGGCCTTCGCCCGGCTGCGCGCGGCCGAGGGCCCGGTGTTCGTCCCCGAAGGGTCCGGGCGCGGCCACTGGGCCCTGGTCCGCCACGCGCAGGTGCAGGAGGCCAGCCGCCTCCCCAAGGTCTTCGCCAGTGCCCCCGGCGTGACCACCCCCGAGCCGGCCCGCTGGGTGCGCGCCCTGTTCGGGGACTCGATGGTCAACCTGGACGGCCCCGACCACGCCCAGCTGCGCAAGATCGTGCAGCGCGCCTTCACGCCCCGCCTGCTGGCGGCCGCCGAGGAGGACATCCACGCCGTGGCCGCCCGCATCGTGGACGACGTACTGGCCGAGCGGCCCGACGAGTTCGTCTCGGCCGTGGCCTCGCGGCTGCCTCTGGAGGTCATCTGCAACATGATGGGCATCCCCGAGCATTACCGGGCCGAGATCGCCGACCGCGTCAACCACGCCTCGGAGAACATCGGCGTGGAGCGGGGCCTGGCCTCCCGGCTGCGGATGCCCGGGCGCGGGCTGCGCGCGCTCGCCCGGATGCAGCGGATGGTGGCGGGCATCGGGCGGGAGCGGCGCAAGCACCCCACCGACGACCTGATCTCGGCGCTGGTCTGCGCGAACGTCGACGGCCAGGCCCTCGGGGCCCGCCAGCTCGGCGCCTTCTTCTCCCTGCTGATGGTCGCCGGGGTGGAGACCACCCGGAACGCGATCACCCATGGACTGTCCCTGCTGACCGACCATCCGGACCAGCGGGACCTGCTGCTCTCGGACTTCGAGAAGTACGCGGACGGGGCGGTGGACGAGATGATCCGGCACTCGACGCCCATCATCCAGTTCCGCCGGACCGTGGCCGCCGGGCACACCATGGACGGGCACGTGTTCCGGCCGGGCGACAAGGTGGTCCTCTACTACGCCTCCGCCAACCGCGACGAGGCGGTCTTCCCCGACCCGGACGCCTTCGTCATCACCCGCTCGCCCAATCCGCACCTGGGGTTCGGCGGCGGCGGACCGCACTTCTGCCTGGGCGCGCACCTGGCCCGGGTGGAGATGAAGGCCCTCTTCCGTGAGCTGCTGACCCGGCCGGTCGGGCTGCGGGCGGTGGGCCTGCCGGACCTGGCGGGGTCGAACTTCGACAACCGTGTCCGTTCGCTGCGGTTCGCCTTCGAACGGCCCTGACCCCGGCCCCCGCCCTGACCCCGGCCCCGGCCCCGGGTGGGGGGGGAACCGGCCACCGGGCAGGCTGGGGGCCCGGCGGCCGGAGCGGGGGTGGCGGTACCCGGCCTGTGGTGACCGCTGTTACCGCTGTACGCGCCGCACGGCGAGGACGCAGTGGGCGCTGCTGGTGAGGACGGACTCGTCGCCCGCGAAGGCCTGCAGGGTCTCCGGCGCGACCGGCTGCCCCGGGACCGCCTCGGGCCAGGCCCGGGTGGCGAACAGGAAGTACGCCTGCCCGCTCTCGTCCGCCGCGGCGACCCACTCGTCGGGGGCGGTGCAGCGCGCGTTCATCCCGGGCAGGGTGAGCGCGATCTGGTTGCCCTCCAGCAGGATCTGCACCGGGAAGGTGGCCGCCTTGAGGGTGCCGTCCATGACCACGTCGCCGATGGGCAGGCCGATCTCCTCCAGCAGCCCGCGGGCGGCCGCCTCGCCGGCCTCCCGGCCCTGCGGTCCGTCACCGAGGGTGTAGGCGAGGAGGTACGGGATGTCGTGGGCCTCTTCGGGGTCTCCGATCCAGGCGAGCACCGAAAGGGTGCCGAGCTGGGACCGGTCGATTTCGGCTTGAGTAGAAGTCATGCGCGCACCCTAGTGGTCTCTCCGCCGCGCCTTTCACGGCTCTTCACCCGGGCGGGCTAGACGGCCCAGAATCCCTCTCCGGGATTCGCCTGCGTGTTCGCGTCCTGGTACTGGAGCCGCACAATGCGTGCGCTTTCCGGGATTTCGAACACCACCCACCCATCGGCCCGCTCACCGACCTCCAGTGAATCGAAGAGGATCGGTTTGCCGGTCGTCAGCTCGCCGGTCTTCACCACCGGGTGACGCTGCCCCGCGCTGTCGTGCGCCCACATGCGTCCGAGGGCCCCGTACGAGGCCCCTCCCACGTTGACGAACGACATCGAGGCGGCCACCCAGCGCTTCCCGGCGGGCGGGGCGAAGTTCTTGTCCACGCTGATCGCCGGGTCCACGAACGCCCCGAGTTCGACCTGGAGGTGGCGGCCGACCTGCGTGCCGTGCACCCGTGCGGTGCCACCCACATGGGCTTCCGGCACACCGGGCCGTGCGGGGGCCTGGGCCGCGCCCGGCGCCCCGTCGTCCACCACGACCGCCGGAGCGGCGGCGGGCGCGAGCGCGTCCGGCTCCGGGGCGCTCTGGCAGGCGGTGGCACCGAACAGGAGGAGCGGGAGCAGGGCGAGGACGGGCAGGGGGAGGGCGGGCTGGCGCATGCAAGATCCCTTCGGGGATGTATTTCGGCCAGTTTCACGCGCTCGGGCAGGTAATTGCACACAACGACACGAGCGCGCGGAGCAAGTGCGTACGGCCACCTGCCAGCACAATGCGTTCCGGTGGAATCCCGTCATCCGCATCACCTGGAGGAAAAATGCCCATCCCCGCCCACCGAATGGCCTTGACGGCCTTCTCCGCACTGGCCGCCACCACGCTATTCACCGCTCCGGCCGGCGCCACCGTTTTCGATCAAGGGATTTCCGTACATCGTGACGCGTACGTCGCCAAGGACGGCGCCGTCACCCTTTCCGGGACGTACCACTGCGAGCAGGCGTCACCCGTGGGGGCGATGCAGATCAAGGCGACCGTCGAGCAGGAGGGCGGCGGCCGGCTGAGCATCGGCGCCGAGCAGATCGTCTGCGACGGCCAGGAGCGCCGCTGGGTGGCCAGCGCCCCGGGCGCCTTCGTGAACGTGCACCCGGGCCGCGCCGTGGTCACCGCGGAGCTCCAGGAGGTCCGGCTCTCGGGCCTGATGCCGAGGTCGGTCACCACCGTCGCCCAGGACTCGCAGGACGTCGAGGTCCGCGAGCACTGAGCGGCGGGGGCCCGCGGCTCGCGCCCGGTGGGCCGGTAGCCGCCGCTACCGGCAGTCGGGGGCGACGCCCGTCATCGACATGAAGGCCACCGACCGGCACCCGGGGTCCGCGTGCGGCCGCCCCGTCGCCCGGTCCACGACGGCCGTCACCCCGGCCGCCAGCAGGAGCACGGCCAGGGCGCCCGACACGGCGGCCTTGGTCAGCCCGCGCACAACACGTTCCGTTCCATGGCTCGCATCATCACCCCGCCCCCGGCGCCCCACAACCCGGGGTGACCGTCCGCTCACCCCGCGCTCCGGGGGCTGCCGCCCGCGTCGAACTCGCACCACACCGCCTTGCCGTCGCCCCGGGACTCCACGCCCCAGTGCGTCGCCAGCGCGTCCACCAGCAGCAGCCCGCGCCCCGTGGTGGCCGCCTCGCCCGGGGTGCGCCGGCGCGGCCACACGCTGGAGCGGTCCTTGACCCACAGCCGGATCCGCCGGACCGGCTCCGGCAGCACCTCCATCGTCAGCACCGCCCCGCCGTCGGTGTGCAGCAGGGCGTTGACCAGCAGCTCCCCGGCCGCCAGCTCCACGTCGTCGGCGAGCTCCGGCATGCCCCAGTCGCGCAGGGCCTGGCGCAGGGCGTAGCGCGCCTCCGAGAGGCCTTCCGGGTCGGCCTGGTGGACGTACTGGTGGATGCGCGGCGCCCGGTGGGTGCCCGGATCGGGGGCCCGGCGCAGCACCAGCAGGGCCACGTCGTCCCCGGAGCCCCAGCGTTCCCAGAGCCGGTCGGAGAGGTGGTCGGCGAGCGCCCCGGCCCCCTGGGGGCCGCTGCGCACCGCCTGGGCGAGGGCGTCCATCCCGGCGGTGATGGTGGTGCCCGGCTCCTCCACCAGGCCGTCCGTGCACAGCACCATGGTCTCCCCGGGCACCAAATCGAGCCGGGTCTCGGGGAACTCCTCGTGCTCGAAGAACGAGGCCAGCCCGAGCGGCAGGCCGCCGCGCACCTTGGGCCAGCCGGTACGCCCGTCCGTGTGCCGGATGAGCGGTCCGAGGTGACCCGCGCGGACCGCCCGTACGCCGCCCGTCTCCAGGTCCACCTGCGCGTACAGGCAGGTGGCGAAGCGTTCGGTGTCCAGCTCGGCGAGGAAGCGCGAGGCCCGGGCCAGCACGGTGGACGGCGGATGGCCCTCCCCGGCGTACGCCCGCAGCGCGATCCGCAGCTGGCCCATGATCGCCGCCGCGTGCGTGTCGTGGCCCTGGACGTCGCCCACCACGACGCCCACGCGGTCGCGGGGCAGCGAGATCACGTCGTACCAGTCCCCGCCGACCTCCCGCCCGCTCCAGGCGGCGTGGTAGCGGACCGCGATCTCCCCGCCGGTGATCTCCGGGATCCGGCGCGGCAGCATGGCGGCCTGCAGGCCGGTCGCGAACTCCCGTTCCTGGTCGAAGAGGAGCGCCCGCTGGAGGGACTGGGCCACGATGCCCGCCAGGCCCAGGCAGAGGTTGCGCTCCTCCGGACTGAACTCGGTGCGCCGCCGGTAGAAGAGGACCAGCCCGCCGATGGCCTTGGCCTGCGCGATCAGCGGCAGGTAGGCGGCCGCGTCGTACCGGATCCGGTTCAGGTAGTCCGCGAGGAGCGGGAACTCCCCGCCGAGCTCGGTGAGCGAGGTGACGAAACGTGCCTGCCGGGTGAGCACCGCGCGCGACAGCGGCAGCGAGCCGTCCAGCCGGGTGAACCGGCGCTCGCTGAGGATCTCCAGGGACTCCCCGCTCAGCGCGATGATCTTGATGGTGCCGCCCTCGACCAGCCCCAGGGCCAGCCCGTCCGCACCGAGCCGTTCCAGCGCGCCCGCCCCGGTCAGCGCGGCCGTGACGTCGTCGACCGTCACCGCCCGCGACAGGGCCTCCGTGGTCCGCTGCACGATCGTCGTCTGCTGGGCGCGCGCCGCCTCCAGCTTGCGCAGCAGCGTCGCGTGGGCCAGCTCGGCGGTCGCGTCCCGGACGATCCCCACGATCCGCTCGGGCTGCCCGTCGCCGTCCCGGAGCACCCGGCCCGAGGTGTGCGTCCACTGGTCGCGGCCGTCGCGCCGCCGCACCATGAAGTACGCGCCGTACGTGTCCCCGCCGCCCTCCAGGACACCTTCGATGATCTCGGTCAGCCGGACCCCGTCCTCGTGCGGGATGCGCCGTCCGACACCGGGAACGGTGCCGTCGAACTCCTCCGGCCCGAGATCGAAGACCTCCATCGCGGCCTCGTCCAGCACCACCGTCCCGGCACCCAGGTCCCATTCGAGACTGCCCATGCCGTTGAGCGCGAACCGCTCCCCGGGCCCGGTCACGGGGGACTGCCGGACCGGCTCGGGTCCGTCCCGTTCCGCTGCCACGTCCCCCACCACCTAACGGCCGGGCCAGCACGGCTGGGAGATCAGCCGCTCCCACTCCTCGTCAGGATGCCCCGGAAGGGTGCGCCCGGCCTCCTTCCAGCGCTTGACCACGGAGAGGTAGATCGTGGGCTGGTCGGCGTGGGAGGCCGTCGCGTACGGACCCGCGTACGGACCCGCGTACGGCCCCGGGTACGCGGTGCGGTCGTACCCGCCGGCCCTGGCCCGACCGGCGGGCTGTTCCCCGCGGCTGGCGGGAATGCGTACCCAGCCGCGGCCCTGCGCTCGCTCCGAGCTCATCACGGACCCCTTCTCTCCGCGGATCTCACCGCAGATACGTCTTCGGATGCCCTGGGGGTACCCCCGGAACGTGCCCGGGGGAAGCAGCCCGGCCAGGCCGGGCGACACCGGGAGAACCCGGCCGCGGACCCCGGGCACCGAGGCGCTTGCGGACTCCTCTCACCAGTCTCCCCGCCGTGAAGCCCGCGCCGTGCACGAATCGCATGGAAGGGCCGAATGAGGGAGCCGTCAGCAGCCCCGCGAAGAACAGCCCGGGCCACGAGGACTCGAAAACGGGGCTCAGCTCCGGCGCCCCGCTCTCCCCCACGGTCTCCAGCGCCGCACGCAGCCCCGCGTCGAGCAGCTCCAGCCGGGCCAGCTCCGGGACGAAGCCGGTGGCCGCGATGACGTGCGCGGTGTCCAGCACCACGGACTCCCCCGCCCGGTTGGTCAGCCCGAGCCGGGTCCGCTCGCCCACCGCCACCGCCCGGTGCAGCCGGTGTCCGAGCAGGACGGGCACGCGCCGCTCGAAGCGGTCCCGCAGCCACCAGGCACCGGCCGGGCCCAGCGCCGTCGCCGCGATCCGCTCCCGGGTGGGCGCGGGCAGCCGGCGCACCGCCCAGGGCAGCTCCGACCACACCCAGCTGCGCCAGCCGGTGCCGAGGCCGCTGTGCGGATCGCGCAGGGCCCGCAGCGGGGGCCGGTCCAGGGGCTGCGGGACGGTGTTCCAGTTCAGCCGGGAGCGCCGGGCGACCAGGCAGGGCCGGGCGCCCTGCTCGGCCAGCAGCGCAGCGGTCTCCAGGGCCGCCTGCCCGGCCCCGAGCACGGCGACCTCGCGGCCGGCGAACCGGCTCAGGTCCCGGTGGCCGCTGCTGTGCGAGTAGTGCGCGGGCGGGAGCTCCCGCAGCGCCTCGGGGTGACGGACGAAGGGCATCACCCCGACCGCGAGGGCCACCGTACGGGCGAGCAGGGGCGGTCCCTCGGCGGTGCGGACGCGGAAGCCGTTGCCCTGCGGGGTCACCTCCAGGACGGTCACCTCCTCCACCTCAGGCGCGGCCTGCCGGGCGAACCACATCCCGTACGCGCTGAACGTGCCGATCGGCAGCGGAGTGCCGTGTTCCGCGGCCATGCCGAGAGTCGCGCAGTAATCGGCCAGGGTGTACCGCCCGTCCGGCGCGGACAGGTTGGACGACCAGGGCTCCGACTTCAGGTACATGCCGTCGGGCATGTGGTCGCGCCACGAGGCCATGGGCCGCCCCAGCAGCCGTACGCCGAGCCCCGCGGCCGCCGCGTGGGCGGCGATCGACAGCCCGTACGGGCCCGCACCGATCACCACGAGATCGTCGATCCGCGTCAACGCCGCTCCTCCAGGTCGATGGTCACCGGCCCGGCCCGGTCGGCCGCGCCGGTCCGGGTCAACGGGTCACCAGCTCGTCCGGCTCGGCCGAGGCCTCCGGCGGAACGGGACGGGAGGCCGGTGCGGCGGATCCGGCGGAGCCGTCGGCGCTACCGGATCCGGTGGGCTCCTGGTTCCGGCCGCGCTGCCGGGGCGCGCGGACGACGGCGAGCGCCGTGCGGCGGCCCTGCTCCGGAACCCCGCGCAGCGCCCGTACGCTCTTGCCCGCGCCCCGCCCCAGCAGGGCGCCGAGCATCGCCAGGAACGGCAGCAGGTCATCGGCGGCGAACCAGGCCGTCTCCACGCGCCCCCGCTCGGCGGACCGCCTGGGGGCCCGCTTCGGGGCCGGCCCCTGGTCCCCGCCCGGGCCCGAGGACGCGGACGCCCCCGCCGGCCCGGGCGGGTCCGCGGGGACCGCCGCCGGGCGGCGCGGCATCGACCCGCCCCGGATCCGCGCCAGCAGCGCGTAGTTCTCCGCGACGAACACCCGGCCCGGTCCGCCCGAAGGCTGCGGGACCTGCTGGCCCGTCAGGTCCAGGTACATCGCCTGCACGACGTCCAGCCCGGCCGAGTCCGCGAACAGCCGGAACTGCGCGCCCGGCCGGGGATTGAAGTCCACCAGCCGGAAGCAGCCCAGCTCGTCGCGGCGGAAGTCCAGGTCCAGGATCCCCTGGTAGCCCAGCCGTTCGGCGAGCCGCAGCCCCGCCTCCTCCACCGCCGGATCCGGCAGCCAGCGCCCCACGGCCGTCAGCCCCGTCCGCACCGGCCAGGACAGCTCCTTGCGGCCCGAGCCCACGAGCAGCGGACGCCCGCCCCGCGCGAAGGCGCCATGGAAGAACCAGTCCGTGTCCGGACCGGCCGGCAGGAACCGCTGGAGCAGCAGCCTGCTCCCGGCCTCGGCGGAGCGCTCGTAGAGCCGGCGCGCCTCGGCGGTGGTGTGCACGAGCATGGTGCTGCGCAGCCCGTCGGCCCCGGCGGGCAGCAGCCAGGGCCGGCTCCACTTGGCGACCACCGGCAGGCCGAGCCGCCAGGCCGCCTCGGCGGCCTCGGCCCCGCTCGCCGGGATCACGGTCTCCGGGTGCGGGACGTCCCACCGCGCGCAGAGCCTCGACAGCTCGGCCTTGTCGGCCACCCGGGCGGGCAGGTTGTCGGGCTGATGGGGAATCCGGAAACGCTCCCGGAGCATCGGCGCGACCCGGGACACGGCGATCGCGCTCAGGTCGTCCATGGCGATGAGCACGGCCGGGCGGCCGATCCTCTCCGACACCCCGGTCAGGCACTCCAGCAGTGCCTCGGGCGCCTCGGGGTCCAGCCCGCCCGCCGGCCCGGGATGCACGGCGCGCAGATAACGCGAACGCCCCATGGGGCCACCCCCGGCCTCGACGACGGCATGGACCTCCACGCCCTTGCGGCCAAGAGATCTGACGGCGCCGAGGGTTCCGTGGTGGAACGGATTGCGGTCGAGTCTGAGCACAACGGCGGGCACATGGTTGAGATACGCGTGCATGGCAGCGGTGTCTTTCACCTAGTCGGACCAAGCGGGGGTGGTGCGCACCTGCTAATGGCCTACGCGGCAGTCACCGGACAGGCCATTCGTCAGATCTGATGCCTAACGTCTTTGGTAAGCACACCGATTCAGGAAAGCTCGGGAGACGCCATGCCCAGACCACGCCGCCGACTGGCGAGCACCTGCATCGGTACGGTCACGGCCGGACTGCTGGCCACCGGTGCCGCGCTCGCGGCACCCGAGAAGGACCGGCCCGAGGGCTCGGACATCGCCATGGGCGCCTATCTCGACTACGGGCCGCCCGGGGTGGCCCGGATCCCGTACCTGTCGAGCTGGCTGGGCGGCAAGGAGATCCGGGTCGGGCACACCTATCTCCCCGGCGACAGGTGGGCCGGCATCGAGGGCAGGGTCTCGTTCCTGGAGGACTGGGCCGACTGGCGCCTGGCCGAGGACGACCGGATGTTCGTCCTCAACGTGCCCATGCAGGAGCGGAACGAGGGCCGGGTGCCCGACTACCGGGTGGCCCGGCTGATCAGGGCGGGCGCGGAAGGCCGGTTCGACTGGCACTTCCAGCGCCTCGCCGAGCGGCTGGTGGAGCTGGGCGTCCCGGACACGGTGATCGTGCTCGGCTGGGAGATGAACGGGGTCACGTACACCCACCGGTGCGCACCGGACCCGGAGAACTGGAAGCTGTACTGGAGGCGCATCGTCAACACGATGCGCGCCGTTCCCGGGCAGGAGTTCAAGTTCGACTTCGCCCCGAACAGGGGTGCGGACGCGATCGGCTGGACGCACTGCTACCCCGGCGACGACGTGGTCGACGTCATCGGCATGGATTCGTACGACCAGGGTCCCGGCCGGGACTTCGACGACCAGATCACCCAGCCGTACGGTCTCCAGCATCAGGTCGACTTCGCGAAAGCACACGGCAAGCCGATCTCCTACCCGGAGTGGGGGCTGTTCCGGCGCGGGGACAATCCGGAGTACGTGCGGCGCATGCTGAAGTGGATCACGCAGCACAAGCCGCTCTACCACACCATCACCGACTACTGCCCGCACGGCGTGTGGCAGTGCAAGCAGAACCCGGAGTCCGCGAAGGCCTTCCGCGACGCGCTGACGCCCGAGCGTCCCGGCCCGGTGATCCCGACCCCGGTGGTGCCCACGCCCGTGGTGCCGACCCCGGTGGTCCCGACCCCCGTGGTGCCCACGCCGGTCGTGCCGACCCCCGTGGTGCCGACCCCGCAGGTCCCGACGCCCCAGGTCCCGACCCCGCAGGTGCCCACGCCTCAGGTCCCGACGCCGCAGATCCCCACGCCCACGCCGGTCCTCCCGACGCCCCTGGTCCCCACACCCGTGGTCCCGACGCCCGAGGTCCCGAAGCCCACTCCGGTGGTCCCGAGCCCGCAGACCCCGCTGCCGGTCAGCCCGAGCCCGGTCGCCCCGGCGCCGGTGACCCCGAGCCCGGTCACCCCGAGCCCGCAGGTCCCGCCGCCGGTCACGCCCAGCCCGCTCGTCCCGACACCCGAGGTCCCCGAGCCCGACCCCGACACCGATCCCGAGCCCTCCCCCCAACCCTCGCCGGCGGTCCCGACGCCCCAGGTCCCGACGCCCGCGCCGGCCACCCCGAGCCCGGTCGCCCCGAGCCCGGTCGCCCCGAGCCCGGTCACGCCGAAGCCCGAGCCCACGCCGCCGAAGCCCCTGCCGCAGCCCACGCCGCCGCCGGTCAACAGCAAGCACTGGTGTGTGCCGCTCAACTTCGGCGAGTGGCTCTCCAAGCTGGTCGGCACGCAGTCGGTCTGCATCAAGCTGGACTTCGGCAAGGAATCCGGCTTCTGGCCCTTCTAGACGGGTCATCGCACCCGCAGTTCGTTGAGCCGCGCCCGCCAGTCCCTGGCGGCCGGCAGCGCCTCCCGCAGTACGTCCACCGCCCGCTCGCGCCCCGTCACCTGCGACTCGTGTACACGCAGCAGGGGCGCGAGCGCCGCCGTGGACAGCAGGAAACGCCGGTTGACGACCGTTTCGGGCCGCCAGTGGTTCTTGTACGGCTCGTTGCCGCGCAGGAAGCTCACCACCGGCCGGCCCTCGGCGAGCGCCCGCCCCGCCTCGTAGCGCAGCAGCAGCGTCGCGACGTCCACCTTCCGCGTCCGCAGGTCGGGGTCGGCCCCGTACAGGTAGCCGCCGCTGAGCCCGGCCGACAGCAGCGTGACGTTGGCCGCCACCACCTTGCCGTCCAGCCGGAACTCCGTCAGCCGGCTCTCCCCCGCCCGCACCATCCGCCGCGTCGCCCGGGTCAGGTGCTCGGCGAAGCGGGGCCGCAGGTGCTCGGGCGTCACCCCGCGGCCGCGCCACTGCTTCTCGTGCAGCCGCAGCAGGGTCCGGACGGCGCGCGGCACTTCCTGCTCGGTGACCTCGTGCTCCTCGATCCCGGCCGCGTCGGTCTTGCGCAGCTTGGCCCGGACCCGCTGGGCGCCGGAAGCCGGCATCCGCTTGACCAGTTCGTCGAAGGGCAGCGTCGGCAGCTCCATGCACGTGGAGTCGGCGAGCATGCTGGAGACCCCGGGCCACTGCCGGTACAGCTCCTCGGCGGCGGCCCCGGGACGTACCTCCCGCAGGTCCACGACCGCGCCGCGGGCGGCCCGGTGCAGCCCGCGGGCCAGCGCCGGGACGACCTGGTCGGCGTACTCCGCCGCCACGAGCACGTCGAAGTAGTCGGTGATGGGGCCGCCGAGCGGCACCAGCAGGGGCATCGGCCGGTGTACGAGCATCAGCGCGGCGGCACCGACCAGCTCCTCGCCCCGCCGGACGAGGACGATCCGGAGCCGGCCGTCCTTGCCGTACGACAGCCACCAGGAGTGGAGCCAGGCGTGGCTCTGGAAGGGGGTGGCGGTGGGGCAGCCGCGGAAGAGTCCGTTCCAGGACTCCTCCAGCGCGGCGAACTGCCGGGGGTCGCGGCACAGCGTCACCGACAGGGCCCCGGCGGAGCCCGAACTCATCGAACGGACTCCTTCTCCTTGGCCGAGGCCGGCTCACCCTGGGCGGGCAGCGAGGCGTACTCCTCGACCGGGGACGGGGCGGCGGCCTCCACCGAGGACTCGGCCGGTGAGCCGCCCGCGGATCCGGCCGCGGACCCGGCCGCGGACCCGGTCGTGCTGTCCTCGGAGCGCCGTGCGCGGCCCGGCCGGGCGAGCAGCCACAGTCCGCCCAGCAGCCCGCCGGCGCACATCCCGACGGCGCCGCTGATGGCGGCGGACGGGGAGGCGGGCTCGGACGGGGCGACCGCCTGGTTGAAGAGGAGCAGCTGGACACCGGTGTTCTTGGCAGCCTGATTGCTGCTCAGGGACAGCGCGTCGGCGACCGCGTTCGCGATGTCGGCGGCCTCGGCGGGGCTCTTCGAGGTACCCGTGACGGCGATCATCGGGGACTCGGGGGAGGTCTCGGCCCGTACCTGGGTACGCAGCTTCGCGGCGCTGATGCCGGCCCGCGGCTGGGCGTAGGCGAGGGTGGAACTGCTGGTCGCGATACGGGCGTAGGCCTGCGCGAAGCCGAGGGCGGTGGCGGGCTCGGTGGTGTCGTCGGGCACGGCGATGACATAGCTGGTGGCGGCGTACTCGGGGGCCTTGAGCACCCCGTACGCCCCGCCCGCGGCCAGCCCCAGCAGGGCGCAGACGGGCAGCGGCCACCACAGGGGCGCCGACAGCTTCCGGCGGCGCGGCCTGCGCTCGGAGCGGTGGTCCGACTTCCGCTCGGACCTGCTCTCTGACCTGCTCTCGGCCTTCTTGTCGGCCTTCTTCTCGGGGTTCTTCTCGGACATGTCGGCCATGGACGTGCTCGCTTCCTGGGTGGAGGGGGAGTTCTTCGGGTCCCGTCGGGACCCCTTCGGGCAGGGGAGGGATCAGCCGGTGCCGGTCGGCTCCGCCGGTCCGGGCCCGACCGGCTCGCGCCGGGCGCCGACGACGGCTGCGCCGCCGCCGGTGACGCCGGGCACCGGTCCGGCGGTGGCTCGGCCCCGGGCCGTCCCGGCGGCGCCCGGCGCGGCCGAGAGGGCGAGGTCGTACACGTCCAGCAGCTGCCGCGCGCTGCGGGCGATGTCGTAGCGGCGGACCACCGGCGGCGGGGGCAGCCGGCGCGCGCCCGCCTCCATGTGGCCCCGCAGCGCCGCGATTAGTTCCTCCGTGCCCGTACCGATGCGCCGGGCCCCGGGGGCCTGCGCGGCGGGCAGGTCGTCGATGGCCGGGCAGGTCACGTGCAGGACGGGCAGACCTGCGGCCAGGGCCTCCACGACGGCGAGCCCGAAGGCCTCCTCCCGCGACGGGGAGACGAACACGTCCATGGCGGCCAGCAGTGCCGGGATGCCCGGGGTGCGGCCGTCCGCGCTGTCGCCCAGCGGATCCCGCTCCCCGAGCAGGTGGATGCGGCTCTGCGCGCCGAGCTCGGCGGCCAGCCGGCGCAGCCCCGCCCGCTCCGGCCCGTCCCCGGCCAGCAGCAGATGCGCCCCCGGCAGCGCGGCCACGGCCCGCACCAGGACGTCGAACCGCTTGCCCGGGACCAGCCGGCCGACCCCGCCGACCACGAAGGCCCGCTCGGGCAGCCCGGTGCGGGCCCGGGTGGCCCGCCGGACGCCCTCGTCGAAGCGGAAACGGACGGCCTCGATTCCGTTCGGTACGACGTGCACCCGCGCGGCCGGCACCCCCCACCCCTCCAGCCGGGCGGCCACGGTGTCGGAGACGGCCACGGTGGCCGCGCCCAGGCGTTCGCTGGCCAGATACAGCGTGCGCACCCCGCCCGAGAGCGGCCTGCCCTCGATCTCGCCCTCGCCGAGGGAGTGTTCGGTGGCCACGGTCGCCGCGGTGCCCGCGAGCCGGGCCGCGAGGCGCCCGTAGACACAGGCCCGGTACAGGTGCGTGTGCACGAGGTCGTACCGGCCGCGCCGGATGAACCGCACCAGCCGGGGCAGCGCCCCCAGGTCCCGGTTGCCCCGCATGCCCAGGTGGACGACCCGGACCCCGTCGGCGCGCAGCCCCTCGGCCACCGGCCCGGGGTTGGTCAGCGTCAGCACGTCGCACTGCATCGGCATGTGGCGCAGCAGCAGCCGCAGTTGCTGTTCGGCGCCGCCGACGCCGAGTCCGGTGATGATGTGCAGTGCCTTGACCGACTGGAGCGCCTTCACCGCTGCACCCCGCGCCGCAGCTCGCGCACCTGGTGGCGGAGCTGCTTGATCCGCAGCCGGGCGCCGCCGTCGGCCTGGCTGACGTGTGTACGCGGCAGCGCGTGCGGGCCGGCGAGCCGTCCGGGGTCGATGGCACAGGCGTAGCCGTAACCGGCGGCCCGAGTGGCGTCGACGACCCGGGCGTCGAGGTGCCCGTACGGGTAGCAGAACCCCTCGGGAAGGGTGCCGGTCAGCTCGCGCAGCAGGTCGCGGCTGCCCCGCAGTTCCTGCTGGAGCACGTCGTCGGCGGTCGCGGTGAGGTCCTGGTGGAGGAGTCCGTGCGAGCCGATCTCCTGTCCGGCGTCGGCGACTTCGCGGATGCCCTCGGCGGTGAGCAGGGACTTGCGCGGGCCCAGCGGGTCCCACACGTTGTCCACGCCGAGCCGCCCGGGCAGCACGAAGAGGGTGGAGGTGCAGTCGTAGCGGCTCAGCAGCGGGAGCGCGTGGGTCAGGAAGTCGGTGTATCCGTCGTCGAAGGTCAGCCCGACGAGCCCGGCTCCGCGCCCGGCGGCGCGGGCCCGCAGCAGTTCGCCGACGGAGACCCCGCGCAGGCCGCGGGAGCGCAGCCACAGCAGCTGGGCCTCCAGGGCGAGCGGGGTGACGGTGATCCCGTACGGGTCCTCCGCGGGGTCGGTGAACTCGGCGACCGAGTGGTACATCAGGACCCACGGCGAAGCGGTCCGGCGGGTGGGGACCACCACGGCGGCGGGGGCCGTGTCGGTGTCAGCGGACATTGCGGAACCTCTGCGTGAGCTGGGAGATCTGACCGGGCAGGGCGGTGACTTCGAGGGCGCGTATGGCCATGCCGGTGGCTCCGAACATGGCCGGGACCAGCAGGCAGCCGAGGGCGGCGCTGAGCATCGGGTCGGGGATCATCGGGCCGGCGATCCAGCCGGTGGTGCCCGCGGCGACGGCGGCGACGGCGAGCCGGCCGATGCTGACGGCGACCCGGCGGACCTGGATGGCGATGATCCGGGAGCCGAGGCCGGTGAGCAGCAGGACGGCGGTGGTGGAGATGCCGGCGGCGTTGGCGGCGGCGATGCCGTAGGTGCCCCACCAGCCGACGGCGAAGGCTCCGGCCACGACGTTGACCAGCAGTCCGGCACCCATCGCGAACGCCGGGAACCAGGTGGGCCGGGCGGTCGAGAAGAAGGGCCGGGACAGTGCGCCGACGAGGCAGTGGCCGAGGAGTCCGAGTCCGTAGACCCGCATGACGGAGGCAGTGGCGAGGGTGTCCGCGTGGGTGAAGGCGCCGCGTTCGAAGAGGACCTGGATGATCTGGGGCGCGTAGCCGATGACGAGTGCGGTGCCCACCAGGACGGCCAGCGAGGCCAGCGCGAGGTCCTGCTCCACCCGCCGGCGGGCCTTCTCCCGCTCTCCCCCGGCCATGGCCTGGGCGACGACGGGGAAGGTGACGGTGCAGATCATCAGCGAGAGCACCATCGGCATCTGCGCGACCTTCTGCGCGTAGTTGAGATGGGAGATCGCCCCGGGCGGGAGCGAGGCGGCCAGGAACCTCTCGACGAGCACCTGCGACTGCCGGAACACCGCGAAGAAGATCACGGGGGCGATGACCCCGAAGGCGATGAGGGTGGGGCGGTCCCTGTCGCGCTGGTTGCGCGGGGCGGCCTTCTTCGCGCGGGGCGGGCCGAAGCCCACGTTCCGGATGAAGGCGGGCAGTTGGACGAGCGCCATCAGGAGCCCGCCGACGGCGACGCCCGCTGCGGCGGCCCGGACGCCCCACAGGGCGTGCAGGGCCACCATCATGCCGATGATGCCGATGTTGTACGAGACGTAGATCGCGGCGGGCGGCAGGAAGGACCTGTGCGCGCGCAGCGCGGCGCTGAAGTATCCGGCGATGCCGAAGGAGAGCACGGTCAGCGCGGTGAGCCGGGTGCACTCGACGGCCAGGGCGGGGTCGGGCAGGCCGGGGGCGAGTACGGCGACGACGGCCGGTGCGGCCACGACGAGCAGGGAGGCGACGGCGGCCAGGAACACGACGAGGCGCGGCAGGGTCGCCCCCACCAGGAGCCGTACGGGGTCCTGCGCGCGGGCCTCCCGGCGGGTGAGCCCGGCCCGGCTGGCGGCCCGCCGGGCCAGGGCGTGGCTGAAGGCGGGCACCATCAGCAGCGCCATGGCGTCCTCGATCAGCAGCGTCGAGGCCATCTCGGGCACGGTCCAGGCGATCAGGAAGGCGTCGCTGTCGTGCCCGGCCCCGAAGAGGTGCGCGATGGTCTGGTCGCGCACGAGCCCGAACGCCGCCCCGGCGGCGGTCAGTCCGGCGGTGACTGCGGCGGCCTTGGCCAGGAACCGCCCGAGCGGCTGGCTCCCGCCGGGGGCGTTCCCACTGGGGGTGACGGACTCGGATCCTTGGCCGGGGGCGTTCCCACTGGGGGTGGCGGATTCGGACGGCTGCCTCCCGCCGGGGGTGGTGGAGAGTTCGCCCGCGCGGCGGGCGTGGCGGAGCCGGCCCCTCCCGCCGAGGGCGGCAGGCGCGGACGGCCCGCCCACCGCTTGGCTCCCGCCGGGGGTGGCCGCAAGACCGCCCGGCCGGGCCTCGGGCGCGTCGGCGGAGCCGCTCGCGGCCCGGGCCGCGACCCGCACACTGTGCCGGCCCGAGGCTCCGCCCGGATATCCGGCGGACCCGAACAGGGGCCTGCGCGTACCCGGCGTACCGCCCGGGAGCCCCCCGGCGACGAATCCGGGATCCGCCGGGACCGGCGCCGCCGCGGCGACGAATCCCGGTTCGCCGGCGACCGGTGCGCCGGTCCCTCCGGCGGGCCGCCCGGCCACGGGTACGTTCCGCGAGCGCCCGCCGAAGCCGGGGTCCGCCGCACCCGACAGGCCGGCGGACCGCCCGGGCAGGGCTGCGTTCCGCGAGCGCCCGGCGAAGCCGGGGTCCGCCGGGACCGGCACGGTCGGCGCCGCCGCGGCGACGAGTCCCGGATCCCCGGCGGCCGGTGCGCCGGAGACTCCGGCGGACCGCCCCGTCACGGGCGCACTCCGCGGGTACGCGGCCGCGCCGGGACGGCCGACCGGATCGACCCCGCCGCCCGGCCGCCCGGCCACGGGTACGTTCCGCGAGCGCCCGGCGAAGCCGGGGTCCGCCGGGACACGGGAGGGGCCGGAGTCCGGGGCGCCCGGGACACGGGCGTGGCCCGCCCCGGCCGGGGGGCCGGAGGCGGGCCGCCAGGGCGTGGTGTCCGTCACGGGCGAGCCGCAACCCCGGGGGCCCTACCCCGTGAACCCGCACCGGAGGCCAACCCGGAACCCGCAGCCGCCCCACGCAGTGGACCGGCACCGGAGACGGACCCGGAACCCGCAGCCGCCCCACGCAGTGGACCGGCGGCCCCCCTGGAGGGAAGCGCCCACCAGGCCGCCAGGCCGATGATCACTCCGGTGAGCACCGTGGACGGCCCGCCGATGTCCGCGTAGAGGAAGTCGGTCAGCTGCCACACGAACAGCCCGATCGCGATCAGCCCGCAGTCCCGCGCCCCCGCGCCCCCGCCGGAGCCGAGCCGGCGCACCCCCGCGGCCAGCAGGGCCGCCCAGCCGCCCACGAGCGCGACGAGCCCGATCAGGCCCTGCTCACTCAGGATCAGCAGGTACATGTTGTGCGGGGAGAGCAGCGGCTGGCGCAGGTACGCCTGGCCGGCGCCGGCGGTGTCGCTGCCGGAGGACAGGCCCAGCGAGGCGTGCCCGTCCCGGTTGGCCGGGAAGCCCTTGAGCCCCACCCCCACCGCCGGCCGCTCGCGCCACATCGACTCGGCGGCGGCCCACATCGTGTAGCGGTCGGTCACGGACTGGTCGGGGGCGCTGGAGACCTGGGTGATGGAGGTCAGCCGTTCGGCGACCATCTCCGAGCCGACCCCGAACCCGCCGACCAGGACCACCCCGGCGGCGGCGAGCGCGGCGACGACCTTCACGGCCCGCCGGATCCCGGCCAGCGCCATCACCAGCACCGCCGCGCCGAAGGTGGCGATCCACGCGCCCCGGCTGAAGGACAGCACCAGCGGGAGCACCAGCGCCAGTGCGCAGCCCCCGGCGATCCGCCGGATGCGCCGCGGCAGCCCCGGAGCGAGCCCGGCGGCGGTCGCCACGATCAGCCCGTACGCCACGACGGTGGCCATGCCCATGACGTCACCGGGGCCGAAGGTGCCGACGGCCCGGACGTTCTCGCCCTGGTACGAGGCCCCGGTGTGGGTGGCGTACTGCACCACCCCCACCGCGCCCTGCACCAGCGCCAGGACCACGAAGCACCCGGCGGCCAGCCGGAACTCCGCGGCGCCCTGCACCAGCAGCACCACGGCCGCCGGCACCAGGACGAAGACCTGCAGGTAGCGCACGAAGCCGGGGAGGGCCGCGTACGGGTCCCCCGCGGTCATCGTGGCGACCGCGAGGCCCACGGCAGGCGCCCCGAGCACGAGCACACCCAGCGGGGTCAGCGTCCGCACCCGGCCGCGCAGCGCCTGCACCGCGCAGACGAGGACCAGCAGCAGCGAGGCGGCGTCGGCCGGGCCGACCTTCCCGGAAGCGGTGGCGTCCCCCGCCGGGAGCGGGGCGAGCAGGAACAGCACGGTGGCGGCGAGCGGCAGCAGCGGCCAGTGCCGCCGCAGCAGATCCGGCGCGTCCGGCCGGATCCACCGGCCCGGTACGGCGAGACTCATCAGCTGCCCCCCAGCCGGAAGCGGAAGAAGGAGGCCGCGGTGCGGGCGAGGATCCACAGGTCCTGCCACAGCGACCAGGTGTCGATGTAGTGGTTGTCGAAGCGGGCCCGGTCCTCGATGGAGGTGTCCCCGCGCAGGCCGTTGATCTGGGCGAGGCCGGTGATGCCGACGGGCATCCGGTGCCGGGCCTCGTAGCCGGGGTGGACGGTGGAGAACTTGGCGACGAAGAAGGGCCGTTCGGGGCGGGGTCCGACCAGGGCCATGTCGCCGCGCACGACGTTCCACAGCTGCGGCAGCTCGTCCAGCGAGGACTTGCGCAGGAAGGACCCGACCGGGCTCATGCCGCGGTCGCCCGCCACCGTCCAGCGGGTGGCGGCCTCGTGCTCGTCGGCGCGCAGGGTACGGAACTTCAGCAGGGTGAAGGGGCGCCCGTACAGGCCGACCCGCTCCTGCCGGAAGATCACCCCCGGCCCGTCCCAGACCCGTACGGCCAGCGCGCACGCCCCCATCACGGGTGCGGCGGCGAGCAGGGCGATCAAGGCGAGGACGGTGTCGATGCCCCGCTTGGCCCAGCGCTCCAGCGGCCGGGCCGGACGCGGCAGCAGCGGCTGCACGGCGTACCCCCAGAGCTGGTCCGCGGGCTGCGCCACCCGCATGCCGGTGACCTTGGCGGTGCCGGCCGGGTCGGCGAGCCACAGCCGGCAGCCGTGGTCGTGGAAGAGCCGGACCAGGGAGGCGGTGCGCTCGTCGGCCTCCGGGGGGCGGGTGAACACCGCGTGCCCGACGGAGTTCTGGATGACCGCGCGCCGGATGTCCTCGTGGGTGGCGAGCAGCGGCAGGGCGCCGCCGTCGCCCTCGGCGGGCACGTAGCCCACGACGGGATCTGCGAGCCCGACCGGGCGCAGCCCGAATTCGGGGCGGCCGTGCAGGGCGGCGGCGACCGCGCTCGCCCCGGCGCCGGGTCCGACGACGAGGGCGGAGGTGGGCCGGCGGACGGCCGAGCGGCGCTGGAGCTGGTTGACGAGGCCGCGGCCCGCGCACGCCAGGACGACCTGGAGGCAGACGGCGGTGAGCAGTGCGCTCCAGCCCATGGCCCGGGCCGGGTCGGCGGCGGCCGTGACGGCGGCGACCGAGCACCACAGGACGGCGGACCGTCCGGCCAGCACGGGCAGTTCGAGGAGTGCGGAGGGGGCGAGCCGCGGCCGGTAGAGCCCGGCCTGCGCGTGCAGCGCGGCGAGCAGGACGGGTGCCGCGGACAGGACGGGCAGCGCCGTCGCGGGCAGGGTCGTCGCGGTGAGTACGGCGGCCAGCGCGTCGGCGGTGAGCAGGGGGAGCACGCGGCCGCGGCGGCGGACGCGCCGGGGGCGTACGGCGGAGCGGGCCTGGTCGGCCCTGGGCCCGCGCGGGGGGTGGATGGCGGTCGCTGAACGGCGGGCCGCCGCGGGGTGCGCGGGCGCGAAGGCGCCTGCGCCGGTGGGCCCCGTGCCGCCCTGCCCGGTGTGCCGGGCGGGTGCGCTGTCCATCGTCATCGGCTGATGCGCTCCTGGTTCAAGGGCCGGGGCCTGCCCAGCAGTTCGTGGTACAGGCCGGTGACCGCGTCCGTGGTCCGCCGCACGTCGAAGTCGGTCCGGGCGTGCTGCCGGGCCTGCTCCCCGAGTTCGGCGAGGAGCCGCGGCTCGGCGAGCAGCCGTCCCAGTGCCTCGGCCAGGGCCGTCGGGTCCTCCGGCGGCACCAGGCACAGGCGTCCCTGGCCCGGCGGCAGGCTCTCCCTGGCACCGCTGACGTCGGAGACCAGGACCGGGCGGCCACAGGCCATGGCTTCGAGCGGGGCGAGCGCCATGCCTTCCCACCGCGACGGCAGTACAACGAGATCGGCGGCCCGAAGCCACGGTCGGATGTCGGCGGCGGCGCCCGCGAAGTGCACCCCGGGCGGGGCGATGCGGCGCAGCCGTTCGGTGTCGGGGCCGTCCCCGACGAGGGCGAGGCGGGCTCCGGGGACGGTGGCGAGGAGCTCCGGCCAGGCCCGCAGCAGGATGTCCTGCCCCTTCTGGAGGCAGATGCGGCCCACGCACACGGCGAGCGGCCCGTCGCCCGGAAAGCCTGCGGGCAGCGGCAGTTCGGTGCGGGCGCGGGCCTTGTCCCGGTCGGGGTCCGGTCCGCCGGGGCTGAAGTGGTTTAGGTCCACGCCGTTGCGGATCACCGACCAGCGGGCGGTGATCCCCTCGGTCTCGCCGGCGCGGCGTTCGGCTTCACTGACGCAGAGCACCCGGTCGGCCCAGCGGGCCCCGTACCGCTCCCAGCGCAGCGCGAGCGCGCCGGTGGCCCCGCCGACCGCGTCGAAGGACCAGGCGTGGGGCTGGAAGACGGTGGGCAGGCTCCCGCGCGCGGCGAGCCGGCCGGCCAGGCCGGCCTTGGCGCTGTGGGCGTGCAGGAGGTCGGGCCGCACCTGGTGGAGCACCTGCCGGGCGCCGATGATCTCGGCGGGCAGTCCGGGTCCGGGGGCCCGCCCGGCGTTCCAGGTGAGCACTTCGGCCCCGGCGGCCCGGACGGCGTCGCCGAGCGTGCCGCCGGGCGGACACCCGACGACGGTGCGCAGCCCTTCTGCGGTCTGTGCGCGGACGAGGTCGGTGACGACCCTGGCCACACCGCCGTCGACGGGTTGTACGAGGTGGAGGACGGTCGTGGGCTGTACCGCCCGAGGCTGACTGGGCACGTGGAGTGGTCTCCTACGTTCAGCGGCGCGCGTCTGTCTGAACGAAGAGCACACCGAGGAAATGACCCTGACTTTCACCCGTGAACCTGAAGCTCAGACTGCGGGCACCACCGGACAGGGCGGGACTCAGGTCGAAGACGTCCGCGTCATATCCGAGATTATTCATATGTTCGGGCTGTCGCACGAACGGCTGATCACCGAATTCCGTGATCGTGGAATTCATAACATCATTGAAAGGATTTTCCCCATCGCTGAGACTCACCCGACGACCGCTGTCGGCCGTCACGGTGAGTGAATCCCCGAGGACGCCCCGGTCCCCGTCGTACCCGACCACCCCGACCCGGCCCGCGGAGCCGGCCGGCGCGTCCAGGCCCTCGATCTCGACGGTTCCGTCACCGCCGCGGGCGGCGATCGATTCGAAGCCGTCCCACAGCGAGATCCGGCGCACCGGCTCCTGCGGGTGCTCGTAGGCGACGACCAGCGTCCAGCCGCCCCAGGCCCCCACGTCGGAGTGGCCCATCGCGATGTTGAGCTGGGCGACCGTCCACAGGCCGGCGCCGCCCTTGCGGACCAGCGGGGTGACGTCGGCGGAGGCCTGGTAGGCATCGCTGCCCGCGTCCGTACGGTGGCCCACCACCGTGTCGGCGAGGACCTCCTTGTACGCGCCGCCGGGCTCGGCGACCAGCACCCGGCCGTTGTCCTCGGGCGGCTTCTGCTCGCCCACCCGCAGGTTCCCGCCCCAGTAGAGACGGGCGTACGAGACCTTCGCGCCCTGCGGGACCTTGAGCTCGGCCCGGGTGGAGTTGTAGGTGTCCGGGTCCTTGTCGACCTCGCTGTAGAACATCTCGAAGTCGCTGTTGACCCCGGCCGCGCCCTTCTTGACCTCGGCGCACGGCTCGGCCTGCGGGGACTGCTCCTTGCGGCAGCTGATGCCGGAGTTGGAGGCGCGCACCAGCCCGCCGTGCTGCACGGACTGGTAACGCTGGGTGAAAGGGATCCGGGGCAGCTCCTTGGGAGCAGGGGCCGCGGCCCCCGCCGTCTGGGCGCTCACGGAAAGGGTGAGGCAGGACAGCAGACCGAGTGTGCCGAGGATTCTGCGGGAGGAACCCATGACCCTGTCTCCATTTTCGATCAGGGGGACAAAACAGGAGTGAACTTTGTCAGAAATCAGGCCGGAAATCACGCCGGACTCGCTCGTACGGCCTTTTGGGCGATAGCACGCACCCTCGCAACGGGCGGGTCGTTATGAGTTGCACCATTGTTCGAACCGAAAGGAAATGCGGAGATGAAGGAGAGGCTGGCGCGCGGCACCACCCTCGCCGTCGCGGGCGCCACCGCGCTGCTGGGCGGCGCGGGCCTCGCCTCCGCGCACGGCGGGGACGGTGCGACGGCCCACGGCTTCACCGGCGGGTCCCCCGGCGTCCTGAGCGGCAACCTGCTCCAGGCTCCCCTCGACATCCCGGTGAACGCCTGCGGCCTCACGGTGAACGTGATCGCCCTGCTGAACCCCTCGTTCGGAAACACCTGCGTCAGCACCTGATCGTCAACCGTGCTGCCCGAAACGCCCGCATCCGAGTGAAGCCACGCAACCCGAACCGGGGCGGCGACGTTGATCCGGGTGCTCCACTACCGGGCAATCCTGCAAAAAAGGGACGACAATGATCAAGAAGATGATGGCCTCGGCCGCGGTTGCCGCCTCGGTCGTGGGCATCGGTGCCGCCATGGCGCCTCAGGCGATGGCCATCGGGAACGACAACGGCGTCAACACCGTCCAGGGCAACGGCGCCGCGCAGATCTACGGCAACCAGGCCACCTACGGCAACATGAGCCCGCAGATGGCGCTGATCCAGGGCTCCTTCAACAAGCCCTGCATCGCGCTGCCCGCGAAGGCCAACGTGCAGTCCGTGCTGGCCCTCATCAACGTCGGCGTCCAGGACATCCCGGTCCTGTCCAGCCCGCAGAACCAGCAGTGCACCGAGAACTCCACCCAGGCCAAGGGCGACGAGGCCCTCTCGCACATCCTGGACAACATCCCGGTCCTCTCCGGCAACGTCTCGAACGGCAGCTGACCGAGGCCCGCGCCAGCGAGGCCGTCGCACCCACCGGGTCGCGGCGGCCTCGCCGCATGTAGGCCGGGACGCTCCCCGGCCCCGGAATCGTCGATACAAATCCGTCGGCACCAGGAATTCGGTCCGCACATCGGACCGGGCATCGGGGTGAATTACCGACGGACCGCCGAAAAAGTGCGGTTTCTTTTTCCCGGACCGCTCGTTGTTATTTCTGCAGTGGACACGCCTCTGCGGGAAGGAAAGAAATCAAAATGACGTACAAGAAGGCAGTGGTGCTGGCCGCCGGCGCTCTCATGCTCGCCGGTGCCGCCTCCCCCGCCATGGCCGACGCGGCCGCCGACGGCGCGGCCGTGGGTTCCCCCGGCGTCCTGTCCGGCAACCTGCTCCAGGTGCCGGTGCACGTCCCGGTCAACGTCTGCGGCAACACCGTGAACGTCATCGCGCTGCTGAACCCGGCGTTCGGCAACACCTGCGTCAACGCCTGACGAAGCGCTTGTGCCCGCAAGGGCAAGCCTCCTCGGGGTGGGGGGGGGGGGGGGGGGGGGGGGGGGGGGGGGGGGGGGGGGGGGGGGGACCAGGAAGGGGGGGGGGGGGGGGGGGGGGGGAGGAGGGGGAAG